>CAYRQP010000003.1:0-83981 GCA_964426545.1 uncultured bacterium | reverse complement strand
CCGCATTGCGGGCATTGTATTGGAATTTTCGTTTGTACGATGGATTTTGGGAATGTCCGCATTGCGGGCATTGTATTGGAATTTTCGTTTGTACGATGGATTTTGGGAATGGCCCGTAGTTCTGTATGGAATTCACCACAGGGAGAAAAATGCGTATTCTAGTTGCTACTACATCCACAATTCCAGCCTATTCCGGCGGATGGACAACCCCGTTAGACCTCTTCGGGGACGAACATCAGGCAATGTATGTGGTCCGAGATTTAGACAGGGGAAGCAGAACAATAGAAGGGGTAAAATGTGTGGGAGTTAGAGGAACCAGGATAATCCCCGAACAGTTGCCATGTAGCGGCAGAATAGAGAATGCCCTACTCCACCGGTTATTCAGCAGGTCAATAGAGAAACATTTTAAGCAATTCAGAGCAGATTTCGTTCTCTGTCTTGATTATTTAGCCGGGTATGCGGCAAAGGACACCGGTATTCCATATGCCATGCGCTTTCACAGCAATCCGGGACAGGAAACTGAAACCCTAAAATTCAAAGAACTGGTGTCAAAAGCTCTCTTTGCTACAGCCTGCCCATTTACATACATACCGAAGATAGAAGTGATTCCCCACAATCAGGATCTTTCGAGATTTATATACAATGAAAGTGATTCAGCTGAAAGAGCAGTTCTGCTTACCACAATCAACGACTTCCGTGAGCCTGATATTTTCATTGACGGAATAATGATGTCGAAAAAGATGGAGGGTGATATTGTAGGAACAGGTACGGACACGGACATAAAACGAATAAAGGATCTTTGTGCTAATACAAACGGTAGGGTTAGGTGTATAGACCCTGTTCCTCGTTTGATGATCCCGGAACTTCTCCGGAATTATCAGGTAGGGGTAGCAATCATTAAAAAAGTGGTTCCTGTACATTATCAAATGAAAGTCAATGCATATATGGCATCCGGTCTCTTTACACTGGTAAACCCCTGGACACATATAGCGGTTGAAGCCCCAACTTTTGTTGGACAGTTCTCGACAGTGAAGGAACTTGCAGTGCATTTTGACAATCTCAGTGAAAACTGGCTTGAGACACTGGAAATTCGCAGGGAAGCCCTAAAATGGATTTTGGAGAGTTATTCAGTAGAGATACCGAGAAAACGCTTTCGAGAAATACTCGATGAAATTAACAAGCGTGAATAAACAGGAATTACGGAGGCTCCTGTGAAAATAGTCCTGCATGTTGATAGCAGACCATCTGATTACACCGGAATCGGCAGATATATGGTTGAGCTGGCACGAGCCTTGAAAAGGCGTGGTAATGATTTAAAGGCGTGGTCAAACATCAGCTGGTTCGAAGATTCGACGAGATTGTTTTCAGGGATGGATATACCGGTGTATCCTATAGTAACCCGGGAAAATTTCAATGATTCTTTATTGCCCCGGTTGTATTCGGCCCTTGGTAAGCATGGCATAATCCATTGCCCCAACGGCAATCTCGTGAATATATCAGATAGAATTCCGCAAACTGTAATGATTCATGATTTAAGCGTCTTTCTTCTCGATGATATAAAGCCCAAAGACGAAATTCTTTGCTGGCGGGAAAAAATAGAACATTGTGTAAGAAAGGCATCCGGAATAATGGTTAACTCAATTTCAACGGCAAACGATCTTGTACGGATATTCCCTGAAGCGAAAAAAAAGATGTTCTTAACCGAATTAGGCATTGATCATCTCGGTGTATCTTCCGGCAGGAAACAGGAAGAAAAGAAACATATTCTTGCTGTTGGAACCATTGAGCCCAGAAAAAACTACATTGCGCTATTAAAAGCATATAGAACACTGTCCTCATCCTGGAAAGACATTCCGCCTCTCGTAATAGCAGGCGGGCAGGGATTTAAAGCAGGACAAATTATCGCAGAGAGCACCAAATTGGGTATTTCGGAGAAAGTGACGTTTTTGGGCTATGTTGATGAAGAAGAACTCTGTAAGCTGTATCTAGATGCATATTGTCTTGTGCATCCTGCAGTACACGAAGGATTCGGGCTTACAATTCCGGAAGCGCTGGGCTTAGGTGTGCCAGTTGTCTGTTCTAAAGCAGGATCTATGGAAAATCTATATGCCGAAGCAACTTATATGATTGACCCTCATGATATAGAATCGATAGCAAATGGGATGGTAGACGCAATAGAAAACGGATTTACACCCGATCAAGAAGAAAAGACAACAGAGTTATTCAACAAGTATACCTGGGACAAGTGTGCTCTGCAGACAGAAAAGGCTTTTCAGACAATACTGGGCTAACCCGCCAGTTTGCTTCTTATTTTTGAAACCGCATTCAGAGCAACCTGAGATTTTAGGAAAATTGTAGTCGCAAAGTAGATACCCAGTGCCGGCACTACGGTTATTGCCAGCCGGAGAACTCTTGATATGAAAGTAATGGAAGTCCCTGCTTCAAGAGGCAGGAATACAGAGATGAAGAGGATAAATCCGGTCATTGCAGCAGATGCACAAAGTAGTTTTAACTGTTCTCTAAACAAAGCCATTCCATTTATATCTCCCATTTTCTTCCGCAGGAAATAGAACAGCAGAATAGTTTTTGCCGTTGAGGCAAGGGTAGTTCCAAGAGCCAATCCGCCAATTCCCAACGGTTCAAAGAGGATAATGCTCAGGAGAATATTCACAATAAGCCCCCATGCCGAAATAAGCACCGGAGTAACAGTATCTTTTAAGGCAAAGAAAGCTCTTGATACAATTACACCGAAGCCAAACTGCGCAAGCCAGGGTGCATAAAAGGCAAGTGCGTATCCGACAAGCCGGGAGTCAGCCGCAGTAAACTCACCCCTCTGGAAAAGAAATGCAATAATGGGTGCGGCAAGAATTGTCAAAATAATGGCAACGGGGAACATAAACAAAGAGGTCCAGTTTAGTTGACGCACCAAATCCATTTGCAGTGCAGAGTAATCCCCCTCTGATGCCCTTCTTGAAAAAGTAACATTGGCAATGGCAGCAAGCGGAATGAAAAGGACAGAGAGAATTATCTGTTTCAGGCGGTCGGCATAGGAGAGGGCTGTAACGGAATCTACACTAAGCAGAGAAGACAGAAATTTATCTACAACCGGCCCAAGAAAATTGAAAACGACACTGAGCATAATAGGGAAAGCCATTAGCAGGAATCTTTTAAAATCAGGGTCTGTTGGATCTATTGAAACATGGAAGATTAACCCGGCTTTGATAACCGCAAAAGAGAGAACCGCGAATGTAAACGCTACTGAGATCAAAATAGAAAAAGGAAGGGACAAAATTTCAACATCAGGATTGTTTTTGAAGAGAAGATGCGCTCCTATTATTACAGCAAGAGCAATTACTACCTGAAACAGTTCAATGAAAGCCCATACTCCGTATCTTTCCTGATATATGAGAATAGCCACCATGATACCATTTATGGAAGAAAGAACAAGCAGCGGCAAGAGAATTCTAAGCATTGTTCCGCCAAGGAGATGTGCTCGCAGAGGAAGGCCGTGTCCTACGGAAGAAACAAGCCCGTTACCGAAAAAGAGGAGAATAACTATCAGCGCAACACCGAGGGAGAACGACCAAAAGAGTATTCTGCTTATCAGTTTATTGGCGGAGAGCTTCCCCTTTTTGTGTGTGACGTCGGCAAGAATGGGAATGAAACAGGAGTCCAGGGAGCTCGAGATTACCTGCGTGATGAGTTGGGGAATAATCAGAGCTATCGCAAAAGCGTCGGTTTGCCAGGAAAGACCAAAGTAATTGGCAACCAGCACCTGTTTTATATACATAAATACCGCGGCAAGGAGCTTACCAAAAGAGATTAGAGAAAAGCCGGCACCTTTTCCCTTGGGTGCTGCAAACCAGGTCAACCGCCGTCTTAAAGTGCTATTCACTGTCTATATTTCGAGGGAAAGACGGATATGCACAGGCGCATACTATTCCAATCAGAAACCAAAACATAGCATTTACCTGCGACCATTGGAGCAAATTATCTACAAACTGGTGTCCTGTAAAAGCAATTATCCCGGCGGCTATTGACATTACCAGTAAACGATTTCTTCCAAAAGATCTAAATACAGCCATCAAAAAACCAAAAAAGACGAGTAGAACAGAGAAAAGAGAAATAACCCCGCCTTTAACAAGATGATTCAAAAAAAGACTGTTTAATCCTCCAAAGTGCCTGATTGTTTCTGAGCTTACAATGTGCCGCACCTCCCAGAAAGAATAAATATTAGTTCGGCCCCAGAAGAATTCCTTTGCACCCCAGCCGATACCCAGAAGAGGGTATTCTGAAAACTGATGAAGATAACCACGGTATGTAATGTATCGATGAAGAATAGTGGGCTGCGAAAGATTAGACTCAGGATTGATAAAGAATGAGATCTGTCTTTCAAAGACATCAGCATTGGTTAGCAGTAGAATAACCAGAGCTATCCCAATTACTATTGGGACGAGAATCTTCTTTCTGAACCTAAAGAAAAGGACTATGAATAAACCGATCACAACGAAGAAAAGCCCCCCTCTTGAAAAGGTATACAGGGTACTGAAAAATCCAAACAGAACCGCCGCCAGTGCTAATATTTTCCAGGCGAGTTTCTTCTCCATGAAGAACATGGCTAACGCAAGAGGAATACACAGTTCAAGATATCCGGCGAAAACGTTTGAATTTCCAAAGAGAGACGCAACCCTTCCTTTGTATAAATATCCAATAGCAAGATCAATTCTTGAAAAGCCGCTAATGGAAAAATACTCGACAGCACCGATGATACTGGCCGTAAGCAGGGCTATAACGACCGCACGAATAAGTGAAATAAGTGTTTCCTCTGTATTACAGATTGCAGGAATTATGAAAATAAGTGGAAAAAATAGAAAAATCCCGCTGCCGTCTCGAATGGCGTTCCAAACATACTGTCCGCCAATGTGTACGGAGAGAAAAATACTTAACAATTGTATGATCAGAGCAGCACAGAATAAGTACACTATTCCATAGAAGAAGAAGACCGGTTCGTCCCAAACAATGCGGTCTATTATAAACCAGGCGGTAAAGGCAAACATAAAGAGAGTCGCCATCTGTGGGTGGAAGAGATCAAGGTTAATAACAGGATAACTCAGAAGGAAAATAACGGGAAGAAAGGGGAGCCAGAAAGAAGGTCTCGGCTGCCATGCAATAAGGAATGTACCGCCCAGAAAGAAAAGAAAGGAATATCGAATATTAGTAGGAAGAAACTGATAGGCCGCAAAATAAACAGCAGTCAGCAGTATTAGAATAAAGTACCCCCGAAGACCCAGTGAGTATTTTTCTATACTCTCGTAACTGCTGTCACCTAAAGCCATTAACTGCTCTGTTTCTTTCCAAAGAGGCTTTCGAAACTCTTCTTACCCGGTTCCGTTCGATTTTCTCCTTCTTTTCTATTAGGTGAATCCATATTTGGAGAAAACTCTTCGCAGAAATTCAGATCATTTGTATCTCGGACCGCTTCTGTTGTGAGAGAACGACACCTTTCAACAAGATGGTCAAAAACAGTACATTGAAAACACGAATGAAGGTATGTCAGACAGTTTTCACACGCCGCCTTGAAGCCAATAGTCTCTGCTTCGTGTACGCACCCGCATTTACGGCATATCATTGTTTCTCCGGGAAATTAAGTACCTTTATGAAAATAATAATGCTTTCGGTACTTTCGTTTTTGGGAAGAACAACCGAATCGCCCACACCTTTTCCAAGCAGTAACTGACCGATTGGAGCCTTGTAGTTTATCTTTCCTTTATCTGAATCTGCATCCAGGGGGCCGACGAGATCAATAGTGACATTACTTCCATCGGCATTCTCCATGGTGACGGAAGTTCCCGGCGAGACTATCCTGTCATTTATCTTTTCTTTTGGATAAGGATAGTATATTTTCAACTCATCGTTCCATGTTTTCATCCGGTCGAGAAGCAGATCCCGCCTTTCTATGGCAGCGTGGTATTCAGCATTTTCCTTTAGGTCTCCGTGTGAAGCTGCAACGGAAATAGCTTCTATAGCTTTGGGAATTTCAACATCCTTTAAATGAATAATGTTTTCGCCCCTCTTTTCGATTGCTGCGGAACTACTGAATAAAAAGTCTGATTCCCAAAAATGTGCTTTTGATATATCCATGCGCGCTGTACTGGTTTTTCTTTCCGAGACAGCTCTTTTTATTTTAAGGAAGAAACCTTCTTTCTGGGCTGCTGTGGATTTTTCCAGCACTAAAAGAAGATTTTCCAGCTTTCGTGTATCCTGCCGGGCAATCCATGCGTCGAATTCAACGGCTCTTTTGTCGAGTAGGTACCGCATGGTCTTTTTCTGGATATCTGCTCCGGCAAAAGTGATATTTTCCATAAGTAAAGAGATAATGTTCCTTTCGGTCTCCATTAATTCTTCAGTAGAGTGACCGGCTATAAACAGCATCGTACGAAGGTATCTGTCCGTGTCGGCTGGATTTGACAGAAAGAGGTGAATACATGCTTTCACTATTTCAATATTGGTGTCAATCAGCAGATTGGCGGCGTACACCCACAGAGATTTTTGAAGAGATGAGAAAAACTTCAGTATTTCATCTCCAGGGGCGCTTGAAGACAGATAAAGAGAGATGTATTTTTTTGAACAGGTCATGGAATGTATTTCTCCTAAAGCCCGCAGGGCACGGGAAGCAGTCGGCTCCAACAGGACTTTACGCGCTTCGTCGAAACTCGCATCAAACCCGCGGTTCGACAAAAACCAGCACAATTCGAAAACAGCACCCGTTTCGGGGGACTTTAGGCTAATCAAATCAGGGAGCAGCAGAAACAAAGACTCCCTGTCATCAGAAGAAGCAGTTTTAAGAAGGGGTGATATCTTCTTGACCACGAGCGACATATCGGAACTATTTTCGTATATGAGATTCTTAATCTGTTCGACAAGAGAAGTCTCTCTTCCTGTAATGACAATGTCGTCACCGAGAACAGAGAGATCCGGATTCCTGGAAGCAAGACCCTTCAGTGTATTCCAGGATTTCGTAATTCCTCTTTCAGGAACACCCAGAATTACCGCTAGGTGTCTTCGAACGGCAGTAGAATTTTCTACTATTGGTTCATTCATCATAAGGCTCAAAAATTCTTGTGGATTATCCTTGAGCAGGCGATTTAATTCAACAGGGTCACTATCCCGAAGCACCAGCAGAGAATCTGCAGACAGGGGCAGAGTCGATTCTACCGCATTGCTCAATCTCATATCATGCCCGGGGTTTTCCTGAAAATCAATCGTGATAAAGACTCTGGATACGCTTGAAATTTGTCCGGCTCCGTATGTGTTGTGATATATGTAATTGCCGACAGAATAATGCATAAGGGACAGGAAACTTTCCTGGCAGACAGCAATATCAGCCCCCCTGGCTGTCAAACCGCACCGGGCGAGAAAATACTCGAGAGGACGGAATAAAAGATATTCATCCCGCAGGGTTTCAACGAGAATTCTTCTTATGAATTCTTGTTTATGGAAAAAACCGGCAATTCCCTTAATCAACATAGGTATTTCTGAGATGTCTTTGTTCTTGATTTCCCCGACCGTAAGTTCTACTAACTCTCCCGCAAGAGCGTGTTCATTGTTACCGGAAAGGACCTCTATTACACTGATTACTATATCTGTCGGGATGCCGTTTTCCAACTCTTCGAGCCAGAGGCTAGACAGGGCATCATATTGCTTATCGAGAGCAAGTTTTATAAATCTGGACAAATCCTCCCCTTAGTGTTATGAAAGGTAATTCATAACTATATTTTCCAATAATTGAAAGGATGTCAAATATGAACAAAAAAGACGAAAATAAAAAGAATATCAATCGCAGAGAATTTCTGGGAAAAGCAGGCAAAGCCGGCGGTGCGATTTTTCTGGCGTCTTTGACAGGAAAGGTCCTTGCGGGAGACTGGGAACAGGGAATGGAAGAATTCTGGACAGATGGCACCTTTAAACAGGAAACAGTAGATGCTTCGAGAGAGGCAGAATGCATGATTCGCGCATATATCGATGGACGGTGGCAGGAGTACACCACGCTTAACCTTCCACCAGCATTCATGGATTGGAATTTGACGGCAAGAAAGGAAGTCCTCGACAATATATCCATGATGATGAGTGGACAGGGCGGGTCTCCTCCATCATTGGACGGACCCCACAACGCAGCCATGGCTACATTCGGCGCGAAAAGAGCTGACAGCACACTCACAATAAATAACGCCTTCAAGGGAATGGGGCTTTGTCCCAGGCGCGAAATAATAAAAGACCGCATTACGGAAATGAATGACACAATGTCGGATTCCATGGGATACAAACTTGATTATCTCAACAACCTGTATTCCACCGCCGATAACTTCGACCTCACAAAGATGATATCACTTGAGTTATATAGCACTCCGGCTTTTGAAACGCATACTTTCTTAAATTTAATGGAACGCCCGACAACATCTCTTGTATTCCTTGCCAACAAGTCATATGAAGTCCGGGGAATTGGACAACTTGTCTGCCCCGGTGACTCGAGCGCGGGAGAATATGCACAGGACATAACAGCCTATACGAATATTGCTCATTCCTATTTTCACGGAGCATTTCCACGCTTATTCCCCGGGATATTGGTTCATATTACAGCAGTATTCGACAATAGTCCCGGCACCGGCAGAGGCGTAAGAATAGCTCCCCCTCTGTTATAAAAGTAATGAAAATACGCCTTGCAGATGGAAGTATTCCTAAAATAGTATTTCTGGACCTCGACGGAACATTGATATCGGTATCTTCGGAGAAGACCCTCGTTGAATATCTGTATAAGAGAAAAAGAGTCACACACAAAAGAGCACTTATGTTCCTGATTGCCTACATTACACACCCCGTTCTGGATATCAAATTCGGAAAGGGCTGGAATAGAACATATTTGAAGGGTCTTCCCTATGATCTACTGAGAGAGAACATCGAAAATTGTGTGAAAGAAAACATTATCAGGTATCTTCGCTCAGAAATAGTATCGTCTATAGCGGAAGTTAAAGAAAAGGGAAGCAGGATAGTGCTTCTGACAGCTGCACTTGATGAACTTGGAAAACCGATTGCAGAACAGCTCGGTTACGACGAAATAGTGGCAAGTACTCTCGAAGTTAAAGACAATGTGCTTACCGGAAACATCTCAAATGTTAGACCATGGGGGAAAGCAAAGCCTGAGCATGCCCGGCGGTATGCAGAGAAAAGCGGAACATCATTGACGGAGTGTGCAGCACTCGGAGATTCCCTGAGTGACCGGTATCTACTTGAGGTGTGCGGTACACCGATAACTGTTTGTCCGGACAGAAAACTTCGCAGACTTGCAGAAGACAACAGGTGGCAAATCATAGAAGGAGAACATACTAAGTGGGGGTAAAGGCACTGGGTGCATTCTCCGGCGGTCTGGACGGGATGGTAGCTGCAGCGGTTCTCCGGGAGCAGGGAGTAGAGGTAGAACTTGCTACTTTCGACAGCCCTTTCTTTTCGTCTGAGCAGGGAAGATTCTCTGCTGAAAGGCTTAAATTACCCTGGAGAGAAATAGACTATACCGAAAAAATAATTTCACTTCTCAAACACGCTCCCAGCGGTTATGGGAAAAACCGCAATCCCTGTATAGACTGCCATACGGGAATGTTCAGAATGCTGGGTAAAATAGCGGAAGAAGAGAATTTCGATGTGATCTTTTCCGGAGAAGTAGTAGGACAGCGCCCGATGTCTCAGAACATCCACTCACTCAGGAGAGTTTCGCGCCTTTCGGGATTTAAGGACATTCTACTGCGCCCCCTATCCGCAAAAATACTGAAACCGACAGTCCCCGAAATTGACGGCAGAATAAACAGAGAAAAACTTCTCGATATTAACGGAAGGTCGAGAAAGAGGCAGATAGCACTTGCTGTCCACTATGGTATAGATGAATATCCCAATCCTGCGGGGGGATGTGTACTCACTGATGAGAATTACTGTAAGAGACTTAAGGTATTGATGTTAATACCTGAATTATTTACTGCAGGTAACTGCCGGCTAATAAGACACGGCAGGTTTTTCCAAATTACGGAAGACACAATTGGTTTAGTAGGACGCGATCACTCCGATAATCTAAGACTTGTTGAATTGGCAGGGATAAATACTGTTCTTGAAATAGATGACATCCCCGCCCCCACTGGAGTCCTGCTTGGTGACACGGCACACATCGATTCCCTTTACGAACTGATAGACCGCTACACGAAAAAAAGAGAAATAAATAATTAGGGACACCATGGAAAAGCCGCCTGTCACCATTTCTATGGTGTCCCTAATTAAAAAAGGAGAAGAGATGCTTGAAGAGATAAGGAAGCGCAGGAGTGTCAGGAAATATGAGGATAAGCCTGTTTCCGATGAAAAGATAGAACAACTTCTGCGTGCTGCAATGCAGGCACCGTCGGCGCGGAATCTGCAACCATGGGAATTCATAGTACTGAAAGACAAAAAGACTCTTGCAATCATTCCCGAATTCCATCCTTATTCAGCAATGGTACCATCAGCCGGAGCGGCAATTCTGGTCTGCGGAAACATGAAACGACAAAGTCACATAGGTTACATAGTCCAGGATTGCTCTGCCGCAGTTCAGAACATTCTGCTTGAAGTCGTGAACCAAGAGTTAGGGGCAGTGTGGCTTGGAATATATCCACGGGAAGAGCGGATGCAGGGAATGAAAAAACTATTTAATCTTCCGGATTACATCATGCCGGTAGCGCTTATTTCAATAGGCGTTCCCGCTGAACATCCTGAGTTTGAAGACAGACATGACGGTACTAGAATACACAATGAACAATGGAGTTAACCCGGTGAATCGAAAGAACATCACGCAGACAGGTAAGATATATCACGGGTTCAGGCTTGTTGAACAGACTCAGATTGAAGAGATAAGGTGTCTTGCCCGTCGATTCGTGCACGAGAAGACAAGGGCTGGGCTGATTCACCTCGAAAATGATGATGAAAACCGAATGTTCCTCATAGGATTTCGTACACCGCCTTCGGATGATACGGGGGTTTTTCACATAATAGAACATTCCGTTCTGGGAGGCTCCCGCAAGTTCCCCTGCAAAGAACCTTTTGTAGAACTCTTGAAAGGGTCCCTGCATACATTCATAAATGCAATGACAGGGAATGATTCGACTATTTATCCTGTAGCGACCAAAAACGAAAAAGATTATTTCAATCTGATGAATGTGTATCTCGACGCAGTATTTCACCCGTTAATATATGAGAGAAGAGAGACATTCCTGCAGGAGGGATGGCACTACCATATAGAAAATACAGATGATGAAATTGTCTATAAGGGTGTGGTGTATAATGAAATGAAGGGAGAGAGTTCTTCCCCCGAATCACTGCTAGATGACCTGAGCACGAGATCTCTGTTTCCCGATACAGTATACAGATTCGATTCAGGAGGTAAGCCTGAAAACATAACAAAGCTGACTTACAGACAATTTCTGGAATATCACAGGAAATACTATCATCCTTCGAACAGCTACATAATTCTCTATGGGCAAGGAAGCCTGATGAAGCAGCTGAAGTTCATTCAAGAACAGTATTTGAAAGATTTTTCCCATAAGGAAGTTAGCTCTTCTATAGATTATCAAATTCCATTTAAAAAAACAAGAGAAGTCACAGGCTGTTATCCGATAACTGCAGGAGAAAACACACAGGATAAGACATATTTCTGTAGCAGCATAGTAACGGGAACATTCGATAAACCATTGGTTAATGTGGGGCTCTCCATTCTAATGAGCCTTCTCGTTAACTCTGAAGCAGCCCCTCTGCGTCACGCTATTTTGAATGCAGAAGCGGGAAAGGACGTTTACGGCTGGTTTTCCAAAGATAGAGAGCCGGTATGGAGTTTAATCGTAAAGAACAGCAACCTGAATCAAAAAGAAAAGATAAAGAAAATCATAGATGATACACTGGGCGAATTACTCGAGACAGGCATAGATGTTCAACAGATAGAATCAGAAATAAATTCGATGGAGTTTTCATTGAAAGAAGCCGATTACGGAGGTTTCTCCAGGGGGCTGGTATATAGTTATCCTATTATGGATAACTGGCTTCACGACAAGGATCCCTTTGTTTATCTCCGGTTCACCCCGATTCTGGCTGAGCTTAGGAAAAAGAGTAAAGAGAGATATTTCGAACAGTTGATAAAAAATTATCTGCTTGACAATCTTCATTCTTCCTTTATCACGCTGCTTCCCCGCCCGGGGATGGAAACAGAAAGAGAGAAAAAAGTCCGGGGAAACCTTGCAGAATACAAGAACAGTCTTACAAAAACGGAATTAAGACAATTGGTTATTCAAACGCAGAATCTAATGAGGAAGCAAGGAAAACCTGATACAGAAGAAGCACTGAAGACCATCCCCCTCCTCAACCTTGCTGATATAGACAAGAAATCCGGGAAAATCCCGCAGGAAGTAGAAACTTCCAATACCATAACAACCCTCACACATCCACTCACGACCAATGGAATAACATATATGTCGATGTTTTTCGATACTCGAGGGGTATCATTGGAAAATATTCCCTATCTTAAGCTTCTTTCTACTCTCCTGGGAAAAGTAGATACAAAGAACTACAGTTATTCCGAACTGGACAATGAAATGGGAATACATCTTGGGGCAATGGGGTTTGGTCTTGGCTGTTTTGCCACATGTAATGACGAAGACAAGATTTATCCAAGATTGATGATGGCCTCTAAATTACTCTACAGCAAAACGGTAATAATGAGAGAATTGCTGGAAGAGATACTTCTTACTTCGAAATTCGATGACAAGCAGAGAATCATCGAAATTGTGAAGAGAGTTAAATCCCGAATTGAAATGGCAATCATGTCGTCCGGTCTTGCTTCAACCAGAGCGATGTCCTACCTCTCTAAAAGAGGAATGTATGTTGAAATGATAGGAGGAATTTCCTACTATAAGTTCATTGCTGACCTGGAAAGGAATATCGAAGAGAGGTTTCCGCGGCTAATCGAAATTCTAGCAGATCTGCAGACTCAGGTATTCAATCGACGCAATCTCGTGATTTCACTGACTGCCGAAAAAGAGAGCATGCTCGATACGAAAAGGGAGCTGGATAAACTGACGGCATATCTTGCAAATAGAAGACAAACAACCGAGCTTCCCAATATTCAAACTCCTGAATATATCCGGGAAGGTTTTCATATTCCTGCTGAAACACAATTTGTAACCAAGGGCGGATATTTCAGCAATTACGGAATTGAATATTCAGGCTGCATGCATGTAATGAAGGAAATTGTAAACCTGAATTATCTATGGAATAATATTCGGGTAAAAGGCGGGGCTTACGGTTGTTCTATGATGCTAAAAAGTGGAGGTTCTATGCTTTTTTCTTCCCAGAGAGACCCAAACTTATCAGAGTCGCTTGATATTTTCGATGGGTGCGGAGAATTCATACGGGAATTCAGAGCAGATGAGAGAGAAATGCGAAAGGCAATAATCGGAACCATCAGCAAGCACGACAGAGACCAGACCCCGTCGATGAAGGGAAATACGATGACAGGCCGTTATCTTACGGGCAATACCCCGGAAGATGTTCAGCAGGAGAGGGACGAAGTACTCTCCACTAAAGTATCGGATATCAATGCTCTTGCAGAAATGCTTAATCTGATAATGCAAGAAAATAAGATCTGCGTCGTCGGTAGCGAAACGGCAATAAGAGCAGAAGAAGAGATCTTCGACAAAATAGACAGCCTCCTCGAATAAAATAAAGTAGGGACACCTCTACCCCCAAAATTAAGAGGGACTGTCCCTCTTTTTATTTAGCCCGGTGGTGTCCCTCTTTTAAATTACAGACAGCGGTATGGACATCAGTCGCTGCCATGATGGCGGAGACTACAGCTATGCCGTCTGCACCGGCAAGGCGAACAATATCTGCATTGGAAGCGTTTATGCCGCCTATGGCTATAAGGGGGAGGGGGGTTGCAGCCTTCAATATAGCTATACTGTCCAGTCCCAGTGGCGGTCTGGCAATATCCGTTTTCGTGTCAGTCCGGAAAATCATATTTGCAGCAATGTAATCGGCGCTGTCTTTCCATGCTTTAACAGCTTCTTCGGGGGTTCGTACCGAGACGCCGATAACTGCCTTTTCCCCCAACAGTTCTCTTGCTTCTCCGCAGGACATATCATCCTGCCCCAGATGGACGCCACCAGCCTTTGACTCTATTGCGATGGTGACGTTGTCATTTACAATAAACAGAGCATCATATTTTGAACAGAGTTTTTTAAGTTGGATTGCTGTTTTGAGAAGTTCTTTATCGATTGCTGTTTTGTCACGGAGTTGTATTATCTTCACACCGGCTTCGAGAGCCTGCCTGCAGGTTTCTATGACTCCCCGTTCCCCACAGAGAACAGGATCGGTCACGAGATAAAGAGCAAGCAAATCAGGATTCACTACAGGATTTCCGCTTCTGTTCTTTTCTCAATGATGGAACTGTTGAGGTTTGCAAGAGAATCTAGAAAATGCGGGACAAAGGTACCCGGACCGCTGCATAGTTCAGCTGCATCCTCTCCTGCAATGCCGAGAGCAATGATACCCCCCAGGGCTGCATCGAAGAAATCATCAACAGCGCCTGCAAAACAAGCAACAGAAGTAGTGGCGGCACAGCCCGTTCCCGTCACCTTTCCCATCATTGAGTGTCCGTTGTCAACCTTTACCGTCCGTTTTCCATCGGTGATTATGTCTGACACACCGGTAACGGCTATTATGCGATTGGTTTCAAGTGCATAAGAAGAGACCGCATCAATTCTGTTTTCGATTGAAGCCATAGAATCTACCCCGCGGACTTTTCCTTCTGCACCCATAAGGGAAAGTATTTCACCAGCATTTCCCCGAATGATAGCAATGTCAAGTTCATTCAGAATAGTTTTAGCGGAATCTGTTCGAAGGGCGGTAGCGCCGACACCAACAGGATCGAAGATAATAGGTATGTTCATGGCATTTGCTATCCTGCCGGCTTTTATCATACTTTCTATAAGTTTGCGATTAAGAGTACCTATATTAAGAAGTAGTGCCCCCGCAAAACGCACCATTTCAAAGGATTCCTTAATGCAGGGAGCCATAACAGGAGCAGCGCCAAGGCATAAAGTTACATTTGCCGTGAAATTCATCACAACCGTATTGGTGATATGATGAATCATTGGCTTCTTTTTCCGAACTTTTTCAAGTCCGCAAATCACTACTTCTTTGGGCATCATATTATTACCAAATAAATTAGTGACTGTCACTAATTAATGTACGGTGAATTTTCTCAGCGGCAAGTCTTCCAGAAAGCAGCATCCCCCCGAATACAGGACCCATTCTATGAGAACCCATAGCGGCATTTGCAGCCATACCGGTAACAAATAGTCCGGGGGCTATTTCTATAGTATTCTCCGCAAGGGCCTTTTCTCCAAGATCCGCATTCATCGAGCGCTCGCCTTCTATACCACCGGAGGGTGTAGCGAGCTTTATGTCCGTTTTTTTCACGACTTTATGTAGTACTTCAAGCGGATGTCCGGTAGCTTCTATGACGTACTTTGCAGAAATGCAGACCGGGTCGACATGAAGCTCCGCAATTTCGATGGGACTGGATGTTACTACAACACCGCAGATTCTCCCTTTATTTATCATCACATCTTCGACCGAGAAGAGATTATAAATCGTAACACCTGCCCTGCAAGCCTCCGCCACAAGTGTCGCTATCGATTCAACCGAACTTGCTGTATAATACCCCGGGGAATATTCCGAGCAGTGTACACCAAGTTCTTCGAGGATTACTTTTCCTTCTTCCTGGACTACAATGATATTGAAGCCCATACCACCGCCCCACATACCGCCGCCGGTAGAGAGTTTTCGATCAAACAGGGCTACCTTGTAACCCCTCAAAGCGAGGTCCCGCGCCGCTGTTAAGCCGGCAGGGCCACCTCCTGCAATAGCCACATCCAGTTCCAGATTATCAAGAAGACCGGACATATAGGTATCTACAATAGCCCGCGTGATCTCCACATCATCAAGTCTTTTCATGGGAATTCTCCAATTTCCTTCCGCCGACATTACTCGGGTCAAGTTCAAGGGGTCTAATCTCAGGTCCGGTATTTCCGGGCCACCCCCAATCAGGTGTTTATGCTACATAAGAAACAGAAGCGAGTCAACTGTATTTGGATGATATGTTTGATGGACAAAGAAAAGGTTGTAGATTATTCTCTAACAAAAGATATTGACGATTATCATTCAGAAGGGAAAGATGTTAACTCAGTTATTGTGTATGATACTTTCAGCAGCCCCTACCGAAGGATTCCAGCCGGGTAACGGAATGCCTGCAGGATTCGACAGTGCTTTGGCGGAAGCACTCGACACGCTTAATCTTACTCCTGCACAACTCGATTTCGACAGGCACTGGGCAACAGGAGTTCACTTTGCAGACAGTACAGTAATCAGGGCAATTCAGAATCTCATGGATATTCCCCTCATACTAGAAGAATATTTAGCAGAAACTGCTGCTTTCGGAGAAACAGAAACAGACGAAGAAAACAAAGAACCTTTTAGCAGAATAATAGAAATCCTGGAAGAAGCAGAACTCTTATATCAGGAGAATCTTTCGAGAATTCCACAGGATACTCTGAACATGCTTCTTGCAGTCATACCGGATATATGGCTTAGCAAAGAGAATACGCTTGATTGGGAGGAGTATCTTACAGAATTCGGGATTGTATTTCCTGACACATTCGAACAGAATGAAGATGAAGCAGTACAATTATTCGAAAAATGGACTCAACCGAAGAGAATTGATGTTATAGAACTTACAGAGTTATCATCGCTGCTTTCTGGCAGGGAATGGCCGAATGAGATGCCGGTAACACTACCCGGAGTTACAGGTACGACAGTATCTTTCTGTTTCGACGGACCGGTCCGCTGGGTAATAGGCGGAGAAGGGCCAAACACATATACAGAAGAATGTCCATTTGAACTGATAGTAGATCAGGGTGGGAATGATTATTACGGAAACGGACTCGGAGGAACCATCGGTTCTATTGATGGATGTGTTTCAGTAATTATCGACCTCAATGGCGACGACCGATACACATCATCAAAACCCGTTTCACAGGGGTGTGGTATAATGGGAATTGGCGGAGTGATAGACCTTGCAGGTAATGATATTTATGAAGGGGGCAACTTCACGCAGGGCGCAGGAATTATGGGAGATGGTTTCCTTGTAGATGCAGCAGGGAATGACGTCTATGAAGCAGATGCATTCAGCCAGGGAGCGGGATGTATGGGCAATGGAATCCTCCTGGATGCAGAAGGCGACGATATTAGGCGGGCTTCACAGTTTGCGCAGGGTTTCGGCGGTCCGCTCGGAGAAGGCATACTTGCAGATTTTTCCGGACACGACTGTTATCTTGCAGGATTCAGGTATCCGCACGAACCACTCCTCCCCGATGACAATCAGTCAATGTCGCAGGGATTCGCCATGGGGCTTCGTCCTCTTATCGCGGGAGGAATAGGATTGCTTGCGGATTTTGAGAACGGTAATGATACATACAGGGCAGGGGTCTTTGGGCAGGGATCCGCTTATTACTACGGACTCGGCATGCTTTACGATGAAGAAGGACAGGATACATATAACGCTGCTCAATACAGCCAGGGATCAGGGATACATCTTGCATCAGGTTGTCTGTGGGACGGCAACGGCGACGATAGTTATTTTTCCCGGAATGGACCCGCTCAGGGTTCGGCCCACGACCTTTCAACCGGGTTCCTTCTCGACGGCGGTGGCAATGACTGGTACTGCTCCGACGGTGGGCAGGCACTTTCCCTGACTAATTCAGCGTGCATCTTTATAGATGTTTCGGGTAGGGACACTTATGCAGTCCGTAATTCAGGACAGGGCGAAGTACAATGGAGACGAGGGTCTGCAGGAATAGGCGTGTTTTTAGACATGGCGGATGTGGATGTTTATCTCGGATCCGGAGCGGATTCCTCGAGATGGGTGAACGGAGAGTACGGTGTAGGCATAGACATGGCTATGATTACAGAAGCCGGACTGAATCCGCAGGATCCGGTCGGTTCCCCCGAAACACTGGAACTCGACTCTCTCTTCACGGTTGCTTCCGACTGGGGAGTTGGTCCGAATGTTGACAGGGTAACGGCTCACAGGGAAGAACTTGCATCTAGAGGGTTGGAGGCTGTCGAATACATTATTGAAAATCACATGGGTACTCTCAGCGGACTTGCCATGCGGGCAATTGAAAAATCATTCGAAGAGAATATAGACGATGCAATTGAACTTCTGCTCAGGTATATCGAAGAACAGGACAGCATTTCAAGCAGAGAGCTTGGCAATACTGTATATTTTTTAGGAAAACTAGAAGATGAGCGTGCAAGAATACCGCTCGAAGAACTTCTTACATCGCTGCCTGACACGGCATCTGCGGGAAGAATATCAGGCGTAATCAAGGCAATAGGACTGATAGGATACTCTGAGTCTATACCGATGATTATTCCGTTTGCAGAAAGCCCCCATGAAAGAGTCAGGCGGCAGGTTGGTGTATCGCTGGGCAAAATAGGAGACATAACGGCAGAAGAGACACTTCTCATACTTACAGAAGATCCATTTCTTGATGTAAGGTCTGCAGCAGAGAAGGCACTTGTGGAACTTGAATATCCCCCTGAGAATATAGATATTATTGAAATTGACGATGGTGCCCAATAAACTTATGATATTATGAATTATGTAATAAAAACAAAAGGAGGAAAAATGAAAAAGTTTTTGTTGTTTGCACTGATCAGTGCTGTTTTCCTGATGACCGGGTGCGTCGGTGATGATCCGGCTGGACCTGATACGGGAACACTCCCTGTTGTTACAGGGCTCACAATAGATGAATCTGAATCGTCGGGAAGAACTATCTACCTTTCATGGGATCCTGTCACAAGCGAAGAAATCGATGGATATTATGTATGGTTCAAGTCGAACGGTACAGGAGGTTGGGAAACAGTAGATACGACTTCCAATACAAGTTGTATCCATGAAGCCCCTTGTGCAGGTAAATATGTTGTAACGGCATATGAAGGGGAGAACACTTCTTCGGATAACTCTAATGAAGAAGCAACGATGCCTAATTTCATCCAAGCGACTTACACAATTTGGGACAACCATGCACCTACATCAGCTTACTCCGGCTTTAGGTTTGGTTCCACCGGCGGAGAATACAGGTATGTTACTTCTTCCACCGACTTCGATGTTTACTGCTATGACGGCGGCGCTGGACATGACACTTGGCTTTATTCCGGAGATTACGGCACATTCGGAAACGGTTATCATACCGATATATGGGCCGAACTCGTGAGTTATGCCTATCCTTCCCCTTCCGACTCTTCGTGGAATCATGGGTATGCAGCAGCAGGTGACATATTTATCTGTGAACTCTATGACGGATATTTCGTTAAGATGTACATCAAGTCAACGCCTGTTCATCCGGACCAGTCTGCCTCGCACGGCATAGAATTCTACTACGACTGGCAACCTATTAACGGACTTTATCTATTTACGGAAGCATCAAGTTTATAATAGAGAGCTGATAAACAAAAGGGCGGGGCTTCTGCTCCGCCCTTTTTTGTTGCGAAAGTATTCAGAAGAGATTATTAAATACACTTCTAAAGAACTTCTAGACAAAAGATTGTGCAGTGAGAGGAATCATGAAAGGAAGATAGATGAGTTTTGCTATTATCGGGATGTCGCTTGTTATGTGTGTGGGTCTGCCGGTGCTAATGCCTGCTCAGATTCCTTCAATTGTACAGAACCCGGATACGCTTGTGGATGAATCCCCGGACATATTCTCCGGAACTACGGCGCCGGTTTTAGGGTCTGCTACAATATCACTCGCTTCCATAAGTGAACTGGATGGTGCGGATTTTGGCGGAGGAGTTATCAACTTGACTACAGGTGAAGTGCTTGCCCAAATTGGCAGTGGACAGTATTCGATTGATGACCCCGACATCTTTCTCCTGGCGTTTGCAGTAGAACTTATGCAGAACGGTGAACTCTCGCCGGATACAGTAGTTGGAAGAGATATTACTATTGCAGACGAATTCTGGTGGGCATTCCACGGATGCCGCGAATCTGCAGCTCGGGCTATGTGGACAATCGGGCTTGAATCCCTCTCCGCTTGGGTTGTCGAAAGGGGTATGTCCGACACTGAACTCCATGATGTGCAACTTGAGTGGGAAGGTGCACCGGAAACAGAGCAATCCGTCAGTTCGGTTGGTGATATTATTTTAGCACTGAGTATCATTCATTCAGGAATGGATATCCCGGCAGTAGTGGAGATCATGGAAAACCCGGAGGTGGGGGATGGTCAGGCATCCGAAGTTGGAGCGGACTGGGACATGTGCGGATGGGTCGATGAAGGACAGGAACACAAGACTTTCTTTCTAATAGCACGACGGGACGGAAGAAATGACATAGGATTGATATTGCTTGCCGATAAACTCTGCTGTATTGAAAAAGCCGACCTTGCAATGCTGCTTCTATGGGAAGCGGCAATCGCAGAATAACTGATAATTGTCTATATTCTCTATAACTTAGGGACAGGGTAGTAAATCACAGATTATTAAGGGGGTATCGTGAAAAAACTGTTAATACCGCTTATGCTTCTTGTGCTTTCGGGAAGCGTATTTGCATCACTCGGTTTCTCATTCGGCGTAAAGCCGCTTGAAATTCCTGTCGACATCAACGGATCTGTGCTGGATGAAAACGAAGTTGTTCTTCTCAGGCTCGGGACTGCATTGATTCCAGAACTCAGAGTGGAGTTGCTTGGCGGATATGATAAGATTACCGAACATGAAGACGGAATAGGCCATACATTCAATATGTGGACTATTGGTGCTTCCGGGTATTATGTAATAATGAATCCCGCTAATACCGTGTGCAGCGCAGGAATATCCGTACTTTATAGCAAGTGCAGCGGCGAAGATGACAATATTGCCAAACCACTGGTTAAGAGCATTCTTGTCTATCCCGTATTACGATTCGATTATGTAATTCCGGGGATGGAGAACATCGCTTTCTTCTCGGAAGTAGGAATGAGATATATCAGTGCAACAAAAGACTATGTAGCAGTAGAAACCGACTACACGAGTTTCGATTTCTGGGGTTCGGAACATATTCTTGGTGGGGTTTACTACAATTTCTAACAGAAATAATTTCTATTCTAAGTACCGTGACACTTAATTTGCAGAATTAAGTGTCATGGTACTATGAGTAACAGCAATACAGAACAACGGGACACGATGAAATCATGTCCCTATATATTGTAAGGAGGCCTTATGGCAATTAATTTTAAAGGCAAACATTTGCTTACACTACTCGACCTTTCTGCAGATGATATTCGCTATCTCATCGATGTTGCTCATCTTGTAAAGTCAGAGAGACGAGCATTTCAGATTGGGCAGAGATTCAGGGGAAAGACTCTTGCAATGCTATTCGAGAAAAGATCGACACGAACAAGATGTGCTTTCGAAACAGCGTTTGGGGAAGAGGGGGGGCATCCGGTATTCCTGTCGTCTTCCGATATTCAATTGGGTTCGAAGGAGAGCATAGAAGACACGGCCAGAGTATTGGGGAGAATGTTCGACGCAATCATGTTCAGGGGCTTCGAGCACAAAACAGTAGAAAAGCTTGCCGATTATTCGGGTGTACCGGTTTACAACGGACTAACGGACATGTTTCATCCCACTCAGATTCTTGCAGATTTAATGACCATTGAAGAAAACTTCGGTATGCTTTCCGAATTGAACTTTGTTTACGCCGGTGATGGAAGAAACAATGTGGCAAACAGCCTTATGATAGGGTGTGCCAAAATGGGCGTGAACTGTACCATTCTTGCTCCCAAAGATCTTTATCCATCTCCGGAATTGTTTGAAACCGTTTCAGAGCTTGCAGAAATATCGCATTCTGAAATGCGCGTGACATCAGACCTTGAAGATGCCATACCGGGTGCAGATGCTATCTATACGGATGTATGGGTTTCAATGGGTGAGGAAGATAAGGCACAGGAAAGAATGGAGATTCTCAGACCCTATCAGGTAAACGCAGACATGATGCGCATAACAGAAAAACCGGATTCAATATTCATGCACTGTCTCCCGGCTGTAAAAGGAAACGAAGTTTCTATGGAAGTGATTGAAGGGCCATATTCTGTGGTATGGGATCAGGCGGAGAACAGAAAACACACTATTAAAGCCCTGATGGCTGCAAGCCTTCTGTGATAAATGGAAGGCGGGCGGTATATTTAAGTTGCATATTTTGTCAATCCTGCAAAATGGTGCGATGTGCAGGATAGCAGGATAAACTACAAAGCAGAGAAAAACGAATAATCGGAGATAAAATGTACCTGTTATTGTCGTTTATGATATTGTCAGTACCTATGGAAATTACTTCTTCTGATCTCTCGGCTCAGCATCCAATGTATGATGCCGTTGACCCTGATGAATACATACTGGGGCCAGGGGATATTCTCTGGTTTTCCATGGACGGGGGACTCCCTTCTGCAATGGCGGGAGAAATACAGGGGGGCACACTCTATATCACTGTAACTCCTGACGGATATGCAGTAATACCGGCAGCCGGAGCCTACTATGTATCAGGACTCGCTCTCAGCGAAGGCACCGCCTTAATAGAAGACGGGTTTTCAGACATCTTCCGGGGTATGCGCTGTGAAATTGGATTAGCATCACTCAGAACATTCATGGTGTCCGTTACCGGTCAGGTTGTGAGTCCGGGAATGATAACCATACACGGTGCTCAGCGCCTGACAGAAGTGCTTGAAACAGCCGGCGGCATATCATCGGCAGGCAGATGGACTGCAGTTCAGATAATTCATTCGGACGGAAACATAACCGAAACCGACATCACCAAATTTATTCTGAATGGAGAAATAAACAATAATCCAACACTGTCCCTTGGAGATAGAATTCATGTTCTTCAGGCAGAAGAATTTATAGAAGTAGAAGGTGCAGTACTTTGGAGTAGTGGTCTTGCGACATCAGGCAATATACAAAGTTCCCGCGGGACTCTTGAGTACATACACGGAGAAACGGTAAGCGAACTCATTAACCGCGTGGGCGGAACACTCCCGTGGGCGGAGAGAGAAAACTGCCGGATTGTAAGGTTAACAGCAGACGCGGGAGAAATTCTGATACAGGCGCCGCTCGATGATTTAGAAACCGATCCTGTTATCATGGCGGGTGATCAGATAGTGGTTCCGGGAATACCGCCGACTGTTGCGGTTTCCGGCTTTGTGTTTAATCCGGGAGTATATCCGCATACAGCCGGTATGAGTGTGGTTCACTATGTATCTCTTGCCGGTGGATACGAGCGCGAAGCATCTGTTTCCGGAATGAGGATAATACTGCCTGGCGGCTCAGAGAAAAAACAGAATGAGATAGAAGTTATTCCTGCAGGTTCCGTTATCACGGTTCCGCGTACGTGGCTGGTTGGCTGGGAAGAACCGCTGTTGATAATCACGAGTATCGCAACTATTATCATTGCGGGAATAGGATTGTCTCAATGAAGCCAGAAAAGCGGCCGTCCTGGTATCTGTTTGTTCTGCTGAAGAATAGATGGCTCCTTCTAAAGGCACTTCTTATTGTGATGATTCCAACAGTGGCGGTCACCTTTATCCTTCCCAAAAAATTTACGGTTACTTCTCTTATAATGCCCCCCGAAACACAAAACTATTCAGGGCTGAATATCGCAGGGTTTGGGGCATCGGACTTTGCGGGTTACTTTAGCGGAGGAATGGGATTTTCTCTTCCTCTTATGACCACCATGTCAGATGTGTATGAAGAGATTCTGAACAGCAGGACTGCAATCGAAACGGTAATCCTATCGACGAATTATCTCGAACGGATAAAGAGGGATGATGATTATCAGAGAGATGAACAGGTAGGGCTTTACTGGGCAAGAAAGGAATTCAGGAAGAATTTTTCAGCAAATGTAACTCCTTCAGGATTCATAGAAATCAAGATAACAACCGGTGACCCCATGTATTCGGTGGAAGTATCAGAAAGACTGATAGCCGTGCTCGACAGTATCAATGCGCATATAAACATAAGCAGAGCAACGCAGACCAGGGTGTTTCTCGAAGCAAAGGTTTCTGCTGCAGACAGTATTATGCTGGTTATTTCAGACAGCCTGAAGAATTTCGAGAGAGAATATGGTATCGTATCTCTCGATGATGAAGTAACTGTTTTTATAGAGACTCTTGCTGAGTTGAAGCAGCAGTATATGCAGTTACTGGCACAGGCGGATGCAATCAGGAGCGGAATAGTTGGCAGGACTCCCGCTTCAGCACTTGAAAAAGAGCGGGAAGCGTCAGCTCTGCTGGATATCATTACAATGCTTGAAACAGGAGTAATACCCTATGGGTATGAAGAAATAGCACCGGCTCTATCGCTTAACGAGATTCCTGATATACAGTTCCGTTATGCTATTCTGCGGGCGGATTATGAAACAGCGCTGGAACTTTCCAGTCTTCTGGATGTAAGTCTGCAGCAGGCAATAGCGGAAGAACAAAAAGAACAGCCGGCAGTCAGGGTTCTTGACCCGCCCCGCCATCCGGGGTGGAAGAGCAAACCTAAGAAGCTGTACATCTGGCTCGAAGTGTTCTTTGTCGCATTTATTCTTCTTTATGCATATCTGCTGATGTGTGAAAATCTGCGGATAATGAAACAGGAAAATCCCGAAGCATATAAAGACTGGGACAATCTCATATCTGATATGAAAGGTGATTTGAAGAAGAAAAGCCCCCACAAATAAAATTACTGATTTTCAGCCTTATTGACTAATTTCAGATAGACATCATAGCGCTCTTCTTTGATTCGCTCTTGCTGAACAGCCTTTTTAACAGCACAGCCCGGCTCGGTGCGGTGCAGACAGTCCCTAAAGCGGCAGTCTCCTATGAATTCGCGGAACTCAGGAAAACAGAATTGAAGCTTGTCGAAAGGAATGTGTTCTATGGGGAACACTCTTACCCCCGGGGTATCTATCAGAAAAGTATTCTCATCGAGTGTAATGAGTCTTGCGGCAACAGTTGTGTGACGCCCTTGCGAAGTGTTGGTGTTTATTTCACCTATAAGGAGATCCAGAGACGGATTGAGTATTTTAGCAAAGGAGGTCTTTCCGGATCCGGATGGTCCGGAAATAACAACAGTTTTCCCCTTCAGGGACGCTCTCAGAGTACTAACACCATCGCCGGAGATGCAACTAATGGGGAAAATAGGATAACCTGCCCCCCCCTCTCCATAAGTATCGATAAAAGAGCCTATTTCCTCCGAAAGATGCTCTTCAACAAGATCTATTTTATTCAGGACAATAGTCACAGGGATATTCTGCCACTCGGCACCTATGAGTGAATTCTTGATAACATTGTATTTTGGAGGCGGATTTCGAAGAGAGATCATTACAAGCACCATATCTATATTTGCAGCAATTATGTGTTCTTCGCCCCGCGAGACTGTGCGTTTAAGAGTATTTCTGCGAGGAAATACCTCGACAACAATAGGGACATCCTGAGCAGTATCTACTGTTACTCTGTCTCCCACAACGGGAGTACCGTCCTTATAGATTCTACCGGATATTCTTCCCTTAACTTCCCTTCCGTTTTCATCCATGAGCAGGATTTCTCTGCGGCCGACAGACGATATTCGGCAGGAGATTGTATTTGAAACAGCGGTGTCTTCGCAGGATTTCAATTTACTGCCTCTGTGGTATCAACCCGGATAAACCTGATTATATTCTCTCCTTCTCTACCCCAGCCGAGAATTCCACGGATAACATGTTCCATATAAAGAGAGTCATTAGTCAGGCGGTCTATTTCAGTCCTTAGGGAGTCGACTTCGGTCTCAAGACTTTCTATAGAAACAGTAAGTTCCGATACAGTATCATCCAGTTCTGAAATTGTTATAAACCTGTTTCTATTGATGAGGATAATGAGGAGAATTGTTATGATGATCGAAACGAGAATGATGTAATAAGCCGCTTTTTTCTGTTCAGCGCGGGTAATTTTCCTGCGACCAGCCAATTTAATTTCTAAAAGCTTCGGGAACACCGTTCATTCCCATGAATTCAGCTTCATCCCCAAGAATCTCTTCTATGCGAAGCAGTTGATTGTATTTAGCTATTCTATCTGTGCGGCTGCCCGAACCTGTCTTAATGTATCCTGCATTCATTGCCACGGCAAAATCACTTATGAAAGTATCTTCCGTTTCGCCGCTGCGGTGGCTTATCACGGTCTTCCACACGTTTTCAGCCGCAAGCCGGACAGTAGCAATAGTTTCTGTAACAGTACCAATCTGGTTGGGTTTTATGAGAATGGCATTTGCGGAGGATTCATCGAGTCCGCGTTGAAGTCTCTCAGGATTTGTGACGAAAATATCATCGCCGACAATCATTATTCTCTCGCCCAGCCAGCGGTTCATCATGTACCAACCCTCCCAATCATCTTCAGCCAGTCCGTCTTCAATACTGATGATCGGAAATTCCTCGATAAGGGCTTCCCAGTAATTGCTTATTTCTCCAGAAGATAAGCCCTCCGGACTGCATCCGTGCATGAAGTACTTTCCATCCCGGTAAAATTCGCTGGCAGCGGGGTCGAGGGCGATATAAATGTCGACACCGGGGGTATATCCGGCTGATATTATGCTGTCCACAATGAATTTCAGGGCAGCTTCATTTGTGGGAAGGTCAGGCGCAATCCCTCCCTCGTCCCCGACAGTTGTGGGCATCCCCTTCTCAGCGGCCTTTTTCTTCAATTCATGGAATATTTCTATCCCTGCCCGCAAAGCACGTGAAAAAGTTTCGAAATTTGCCGGGATAATCATAAATTCCTGGATGCTGATATTGTTTGAAGCATGTTCCCCGCCGTTCAGAACATTCATCATTGGAAGCGGAAGGAGATTGGCAGAAATATCGTTGGAATCACCAAGATATTGAAAAAGCGGTTTGTTCTCAAAAGCAGTAGCAGCACGGGCTGCTGCCATAGAAACGGCAAGAATTGCGTTGGCACCGAGGTTCTTCTTGTTCGGCGTTCCGTCCAATTCCAGCATAATGTTATCAATCTTAGTCTGTTCAAGGCAGGAAATGCCGATAAGAGCAGGTTTAATGATATTTTCTATGTTCTTTACAGCTTTTAGAACACCCTTTCCGCAGTAGATATCTCCGCCGTCGCGAAGTTCTACCGCTTCATGCATTCCCGTGGAAGCACCGCTTGGAACGGCAGCTCTCCCGAATGCTCCTGATTTGAGATATACATCGGCTTCTACCGTGGGATTTCCCCGCGAGTCGAGAATTTGTCTTGCTTCAATATCTTTAATTTGCAATGTTTCGTTTTCTTTTAAGGTTTAACACTATATAGGACTCCGTTTCTTGTGAATTCAAGTAATATGGGGAAGTTATCATATAGATGTCTGTTCTCCAAAAATGTCCAGATATTCTTCGCGGAGTTCAGACAAACCGGACTCCGATAGAATTTCGATGAAAATTTCCACAAGATCAGGGTCAAACTGTTTTCCTGCATGCTTTTTCAATTCTGCTATGGCAATTTCAATAGGCAATTTAGACCTGTAAACACGGTCGGAGGTCATGGCATCGAATGAATCGGTGATAGTAAGAATCCTCCCGAGATAGGGAATTTCAGTTCCCTTCAATTTAAGCGGATATCCCCTTCCGTCGTAGCGTTCGTGGTGAGTTCGTACTCCATCTATAAAGTCACTGAATGCTATGATGGGGCTGAGTATCTTATACCCCATGCTGGGGTGTTCCTTCACAATGCTGTATTCTTCATCCGTAAGTGGTCCCTGTTTGTTCAGTATTTGTTCAGGAATACCGATTTTTCCAATATCGTGAAGCAATGCGGCGTTTACCATGATTTTTCTTTCTTCAGCGGAGATATTGAGTATTTTGAGAAACGCATAAGTATAGGCGGCTACATTTCTCGAGTGGTTGTTTGTGTAGGGATCTTTCGCATCCACGGCTGAAGCCAGGGCTGCTATCGTTTGTATGTAAGTACGCTCGCTCGATTCATAAAGGTGTGCATTCTGCAAAGCAGCGGCAGCATGACGCACAATTATGGGCAGGAAAGGAGAAGTTTCTAAATCCGGCTGTTTCGGTGACCAGGAAGACAAGATCATTGTACCCGAAAAGTGTCCGTAGTCACCAAGGTCTATTATGTTGGATGTGGGCGACATATCAAGCGTAATTATCCTGCCAGATGAAAATGTTTCGACTAATTTGTTATTAGCCATCGAATCAAGAATATCTGACTCATAAATATCACTCAACTTCTCTGCAATATGCTCCTGTACTGTATTATCGGGAAGGTCTGAACATTTATACAGGTAACACAGTGGTATTTCGTTCGGCTTCATTAGGAAAACCCCAAACAGATCGAAAGGAATCATGGTGCTGAGTCCCTGTCCGATAGAAGAAAGAACGCTCTCCACATCGAGAGAAGAAGAAAAATATCCGGTAAGGACATTGATCTTCTCAAGGTTGCTTGCATGCTCACGAAGATAATCCGATAGTCTGTAATTAATTATCTGATTTCCTGCATGTGCTGAAAATAGATTCAATAACTTCAGGTCCCTCGGAGTAAACGGAGTCGGAGATTCAGAACGTACTATCAGGCAGATGCCGAGATTTCCGTCAGAACAGGGTATGGTAGTAGCTGCAAGGAATGATGCCTTGGTTTCCTTCGATAGAGATATACGTGTATTTTCACCCGCGAGCAGTCCGGATTCGGTAGCATAGGTTCGCGATGCAAGCGCAACCCATTCATCTTCGCCAAGAAGTTCTTTGTCCCCAACCCCCGCAACCCTTTTTATTTTTGGGTCATTAACTCTGTCCGACAGGAAAACCGTAACAGCGTCCGCATCGAAACAATCCAGCAGGACTTTTGCAAAACGGTCTATAAAAATGTCCATGGAATCGTGTTCAACAGTTGATTGGGATGTGAATTCATACAGCGTTTTCAACTCTAACACGGGAAAATTCACTATCTGCTGTTCACGCATAGAAAGAGCCTTCTTTACAACATGAACCAATTCAGGGATTTTAAAGGGTTTGGTAATGAAGTCGAAGGCGCCCTTTTTGATGGAGGTCTTCGCTACATCAACAGAACCCTGTCCTGTAATTAGAATCACAAAAGTATCCGGATAAGAAATGCTTATGCGCGATGTTAGTTCGAGTCCGTCAATTTCAGGCATCATGATGTCACTTAGAACAAGTGAGTAAGAATTGTCTTTCAAGAGTTCGAGAGCTTCACGACCGTTCTCTGCTATGTCTATATTAAAGCCCTGCAGCGACAGAGTTTCCTTGCAGAGAATTCTGATAGCTTCTTCATCGTCGACAACCAGAATACGATGCACTTTATTTTCAGTCATTGCCTTTCTCTTTTCCTGTATCGGCAGGTATGTTGTATTTTTTTATCCGGGCAAGAAGAGTTGTTCTTCTTAACCCCAAGAGTTCAGAAGCCTTCGATTTGTTTCCACCGGCTTCAATAAGAGCCCGTACTATATAGTTAATTTCCATATTTTCAAGCAGGGAATCAAGGTCGAAAGCTCCTGCCGGTAAATCTGTATCACTTATCGAAAAAAGACTCCCAATGACGTTTTCAGGGAGACTGTTTAAGTCAATAGTGCTTCCATCATTCAGCAGGACAGCTCTTTCGAGCACATTTTCAAGTTCTCTGATGTTGCCCGGCCAGGAATAAGCAAGTAGCGCTGAAACAGCATCGGGAGAAAGAACATAAGACTCAGTATCATTTGGCATCGAGAGCCGGCTGAGGAAATACTCAGTCAGGGGGAGAATGTCTTCTTTGCGTTCTCGAAGCGGAGGAAGATTTATGTCGATGACATTCAATCTGTAATAAAGATCCTCCCTGAATTCATTTTCCTTTATGGCGATGCTGAGGTCTTTGTTGGATGCAACAATTAGTCTGGTATCGGTCACATAGTTTTCAGAACTGCCGACAGGACTGAATTCACCGGTTTGAAGGATCCTAAGAAGTTTCACCTGCATGGCAGGACTCATAGTGCTGATTTCATCGAGAAACAGAGTTCCGCCGTCAGCAACCTGAAAGCGTCCCAGGGTAGTGGAGACAGCCCCAGTATAAGCCCCCCTTATGTGCCCGAAAAGTTCGCTTTCCAGAAGACTTTCAGGCAGGGCTCCTGAATTTACGGTGACGAACTGTTCGTGCGAACGCCTTCCTATGCGGTGAATGGCTCTTGCTATGAGTTCCTTCCCCGTACCGCTTTCACCTGTGATAAGAACGGTACTGTCCGTCTTACTCACTCGGGAAACCAGATCCATTATACCTTCCATAACCCGGCTTTTATATACAATGACAGGAGAGAGTTTTCCCGGCGAAATGCTGCTTGTATAAGTAAATATTCGTTTTACGGAGCTAAGGACTGTTTCATTCTTATAAGGCTTGGGTATATAATCGACCGCCCCTTTTTTAAGAGCTTCCTTTGTGTTTTCAATGGAAGAATATCCCGTAATTACAACAACCGGCATAAAAGGATACTTTTTTCCCGCCTTTTCGAGAATTTCAATACCTGAAATATCAGGGAGACGAACGTCTGTTATAAGAAGGTCGTAGGGTCTTTTTCCCCGCAGTCTGTTCAAACCTTCCGCCCCTGTGGAAGCAGTATCACACAGGTAGCCCGCAAATTCGAAAACCTCGCGCAGTGATTCAGTTATATTCGGGTCATCGTCGATTACCAGAATATGGTATTTTTTTGTATTATTCTTATTCATGTGTATATGTTAACACATTTTTGTTAAATGTCAATATCTTGACAGGGGGGGTATGCTGAAAAGACTGCTATTAACTTGCTGTGCTGCCGTTGTTCTTACGGCTTCATGCGGAGATTCCGATGAAGGTGTGATTGTCATCAGATCAACGGATCTTGAAAGCGGGCAGAGAGATGATACAAATCAGGAAACTGTAGTACCTATTGAAGCCACAGGTGCCGAATCCGAATATCCGGTAGCCGAAGATGAGCCGGAAGAAGAAATACTGGAGACGGAAGTCGTTCTACCCGACACTATTGAGATAACAGAGCCGGTTTATATCCCAGAAGGACCGAGAAACTGTCTGGCAATAGAGGTAAACGGTTCTATTTACGGCAGTTTGTCAGGATTGCTTGAGGATTCCGATGTTCTTGGCGCACACATTGTCCGATGCATGTGGTGGGACGCAGACCCCTGGAACGGCATGAATGCGGGAGATTCGATAATAGTCCTGTTCGATGCTGATTACACATCAAGAGAGAATCAAGTGGTCGCACTGAGATACATTCCCCGGGCAGGCACACAAAATAATCCATTTACTGTATATGTGTTTCATAAAACCGGAGATAATTATCCGTCTTTTTATTACAGCGATGGAACAGAGTCTCCAAAATTGCTTGACCAACTGCCGATTGGAAGTTTTGAAGAAATCACAGGGGTATTCGGCGAAGAGCGCGGGAATCACATTCATGCAGGTGTGGATTTCAAGGCATCCGCAGGGACACCGGTACAGACAGCACACGGCGGAGTAGTGACGAGGGTGAACTGGAATTATTCGTTCAACGGAAACTGCGTTGAAGTCGATATAGGCAACGGGCATAAAGAGATTTTTCTGCATATGCAGGATGTCGCATCCGGCATTGTCCCGGGAGTAGTACTCCGCAGGGGGGATTTGGTGGGCAGCGTAGGTAATACGGGAAGAACTTCTACCGCACCACATCTGCATTATCAGATAAACGATGAAAATGATGAACCGGTGGACCCCTATGGATACTTCAACTGGCACAGACGCAGACTTTCAGATACTGACATGACAGAATTCATCATATTCAGAGACTACTGCAACGAACGGATGGATGAAGACGATGGTGAGTAAAACCGCTAAAATTGCTGTGATTACCCTGAATTGGAATGGCAGGGCAGTTCTGAATAACATGATAGAGTCGCTTGTTCCCCAGATAGAGGAAGTTGATGCCCGATTAATAGTTTTCGACAATAATTCCACCGATGGCTCTGATAAAAAGGCTCTCGAAAAATACAGCCAGTTCGACTGGTTTACCCTTGAAAAGTCAGAAAAGAATAAAGGTTTCGCCGCAGGTGCAAACAAAGTTATAAAAAACATAAAAGATGACGTTATAGTGCTTGCCAATAATGACACAGTATTTCTTCCGGGCAGTCTCAATGCCTTGTTATCAGCGCTTGAAAGACACCCCAAAGCCGGTGTGGTAGGTCCCCGCCTTCTCTGGGAAGATGGGAAACTCCAGCCGTCCATGCGGGATTTTCCCTTTCCGGAAGAACTTATCAGGGAGCATCTGCCAATTTTCAGAAAGAAGAGTGCAAAACACTCAGGGCATGGACAGGAAATTACAGTAGACTGGCTGGTTGGTGCCGTGATGGTCTTCAGGCGTGATGTATTCATGAAGGTAAATGGGTTCGATGAAGAATATTTCTTTTATCATGAAGAGACAGACCTTCAGTATCGAATGCACACAAAAGGGTTCGACACATGGTTTGTGCCATCTGCAGAAGTAGTACATTTCGAGGGGGTATCAGCCAGACAGAAGTTTGGAAACGAAACCTATCTAAAGTATATTTCAGAGAAGTTGCGGTTTCTTGAAAAACACGGTTATAAAGGGGCTGTTGCGGAATTTCAAATACTCATGTTCACTCTTCAGATTTTCCGCATGCTGACAGGCGCCGTCAATCCGAAAAAGAAAGCAGAAGACATCAGATACTCCTGTGCATATTGCCGGAAAGCCATCTCTTATCTATTCTGTAAATATAATTCCGAAAGAAATGGAGTGGAAGAAAAATGTCCGTAATTCTCGGTATTAACAGCTATAAACACGATGCTGCCGCCGCACTTCTGATAGATGGAAAACTCGTCGGTGCTGCGGAAGAAGAACGATTCCTGAGAATCAAGCATTTTGCCGGTTATCCAAACCTGACAATTGATTATCTGCTTGAAAATAACGACCTGTCGGTTGCCGATATAGACCACATAGCCTTCTACATGCTTCCCAAACAGATAATGCGGGAGAATATCACATACAGCAAAAACTACATCGCAAAACCGGGCGGATTGTATTTCCTTCTGTCTCAACTCAACGGAGCCCGAAGAATGAACTCCATAGAAAAGACTATTCGAGAACACCTGGGAGCAGGTCTCAGAGCCGAAATTCATTTCGTTGAACATCACATAGCACATGCTGATGCTGGATTCTACTGTTCGGGTTTCGACAGTGCTGCCGTTCTTACAATGGATGGCGTAGGGGAACGGGATACGAGCATTCTTGCAGAATTTACAAGAGACGGACACAGAGTTTTTACATCTTCGCGATATCCCAATTCGCCCGGGGTTTATTACAGTGCCGTAACGCGGTATCTCGGATTCATGCCTGATAATGATGAATACAAGGTTATGGGGCTCGCGAGTTATGGAAAGCCCGAGTATATCGACATTTTCAGAGAGATTATCAGCAGAAAAGAAGGGCGGATAGTAGTAGATACACGAAAATTGAATATTCACAGGGGAGTTCATACAGCATCATTTTCCACTGAAGCGCAGAAAATACTCGGACTCCCGCGGAAAAAGGGAGAAGAAATCACTCCAAGGCACATGAATATTGCATGTTCAGCGCAGCAGGCATTGGAGGAAGTCGGACTCGGGCTGGCGAAATATCTCAGAGAAATAACAGGAAACAGAAAACTGGTTATTTCCGGAGGGGTCGCACTTAATTGTGTAATGAACGGCAGACTCGAGAGAGAATCCGGTTTCGATGAGATATATCCGCTTCCGGCCCCTCATGATGCGGGAACATCCATAGGATCTGCAGTTCAGGTGCATAGAAAAGTGTATCCGGAAATTCCGCTTGTTGCTCCATCTACAATGTACCTGGGGCCTGAATTTACCGAAGCGGAGATAGAAAAAGACATTGCAATGGCAAAATTAACATGGACAAAGCCACAGAACATTGCCGATAAAACAGCCGAAATGATAGAAAAGGGAATGGTAGTGGGCTTCTTTCACGGGAAACTCGAGTTTGGCCCCCGTGCTTTGGGAAACAGGTCTATTCTGGCCGATCCAAGACGCGAAGACATGAAAGACATAGTGAATAATGTGGTGAAACACCGTGAAGCATTCCGTCCATTCTGCCCCAGTTGCATGGAAGAACATGCAGGAGAGTATTTTGAAGGATGTGGGCAGGCAAGATATATGATAAAAACATATCCCGTTGTTCCCGGGAAAAAGGAGATTATCCCGTCGGTAACTCATGTCGACGGTACGGCAAGAGTACAGACGGTAACGAGGGAACTCAATCCCCTTTATTACGACATAATAGACTGTTTCTATAAACGAACCGGAGTTCCAGTAGTTTTGAACACATCGTTCAATATCAGGGGAGAACCTATTGTGGCTAAACCTATCGATGCGGTAAGGTGCTTTTATGGCACCGGTATAGATGTTCTGGTAATGCCGCCGTTCATCATAAAGAAGAAGACCGCCGATGTACCGGAAGAGACGGAAACAAAACCGTGACAGATATACTGGGCAAGGGCACTGTTCTTATTGCGGACAACAATGCAGACCGGGTAGAGTCTCTTAAGAAAAACATAGAATTGCTTGGGTATAAAGCATCTGTTCAGAAGACAGCGAAATCAGCTCTCCGGAAGATCCGGTCTAAATCCGTAAATGCAGTACTGCTTTCCTCAACAATAGATGACGTGAATGTTGACACTTTTCTGGAGTCCCTCAGAGAAGCCAATATAGTAGCAGGGATAGTAATATATGGTAAAACAATAAGCGCTCCGGATGCCGTCAGATGGATACAGTGCGGAGCGGCCGATATTCTTTTCGATGTAAAGAACATGAAAGACATAGAAGAGTCGATTCACAGGGCGTTTGCCTATTCCATAAGATACTCGGATAAGGAGAAAACATCCACATCTACCGTAAAGGAAACTTCTGATATTCTCTATAGAAGCAGAAAAATGGCACGGGTCATTAAAACGGCGAGAACTGTAGCTCCCGTCAAAACAACGGTTCTTCTTACCGGCGAAAGCGGCACAGGAAAAGATGTTCTTGCAAAATACATACATGAACAAAGCGGAAGGCAGGGACAGTATGTACCCCTTAACTGCGCAGCAATACCGGAGACGCTTTTAGAGGATGAACTGTTTGGCCATGAAAGAGGGGCGTATACAGGAGCGGAAACAGCGAGAGCGGGGAAATTCGAAGCGGCTTCGGGAGGGACTCTGCTTCTCGATGAAATAGCAGAGATTCCCATTTCTCTGCAGGTAAAACTGCTTCGGATACTGGAAGACAATAAGGTGACAAGACTTGGCGGAAACAGACAAATTGATGTGGATGTCAGATTGATTGCAGCCACCAATGCAGATCTTCTGAATGCCGTATGGGCAGGCACATTCAGGGAAGACTTATACTATCGCTTAAAGGTAATAGAAATACATCTTCCGCCGCTCCGCGGAAGAAGAAAGGATGTTCCAATACTGGCTATATCCTTCCTCCGGCAGGCTGCCGAAAAACATGGTTTACCTATCCCTGATGTTACACCGGAAGCACTGCAGAAACTCACAGCATTCGGGTGGCCCGGAAATGTGCGTCAGTTAAAGAATCTGATGGAGAATTTGTTGATAGTAGCCGGTAATAGAATCGATGTAAAACAGTTGCCGTCCGAAATATCAGGGGTTTCAGCCGGTGCGGATCCTAAATTGTATGTGGACATGCCAATAACTCTAGAAGACCTTGAGATGCAGGCGATAGAAAAAACACTTGAAATGGTTGACGGCAACCGCACCCGTGCGGCCGAACTCTTAGGAATCGGCAGGCGGACGCTTCAACGAAAAATAAAAGAGAATTAACTTGCCTATGCATAAGCACCGTATCATCTTAATTCACTATACTTAGCCTCCGCATATTAGTAGAATTAAGTGATATGGTACTATGAGTAATAGCTTGGGAGGAAAAATGCGAACAGTTAATGTTTGGACAATGAACAGAAAAAAGATACTTACGGGAGGAATAGTGCTGGTAATTCTGGTATGGTTCGTTTTGGGCGGTCCGCTTTACATAATAGAGCCGGAAGAAGTAGGAGTAATTCTTACTTTCGGCGGATATACATCGACCAATACATCAGGGCTGCATTTCAAGTTTCCCTGGCCGGTGCAGGAAGTATACAAGGTGCCCATAAACATAATCCAGCGATGTGAAATAGGATACAGAACAATATCGGAAGACCCTCCGGAATACATAAGTTTTTCTTCAAATCAGGAAATGCTTACAGAAGCCGAAATGCTTACAGGGGATGAGAATATTATTGACTGTGCCGTGATTGTGCAGTACAGAATAAACAGTGCAACGGATTATTTATTCAATGTACGCGACCCCAAGGGTACGATGCGCGACATCTCCGAAGCCAGCATTAGGCTTGTTGTAGGTGACAACGCAATCGATGCTGTGCTTACAACCGGAAAACTCGAAGTACAAAATCGCATTAAGGAGCAGATTCAGCAGATAGCATCTGACTATGGGATGGGTGTGCATATTGTGACTGTGCAGCTGATGGATGTGCAGCCACCGGGTCAGGTATCTGCCGCCTTCAAGGATGTTGCAACAGCGCGGGAGGATATGCAGGCATACATAAACGAAGCTGAAGCGTATAGAAACGAGATGATACCCGAAGCACAGGGAGACTCTGTTGTTCTTGTCAATAACGCCCTCGGATATGCAGCTGTCAGGGTAAATACCGCACAGGGAGACGCAAATCGATTTATAGCTGTAGCAGAAGAATACAGGAAAAGCCCCGAAATAACAGCAACGAGACTTCATCTGGAGACAATAAGCTCACTGCTCAATACAATTCCAGTTACTGTCGTAGATGAGTCAGCCGGTGCTTTAACGCACTACAATCTCGAGGGGGCGGGACAATGACAAAGAGAAAAATACTTATCGCACTTTCGATATTCATAGCAATAGTGATAATTAAAGAAGGTCTGTTCATAATCACTGAAACCGAACAGGCAGTAGTTCTTCAACTAGGTAATCCCATAAGAATAATAATTGGCAACAGAACCCCCGAAGAGATAGAAGAAATCGAGATATGGATATCGGAAAACGCTCCGGGAGTATCTCTCAGTCAGCAGGCGGGGCTGTATTTTAAAATACCATTTCTCCAGCAGGCGCGGATATATGATGACAGAATACTCGAGTACGATGATGCGCCCGATGATGTAGTCACTAAGGACAAAAAACATATACAGGTAGATTGTTTTGCACGATGGAGAATTCAGAACCCGCTGCTGTTTCTTAGAAGCGTGAGAACTCAAACAGCAGCAGTATCAAGACTCGATGACATTATCTACTCAACCCTGAGACAAGAACTCGGAAAAAGCAATCTCATTCAGATTGTACGCAGTACAAATGATCCGATTGGGCTTGGAGAATATGTTTCTCTTGTAAACACAGTTACATACAGTGATACATTGCAAAACATCGAACTCGATGAAGCAGGTGAAGTAATAGAGTCCATTCGCCTGGTTAGCCTTCCGTCTGACCAGGGAAGAGAAAATATTCTGCAGAGGGTAACTCTTGCATGCAGGGAGATAACACAGGAATACGGCATATATATTGTAGATGTCAGGATAAAAAGAGCTGATCTCCCACTTGAAAACAAACAGGCCGTCTATGCCCGGATGCAGGCGGAAAGAAACAGAATTTCTACGCGGTATCGTGCTGAAGGACTGCGGATGTCAGAGGTAATAAAGGCAAATACTGATTTGAGGGTGGATTCCATTCTGGCAAGTGCAAATATGTACTCACTCTCGATTATGGGGAATGCGGATAGTCTGGCTGCGGCAATCTATGCAAATGCATACAGCGACTATTCAGATTTTTATACTTTTACCCGCTCGCTTGAAACTCTCGAAAGGTCTCTTGAAAATACAGGGAGTGTAATTCTGGGTACCGATGGAATATTCGAGTACCTTATTTCAACTCCGGGGAAATTCAACTGATATTGAAAAGATGATGGAAAAGAAGAAAGAATTCAGAAACGACCACTTCTGTTTTGTGTGCGGAGAAAATAATCCTGCGGGGCTTAAATTAAGCCCCGTCGGCAAAGGCGGAAAAGGAACAATCCGCTGGATTCCCGGGAAAGAATATCAGGGATACAAAGAGATACTGCATGGCGGAATAATATCCACTTTGCTGGATGAAGCCATGGCATATGCGGCTTCGAGCGTGGCAGGAGATGCTGCCACTGTCGAAATAAAAGTGAAGTTCAATGAACCGGTCATGTGCGGAGAAGAAGTTGTTGTTGAAGCTGAAGTGGTCGAACACAAGAAACGGCTGATAAAACTCAAGGCTGTTCTTACGCAGGGCGGCGAACCCAAGGCTGCCGCCACCGCCACCTTCATGAGCGGGACGGAGTAAACTTCGTCAACTAACTTGGCGAGATAATAGTATTAATAAATAATAAAGGGTATTATCGCACTAATTCAACAATGTTCTCAATTGGGACCCGCTCCTGTTCGAGGGTGTCGCGGTCGCGAACGGTGACGCAATTATCATCGAGTGAATCGAAGTCATAAGTGATACAATAAGGAGTTCCCGCTTCGTCCATTCGTCGATAGCGTTTTCCGATGGAACCGGTTGTATCGAAGAATATCGGTACGTGGGGTCTGAGCATTTCCGCGACCTTTGAAGCCTGTTCGGTGAGTTTCTTCGAAAGGGGAAGAACGGCAGCCCTTATGGGGGCTATATCTTTATGCAGCCCGAGAACAACCCGTGTGCGCCCCTCAACAGCCTCTTCGCGGTAGGCATCCAGGAGTACAGCAAGAAGAGTTCTTCCAATTCCGCCGCTAGTCTCGATTACATATGGGACAACCTTCTTGTTATCTACCTGGTCTATGTAGGAGAGGTCCTGTCCGCTTTCACTCATGTGTGCTTTTAAATCGAAATCAGTTCTGTTGGCTATTCCTTCGAGTTCACCCCAACCGCTACCCGAGAAAGGGAATGTGTATTCTATATCCGTACACGCGTTGGCATAGTGGGCGAGTTCTGTTTCGTGATGTTTTCTCAGGCATAGATTTTCCTTCTTAATACCGAGGTTTATATACCAGTTCATTCTCTCTTCGAGCCAGTATTCGAACCATTTGTCAGCTTCTTCGGGTATGCAGAAAAACTCCATTTCCATCTGTTCGAATTCACGTGAGCGGAAGATGAAGTTCCTTGCTGTGATTTCATTTCTAAAAGCCTTGCCCATCTGTGCGATACCGAAAGGGAGTTTCTGTCGAGTCGAGGTTACTACATTTCGAAAATTCGTGAAGATGGACTGACATGTTTCGGGCCGCAGGAAAACTTCTGCGGAATCTTCCTCCAGGGCACCCATCTGTGTTTTGAACATGAGTCCGAAATCGCGGGGTTCTGTCAATTCTCCACCGCAGTCAGGACAGCTATCTCCATCGATATGGTCCTGTCTGAATCTATTCTTGCATTTTTTGCAGTCGACCAGAGGGTCATGAAAGTGGCACAGGTGCCCGGATGCTTTCCAGACATCCGGATGGGTGATGATTGAAGAGTCCATACCTACTATATCCGCCCGGGACCGCACCATGTAATTCCACCAGTTTGCTTCAGTATTCTTTTTTAGCTCTACTCCGAGCGGACCATAATCCCATGCGGATTTGAGACCACCGTAAATTTCTCCGGACTGGTAAACAAAACCCAGCCTCTTACATAAGGAGACTACTTTTTTCATAAGGTCTTTATCTAATTCAGGCATTATCAAGATCCTCCACAATTGACAGTGATTTTAATTTCATCCGCATATCATAATGAATTTCAGTAAACTCTCTCAAGATGTTAAAAGTCTGTTGAAATCCGCCTTTCCATAACTTTAGTTTCTGTATTTCCCCAAGAGATGTGATTTTTGATTTTCGCAGGAATTCCAGGAAGCCGGCAGGTACCCTATCTTCTCCGGTTGTGCATTCCGCACAGACCGTTCCTCCCGAAAGGGGATTCCAAAAGAGGGAATTGTCGGCATCTCTTCCGCACTTTGTGCAGAGAGTTACTTCAACAGCATGACCGGAGAGCCTTAACAATTTCTCCAGCCCCGAACATAATACAGGCCAGTAAGATTTCCCCTCCCCGAAGAAAAAAAGTACATTTCGCAGGAGATGATATGTAGAATGAGATGGTTCTGTGCCTGTAATGATATTAAGCATATACTCGACAAAAAGGCATGAGAAAGCATATGCCACCGGATCTATCCTTATCGAATTACTGTAATCCAAAACAGAGATATCTATTGCAGTATCGAGACTCCTTCTTTCTCTTCTTGAAAGGGTATATTCAGCACAGGAAAATAACTCCGTTTGCCCGAAAAAACTGTTTTTGGGGCGAAGAACACCCTTTGCAATAACCGAAATTCTGCCAAAATCAAGAGAATAAAGAGTTATTATCAGTGAAGATTCACTCCACCTGACTCTTCTTATCACAAAAGCGGGGGTCGTTACTCTCATATAATATCAAACCAAACTTCTGATTATTGCCGGTATCGGGGGTAAGTTATTACTTTATATCTTCTTTTGTTATTTTCACAAAGAGAATTCTCTGTCCGGAAACACTTTCTACGGTAAACCGATAGCCTGAAAGAACCACTGATTCGTCAGGGTGAGGTATCCTTGTGAATTCGCTATATAATATTCCCCCGAGACTGTCGCAGTCATCATCATCGAGGTCGATATCAAGAAGGTCATTCAAATCGTCGATCGGGATTATAGCACCTACTCTGTAATCACCGTTTTCCAGTCTTTTTACAAGCGAAACATCTTCATCATATTCATCCAGAATTTCTCCAAAAACCTCTTCTATAATATCTTCCAGAGTGACTATTCCGGCAGTACCGCCATATTCATCGACGACTATTGCAAGATGCGTGTGCTGAGTTTGGAAATTCTTGAAAAGCTCATCTATGCGTTTATATTCAGGTACGAAATATCCGGGTCTGATAGTCTCCTCCAGGTTGAAGGAGTCAACACCGGACGCAAGGAGGGTCAGTAAGTCCTTTACATATAAGATCCCTACAATATTATCTATTTTGTCTTTATAGACAGGAATTCTGGAGTGTCCTGCCTTCAGTACCCTCTTTACGATAGTATCCAGATCCTCATTTATTTCAACAGAAATAATGTCGATTCTCGGAATCATGATTTCCCGGACTATCTTATCGGAAAAATCAAGAATGCTGTCCATGAGCTCCTGTTCTTTCTCATATTCTCCGGGTTCGCCTTTCTCTTTACGCTGTTCGAGCCAGATAATATCAGGCGGGGTAACAAGCATATCACCATCAGCGGAATCATCATCATGCCTTTGTCTGCCGAAGATGATGAGGGCGGGCAGGAAGAATAAGAAATGAATTACAGTATAGGGAATTCGAACAAGAACAATTACAAAAGATGAATTCCATTTAGCTATGAAGACGGGGATAATCTCGCCAATAATAAAGAAAAGGAATGCCAGCCCGATAATCGCAGTGATTCGGCTTGTAGTCAAGCTTATATCCAAAATTACAGATAAGTCGGAAGACAGTATCCTTCCAAGCAAAATAGTTGCAGCACCGGCAGTAAAAATTCCTACATAGCGGGCTATCCACAGTATATGAAGCTGCTGCATCGCCTTAACGCGCCGCTCGGATGTATCCCTTCCCTTAGAATGAACTAACTCAGGAAGTACAGCCCTGGCACTGGAAGTAGTAACCAGAATTCCCAGCCCAACAGCAGAGAGAATAATAGACGGTAACATTATAGGGAGTGTTTTCTGTGAATGTTGACGAGCATTTTACCAACCTTGAGATTCATATTGTCCATTTCTTCCTTTGTGTTATGAACATAACCCATCAGATGAAGATATCCGTGGAGGATTCTCTCCAACAGAGCATTCATAGGAGGGAACAGTCGGCCATCGACATAAATGACTCCCTCCGGAATATCTTCCTTTCTATCCGCTAGGTCAAAAGTAAGAACATCTGTTGGTTTGTCAATGTGTCTGTATCTTTTATTCAAAATCCGAAGAAACCCGGGGTCTGTCAAAACTATATCCACATCTCCGCAGATGGAGCCTGCGAGAAGAGAACTAAGTTGTTCAGAAGTAAACAGGGGGTTTGACACTATTATCTCAATCCGCAACGGATTTATCACCTTCAGGATAGTGATCTATCCGCTTATATATTTTCCCTTCGAGAATATTGCTGAATACTTCTTCAATCTCCTTCAGGTTCTTTCTCGTTAACTGACAATCGTCAAGTTGTCCTTCTGCATCGATGTTGTTTATTACAGACGCAACAGTATCCCGGATATTTTCCTTCTCGATTGTGTTCTTAGTTGCAGAAGCTGCCTGGTCGGCAAGCAGGACAATAGCACTTTCAAGAGAATCAGGTTTCGGCCCGCCATACTGATATAAAGTTCTGTTCACATCAGCAGGATCAACAGCAGATTCAAGGGCTTTGTTGTAAAAATACAGGGTTGTTCCGGTTCCGTGATGCTGCCTGATTATTTCGATTAACCTGCGGGGGAGCTTAGCCTTCTCTGCCAGCGATACCCCATTCCTGACATGAGATATTATTTTTCTTGCACTCTCTTCGGGAGATAGACAGTCGTGCGGACTGTCATCAGAACTCTGGTTCTCGATGAAGTACTCCGGAGTGCTTATCTTACCTATATCGTGGAAGAGCCCCCCTGCAGAGGCCAGAGTGTCATCTGCGTTGATAACGAGAGCCGCCTGTTTGGCGAGTTCGGAAACAAGTTGAGAATGATTCCATGTTCCGGGAGCTTTTTCGCTGAGAGCCAGCAGAAGTTTATGATCTGCCTTGAGAATATCGACAAAACTCAGTACTGTATACATACCGAAGACCTTTTCAAAGACCGGCAGCAGGACACTTACCGCACCAAGACCGATAATGGAAGCACCAATTAGAGAAACAACCGTTGAATCGATAGGAATATCTGTAAAGGGAACAAGGGAAAATCTTATTAACAGAAAAGCAGCTATACTGCCGCAGGCAGAGACAGCAGCACCTTTTGGGATAGTGCTGCGTTTTGTTATATCCCATGTAATAACGCAAACAAAAAAGCCGGCAGCAGCTGTTATTACTACCAGAAGAAAAGGATGCGGATGTGTTATTCCGAGAGCCAAAGCAAAAACAGAAGAGAAGAACATTCCGTCACGCCTTTTAAAGAATATGCAGGTAAATGCAGCTCCGAATGATACCATTGTAGCATAAAGGTAAATTCCGGCTTTGATGGAGAGATTCCACACCAAACCTGTAGCGGCAAGAGAAAGCAGCCAGACAGCACACAGAAGCAGAAGTTGATTGGTGAATTTCCACACATCGGGCATAAAGGTTTTAATATAGATAAAGACGATTAATACAATAAACAGTAAGAAAAGGAGAATACTGATTACTCCCAAAGATAGAAAAAAACCCATTCCCTGCGGGGCAAGGTGTGTCAGGTATCTAATTGTATTTTCAGAGATGGGTTTACCTGCATGGATAAGGGTATCACCGGCCACAATGACAGTATCAATATAACTCAACGCACTTAGATTATTGTCAAGACGCACCGCCCTTGCGGAATCATCCAGAGAGATATTTGGAAGTAAATACAAAGCTAAAGCATCTACATTTTCATCTCCGATGTTATGCGGTGCAAGCCATTGAGAAAAAGCTGTCTGTACTTCAGAGATTTCATTCAGACTGTATAGGTCTATATCGGAGGGTCCCTTATCTGTAAGCAGGACAATATCCGTCCCATCATATTTGCTTCTGATGTGGTCAAGCGAAAACACACCGGCATTATAGTAGTTGGAAAGTTGACCGAGAATTCCGTTTATATGCCTTGTGCTTATTCCTTCAGCTCTTAGGGATTCCAGTAACTGCTCTTCTATGATCAGACTCCAAAGCAGAGTATCTATGCGTACAAAAACCGGAGTGAGCTTTTCTACATCTTCCTCGAGGGAAAATATATCAGAATCAGTCATTGGTATTTCAATATCATGGTCGACTATCAGATTATTTTCGAAGACCTGTCCAACTACCGGGGTGCTGTAAAAAAACTGACTGTCAGGCGCAAAGAAGAAAAAGAAAACTGCGAAGAATAATAAAACGAGGAATGTGCGGGTCAATATTTTAGACATCAGTTCTAATCACTCCCAGCCTCAAAAGCTGTTATTATCTGCTGGACAAGGGGATGCCTGACAACATCATTATGTGAAAGTGAAACAATCTCGATTCCTTCCACACCATCAAGAACATCTCTAATTATAACAAGTCCTGAGGAGCTTGTGGGCTTTATATCTACCTGAGTAATGTCACCTGTTATGATGAACCGTGAGCCATAACCGAGCCTTGTAAGAAACATTTTCATCTGCGTAATGGTAGTGTTTTGTGCTTCATCGAGAATGATAAAGGAATTATTAAGGGTTCTTCCCCGCATATAAGCAAGCGGTGCAATTTCAATTATTCTGCTGTCGAGGAGTTTTTTTACTTTTGATGGGGTAAGAGTGTCACCAAGAGCATCATAAACAGGTTTTAAATACGGGTCGATTTTCTGCTGCAGATCACCCGGGAGAAAACCAAGTTTTTCACCGGCTTCAACAGCCGGACGGGAAATGATGATTCTATCCACTTCTCCTTCCGACAGAGCGGAGACAGCACTTGCCACTGCAAGAAAAGTTTTTCCCGTACCCGCAGGACCGATACAAAAGACAATATCCGATTGAAGGATGGCGCGCAGATATTTTTCCTGTCCGGCAGTTTTCGGAAGAATTCGCCCGGCCCTGCCGGGAACCTTAACCTCGAGTTTTGGGTCGTGATTCTTCGGAAAGCCCAACGCTGCGTCGATACTCTGCTGATTGAGGACACCGCCGAGAGCAATTTCGTGGAGAAGGCGGTCGATGACAGCAACAGCTGTCTCTGTATTGAGTCTTGGTCCGGTGAAGAAAAGTGTAGAATCTCGATAAGACGCTGTGACAGAAAGTTTTTCACAAATCTTTCTGAGGTTTGTATCATTGATGCCAAAAATCAGAGAAGCTTCTTCAGCAGACAGGGCAATATTACGTTTAACGGGATCAGGATTCAATTAGATTCCTTCGAAAGAGAACAGAAAGCCCCCTGAAAATATACAGGGAGCCTTCTTCAATCGTGTTGAGGAGACTAGCGTCTACTCGTTCCGGCTGTCCGCGGGATAGTAAGGACCTGTCCCGGGAAGATGAGATTAGGATCGTTGATTATACCGGAGTTAGCTTCATACAGCGAAGGCCACATTCCGCGGTCGTCGTAAACAACATCATATCCGGCGATTTTACCTAAGTAATCCCCTTCTATGACAGTGTAGGACGTTACCATTGGAACAGGGACCCACAGAGTATGACCCGCAAAAATGAGGTTGGGGTCGCTAATAGTGTCAGTATTGCGGTCATAGATCAAAGGCCACTGAGTTCCATCACCATAATGGTAATGATACGCAGCTATTGTCCAGAGACACTCTCCCTCTATGATAGTATGAAGGACAGCTGCATTACGGAGTTCTTCAATCTGTGAATGCAAAGATGCAATCTGACTGTTAAGGTCAGCTATGCGTGCATTCAAAGAGGCTAACAGATCCCTAAGCGGCTGAACCTGAGCTTCAAGGTCTGCTATTTGTACATCGGCAACAGCTTTCTGCCATTCCCACCAGGCTATCTGAAGGTCGATGTCCTTGTCTTCCAATGCTTCTATTTCAGCCCGAGAGTAAATCTGAAGGTCTTCCACCATATAGGTTTTGGCTAAACCGGAAGCAGCAAAACTCAGGCAAAGAACCAGAGCTAAAACTATTGTACTCTTCATTTCTTTCCCCTTTCTGTTATCGGCTTCCGCCGCCGAGTGAATAGTATTCTTCCTGTAATTGAACCAGTTCTGCTTCAAGAGCGGCAACTTCAGCTTCCTTTGCTGCGATAGCATTCGGGAGAGTCTGTAATTCTTCTTCGAGATCGGCAACTCTTGCCTGTGCGGCAAGGGCGGCGCTGCGAGCATTATCTCTTGCTAAAAGTTCTTCGGCGCTGGGACCGCATGCAACGAGAAGCATGGAAATACTCAAAAGAACAAAAATAAACCCAACAGCTCTTTTGTTAAGCATATCTGGCACCTCCTTTCGAATCATGTTTGAGAACGTAACAAATTAGCACAAATACTTCTTAACTGTTAACTGTCTATCATTAACACCCTAATATAAAGAATATAACTAAATCGTCAAAAGAAGAGGATACATAAACAGGATACTCTATGTAGTATTCTTCGAGATGTGCCTGCTTCTTATTTTTAAAAAGAACAGGGAAACGGCAATTCCGGTAACATCAGCAAGGAAATCTCCGAATGAGCAATCCCTTCCGGGAACAAAGGATTGATGTATCTCATCCAGCCCGGCCCAACCGACACCAAGCAGTACAACTATATACCATTGATATTTATTTCCGAACAGGTCACGGTTAATCCACAGGGCTAGTCCGAAAATAAAAAATTCAACAAAATGATATACCTTATCCTGAAAAGGGAATAAAGGAGGAATTAAAGCGATGGACGGGCGGTGACTCAGATAGAAGATCCCTGCAAAAACGGAAAATAAGAATAAACGCTTGAAAACAGTACGCATCAATGAGTATCGTCTTTAAGCAGAGTTGGTCCATAACCCCTTACGAAAAAGATATAGTAGGGGGAATCAGGCAATTCAACCGCCTTCTCTACAGCTTTTTCAGATTCGGCAATTAGGGTTAGTACTTTTCTGTCAGTGTGGGTAAAGGAGGCTCCAATAGACACGCTTACTGTGCATAGGTCGTCCGAAAGTGTCTGATGTTCCCATGTGAGATGACCGGCTATTCTGCTTGCAAGGGCTTCCAGAGTGTGTTTTTCTGCTCCGGGAATACAGGCGGCAAAACTATCCGGACCTACTTTAGCAATAAAAATATCCTCATTGAGACAACTTCTGAATCGCTTTGAAGCTTCAAGCAAAATCCTGTCGCCTTCCCTATATCCGTATTGAAGGTTCAGCAGAGTAAAGTTATCGATGTCGGCAATTAGCAATCCTATGTATGAACCGGAATGTCGTACCTGCTTTATCAGATTCCCGAGATAGTCATGCAGTCTTGCAGCCCCGGGAAGTCCTGTCAGAGTATCTTTCCCTCTTATGTTCTCCTGGTGGGTTTTAAGGGAGGCGTAATTTAGTCCGAGAGACAGCATACCGGCAGCTATTTTGATGAGATGATTATGCTCAGGAGAAAAGTAATCATCATCGTTGTGTTCTGCCATGACCAGGCCGACCACAGAACCATTGTTCATAAGCGGTACTGCAAAACAGCTATTAACTTCATCGAACAGATCCTCTGTTCTTGTAAAGGAATAGGCTTTCTTTTTCCCCTGTTTCATGTGAAGCCGGGTGCACGGGGAGGCATTCCGGACACACCACCCTGCTACACCATCGTCTATCTTGAAGTTTTCTCTCCGCTTTCCCTTTGTAAGGGGTCCTTTTCTCGCCCACACATACATAACCCCTTTTGAAAAATCTGTTTCAAGTATAGAGACGGTAATACCTTTCAAAAACCCGGTAAGATGCTGAAGAATATCTGTTACCAGAGTCTGTGCAGTGCTTCTACTGACTATTTCAACGAGATCTTCCGTCCATGCTGAAATTGACACATCTCCGGTTATTTCACTCTTACCCGACATGATGGAAAGACAGGTAGCGGCGGCATCTTCGAGATCTGTGAATGTTGTTTTATCCGGTTCTTCGCCGGTCAGAAAATCCTGTAGAAAGAAACCGTACATCTCACCGGAAGAGATAACAGGGGTAACAGCAATTCTGCAGATCTTCTTTCTTCTTCTGTTTCTATATACTGCGGCAAAAGAGTTAGTGCCATTATCTCGCATATCTATAAGACAGCTTCTTTTTACATTCAGCAGTTGCTTTACGATGGAATCATCGACAGGGAGTATGTATTTTGGGATTATCTCTTCCTTCGACCCTGCGGATGCTGCAAGCTGATAAGAATGGTCATCATATCTGACAAAGAGACAGGTTGCTGCCGATGCAGAATTACGTTGTATCATCGGCAGGAAATGAGATGCAGTGGATGTGGGAAAAACAAAGTCGGTTTTTTGCCTTTGTTTGGTAGCGCCTGTAATTCTCCCACGTTCAGGAAGAAAAGAAAAATCAGTTTTAGTAAGCCAGTTTGCCAGCAGCCCAAAACCGAACAGGGAAATAAATACTATTGTGAAGTTTATGTAGATACCTGCATCCGCAAACAGGGGTTCGCGTTCGGATATAAGTCTTGAAATGGGGGCAATCCCCTCTATAAGCCCCATTCCAAGCCCAAGAGCGACCGTTGGTCCTTTTACGGATGGAAGCGAAACCCACATCAAAAAAAGAAAATATACGGCAAAAAGAGGACTATTTATGCCGCCGCCGGTTATCTGTACAGCCGATAACAGCATGATACACGATATGAAAATATAAATTCTTTCAGGGGAATGCTCTTCTTTCCAGAAAAAAAGAGGAAGGGCCGCTGCGGTAATAAGCAGAAAAAAGCCTCCTACAAGAAGGCCGAATGTATCATGCGAATCCGGGGACGGAAGCATGAGCCCTGTGAACAGAATGATTATCATTACCGAGACCATGATGTACAGAAGAAGAGTAAGTGTTTTCACGAATGTAGCTCCTTATTATAGCAAACAACCGCTTTGGATACATAAGTATTATATTGCTCGGGTAAGTAGAATAATAATATACTTTCCTGTCCAAAACAGTGTACTTGACTTTAGAAGAAAAAACACTGATTATATTTCATCCAAGTGAAAATTCAGTTTTTGGGTGCGGCAGGCAGGATTACGAATCACTAAACAATTAGGAAACAAATTTAAAAACAGAGCAATCCATCATTGCTTTTATACAAAATCATCAGACAAGAGATACCCACATTTAATCTGAGAGGGTTTATGACATCAAATCAAAACAGCGAATTGTCACTTTCCATTCTGGAAAAAAGAACACTGGTTGAATTACAGGCACTGGCAAAAGAGAAAGGGCTTGAAAAAATATCAGGATTGAGAAAAAAAGAAATAATACAGAGACTTCTGGAAGAAAAAACAAAACAGAACGGATACTCGTTTTCTGCGGGTGTGCTCGATGTCCTTCCCGAAGGATATGGATTCCTGCGATCAATTGAATGTAACTATGTTCCAAGTTCTGAAGATATATATGTTTCCCCCGCACAGATAAAACGATTCAATCTCGGTACGGGAGACACAATAACCGGACAGGTCAGAAAACCGAAGCACAAAGAAAAGTACAACGCTCTTGTCAGAATAGAGAGCGTAAACGACCTCGGTCTCAACGAGATAAGTAACCGTCCCAGATTCGACAATCTCGTTCCTTTTTACCCTGAAGAAAGATTCTGGCTGGAAACAACACCGGAAGAAATGTGCGGAAGAATAATGGATCTTCTTACACCCCTCGGGAAAGGGCAGCGGGCATTGATAGTATCTCCACCGCGGGCAGGCAAGACAATCCTTCTTCAGCGTATAGCAAACAGCATTTCACAAAACAGCCCGAAAACAAAACTAATGATCTTATTGATAGATGAACGCCCCGAAGAAGTTACGGACATGAAGAGAAATGTTCAGGGCGAAGTACTCAGTTCCACATTCGATGAGCCCCCCAAACGTCATATTCAGGTTGCCAATATGTGTCTGGAAAAAGCGAAGCGGCTGGTTGAGAGCGGACTTGATGTCGTTATTCTTCTTGATTCTATTACGCGCCTGGCGAGAGCCAATAATCAGGTAATCCCGCACTCGGGGAAAATACTCTCGGGCGGAGTCGATTCCAATGCTCTGCAGCGTCCTAAAAGGTTCTTCGGAGCAGCCAGGAATATCGTTGACGGGGGCAGTCTGACCATTGTGGGAACAGCTCTTGTGGATACAGGCAGCAGGATGGATGAAGTTATATTCGAAGAGTTCAAGGGAACTGGCAACTCGGAGATAGTCCTTGACAGAAGACTGGCAGACAGAAGAATATATCCTGCAATAGATATTACAAAATCAGGAACTAGGCGCGAAGAACTTTTGATGGACGAAGATGTACTGAGCAGAATGTGGATAATGAGAAAGATTCTGGTGGAAATGAATCCGGTAGAAGCTATGGAAACACTTAAAAAACAGTTGGGTAAACATAAATCGAATAAACTCTTCCTTGACGACATGGGTGGAATCAGTGAATGATAGGCAGGTTTTCCGATTAGGAGGGAGGGAATAAATGAAAGATAATATTCATCCAAAGTATGAAGATGTAACTTTTGCATGCACCTGTGGGAACAAGATAAAGACAAGGTCGACAGCGGGCGATAAGAAGTTTGATATTTGTGCGAACTGCCACCCATTTTATACAGGAAAACAGAAATTGGTGGACTCAGCAGGACGAGTAGACAAGTATCTCAAAAAGTACGGCAACAAAAAAGAAAGTTAATTCTTTTCGGTCAAGACAGCGGGGAGAGGGTCGCCTCTCCCCGTTTTGTGTTCTCGACAAGGTGAGGTTTGTGGAAGAAAAAATGACAGAAAATCCCGTGGAAAACACTGCAAAGCAGCCCAAAACAGGTGGACAGGCGGTCATAGAAGGCGTAATGATGCACTCACCGGTTAGCACAGCTGTAGCAGTTAGAACGCCTGAAGGTAATATTCTGGTCAGAATACTCGAAATAGATCTTCTCAAGAACAAAAGCAAGGTCTGGGGGAAACCGGTTTTTAGGGGAGCGGCCACCCTTATCGACACAATGCGCTTGGGGATGGCTTCCCTCAACTGGTCGGCTGAAATAGCAGAAGGGGATAAAGATGAAAAAGAATCCCGCTGGAATGAGTTCCTCGGATTTATAAGCCAAATGGCTGCATTCGCAATAGCCATAGGCCTTTTTGCGCTTCTTCCTCTTTGGGGAAGCGTATGGATACTCGAATCAATCAGTGAACCGTCGACCGGAATTCAGTTTGCCATTCATATCCTGGCTGGAATATTCAGAATAATAGTATTTCTCGGCTATCTTATCTCGATTTCATTTCTAAAAGATGTAAAAAGATTGTTTACATATCACGGAGCAGAACACCAGACCATTCATGCCTATGAAAAAGGATTGGAACCGCTTGCGGAAAGCGCCCTTGAAGAAAGCCCGCTTCATCAGCGATGCGGGACAAGTTTTCTCCTCCTTGTAATGGTGTGTTCCATAATATTTTACGGGATATTCGATTCTGTCGTCATATTAATATCCGGAGAAAATCCCGCTCCAATTATCAGGGTTCTGTATCACCTCCCGCTGATTCCGCTTGTTATGGGGTTCAGTTATGAACTACTTCGCCTGGCAGATAAGAATCTCGAAACTTCGGCATTGGCAAGAGCCGTTACACATCCCGGACTCCTGATGCAGAAGTTGACGACAAGAAAAGCAGGATTGGAAGAAATTGAAGTAGCAGTTGCATCTCTCAGAGTTTCACTAAAACAGAACCCCGGTCCCGGGGTGACAATTCTGCCCACCTCGGATGAAGAGTCAGAAGAAAAAAATGAAATTTGACAAAACAAGTATCATCGAAAAAATATGCATAATCGATGAAAAACTATGCAGTCCTGAAGTATTGAAAATTCCACCCAGAATTAGATATCTGACAGAAGAGAGATCAGAACTTGCTAAAATACTCTCCACCATTGAAGCCATCGAACTCACAAGGGATTCGATAAAGGAGATGCATCTGTATTTGAATGATGACGACGAAGAACTTGCTGACATTGCCCGTGAGGATCTACCGACACTTGAAGCAGAACTTGAAAAACTTTACAAGAAACTTAAAATACTGTTAATTCCACCTGACCCGAACGACAAACGCGATGTGATAATTGAGATTCGTTCTGGAACGGGTGGCGATGAAGCTGCTTTATTCGCCGGCGAAATATTTGAAATGTATCTCTCCTATGCTTCAAAGAAGGGTTGGCAGACAGAAGTTTTCGACAGCAGGGATTCCGGAAGGGGTGGCTTCAAGGAAGTTATTTTTGCAGTCAGGGGCAGGGGGGTTTACAGCAGGATGAAGTTCGAAGCCGGAGTTCACAGAGTGCAGCGAGTTCCCGAAACAGAAACATCCGGAAGGCTTCATACATCAGCCTGCACTGTTGCGATTCTTCCCGAAGCCGAAGAAGTAGAGATAACAATAGACCCGGAAGACCTTCGTGTCGATGTTTACCGTTCATCGGGCCCCGGCGGACAGAGTGTCAATACCACTGATTCGGCAGTGCGGATAACCCATGTGCCGACAGGAACCGTTGTTTCATGCCAGGACGAGAAGAGCCAGCACAAGAATAAGGCAAAAGCACTGAAAGTTCTCCGTTCACGGCTTTTTGCACTGAAGCAGGCGGAAGAGAAAGCAAAGAGAGCCGAAAAACGAAAGAGCATGGTCGGCTCCGGAGACAGGAGTGCGAAAATAAGAACATACAACTACCCGCAGAACCGCATTACCGACCACAGAATAAAACTGACACTTCACAGCCTGAAAGAAGTTCTTGGCGGCGATCTCGAACAGGTAATAACTCCTCTTATAGAAGCGGAGCAGGAAAGACTTCTTGCAGAGGTTACCGGAGATAACTGATGCTTGTCAAGGATGCTGTTCGAAGGGCATCTCAAATACTCAATAAACTCGAAAATCCCCGTATGCAGGCAGAATTGATAATGTGTTCTGTTCAATGCTGGCAGATGCATGAATTGTATCTCGCACACGACAGTGAGCTTCCTGAAGAAAAAGAAGAATTTTTCTTCGAAAAAATAAAACAAAGAAAAAGCAGAACCCCGCTTCAGCACATAACAGGTGAAGTAGGTTTTATGGGACGGATGTTCGAAGCCGGACCCGGGGCATTGATACCCCGCCCTGAAACTGAATCCCTGTACGAAATATTCATAAAAAAACTCAATCCTGCACCCAAAATCCTTCTGGACATAGGCACTGGTTCAGGTGTAATTGCAATAACCTTGGGTTTAGATTATCCTGAAACAACAGTAATTGCATCAGACATCTCAATTGAAGCACTGATTCTCGCAAAACAGAATATTAAAAAACACGGGACAAAGAATGTATTTCCGGTACAGGCAGATCTCACGGAAGCGTATACACAAAAGGGTAAAATATTCGACGGAATAGTTGCCAATCTACCCTACATTAGAACAGCAGATATTGAAGATCTTGAGCCTGAAGTCAGAAACGGTGACCCTGTTATCGCTCTGGACGGGGGAGAAGACGGGCTCGAATATGTCAGAAAGTTGATTGACTGTGCGCCCGGGCATCTGTGCGAAAAAGGAGTGATTGCCCTGGAACTCGACAGTAGTCAGGTAGATAATATCTCAAAGAATTTTGAAGAATCCGGTAATTGGAAAGAAATCAGGATAGAAGAAGACCTGAGCAGCACCCCGAGGATTGTCACAGCAGTAAGAAAAAGAGCAGACAAATCAATGTGATATGGAAATAGGTTAGACGGGAGTATATTTGCAGTATAGAGAGTCGCAGGGGAATTATAATGAAAAGAAAAGCAACAAAGAGAGTTATGGTTGGCGATGTCGCTATAGGCGGCAATTCACCTATAAGCGTACAGTCCATGACAAATGTACTGACATCGAATCCGGTCGAGACAATCAAGCAGATAAAACTGCTTGCATCACGTGGGACGGAAGTAATCAGAGTGGCGGTTCCTGACAGAGAATCTGCTGCAGCCCTGAATGAGATAATACCGGTTTCTCCCATCCCGCTTGTCGCCGACATTCATTTCGATCCTGAATTAGCGTTACTTTCAATAGATGCAGGTGTTCACAAATTAAGAATCAACCCCGGAAATATCAAAAAGAAGAAGGATATTCAGAAAATTGCTGAAAAAGCGGGCGAGAGGAATATCCCCATACGTATCGGAGTTAATTCAGGCAGCATACCGGCTGACTTAAGGGACAAATACGGTGGGGTGAATGCCGATTCGATGTGGGCATCGGCAGAGAGACATATATGTATTCTGACAGAAACAGGTTTCGAAGATATTGTGCTTTCCCTGAAGGCAAGCGATGCCATGCTGACGGTTGAAGCAAACAGAAGGGCATCGCAGGAATGTGAATACCCCCTTCACCTTGGGGTTACAGAAGCCGGCCTTCCTCTTACCGGGAGTGTTCGAACTGCAACAGCGTTATCCATTCTCCTGAATGAAGGAATTGGAGATACGTTGCGGGTATCCCTCTCAGGGAAACCGGATGACGAACCCTTGGTCGGCTGGGAGATCTTATCATCTCTGAATATCCGCAGGAGATTTCCCCGTATAGTGAGTTGCCCCACCTGCGCCCGATGCAGGATAGATGTGGCAGAACTGGCAGAAGCCGCGCAGGAACAGACATCCATAATAAAAGGCAGCTACACCGTAGCAGTAATGGGATGTGAAGTAAACGGACCCGGCGAAGCACGTGAAGCAGAAATTGCTTTCATTGGCACATCAACGGGAGTTCTGTTATTCATGGACGGAAAAAAAGTAAGACTCCTTGAGGGAGACAGGCAGGAAGTTATTAAGCAGATAGGAGAGACATTGTTGACATACAATACACCTGAAAACAAAGAACAGGAGATTACATGAGTTCATCAAAGTCCATACAGGTACAGATTGAGAGAATGAAACAGAACAAGTATGAGGAAATCGACATACGGTTTACCGACATTCTCGGGTATTGGAGACATGTTACAATTCCTGCATCGATGGCGGACAGCGACCTATTCAAAGACGGGATAGGCTTTGATGGTTCCACTTTAAAGGGAATGGCTGACAGCGAAAACGGTGATCTTGTTCTCATTCCTGTGCCTACACGGGCATGGCAGGAGCGGTATACAGAGAAGAAAACACTTGCAATGATTGCAAATATAGTCAATCCGCATACAGGCAAGGCATTTCACAAAGATCCAAGGTCGATAGCCCGGAAAGCAACCAGATACATGAAGGAATCAGAATTAGCAACTGACAGTTTCTGGGCACCGGAGTTCGAGTTCTATGTTTTCGATGAAGCTGTATTCTGGGATGAAAGGGGATCACAGGGATATCAGCTGACCAGCATGGAATCTCCTTCGAGTTCTGCAGATCCGGTTTCAAAAGGACTTGTCCAGTCAGGCGGAAGTGGATACCATTCATTATTTCCGGTCGACAGCCTGCACACTGTGAGGTCTGAAATAGCATCGGACATGCAGAAGGCAGGAATCAGTGTAAAATACCATCATCACGAAGTGGGAATGTCGGGGCAATGTGAAGTGGAAGTTAATTTCTCTTCACTGATAGGTTCGGCGGACAATACTGTTATTGCCAAACATATTGTCCGAAATGTAGCGCTGAAACACGGGCTGACGGCGACATTCATGCCGAAACCTCTCGCCGGTGAACCCGGAAGCGGACTGCATTATCACATGTTCCTGACCAATAAGCAGAGAAGAATATTCTATGACAAGAAAGGATACTGTGGGCTCAGTAAAGTTGGGGAACACGTGATAGCGGGCATACTTCATCATGCCCCGGCTGTATGTGCGTTTTCGAATGCAGGGGTGAATAGTTACAGAAGGCTTATTCCCGACAACGAAGCTCCTGTGTACAGAATATACTCAGGTGGTAACAGGACAGCGGCCATAAGAATACCCGCTTATGCCAAAACGAAAGAGAAGATGCGAATAGAGTATAGAGTACCGGACAACTGTGGAAATCCATACCTCTCCATGAGCGCCATACTCATGGCAGCATTGGACGGTATCAAGAATAAGATGGATCCAAAGGAACTCGGATTCGGTCCTGTCGAAGAAGATGTATTCGAAACAGGTTTCAACACCGAAAACCTATCTATGTTACCTGAGTCTCTGACAGAAGCACTGAATGCACTCGAAAAGGACAGAAAATTCCTCGAAAAGGGAGATGTTTTCTCCCCGGATATGATAGACACATACATCAGAATAAAAAGAGAAGAAATAAGTACTTTCGACGGTGTACCTCATCCGCTGGAGTACTCACAGTACTATAATCTTTAAGGAAAATAGAAATGAAAAAGACATTACTTACAGCAGCTATGGTTTTGCTGATTGCCTGCGGACCTTCCCCGTCGGAGGAAAAACCGACAAATGAAAGCACTTCGAACGATGAAAGCGTTTCATACGAACTACCAGTTGCCGACGTTTACATATCTGTAAATGATTCCATAGGAGTGGACATCGGCGACAGCAATTATGTATTCGGTGCCATAGTCGGGGCACGGTACACCCCGGGGGGTGAAATAGCGGTGCTGGACATACAAAAATACTGCATCAGTTTCTACACGCAGGAAGGTGAATTTGTAAAGAGTATCGGCAGACAGGGAAGCGGACCCGGAGAATTTCAGTTGGTTACAGCATTTACCTTTTGTCCTGACGGCGGAATAGTCGTTGCGGATGCAATGGCGAGAGCATTGATGTTTTTCGATTCCAAAGGAGAATATACAGGTAATCTGACCGGATTTTTTCCGACATCGCCCCAGCAGGTTATTTGTGTTGATGAAAGAGCCCTTGTAGGAATGAAACCCGAATTTGAGCAGAATGAAGATGGTATGTTCATGGGATTTATCATTGCGCGATGGGAAGAGGGAAAAACAGAACCATCTGCTGAATACTATTCGAAAATGAGTCCTTTTGACCCGGAAGATATGAGTTCAATAGCAGAAGATGTAGCATTCTTCGGAGCTACTGAAGACGGAATGGTGTTTGCATCCCGCCTCTCAACAGAAGAATATTCCTTTACGGCATACTCTCCGGGGGGGGAGGAACTTTTTGTAGTTACGGATGAGAATTTCGAAAAAGTAGAGAAAACTCCCGAAGCAATAGAACTGGAAATAGAATTGGTCAATGCCAGAATGATTCAGCAGGGAATGCCTCCGGAAATGGCAAACTGGGAGCCTGACCCATACCAATATGCTATAGAATCGATTCAGGTCGATAGTGCAGATAGAGTATGGGTTCAAAGGGGCACAGAAAGAACCCCGGTATTCGATGTTTACGATATCGACGGGAATCTGCTCTTTACAGCAGCTCTCGATGCAGGAGAGACTTCAGAAACCTGGCAGGTTGTTATCAGCGGGGACGGATTTTTGGCGTTCGATGCTGCTCCGGAATATTATCCTGTGCTGTATTATGGAGAGTTGCCGAGATAAGTGATATGTTCACTTATCTAACAGGAAGGCGCGGACGGGAGCGCCGTCAGAGCTTTCTATTTTGATGGGGAAACAGAAAAAGAAATAATCTCCCGCCGGTACATTATCAAGAGCAAGAGACTCAACAATCGGGATGTCATTCTCCAGCAGAATTCGATGAACGGAAGATTCTCCCGCCCGGTCGACTGACATTCTGTCGATTCCCACAAGAGAGATTTCTTCCTGGACAAGAAACGTAGCGGTAAGTTCTGTCATGAAACAACTCGCATGCAGGTATTCTGTTTCCTGAGCATCATGGGTCTTCATCAGGATAGCTCTGTTTTTCCAGTCGATATCCATCAGATTGTGTGGATGCAATAGTTCTGCATCTGAGTAGTCGATTACCGTTGCCGGAAGAAAGAATGTCGAAGCGGCTATCTCATTTATTGTTTTTCCGTCTCTGCAATAATGGAATGGAGCGTCCATATGCGTTCCTGCATGACAGCTCATACTGACAGCAGACAGAGTATGTTCACCATCATCATTCACAATAGTTCTTCTCAGGGGAGTATCTCCCGGATAGACAGGAGTGTCCTTTCCGAGTGTGTGGGTTACATCGATGATAGAAGTAGTCTTTATTAACTTATTGATATTCATATAGATATACCCCCAAAATTACCGAAGCCGTATCATACCCGGATAAACTTCAATCCCTTTCCCCGCCCGTTGTTTATCACAAGAGCAAGTTTCCCTTTCAGCAGCAGAAGTATATCTTCTCCAAGCACATCCACTCTCCATTCCGAGAAACCATCGGTATTCCTAAGTTCATCGATGGAAGTTACCTGATTTCTTGCGAGCATTGTGAGAGTTGTTTTCGGGATAAGTATTGTATCAGCTATTTTGAGTTCTCTTGATTTTTGTTTCAGATATATTTTCAGAATATTGTGTCTTGCTGACTCTCCCGGTTTGGCATGACGGGAGATTGGTATCGACGGAATATCAGAAACCCCTGAACTGCATACGGACTTTACTGTATTTATGATATCTTCGCCCCATCTGTCTATTACTTTGGAAGAGACAGATCGAAGATTGTGCAGGTTTTTGAGCGATGTAGGAGCCATCGATGCAATACCTGCAAGTTGATAATTCTTTAAGATATGTTCCTTTGGTTTGTTTAACTCCTGCGCAAGGGTCTCCCGCCATTCTACGAGTGCCCAGAGGACAGGAAAACTATGTCTTTTTAACTTTCCGCTTGACCTGACCTTGCGAAATGTTCTTTCGAGGTTTTTTTCGGATGCAGATGATTTAGTCGTTTCGGCAAATTCACTTTCATACCATTGCATTCTATTCTTTTTTTCCAGGGAAGTGCGCAGTTTCGAGTATATCTGCAGCAGATATTTTACATCATCAAGGGCATAGTGAATCTGTTTGTCAGAAAGCGGTCTTACAGACCAGTCACTTAAAGTGAACCCCTTTTTGTGATGTTCTCCGCAGATATCTTCTATCAACTTCAACAGGCTGGGCTGGTGTCCATAGCCCAGGAATGCCGCTGCAAGTTGTGTATCGAAAACAGAGTTGAACTTAGTATCAAGCACCCTGGACAGGATCTCCACGTCATGCGTTGCCGAGTGAATTACTTTTACAGGAGATTGAGCATTAATGACTTTGCCCAGAGGAGCAATATCCACAGCGAGCGGGTCTATCAAAAACATCCCGTCAGCATCAGCTATCTGTATTAGAAAGAGATCAGGATAATACCTTCTCTCACCGTGGAATTCTGTATCGAGGGCAATAGCATCTGTCTTCAGAATACGACCCACCAGTTTATCCAAAGCACTTTGGGTATCTATGAATTCGTAGTTATCAGAATAAGATGAATTTATCATTCTGCAGAAATGTCCTCTTTGCCGTGAACAGGACATACTGCTTCTGCGTTGATTATTTCGTAATAGGTATATGCATTGTTCGGGCAATGATAACCACCGCGCTGCCCGAACGCTCCTTCACTGTTTTCGAACATGTCAGAGAATGAAAGTGCCGGAGGATACCCTTCTGCATAATATGTGTTGATGATAGTATTCAGACTGTCACAAAAAAGGGTGCATTCTCTGCCGTACACATCGATTCCATCAGTCAGGTGTCTAGCCGGGCATTTGAGCACACCATCTTCCATGATGTACATTTCACCTGAGATAGGGCAGGAAAAGGAATTCAAAGGAGTACCTTCCAACAATAAGGGAACAACAGTGCCCTGAGCATAAGAAGTACACAACATCTCAGCAGTTCCGAGAATGTTGTCGAGTTCTGAATCGCCAGAAATCCTCCAGTCACCATCGACACGCTGTAGCCATATCGAACGGGAGTTACCGTCCGGAAGAATGAGAGTGCAGCGATATCCCCGCTCTTCTAATTTTTCCGCAATAATCTTCTCTACAATAAGAGAATCCTGAAGAGAAGTAAGGAGTTCAGGATCATAAAGAGCGGCAAGACTATCAGTATTCAAAGTATAGGCATATTCTATGTCACCCCTGTTAAGGAACTCTAAATACTCTTCAACGGTTTCCTTCATCAAAACAGCCTGGCTATGTTGCCGCACAATGATAGCCAAAGGAACCAGTAATACTAAAGCAATAACGTATAAATATCGTTTCATCTGCAATTTCCCGATGATGTCCCGCCGAACATTTCCCAAAAGTTTATCCCGGTGCCGTCGAACATTATTCCCCATTCTTTATCAGTGTTTTCTCCGGATACTCTATAAAAACACTCTATGGAAAGTTCCAAAGGGTCATGAAGCAGAACAAATCCGGTTCGAATATCCAGTGTGCTGAAATTACTGTGCTCGATGATCTCAATCTCTCCGTCGATCTCAGCATCCGTATCACCCCGCATCGCATAATCCCCGCCGATAGTCAGGCTCAGTTCCGGATTTACGGGGAAAGAAAGATGTCCGGTTAGCCTTAATTCAATCGGCGGTTTAGTATTTGCAGAATCCTTTGTAGGACCGGGTATTTTGTCCAAAGCCCTAAAGTAATATCGTAAACCAGCAGTTGCTTCTATAGTTATACCCCCGTGGGTCAGCGGAGTTTCAAGTGTGAGGGAGCCGTCGAGTGCTGCATGCCTGTCGCTTTCGTTATATCCGGCGGTCTCAAACATCTCATTGAGCGGCAGACGCAGAGCTCCGCGGGCTATCAGCATCGGAATGCGGGCAAGCCATCCGTCGAATGTGAACCACAAATCACTAATCCCCATGGCAAGCGAATCACCATACCCTGAAACTTTTAAATAAGCAGGCACTATGGCTGAAATAGTATGACTGTTGGTAAGTCCGTATCTGCCCGTCATGAGAAACCGCAGGACTCCGAGTGGTGGGTCTAATTCAAGCAATACGTTTGTACCCGAAGTATCAGATTCCCAATAACTGCCCGCGCCGAAATACCCGAATGCCACATTTCCTGAGATTTCCATGGAACGAAGAACTTCAGTCGGGGTATCCAGATAAAGAGGATCATAAGCCGCAGCACCCGATAAAGGCATCAGGAGGATTTTGAACAGAAAAAAACAGAAAATACCTGTTTGGAAATAAATCTTATCCTTGTTATTTTCAGGTCGCATCGCATTCCTATCAACAGTTGACATCTTTAGTAAAAATTCTTCTAATACAATATACCATATAAAAGGAATATACAAGTATAGTAGTTAAAAAGGAGTTAAAACTATGAAAACAAAAATAATTCTTGTGCTGATGGTTCTTGTACTTACTTCTGCAGCCATGGCACTCCCTTCCATAAACGGATTGAGGGGGGTGTACAATATAATCGATGCAAAACCCATAGGAGCCAATGAAATTGCATTCAGTATTGTGTTGAGTTATTGGAATAATCTGGACAAGATAGATAATCTTCACTATCTCTGGATGGGAGATGACACTACTCTTGCTGTCGAAGATAAAGAGCAGATAGGAGAAGGACTTTTCACGATAGACTATGGTGTCACCAGTTTTATGGAAATTGCTGCCACAATAAGTTATCTTGGTTCAGTCTACGAACGCGACCTCCCTGTTCCGCGATATAACCACACAGGGAAATGGGATGAGATATATGGAATGGGCGATATCTATCTCGGAGTAAAATTCGGTTTTTCCCCCACACCGTCGACAGAAGTGCTTTGGCTCGGACTGCAAAACTGGTTTGAATTTGCTCCGCGGGCAAACCACACCCTGACAAACATAGCCGAAAATTCAGACGATTACCGTTATGACGGAATGACATATAACGGTATGCCGATGTTCCATGCGCGCTTCCCGAGGTTGTCCACCGGGCACACAAACTGGGGCGTCGGCGGTTTGATATCTGTGGATTTGGCTTATGTCTGGCCGAGTTCTCCATTCCGCATGCATATCAACGTTGGATATTCGCAGTACAAGCAGACAATAGAAATGTGGGATTTCATATCAGATGGCAGCGGGACTTTAAGTGACTCAGTCAATTTAGACCAACTGGTAGAAGACAATGTTCTCGATCTTGGTTTCGCTTTTGAATTCCCCACGGAGTTTGCAGTCATTTATACTGAATTATCCGCAAAACATTACCTAGACCGTAATGAATACAACACTGTTGCATACTTCTCACCGGGAATTCGATTCCTCTCGAGCGGCGGAATAGTATTGGATGTAAATTTCAATATGGGTCTCACCGCATTCCCCGTTAATTACTACGACTTCGGACATTCTCTCTATCAGGCAGAAGAAGAACCGACGCCAGGAGAACGGGCACAGTTAGCCCCCCTTCCCTGCGGCGGAACCAATGACTGGGGCATATCTACGACAATAGGTTTTTCGAGCGACCTTATCGTGCACGCTCCTGTTGTAACAACGGGAACCGTTTCGGGAATTATTTCAGATGCCGAGACCGGAGCTCCAATTGTTGCAAGCATTGAATTTCCCGGCACTCCGGTTTCAAGTGTAGTAACCGACCCGGCAACAGGCTACTTTACATCTACCGTTCCCGCCGGAAGTGTACCCGTAACGGTATCAGCTCCGGGTTACATTCCTGCATCAGCAACAGTTGTTCTTGTAGAAGGCCAGGATGTTGTGGCAGACTTCAATCTCGAAGAACAGAAGATGTACGGAACCATTGCAGGAACCGTTATTGAATACAACTCAGATGCTCCACTCCTGGCTACAGTTACGATTACCGGACCGGAAGAACCGCTTTCTGTGCAGACCGGTGACGATGGAGTTTACCAATTCGAAGCACCTGCGGGAACCTGGACAATAAAGGCAGATGCGCCGGATTTTGTATCCCGCTCCCGCGCTGTTGTCATTGCTGCAGACCAGACATCTATTCAGGACTTTCAGCTCAGACCGGTTCTGGTTGAAGGACAGGAATTATCTTTCGATAACATCTACTTCGAATCGGGAAGTGCTGTCATAAAACCGCAATCCTATCCTGTACTGAACAGTATGATAGAAATCCTTATTGAAAACCCCAATGCAATGGTACAGATAGCCGGACATACCGATTCAGACGGTAGTTCGGGTTACAACCAGACATTGAGCGAAGAAAGAGCAGCATCTGTCTATGCCTATTTTATCCAGAATGGCGTGCAGGCAAGAACACTGACGGCAGTCGGCTTTGGAGAAAATATGCCGGAGGTTCCCAACACTTCCGTGGCAAACAAGGCAATGAACAGAAGAATAGTCTTCACGGTTCTTTCGAATAACTAAGATTGAAACGGGCGGGGAGATAACTTCCCGCCCGGATTGTTTTTGATATGCAAAATCGAACAAGAGTAAATCTGGGAAACATCGTTCTATCTCTTTCCAATGCTATGGATCTAGCCGATTCATCGTTGATAAGACATCAGCAGAGGGTAGCATATACAACATGGAAAATGAGCGAAGTCGCAGGATTTTCTGCACAACAAATAGAGAAACTATTTTTTGCAGCTTTAATTCATGACATAGGAGCCTTTTCTCTAAAGGAAAAGAAAGCACTTATGAATCACGAAGTTGTGAATGTCGAGACACACTGTATCCGTGGAGAAAGAGTACTTGGTAACATTCCGTGGTTCAGCCGTTTATCGGACATAATAAGATTTCATCATAGAGAATGGCAATCGTGGGAAGAGCCAATAGAAACTCCCCTGGTAATTGAATCTCAATTGATACACCTTGCGGATTATGTTGAAAGAATGATAGACCGAGATAAGTATATACTTCATCAGCATGAAGAAATTAAAGCAAAGATAAGATCTCTATCCGGAACTGTGTTTCATCCACAGGCAGTGGATGGATTTATAAGAACATCAGAAAAAGAAGAATTCTGGCTGGATATTGTTTCCCCCAGACTGCAGTATTTTCTGCTTAAGGAAGGACCTTTCGGAGATAAGAAAATAAGCAGTTCCGACCTATACCAAATGTCTGAATTATTCCGGAATGTTATCGATTTTCGTTCACAATTTACTTCGACCCATTCGTCCGGTGTAGCGACTACAGCATCTATTCTGGCGAAAAAACTGGGTTTCACCCGGGCTAAAATAGAATTAATTGAAGTAGCAGGGAATTTACACGATATTGGGAAACTGGCAATACCAAACAGAATTCTCAACAAGCGGGGGAAACTAACGGGCAAAGAAATGGCAATAATGAAAGCCCATACCTACCACACTTATTCCGTTATCAAGACCATTGACGGACTCGATGATGTTGCAGAGTGGGCGGCTTATCATCATGAAAAGCTCGATGGGTCGGGATACCCCTTCCGTCGAACCGCTGCTGAACTTTCTGTGGGAGCGAGAATCATGATGGTTGCCGATATATTCACAGCCCTGATAGAGGACCGTCCTTATAGAAAAGGAATGTCTGCCCCGAGCATTCATAAAATGATCACCCAATTTTCAAACAGAGGGTTATTAGATTCAGATATAGTGGGTCAATTGTTCGAAAACTATGATAAAACATCTTTGCTGGTACTGAAAGAACAGGCGGCGGCGAAGAAATTCTACAACGAACAGTTTACAATTTCTGCAGATGGACCAGACTAAAGTAGGTTTTTCGGGGTCTTTTTCCATTCAATATAGTCAGCAAGAATTTCCCTGTGATCGAATGCCAGTACGTCCGGCAAATCAGTCAGAAGAAAACTCACTGCAGTAGCTGCATCATCTCCGCCCTTGGGAATACCGTTTGCCTTGCAGCAGTACACAACACTGACTGTATCTCCCCGGGGATCTCTCCATGGTTCTGAATAGACGCCGAGAATATCAACGACTGTTATATCGAGTGAAGTTTCCTCTATTGCTTCTCTGCATACGGCTTCTAGCAGACTTTCGCTGGGATCCACAAACCCCCCCGGAAGAGCCCATCCCATAGGGGGGTATTTTCTTTCTATCAGGACAATTCTATTTTCGGGAAGTTCTATAACGGCATCGACGGTTAGAAGCGGGGTTTTGGGTCTCATGCTGTTCCTTTCGCTGAAAACAGGGTCAAAGATTAGACAAATACGCTTTAGGTACTATATTAGAAATCCTGTTCAGTTAACAGGAATAACAGAAAGGATAAAAATGAAAAAGGTATTGGTAATGCTCGTTGCTATTGTAATGGTATCGGCATGCGGTGCTGAAGACGGAGCAGATAACACCATGGACTCTCCCCGAGAGACATCTGTTCAGATTGAAACATCAATAGAAGAAACACCTGAGGAAACCACCGACGAGAACATCTGGTATCACGATGATTATGAAGCAGCAAGTGCGGAAGCGGAAGCAACCGGCAAACTTCTTCTCATAGACATGTATGCAGACTGGTGTGGTCCATGCGTATATCTTAGTGAAGAGTGTTTTCCAAGTCCGGAACTTCAACCGGTCCTATCGAATTTTGTGCTTCTTAAGCTGGATGTAGATAGGGAGGAAAATGAAATTTACAGCAAAAAATATGATGTAAGTTCGATCCCCTGTGTTGTGATTGCCTATCCTGATGGTACGGAAATCGGCAGGGTCATCGGCTCTCGCTCCACGAACGAGGAATACATAGCAGAACTCGAAGCTATACTGGCTCAATAAGAAACTCAGAATAGAATATCCTGGGCAGTTTATCTGTTTAACAGCTCGTAATACTGTTCGGGATTATTAACACCATGCCAGAAGTGGTTTCCTATATCGAATGCAATTATCTTCTTATGTTTGATATTGAATATGACCGTATCATTCCATTCACTATTTCCCGCTGAAATCAGAGAAGTCATCTGCTTTAGAACAATAGGAGCATTCAGTATAAACAACCCGATGTCGAGAGAAGAATAATCAACAATATTCTTTCCGCTTTGAATGACATATCCGGCCTTATCAAGGGCTTTTGTACACCACTCCGGCTTCATGAAAGACATTTCAGAATCTATGAAGTCTATCATGGTCTCCTGTTCCGTAACAACCCTATTGCAGGTATTTAGAAAACCATAGTCGAAAAAGTGATCTCCCATTATTAAGAAGCAGTCATCTCCTTTGACTTCTTCTAAGCCCAGATAAGCACTGTATCCGTTTTCCTTCGAGTACCAGTCTGGATTATCGATACATACAATACCGAACTTATCATCGAGAGAATTTTCTCTGATAAAAGTCCGAATTGCTTCAGCCTGCCATCCGAGAACCAACAGAAACTCAGTTACGCCGTATTCTGCAAGACCATACAGATGATGCTCCAGAAGAGTCTTACCTTTATACTCGATAAGAAGTTTGGGATAACTGATTAGGTCTGCTATTCTGCCCCCGTCACCTGCTGCCAGAATTACCGCTGTCTTCGGAATCATGGCTTTTTCTCCACCAGTCTGAGTATCTCCCAGACACATCTTTCTGTCGCTTTTCCATCTGCATACATTCCATCTGTGCCGTATAATTTTTCAAACAGAGCGTCCCTTTCTTCCCTGAACAAATCCGGGTGAGTCAGGGATTCACTCAAAGCAGTAAGTAAATCTTCAGCAGTACTGCAATGATAACCGCCGGTTCTTTCTTCCGGCAGTTGATAAGTGCCGTACTTAGGTTCCCTGATATCAAGATAGATGATTGGTTTGTCCAACAGAAAATAATCGAAATTCACGCTTGACCAGTCGGTAACCAACACGTCGGAGATGTGAAGCAGGTCAATGATGTCTGAATGCACCTCAATGGGAAGATAGAGAATGTTATCAAATATCCCCCCAATGTTCTTAAGCCTTTCCATAACAGAAGGACTGCAACTTGTGTGGGGTCTGATAACAAAAATAGAGTTGTTATTTATGCAAAATGTATTTAGGGATTTAAAGAGGGCTTCAGGGGTTTTATCATCTGCAAGAAGCAGTTCATCATAACCCCAGGTAGGGGCATACACAATATATTTTCTGTTTGTTGGCAGATTCAGAGATGTTAATATTTTTTCTCTATCTCGGCCGCCGGATATAAGCGAATCTGTTCTGGCATATCCGGTAATCACTACTTTTTCCTGATTATCAACAACTTCAAGATAATCGTTCCGGTAATATTCTGAAGTAACACACATAAGGTCGCACCGATTAAGGAATTTTTCTCTGCTTTTGTGCCCTACAATATTATTCCCGCCAAGCCCATGCCAGAAATCTATCCAGTACCCGCCAAGCCTAATGCCTAATCTCATTCTAATCTGCCCGAAGGGAACCGACCCCCAACTGTGAGTCAATATCCATGCATCGGTTTTTAGGAACAGGGAAATCCGGTGTACATCAAATCGATAGTAGCACTCAAGATTATCAGGAGAAGGCGTGTTTGCTAAAGATTTTCGAAAGACAACACGAAAAACACGATGTCCGTCAGCTCGAAGAGCATCAAAAATCATCCTGCCATTACCGCCGAACATATTCGAAGGAAAGCCAAAGGTCAGATGTGTCGTTTTGTCGAACTTAGCCGAAAAATTGCTTTTCAGAGCGGTAAGAAAGTATACAGGGAGATAACATATTAACGCGATATGGAAGAACAGGGCATTGAGAAACTCTCTTAATTTTACCATATACCGCTTAGAATTTCACAGCTCTCGCTGTAAGTATCTGATTTCTTGCATGAAGCCTGATTATGTAAACACCTGATGAGATTGCTCCGGTATTCCACACAATGGAGTGTTCGCCCGCGGACAGTTCGCCATCCAGCAGTACATCGACTACTCTTCCGCCAATATCATAAACAGCAAGTTCAAGGGGAACAGACTCGCCAAGACTGAAAATAACTGAAGCTACAGCTGAAACAGGATTGACAGATATGGTTAAATTACCTGTGACAGGAAGAGAAAGACCTTCAGAGTTTTCGATTCCGGGAGAGGGGATAGCTCCGCCAAGCCAGTAAAGCGAACCGCAGGAATCAGGATCATCATCATACTGCGGATGCTCCTGACCGCTTTGAGCGTATGAATCCCATACATATGCGCAATCCCAGGCTTCTCCGTAATCGACAAAACCATCGGTGTTGGCATCCGGATCATACGGTACAGGTCCGCCGGGATAAGAACCACCGGGAGGTGTGGAACCGTGCATAGCACCGGTCCACCAGTATACCCATTCATCGTATTCCGGATATGTGGCACCCGCCCACGATGATTCATAGGCATTAGCCGCAGATCCGAAGGTTCTGTCTTCCTGTCCGGTTGCAGGGATTACTTCATTTCCAAATCCACCTGAGTAACATTGCTCCATGACAACATGCAGGGAGGCGCAGTCGAAGGTATCTATAAAGGTGTCGAATGTGTCATCATTGAGAGTCTCACTGTTCCAGAGATTGAGAAACACTTCGGGTGGTCCGTATTTGCCATTGCCGCCGTGGTCGGTCGTATATATGAGAACATGATCCTCTGGACCCGCCAGAGTAGCCATCTCTGCAAGGGCATTTGTAACGCTTCCAAGAGTTGCGTCATAGTCGAAGTCATCGACTCCATCGCCATCGAGGTCAGGGTTGGAATTTACACCTCCGGATTGGTCGGGGTTTGGATTCAGACCATCGGCAAAACAGATAATAATATCATCATTTGTGTAGCCGTAATCCTGCGTAAGTGTAAGGTACAAAAACTGCACATCGCCGTAGTATCTCTCGTGATTGTTTCCCGAATTTGCTCCTCCTGAAATAATGAGGGCTTTACAGTTTTCAACGTCGGTGTTGCGGGGATTAGATACAAACCAGTCCAGAAGATTGGACCTGCCCGGAGAATATTCCGGCAGGGAAGTATAATCGATTGTCATTTTTGGCAGGAAATCCGGCGGTGTTGTCATATGAAAGATTTCTGTGTTACCATCGGGAGAAACAAATATCCACCTGCACTTATGTTCCCAGTTGGCAAGAGCCTTGTCATCTATCAGAATGAGCCATGAATCGAAAGGTACATCCATTTCAGTATTCCACGTAGTGACAGTCTGCCCCTCAGTCAGCATTTCCGGATATGAAAGAACAGACCTGTCTTCTATTTTGCTGTCGAGTATATGGGAATAAACAAGATTTGCAGCTTCGTGCGGTGTACTTACCGATAGTGCAAAAACGGACGTTGCAGCAAGCAGTAACAAAAATAGAGATTTCACTTTTTCTCCCTTAGATTAGAATTGATGATTACAATATTCGAATATGATACATTGAAAGAGCTATGTCAGATAAATATCACACGGAATCCAGGGTTTCGGAGTGCGACTTCATCTTTCTGAATTCCCTTAGAAGGAAAAACCCTGTGACAGCAGAAGCAAGTATGTCAGCCCCCGGGAAAGCCCACCATACTCCATCCAATCGCTGATAGAAAAACTGCGGCAGAATAAAGACGAGTGGGACAAGAAACAGCAACTGCCTCGAGGTCGACAGGATTAATGCAATACCGGCTTTGCCAAGCGCCTGGAAGACACTTGCTCCCACAACCTGAAACCCGATAAGGGGCATTACAGCCACAATTGTCCTCATAATCGGAATACCGGCAGTAATCAAAGCCCGGTCATTGCTGAAAATATCAAGGATGAATCCCGGGAATACTTCGAAAAGGATATAGAAGAATGTTGTTAAGACGGTAGCCGCTCCAAGTGCGCAGAGAATCGATTTCTTCACGCGTGTAAAGTTCCTGGCTCCATAATTGTATCCTACGGCAGGCTGAATACCATGAACCAGACCGAAAAGCGGCATCAGAGCAAAAATGAGGATTCTATTTGTTACTCCGAGAACAGCAAGATACACTTCATTTTCATTCCCATAGTACATAACAGCATTGTTGACAGCGATGGCAAGAAAACTACCTGCTACAACCCGCGCAAAAGAGGGTGAACCTATTCTAATTACCTCCAGTGCCCGCTGGAGCCTTGGAACAAGATACTCCCGCCTGATTCTGAGATTGCTTCTTCCGCTTCGGAAATAGTTTGTAATCCATAGGAATGCAATGAACTGAGCAATGACAGTAGCAATTGCCGCCCCCCTGATACCCATATCCAGAACGAAGATGAAGATGGGGTCGAGTATGATATTCACGCAGGCACCGATAATCATGCAGATCATCGCAACTTTTGTATTACCCTCAGACCGCGCAAGATTATTGGATGATATGGTAATTGTCCAGAAAACCCCGCCTATGAGAATAATGGAGAGATAATTCCTGCCAAACGGGAGTATGGCAGAATTGGCTCCAAAGAGTTTGAGAATAGGTGTCAGAAAAACCAGTCCGGCAATAGAGAGCAGTAGCCCAAGTACAGCGATAAGAATGAAAGAGGAAGATGCTACTTTATATGCTTCTTCATCTCTCTTTTCACCAAGACGGCGGCTTATGATGGATGCAGAACCTATGCCAACGGTTTGAGCCACGGCAAGAAGAAACATCTGAATGGGAAAACACACGGCAAGGGCTGCCAGAGATAGAGTCCCTTCTCCCTGACCAATGTTTCCGACGTAAATGGTATCCACGAGGTTGTAGAGAGAATTGACAACCATCCCGATAATAGCAGGCGTGGAGAGTTTCACCAGAAGTTTCCCCACCGGCATTGTCCCCAGCATCTCTGTATTGCTGTATTTCATTGAGCGAATATACAAAAAGAGGGACACCATAGCCCCGAAAATTAAGAGGGACTGTCCCTCTTAATTTTATCCCCTAAGGTGTCCCTACTTAATTTTACGTCACCTTTACGTCTATATAGTAACTCCGTTAGAAGCCCTAATCCCGGTGGAACGCGGTGACCATTGAGTACCATCAAAGGCAGTGACAGTTCCACCGGCTTCCCGTACCAGAAGAACGCCTGCAGCCATATCCCAGGGTTGAAGCGTCTCTTCCCAGTAACCGTCCAGCCTTCCACAAGCCACATAAGAAAGATCCAAAGCGGCCGAACCGCTTCTTCTGATACCCTGAACTCTCTTCAGGAAGTACTTAAGTGTACTCAGATCGAGTTCATTGCCTTCTTCGTGCCTGTCATATGGAAACCCTGTTGCGAGAATGCACTCAGAAAGATCTTCTGTTTCCGAAACTGCTACTATCTGATTGTTCAAAAAAGCACCTTTGCCTTTTTCTGCATGGAAGACTTCATTCCGGGTGGGGTCATAAATACATCCCAATACAACGTCAGAGCCATCCCAAAGGGCAATACTCACACAATAAACCGGGTATCCGTGAGTATAGTTGTTTGTTCCATCGAGCGGGTCGACTATCCAGTAGGGAGCATCAGGCAAAATCCCGTTCCAACTCTCTTCTCCCACAAAGGCGGCATCGGGAGAGATTTCTCCAAGAGCGGTTTTTAAATATTTTTCTGATGCAAGGTCTGCAGAAGTGACTATTTCAAACCTACTTTTCAATGAGACTCTAAGGTCACGGGTATCAGATTCTCTTAAGATATTTCCTGCTTTTATTGCTACAGAGATGACACTATTGATCACGAAACCCCCTCCGTTTTAATATTTGAAAATCAGTGTATCTGTAATATAGTATAGAATGTGCTGTTAGAATCTACTGACACAGACGCAGGGAGATAAAATTAAAACAATTTATGTCTGGTTGAGCAGAATACTCGGGGTACTTTCAATTCTTGCAGGTGTATTTTTGATGATAACCGGATATGCGATTTGGCAGCCTGTCAGCGACAGCCTGGATTCCATAACACAGGGAATAAGCAGTGCGGAAAGGTCAATAGATCTGCTGAGCAGTAACTTCGGTTCATCTTCATCATTAGTAAGGCGTGTAACAGAAACCATCAGGCAGACAAGCGAAATAGTCGAACAAACTCATTCCACGCTTACAGATATCAGGGAGTTATCAGATGATGCAGGCGACTTCTTTCTTACCGCAAAGCTCGTTATAGAGAATCTTCCATCCCTTATTTCGAATATGATAAGTCAAGAAGTTATCAATAATGTAGTTCAGAAAATAAATGCAGGATACACGGCCGTAAATTCAGCAAACGAAAAACTCGACCGGTTGATTGAAAGCATCGAACCCCTTCCGGTAAAGTTGAATTCCGTGGCATCGGGCGTGGACAGCCTTGCCTACGAAGTATTTGTGGCTGACTCCTCATTTATGGAAGCGTCAGCAAGCATGAGCAGTGCCAAAAATGCCATTGACAAAGTTTCCGGTTCAAGGTTAATTCCATTTATAATCAGCGGATTCGGATTGATTCCCATTCTAAGCGGGATATATCTGCTTCTGCTTTCAGCCGTGTTCAGCGATATAAATGTAGCCAATACTGTCAGGGAAGATTCATGATATCCTGAATATTCTCGGGATTGAAATCCGGCTCCATAGCCTTCTCTTCAAGGACATTTTCCGTGAGTGGTATGTTTCCGAGTCTTGTAATAGTATTTGTTTCCCTGTGGCGTATGACGAGATTCATCCAGTTATACTGTGCAGGATGTTTTCTTCCAATGCCTTCGAGAAGGTTAAAGAGTTCGGCGGTTCCCTTTTCGTCCATAGAGCCCGGTTCAAAGGACTTGAATTCTATGTGATGACGGAACCCCGGCAGGGCGTGGTTGAATGCCACTACCAGAGCACAATCGGTTGTTTTGGCAACTCTTACCGGGGTGGAAGACGCAAGAACAGGGACTCCAAAACTCTCTACCCAGTGTCCTTTCGGCCCGCCATAGGCGGTAGGAGCAGTCTGTATTATTTCTCCCTTCTTCATGGTTTCAAATATCCATTTTGGATTGTCGTTGGGGAACGCTACATGATGCCATTTTCGACTGACGGAAAGACGTGCTTTCCTTACTACTGCCGGAGCGCCTTCATAAGAAGAAGAAATGACATGCATGGGATATCCTGCAATAGCAAGGGCAATATGAAGAGTTCTCTCATCACCGAAATGCGGCACGAGAAGGAAGACACCGCGCCCCCGCTCGAATGCTCTGTCCAGAATATCCAATCCGGAAAAGGTAACACGATCTGCCAAATTATCCGGTGTAAGTTTTGCAGAATTGAATAAACCAAGGAAGGCTCGCTGATGTATTACCCAGTATTCCCTGAGAACATGCTTTCGCCAATTATCGCTCTCTTCGGGAAATATCCGCTTTAGGTGCCCGAGATAGGTTTTCGCGTGTTTCCCGCCGGTGTTAAGCCTGACCGCGGAAAGAAACTGTGCAAGCATTTCCGCCCCGCGAAAGCCCGCAATCCCCGAAAGTATAGATACAAGCCTGTAGTAAAGACCCCTGTACAAAGTTCTCCTTTCAACAGTAATGAAAAGCACTCTATTTTCAAGGCAGTTGGTATTATACTAAAGGCATATGAAAACAAAGAGGTTGGTCTATTTGCTGATGGTGTTCCCTGCACTGACAATAGCCGGGGAAATACTCCTGATAAACAACGATTCACTTTATATTCCGGTGGGTGAATATGTGGTTGTTCACTTCGGTATACCCCCCGCCCAGTCAGAAAATACAGAGATAAAGGGCACTATTCGTACATATCCGTCGATGCAGAAAGTAGAACTGCTACTACTTCATTTAGATGATTATTACCGGTGGGTGCATGACCCTCAATGGGATGTAGATACGCTGGGGTATGTATCCTCGCTTTCAGACAGTTTCAGTTTTCCGGTGGACGCATTCGGAAGCATGAGTCTTATCATCAGCAACCGCGGGAACCTCACCGGCTCGACAGCAGTATGCAGCGTAACAGTTGCTTTTACCGGCTCGGGAATCCCGGACGATCCGCTTTTCGATGCGTTGCACATCTTCCTGGTTCTGCTGGTCATTACTGCATCAGCCGCTGTTATCGGTGCTGTTTATGTGGAGATAAGGAAAAAGAGAAAGGGTTGACAAATCAGGATTTAATACTATTATCTATTTCCGATAAAAGAAGGGGAAAATATGTTGATATCAACAAAAAGTCGGTATGGATTAAGGGCTCTTTGTCACCTTGCGTTTGCCTTTGGCGAGACAACGATAAATCTATCAGAAATATCGGAAAGGGAAAAAGTTCCCATCCGGTATCTCGAACAGATATTTCTTAAGTTGCGAGCAGGAGAAATCGTCAAAGGAAAGAGGGGACCCGGTGGGGGATATGTCCTAAGCAGACCACCTGAAGAGATATCACTTTACGATATCATCAGCGTTCTGGAAACAAACTTCCTGACAATAGAGTGCATACAGGAAAACAACGGGTGTCATTCGAGAGGACACAGGGCAGAGGAAAAGTGTATTCTAATGACAAATTGTCTCACTCGTCCTCTCTGGCACAAACTAAGGAACATGTATCACGGTTTTTTGGCTGCCAATTCCATAATGGACCTGGCAGAAGGAAAACTCAACGACTGATTAGATAGGAACCAGATACTATGTGGAAATACTCAGAAGAACTGATGGACCATTTCACAAATCCCCGAAATAACGGGAAACTGGAAAATCCCGACGGACATTCCGAAGTTGGTTCTCCGCAGTGCGGGGATGCAATGATGCTGGATATAGAAGTGGATGATAATGATGTTATAACAGATATCATGTTTCAGACCTTTGGCTGTGCAGGGGCTATTGCATCCGCATCAGCCCTGACGGAGTTGGCAAAAGGGAGAACACTCACAGAAGCCGTCAAAATAAGAAACAGCGAAATAGTCAAGCTACTTGGCGGCATGCCTGCCGAAAAGTACCATTGTTCCGTCATGGGACACGAAGCTCTTACCGCTGCGGTGGAGAATTTCAAGGAGAACCGCGAAAAGGTACTTGCCCTTCTAAAAGCAGTGATAGCAGACCAATTTTCCGGACAGGGAATAAAAATAGTAAAAGTGCATCCCGCGCGCATTCAGATAGAAACAGATGTGAAAAATGCCGGCCCGATAATAGCAGAAGCCCTGAAGGAAGAACTCGGCGAAGATGTCTACGTAACGGCAGTGAATCAATGATCTACCTCGACAACAATGCCACAACAAAGATAGCACCCGAAGTCGTTGAAGCAATGAAGCCGTTTAATCATGAACTCTATGGAAATCCATCCAGTTTTCATACCTTTGGGGACAGAATATTCGAACATATAGAGGAAGCCAGAGAAAAAGTTGCGTCTCTCCTGGGGTGCAGAGCGGAAGAAATAGTTTTCACATCAGGCGGGACGGAAAGCGACAATACAGTATTATTTGGTGTTTCGGAAATGAATCCCTCCCGCTCGGGTATTGTTACCACATCGATCGAACATCCAGCTGTTCTTGACACGGCGGAATACCTAAGCAAACACGGGCACCCGCTTGGGATTGTCGGAGTAGACAATAACGGAGTTCTCATTACGGAAGAATTAGAAACTCTTGTAGATAAATACACGGGAATAGTATCGGTAATGATGGCAAACAATGAAACCGGTGTGATACAGCCTGTGAAAGAAGCCTGTGCAATTGCTCATGCCGGAGGAGCTCTTTTCCACACGGATGCCGTACAGGCAGTAGCAAAAATACCCTTTAGTATTTCAGAAATGGATATTGATTTCCTGAGTCTCTCGTCTCATAAGCTTCACGGTCCCAAAGGAGTAGGAGTTCTATTTATCCGTAAGGGGATAAAACTTCCGGCATTCATTCACGGTGGACATCAGGAGAACGGTTATAGGGCAGGAACCTACAATGTTGCCGGAATTGTAGGATTGGGGAAAGCCGCAGAACTCGCAGGGGAATTCCTGAATGAAGAAGTCGTGAATACAAAAAAACTGCTGAGAAAACTGGAAAAGGGAATTCTTGACAGTTGTCCCGGATCGTCTGTACTTAGTGCTGATGTAAAGAGACTGCCTAATACGGCAACAATCATATTCGCAGGATGCGAAAGCGAGGCTATTCTTACTCTGCTTGATATGAAGGACATTTATGTATCGTCAGGTTCGGCATGCAGCACGGGGAGTACTTCTCCGAGTTATGTTCTTTCAGCAATGGGTATAGATGATTTCAGGGCCAACACTGCGATAAGGTTCAGTCTTAGCAGAAACACTACAAATGAAGAAATCGATAAAGTGTTGGTAGAACTCCCATTGATAATAGAGAAATTAAGGAATATTTCACCTTACGCTCAATAGATTATCGGCCGGACGGAACCCAGGCAATGCCGCAACTCATACCTATATTTAAAGCTTCATTATAACCGACAGAAGCAGATCCAAAGACAGCAAGGTCGCTAAGTCCATAATAAACAACAGTGCCGGTAAAATCGATATTGCCTTCAGTAGAACCGTTGATTCCCCCGGCTCCCTGCCAGTCTGTCGAGAAGAAACTGCTTATTCCGGTTTCGAAAGTCATGATATCGTAAATATCATCTTCAAATGGATTTTCACCACCGGAAAATCCGTAATATGCAGCAGCATGGAGTCTGAATAGCCTGAAAATAGTGCTTGTTGCCAATCCTGCTGCTATCTTTGAACCGGGGTCTCTTCCTGTTTCTCCTGTAGGCAGGTCGAGTTTGCCGAGAAAAACGATATCCGTTCCGCCCCTGGCTGTCTCATACAGGTATGAGCAGCTAAGTGAAATGTCGCCGAAAGAAGAAGCGTCGTCCATTCCGTCTGCAAGGAAAAACGGGATTTCCACCCCTGCATCAAAGGAATCACTTATTCCCCATGCACAGCTGACAGGAAGAAGCACAGTGTTTGCTGCATCTCCTTCTACCCAAGAATAGACAAGGCTTCCCTGTATTCTGACTGTATTCGCAGGCAGGAGATATGTGGTCGTCAGGTTTGAAAACCCGGATATACCCCCACCTGTGGCGGAATTAGGGAAGGACTCAATAGAAAAAGCAGCAGCAGTAAGCAGCATCAAAAAGCACAAAATAAACAATCTTGACATATTTCCTCCTTGAGTTATGATGAACGGTGATTAAAGATAAGAGAAAAAGTATCAAAAACAAGGTTTTAATAACGGAAAGCCGAGTGTAGAATGAAATGGACGGAAGTCGCCATAATACTAGTAATCATTGTGGCTTTGACAGGTTTCATCACCATATTTGTAACCCCCGACCCTTCTTTCGAAGAAAAGATGTTAAAAAGGCTTACGCCCCTTGAAAGTCTCCTGGAGGAAACAGGGAACATCTGCACAATGGGTTCGGGAGAAACAGGTCGGCAGGATAATGAAGTCATATATACAGGTATTCTGACAGCGGGTGAATCTATACACCGGGCAAACCTGCTGATAACCAGAGCAATCAGCAGAAATGGTCTTCGGCATGACAGCACAATCTGTCAACCGGACAGTATGTTCGCTTTTTACCTCACATCGGATAATGACGAATCGATAACACTCAAAATAAGATATTAACTTTTTCTCTGGCAGTGGCATCATTTTAGTCCATTGCGAGAAAGTTAGTGTTTCTGTAAAAATTCAGAACACAGTTATCTATTTTTTGTATATTACCACGATATTGTGAACTGTGACTATTTGTTTATACATTGATTTTCTAATCAAATACCTCATATATCTTGACTTTGCTATATGTGGATAATGTTGCGGAGGTTGTTTCAATGAGCAAGGCTGATAAGTGGCGCTTGTGGACTTCGATTGTTCTGTTGGTGTTTTCTATCGTAATGGTATGGCCTACAATGAACTGGTTTTCTCTTTCTCCCGAGAAGCGTGATAAGGCCGAAGCCAGCGTTCAGCCGGAGACAGAAAATCCCCACCTGCGAAACCTTCTCGAAGAAATACAGCAGGGAGATTCGACGGAGTATTACCAGGAACTCTATGCTCAGAGCGACGGTGTGATTAAACTCGGACTCGACCTTCAGGGCGGGATGTATCTTTCATATATGGTAGAGCCTACCGCAGAACTCAACACAGAAGAAGCCGTCGATCAGGCTCTTGAAGTAATCCGGAACAGAATTGATGAATTTGGTGTCTCCGAACCTTCCATTACAAAGCAGGGGGACGACAGAATAGTTGTCCAGCTGCCGGGTGTGCGGGATCCTGCCCGAGCCAGGTCAATTGTCGAGCGGCAGGCACTTCTGGAGTTTAAACTGATTGTCTATCCGACGGAAGAGAGAGCGATTCCGGGTAGCATAGGGGTAATCAGTGACATAGATAATTATGTCACGAGGTCGGATGCGCCGGAGGATAATACAGAAACAATATCTTCAGATTCGACAGAGATAATGAGTGAAGATACGAACTCTGTCGCTACCGATACACCGGATGAAATTACACTTGACTTAACGCCGGATTCTGCTCAGGAAAATACGCCTATCGACCTTTCGGAAACAGCTGAATCTGATGATATGTCCATAGACCTGCCCACACCGGAAAGACAGGGAAGTCTCAGCAGTTATATCACAATAGCACCGAGTGATATCATACAGAGAACAAAAAATATCTCTCCCGGAGACTGGGTTGTTTATGCAGGGGAAGATATGGACCGGCTTCTGGCCATTATTAATACCCCGGATGTGGATTCACTTCTTGCACAGGAAAACCTCGAATTTGTATTCAGCAAGGAAGATACAGTTGGACAGGACAGGCTCCGCGCACTTTATCTTGTCCCCCGGGACATGGGGAGAGGCTGGGAGCGCAATCAGGGGGCTGTCCGAGAAAATTACTACCTGACCGGTGCAAACCTGTCCAATGTGCGAATTCAAATGGGCGGGTCACAATCTATTTCCCGGAATCCCTACCTCATTCTCGAATTCGATTCAGAAGGAAGAGACAATTGGGAAAAGATAACCGGTGAAAATGTCAATGAAAGAGTTGCAATTATTCTCGACGGAACAGTGTATTCCGCCGCAACGATCAAGGAACGTATTTCCGGATCCGGCACCAGGCTCTCAGGCGGTTTTTCAACGGAAGAGTCAAGAGACCTCAGGCTTATTCTCAATGCAGGTTCTCTGCCTGCCAGTTTAGTTATTGCCGAAGAACAGACCATAGGTCCCAGCCTTGGACAGCAGGCAATAAATAAAGGAATGCTTGCAGGGATAGTAGCACTTGCTCTCATCGCTGCTTTCATCATCATCTACTACACAGCCGGCGGCGTAGTGGCAATTCTTGCCCTGATCTTCGATATGCTCATCATAATGGGTGTTCTCTGCTTTCCCGGTCCGCTTGCAAAACTCGGAATGACCGGACTTAATGCAACCCTTACACTGCCGGGCATTGCAGGTATTATTCTGACAATAGGTATGGCGGTCGATGCAAGCGTGCTGATCTATGAACGAATCAGAGAAGAAAAACGGGCAGGTAAAGGAATACGGGCTGCTGTAAAAGCAGGATATTCAAGAGCTTTTGTAACCATCCTCGATGCCAACCTGACAACGCTGATTACAGCCCTGGTTCTTTACCGCTTTGGTACGGGACCGATAAAGGGATTTGCAGTCACGCTTTCGATAGGTATTCTCGCCAGTATGTTCTGCTCGCTGGTATTCACAAGAATAGTGATCGACCTCATTTTGAAGAATCCTAAGAAAACAAGTTTCGGACTGGGTAAACTGGCATTCCTGCAGGACAAACACTTCAAATTCGTTGAGATGAGAAAAAAGGCATATTTAATCTCCGTCATAGTCATCCTCATAGGAGCCGGAGCCTACTTCATCAACGGCGGCCTTAATCTCTCAATCGACTTCACAGGCGGGCTCGAGACAAATGTGATAAGCATGACGGAAGTGACTTCTTCCGAACTGAAAACATTACTCTCGGATGCAGGACTGGAAGGTGTGCATATACAGGAATTGATGGACTATCAGGGAGAAGGAAAGGGTGCTTTCATCATCCGGACTTCCGAAGAAGACAAGTCACTTGTCTATTCAGCCCTCGCAACCGCCAATTGTCAGCCGATGGAGCAGACAGAAGACAGCGAAGACCTTTCATACATAAAGCAGATAGGCCCCAGGGTGGGTGAGGAACTCCGCGGAAAAGCAGCCAATGCCATAGCGATGGCAATGTTCTTCATCATTCTGTATGTGTGGTACAGATTCCAGTTGAAGTGGGGTATTGCAGCCGTGGCTGCATTGCTTCACGATATTCTAATCACACTCGGAATACTGGCAATCATCCAGATGAATGTGTCGCTTGTGATAATTGCAGCACTCCTGACTATTGTGGGGTATTCCATTAACGATACAATTGTGGTATTCGACAGAATAAGGGAAGACAGAAGAAAACGCCGCGGGAAGAATCTGGCAGAGACAGTGAACATCAGCATCAACGAAGTTCTCAACAGAACAGTGATAACTTCATTGACGACATTCATGGCAACACTCATTCTGTTCCTGATTTCCGGCGGTCTGCTTGCAGATTTCGCGTTCACACTTATGATAGGTGTAATTATAGGTACATATTCTTCAATCTTCGTGGCCAGTCCGATACTTGTCGACTGGCACGCGCGACTAAAGAAGAAGTAAAAGTCAGTACCGTACTTCATCTTATTCCACTTTAGTCCGGACTGCTTTACCGCAGTCTTAAGTGGGAGAAGTGAAGTGCGGTACTTGTGCATGACGGGACACGAAGAAATCATGTCCCTAATTCGACAACAACCTCCGCACCACCCAATTCACTGCTTGTTCCGAAAGAAATACTCCCCCCGTGAAGTTCGGTAATACGCAGTGCTATGGCAAGTCCGAGCCCTACCCCGGAGCTGCTTTGATCCTTCAAAAAAGGTGTTCCCAGTTTATCAGACAGAGCGGGGTCGAACCCGGTACCGTCATCCGCGATGATTATTTCCAAACACGCACCCTGTTCGAGCAGGTGAACATCTATGCGGGAAGAAGTGTGTTTCACAGCATTCCGGATAATGTTGCCTAAAGCACGCGCCATTAACTTTCTGTCCCCCTCATAGGAAGCACTGCCTGTAACACCGGTGGCAATGCCATCCCGTTCCCAGGTTTCCGCATCGAATATTTCCATACAAAGGTCAGCCATGTCGATGTTTTCCCGGACAACATCATTCTGCTGGCTGAGACGGTTGAAATCGAGAAGTTCCGAGATAATAAGGTCGAGGTCGGCAATATCCTTTTCCATCCTGATTATCTTGTCAATCACACCCGGGTCGCCGGTAGGACTCTCTTTTATCAGTTCGAGGGCAATTCGAATTCGTGCCAGCGGAGTGCGAAGTTCGTGAGCCACAATCCCGAGCAGTTCTTTGTGAGTACCTACAAGCGATTCCAGACGAAGTGCCATGAAATTGAAAGTATCACCAATAGAATCGATGAGATCTCCCCGCTTTGCAGTTTGCACGCGGATTCCCAACTCTCCGTCCCCAAATTTGCCAACCGCCCATTTTATGTGTGCGAGTTTTTTTCTGACGGGGGAGAGTGCGAGATAAAGAACCATTCCCTCGGTAATAACAAGGACAGAGAGAACAAGCCAGAACCAGCGGCGGAGAAATCGATACTGACCTCCCTGCGGTGCTTTTGAAACATCGATGTAATAGGGTGAAACAAACGGGTCGAATATTCGCGTAAAGCCCGGTTCAGGAAGCTTAGTGGGTCCGCTGATATCATAGATTCCTATATGGACAAGCACCCCGAGAGAATCGGCATACCCTTCAACACTTTCCCTGTCAGTGTCTCCAGTGGTTTGAATGTAGTCGATAAGAGTCTCTACATTATTCCTATGAGCTTCAATTTCCTTTGGGATAACTCTCACAATCACGAAAAGAGAAAGTACGAGCGTGAGTATGATGCACAGAGCAAGGGGAATGTATACCTTTAAAAATAGTTTTCTCATTTATCATCCCCTGCAATCATCATGTATCCTACACCCCGCACGGTTTTAATGACATCATCGCTTGCACCCTGTTTGGTGAGTTTACGCCGCAACCGTGAAACCAGAACATCAACTGACCGGTCGAATGACATGAAATCGATTCCCCGCAGGTTTTCGACAATGAAAGCCCTGTTCTGAACCCTACCTGCTTTTCCGGCAAGCAGCACAAGAAGGTCGAATTCCGTCGATGTGAGATTAACCCTATTCTCTCCAACCGTGACTCTTCGCGCCGGTACATCTATTAGAACATTGCCCTGTCTGATAATTTCAGACCCCGCGTTAGAACTTCCTCTTCGGAGAATAGCCCTTATCCGGGCGAGTAACACTCTTGGAGAAATTGGTTTACCCACGTATTCATCGGCTCCCACTTCGAGGCCGACCACCACGTCAGCATCATCCTTAAGAGCGGTCAGCATCAGAATAGGACCATTCCAGAGCAGCCTTAGCTCTTTGCAAATATCGATGCCGTTTGCATCAGGAAGCATTATGTCGAGTATTACAAGGTCAGGACTTATGGAGAGGATAGTCTCTGCAGCATCTTTCCCGCGATTTAACACAGTAATGTCGAATCCGTGTTTCTGGAGATACTCCAACAGAAGCTCCGCAAGGGAAATGTCATCTTCTACAAGAACAATTTTGTGAGCACTCTTTGCTTTTTCGGCCATAGTTCCCCCTATATTAACATGAAAAAAATCTATTCTATTCTATCAGGAAACGCAAAGAAACAAAAATCACACGAAAACGGAGAAAATATGTTAACCGTCATTCTTGTCTTTTCAGCACTAATCTCGACAAATAACACTGAAACACTTTTAACATTGGACTATCCCGCCCTGGGCTTTGAATACCTGGCACCTGAATTTATCTCTCCCACAGAAGGAGAACTGACAGAACAGGCGGGAGTTGTAGTCTCTCTCCCCAACAGCACCGGTGTCGAATATAGACTTCATTACTGGCAGGAAGACCTTCCCCCCGGTACCAGAATCGAAGAAGATATGTACGGAAAACTTCTGTCCGTTCTTTCTCCGGACCTTCTCGACTATCTTGTTTACGGTGGTGCAGAATGGATGGAGGGAAGTACAGAAGCATCGAACAGAAACACATCTTCAGTCGGACTGGTATCTTCACTTAACTTCAATATCATTACAGATGAAGGTGTAGTACAGGGAGCCGGAAGGGGATATGTCATCATCAATAACGGTTATACAATACTGTTCTAATGCATTGCGCCCACAAATGCCGGTACAGAAACCAAAGCAGAACTCGATTAAATGGTAGCGGGGATGTACAGTACCCTCTAACTTCTTCTCAACGCAATTGTATAAAGAATTCTTCCGGCACCCAGAATCACAAGACAGTGAATCAGCAGAATTATGCTGAACAAGTATTCAATTGAAGTATTGCTGAAGGCTTCTTTCATGAGCAGTCCTATCGGCGGCAGAAGAGTAACGAACAGCATAGACCCCGAAGCAGGAATGTAAGTCAGTCCCAGAAAATAGAAGAATAGAAAGAGTACGGTAAAGCAAACCGAACCCGCCCATCCGGTCGTCAGTAATCCCAGCAGGACACCTATGCAGACACTCCACAGAACAGGAGCAAAGAAATGTACACCTATTCGAATCAAGGAAACATGTTCAGAACCAGGGAGAACTAATACAATAAGAGCAGAAGCTAGAAAATAGACCACCGCAGAGATAGAGATAAAGGCAAAGACAGGACTCCAGTAGCCTGAAATCTTCTTAGAAAACCGGGAAAGAGAAGGAACAAAATCAGAATCTCCCCAGAAACCCGAGAAAAAGCAGCAGGAACTTATACCGGTGATAAGTGAGATAAGGAAGGATATATTCCAGAGAGCCAGAACGGACCGCTGGTGCAGTGTATATATTCCGGGAATACCTTCAGCTGCCAGAAACCCCTCAGTGTACACAAGGAGTGCCAGCATCGGGGGTACCAGCAAATATGGAAGCATCCATCTAACCTGAGTAAGAGAACGCATGGCTTTAGAGTAATAAAAACCATACCCTTTTATCATAAGAGGTATACCTGAAAAAAAGACAAATCAAAACTCCAATCCAAATAAGAACAGGCTCTATTATACTCATTAGAATTCTGAATAAGAAAAAATACCGATTACCCTAATCTTGACCCGAAGGCATCACTCTTGTAAAATACGACCCTACGCAAAAATAATGCGATGCGCCCGTAGCTCAACTGGATAGAGCGTCTGGCTACGGACCAGAAGGCTCCGGGTTCAAATCCTGGCGGGCGTACCAACCCCGACGATAGACGAACTCGTGCGGATTCGGTAAGTTTCGGGGCAGATACATTATTGAATCTAGAATTAGGTGGGCTTCTATCTCTTCTAAACCGATTCGAACCTCACTTATGAACATTCGGAGCAGGTCTTTCTGCTGTTCTTCAGTGAAGGCGGCTATTAGCCCTAGAGAGCGTTTTATGA
>CAYRQP010000002.1:147205-155109 GCA_964426545.1 uncultured bacterium | reverse complement strand
CCCTTCCATCAGGTGATTTTGTATATGTGACGAATTCTGATGATGATAATGTTTCTGTAATCCGTACCTCAGACAACACCGTCGTTGCGACGGTGGCTGTTGGGGATTTCCCGTTTGGAATCTGCTCCCTTTCCTCAGGTGATTATGTGTATGTGACTAATACGTCTGATGACAATGTTTCCGTAATCCGCACCTCAGATAACACCGTTGTTGCGACGGTGCCTGTTGGATATATCCCGCGTGCAATTTGCTCCCTTCCATCAGGTGATTGTGTGTATGTGACGAATTTGTTGGATGACAATGTTTCCGTCATCGGATTTGAGGTTCTGGAAGTTACCCTGCCGGATTCTGCAACCACCTGGACGCATTACGACGAGAACCTACCCATCGAATGGCAGCAGTTTAGCGGGACGAATGTCAGTGTTGTTCTTTACAACGGCGCAAGCGTTGTCGATACACTTACGGCATCCACAACCAACGACGGTTCCTGGAGTTATGCAGGTCCTGTTCCTTCGTCCTGGACAGCAGGGACACAGTACAGAATCTACATCGAAGATGATCTCGCTAATTCAGCATTCAGTGATTACTTCTCAGTAGTGGAGTCTTCCAACGCAGAAGTAATCACCGTAAGCGCACCTACATCTGCAACAGAGTGGCTGCACTACGAGACAAATACCGAAGTCACATGGAGTTATCCTGCTCTTCTTTCTCTCATGAGTAATCCTAATGCTGCCTTAGATATAAACAGGGACGGCTCTCCTGTAAGTAACGGTAACATCACAATAAACCTTTATAAAGGCGGTGTGTTGGTGGACACTTACGCATCCGCTGTAACTAATAATGGAAGTTACACACGCACAGAAGGAATCCCTGCATCCTGGGGCACCGGCACTGACTACACTCTCAAGGTTTATGATGAGAACGGTAACTACGGGTGGAGTGAAGCTTTTGCAGTAAGCACAGCAGAAGTAATCACAATAACCGAGCCTACTGCAATAACCGAATGGGTGTACTACAGTACGGATAACTCAATTGCCTGGGATACAACAGGGCTTTCGGGTACAACACTTGATATTGTTCTTTACAAGGATTCCGTACTTGTAGATACGCTTGTAGCCGGCACAGACAATGACGGCAGTTACATCTATCCTGATGTAATCACAGATGCCTGGGCAGTTGGCTCTGACTACCAGCTAAAGATAGTCGACAACTATGGTGATTGGGGCTGGAGTGCCAGCTTCTCCGTGGTTGAGTCGTCGGGCGCTGAAGTGATTACCGTAACCTCCCCGACCTCCGAGACATACTGGATACATTATGAGACAGACACGGAAGTCACATGGAGTTATCCTACGATTCTTTCGAGTGACAGTATCAAAATAGATCTCTATGACTATTATGAAGTATTCGTCGGCAACTATGCAGACTGGACAGCCAATGATGGCAGCTACATCCGCAGCGAAGGTATCGACCCGTCGTGGCCGGGGGATGAAGAATACAAGATTAAGGTTTATGACGAGAGCGGTAACTACGGCTGGAGTGAATTCTTTGAAATAGATATATATGAAGATATTGAAATAACCGAGCCCACCGCATTGACGGAGTGGATGCATTATTCGACCGATAATGCGATCGAATGGGATACAACGGGTCTGCTCAGCACCACGGTCGATATTAAGATTGCCAACTGGTATACGATGGTCTTCGAAGATATCGTAATCGGAACTGCGAATGACGGGAGTTTCACCTTTACAGATGCCATCCCGACCTGGAGTGCCGATAATCGTTACTACATCTGGATAAAGGACAATTATGGAGATGAAGGAATTACTCCACAGTTCTCCATAATACCTTCGAGCGGTCAGGAACTGATAACAGTTATAACCCCTGACACCTGGGACCACTATGAAGAAAACACAACTGTCGATTGGTCTACTCCTGCCACAGAGTATGGTAACATTACAATAGATCTCTACAAAGGCGGGGTCTATGTAGATAACTACGGAGAATACCTGTCAAATACCGGAAGTTACACACGCACAGAAGGAATCCCTGCATCCTGGGGCACCGGCACTGACTACACTCTCAAGGTGTATGATGAGAACGGTAACTATGGGTGGAGTGAAGCTTTCTCAATAAGTACTATCGAGATAATTGTTGTGACTGAACCAACTTCATCAACTACATGGAGTCGTACTTCAAGCAATCATGATATCACCTGGGAAGTAACCGGACTTACAAGCACCACGGTAGATATTTATGTATACAAATCCAATATGCCATACGCCCAGCTTGCTGTAGCAACCGCCAATGACGGCTCCTGGATTTATCCGGGACCGGTTCCTGCAGATTGGTTAACTGGTTCGGATTATCGGATTAAGATAGTCGATAATTTCAGTGATTGGGGATGGAGCGAAGAGTTCTCCCTTACCGGAGAGGCAAATATCGCTATCAATTATCCTACGACCGGAACAGTATGGAATCACTATCAGAAAACCACTCTTTGTCTGTGGACTAATCCTGCCGATAATGGAGCTCTTTTCGAGGACAGTGTGTATATCGAAATCTGGAAAGACGGAGTCTACATACACGACTACACCGATGACTGGGTACCTAACAAATCCCGTTTTAAGCACAAAACCCCTCTTCCCGGACCGCTGACGCTTCCGGGAGGTAGCAACTATCAGCTGAAGGTAATAGATGAAGATGGTAACTACGGCTACAGTAACTATTTCACCATCAACAGCGGGAATGAAATAATAAATGTCTTCAAACCCGACAGTATGGATATCTGGACAACCGGAGAAGAGAAGGTGCTTGTTGCCTGGGTATTCACAACAACGCTCGAGAGTCCACTGTCCGGTGACAGTATCAGTATGGAAATCTACAAAGACGGTATTTATACCGGTGATGTTACCGGTGGGTACATTAGCAACTGGGGCTTCTATAAACGCAGTGCCGCTATTCCTGCTTCCTGGGGAACCGGAATCGGTTATCAGATCAAGGTAATGGATGAACTCGGCAACTGGGGTTGGAGTCAGGAATTCTACATCAGTAGTGGTGAAGATGTTATCAATGTGTCTAAACCTGATTCGTCTACAGTCTGGTATCATTACTTGACCAGAACCTATGTAATCTGGAATTATGGCATCAGTACTGGTACTGATGAAGGTCGGGACGAAATGTCTATTTTTGATTCCTTCGAACCCCTCGGTGGTGACAGTGTTATTATCAAGGTGTATAAAGGTGGCATCTATGTCGATGACTATTCACCCGGATGGGTACCCAATACAAACTACTACAAACGGATTGACTTTGTGTCACCCGGTTGGGGTACCGGATCTGACTTCCGCATAAGAGTTGAAGACAATCTAGGTAACTACGGGTGGGGTGAGAACTTCACTATAGGCAGTAAGGGTGAAGGAGATGGTGGCGGTGTAGGAGTATTCGAACTTCTGCCGATAACACCAAATCCTGCTGCAGGAACCTTCTCTGTGAATTTCAGCATACCTTCGATGACACATGTCAACATCAGTATATATGACCTCACAGGACGACTTGCTGCTACACCACTTGATAGCGAAACATCAGCAGGTACTTATTCTATACGGGTAAATAACCTTCCTACAGGTACCTACTTCTGCAGAATGCAGGCTGGTGGGTTTGTGGATACGAGACAGGTCGTAGTTATAAGATAACTCTCATAGGTACTGTGACACTTAATTCTCAGAATTGAGTGTCACGGTGCCATAAATGACGGAAGCCGGCAACCTTCGAGTTGCCGACTATTTCAATTTAAGAGGGACTGTCCCTCTTAATTATGGGGGGTAAGGTGTCCCTACTTAATTGCGGTCGAGATTGCCTTGATGTGTTCAGGGGTTGTGCCGCAGCATCCTCCGATTATTGAGATACCGATATCCACCAGTTCACGGGCTTTCTCTGCAAACAATTCCGAAGATTCTAAATAAGTAATTATTCCAGATTTCATTTTGGGCTGCCCTGCATTGGATTGAATGAGTATTGGCAGGGAAGTTTTCTTCCGGAAACAGCGGGCAATATCCACCATTGTCTCAATGCCGTTTCCGCAGTTCGACCCGACAATATCAGCACCTGCATCCTGAAGACCGTTTATAGCATCAGAGATACTTGCCCCCCAGATTGTGAAAAATCCGTTGGGTGTTCTATCGAAAGTCATGGTTGTCATTATCGGAATTTCAGATGATACTGTTCGAGCTGCCTTTATTGCCAGTACTGCTTCACGAAGGTCTATCATGGTTTCTATGCAGATGATATCCACTCCTGCATCGATAAGAGATTTTATCTGCTGCCCATAACCGGCTAAAACTTCTTCCGGTTCCGTATTTCCGTACGGTAACATCAGTTTTCCAGTCGGTCCGCAGGAGCCTGATATGTATGCAGAGTCACCTGCGGTCTCCCGCAGGAGTTCGACAGCATTACGATTTATCTCTTCTGTCATATCTTCCAGACCATAGTCAGATAGTTTGAGCGGAGAAGCACCAAAGGTGTTTGTGTGAATTATGTCTGCGCCGGCGTGCATGTACTTCAAAGCGATGGACTGAAGAAGTCCGGGGTTCTCAAGTACAAGCAGTTCAGGGCATTTTCCGGGTTTCATACCTGCATCGAACAGCATTGTCCCAAGTGCTCCGTCGGAAATCAGTACTTCTTCATTTTCGATACGATCCAGTAGAAATTTCATTTCATCAGCCGAACAGTTGTTTTACGCATTCCACCGCATTTGCAGCATCATACCCATAAGCTGTGGCTCCAATCTCTGTTGCCATATCTCTCGAAATAGGAGCACCGCCCACAATCGTCTTTATCCTGTTTTCCAGACCTCTTTCGCGGAGCAGTTCTATCACCTGCGACATCACTGGTGTCGTTGTTGTCAGCAGTGTAGACATCCCGATAACCGAAGCACCCTCCTGTTCAGCCGTGTTCACGAATTTCTCGGCAGGAACATCTTTGCCAAGGTCGATTATTTCAAATCCAGCACCTTTCAGCATGATTCCAACCAGATTCTTGCCTATATCGTGCAGGTCACCCTGAACCGTTCCAATGACCACCTTCCCGAGGGAAGGCATTCCTGTTTTCAGGAACAACGGCTTCAGCAGATCCATCCCTGCGTACATAGCCCGTGCTGCAAGCAGCACCTGCGGGAGGAATATCTCGTGTACTCTGAATCTCTCCCCTATGACATTCATCCCCGCAACAAGACCGTTGTCGAGAATATCCCGGGGTTCAACTTTCTCATCAATGGCACGGGTTGTCAGTTCGGAAACGCTCTTGTTATCTCCAATCTGAATACCGGCTGATATCTGTTCTAAAATATCCATTAATTCCTTCTTTCGAAACTGTTTGGGTTGGAAGATTTAAGTTCTTCCAATCGGTTTGTGCATGAGTGATGCCTGCACATACTGCAGTAACTGAAAACCGGGTCGAATAGGTGTACGCTTCTACGGGCATATATTAGGACTCCGGTAACTGACTTCAACGGGGTCATCAGGCAGCTTTCATTCAGGCTGATACCTATCTGCCCCGGGTTAAGATACTCGAATATTTTTTTCTGTGATGTGATGTCCCAGCCGCAATAGCCCGGACTGTAACTTAAGACGCAATATTCAGTCCCGCTGCTTTCCCCGTTGGACTTCTTCTCGAAGAAATCTCCTTCCAGTATTTCAACAGCAGTTTCGGCAGCAAGCGATGCCGCCGTGTCGAGCATCGATGCTGTAACCAGTTCGTTTTCACCGAAGAGTGTGTTTATGTGATTGCTTACTTCATCTCCCATTGTCAGTGCAAAAAGGGCAAGATGCCTTCCGCTGGGATATATGTCTTTCAGAAGAGCATCCCCGGCATTACTGCCTTCTCCATCGAATATCAATCCAAATTCATCGACAGTAAGTTCCGATATCACTCCGGCAGGATGACAGATCTCTTTTAACTCCCTGATTGCATATTCCGGCATCTCCTGCATCTCCCGGGATACTGCGGAAGGGTCGGGAATACCCTGTCTGCGTAGCACTTCATCATTGGCAGGTAGTAGTTTCAGCAAGTTAAAATTAACAAGCGAACTCATTCATCTCTTTCCGGAAGTTTGTTCTGCCCATAGAGTTCCGCTTCTCTTTGCATAAGTGATGTAAGTTCCTTTTTCTTCTCATAAGATAGGGTGGAAGGTTCGTAATTTTCGACTAACTTCTCGACTTCGCTATGTGCACGCTGTCCCAGACTCAAACTACCTTCTGCTTCCCATCTTGCCCGGTTGGTGCGGTCAATGACTGAGCCGGGAAAATAGTGTTCTTCTCTAAGATACCGCATAGAATGATCCGAGATGAGAAGATGTTTTTCACGCAGCAATTCCTGAAACAGCGGAATAGCGGGAAAATCCTCTTTGGGTTCGATTCCCTGAATCATTCTGAAAGTCATCCCGCATATCTCATTATCCAGAATCAGTTTCTCGAGACTCTGACAACTCTCGAAGTCGAGCATTCCGGGGCCGGATATGTTATTGATCCCCGAAAGAGCTGCCAGCGTTGCCCCCATTGCACTTTCCAGCCCTGCCTGTGAATCGAGCTGTTTTGCGTCACTGAGAGAGATATATGCCTGTGTTGGAATGCCGAGATATCTCCCTATCTCACTATAGGCACAATCGGTCATCATTGTCTCGATTGCTCCCATCGGGGTTGTTTCATACCGGACATCGAAGATTGCCGGGGAACCGCCGTAAAGAACAGGAGTTCTCGGATTGGTAAGCTGGGAGATAACGACTCCGCTAAGTGTTTCCGCAGTATGTTGAATAAGCATGCCTGTCAGGGTAACCGGAGCCATAAACCCTCCGAGCGGCATGGAAATATATTCGACCGGTATGGAGTGTTTTGCACAATCGACAACATTCTGAGATGTAACATCACTCCACTTCAGCGGTGATGTCGGACAACAGGAGAAAATGGACAGCGGCTTGTCTTTGAGTTCCTTCTCGCCCCCGCGTGCAGCAACCAGAAGATTCTTCATTACTTCAAAGGCTTCTATTGTAAAAGTGCCTGTCACTACAGGTTTTTCACAATACATGAGACTGAGAAACAGACGGTAACTGTCAGATATCATATCAGGTACATCATTCGGAATCATTGCTGTACTCTGAGAGGCAATGTTGTCGAGCTGACTCACAATTTTTGCATACTTAACATAATCTTCAGTGGCAGGCCGTCTTATTACACTTGTCTCATAATCGAGGATGTTGAGTGCTGCCGATCCGGGTGTGAAGTGTATGTTTCGCCGTGAAAAATCATGCGTCTGATTCCCTCTGACATCGTACAGTTTGAATGACGACGGGACTGAGTCCAGCACCTTTTCGATGATACTCCTTGTGAGCAGAACATGTTTCTTTTTCTCATCGACGGTTGCTCCGAAGTCATTCAATACCGACAGTACATTATCGTTGTGCAGTTCTATACCGAGTGTACAGAGAATTTCAATAGCTTCATCTACAATTTTCTCAATCAAATTATCTTCGAGAAATCTGACGGTTGGTCTCATTCAGCGGATCCTTTCGTTACAGTCGTTTAGACATGTATTTTGCTATATTTCTGATTCTCAGATTATAGTCAATTTTCAGTTAGGTGATACTACTACCTCGTTATCACCCCGTCAATTAACGAGGGCTTTCACCCTTCATTTTAATTCTGAAAATTATGAAAGGAATGAATTTCTGTGATTCCACTAAACGGAGTTTTATATGTTTAGTTTTCTTTATGTACGACTATAAGTTAACAGATTCAGCAACGTCCCGTATCATTCCATTACTATCAGCCAGTCACCGTTCACATTGACCATGTCTATCTGATCTGTGTCAGAGTCGTCTTCAAAAGTCATCTCGATATAGACAATGGCTG
>CAYRQP010000002.1:37056-147105 GCA_964426545.1 uncultured bacterium | reverse complement strand
ATCAGCATCGCCATTCGCCATGGCTTCGAAGAATGTTTCGACCGTCGTCTCCGGGTCGGTAAGAACCAATCCGGCTGTAAGCCCCAGAATAACTGCACCCGCAATAACAAAAACGGTTATCGCTTTCATCTGTTTCCTTTCGATTTTGCTTTCTTTGTTATTTCAAGAAAATAACCCCCGGAGTGCCTCCGGGGGTCTTGTAACCTAAATATGTCAAGTCTTCTAGAGACCTTCGACCAACTTCCACTGACCATCTTCGAGAACAAGATCGACTTCGTCCTCCTGGGTTTCGCCCATGAACTTCAATTCGATATAAACAATGGCTGCATCGCCATCGATTTCAAACCCGTTTGTTTCAATTTCCATTTCTGCCATGAATGGAGCCATAGTTGCGAATATTTCCTTATCCTCGTCAGTCATTCCACCAAGTACACACTCGGCAGCTGCATCAGCGTCACCTTCCTTCATGGCATCGAAGAACTTGTTGACCGTTGCTTCGGGGTTTCCGGCCGACCCGCCGCAGGCAAATCCCAGAAGGGCTACTATTGTGAGACCAATGAATAATTTTTTCATATTTTCCTCCATCAAAGTTAGTACAATTAGAAAACCGACGAACTATTCAATGAACTATAACATAAATAATATAAATTTCAAGTATAAGTATGATTATCTATAAACCAAATATTTCAGTAATGATAGAAGAACTGTTTATCTTCCAGATACCTTCTTCGAGAATCAGATAGACATATATCTTCGAACTGTCAGCCATTGTCAGGATGGTTTCGGCATAGTCCCCTGCAAATTCAGTGCTGTCCGCAATCACGTCCCCTTCGTTCGGCAGTGAAATATGCTCCAGCATCTGTGACGCTATTTCACCCAGATCCATCCACTTCAGATCTAACATGGATATTCCACTGCCTCGAAGATAACGGGATGCAGTATTTGGATCCGCTTCTGCAATTTCAAGAAATGAAGTATGGAAGAATTCGAGTTGCTGTCGAAAATTGTCACTCAGCAGGGAGAGAAGCCCGTCCCCGTCCCTGTATTCGATGCAGTGAAATGCATCAAACACAGTGTCGAGAGGTGTTGCCATTGATGAAACACATAGCCCGATGACCAGTCCCATTCCTAATGCAATCCGCAAAATATCCACATCCTTTCGTCCCTTGAGATCGTAACTGCACACTTCTCTTCTACACATACATCCAGCAGATGTTCCCCACCGTCCAAATGGTCACTGAACAACACTGTATCCATCGAAGCAATCTCAACTTTCCCGGATTCAGGGAGTACCATTCTGATTTTTCCTGTATGACATTCACATCTGAAACCGCGGGCATCACCGTTTGCCCCATTACTCACAAAACAGTTTCCGCAGCGCAGGGCATCCACGATAATCTTCTCTGCTTCTTTACTGTCGGAGGGCAATTCGCTGTCCAGTAGAATGTGTGTCCTTGTCTTTCCCATCAGATATTCATATGGAAACATGGAGAGATTCAACAGACCGCCTGCTTTAAAGTTGTGGGCATCAACTCCCCCTATCACACATCCTCCAACCTGCTGCCAAAATCCCATGGCATTTTTTTCGGGTGTTACAACATATTTATCAGGGTGTCTGTACTTACTTATAAAGTTGAACACTGAAATATCTGCTTTCCACTCCGACATGTAATTCCATACTTCTACACCTGATAGTCCATCTAATACTCCCCGGGTCCAGCAATATGACTTTGTATGCGGGAGTTTACCCGGCTTTTCAAATGGGTGAGCAACTATGGCAATGCCGCTGTGATTGTTGACGAATTCAATCTGTTTCTCCGTATCAGATGTATCGGGGAGAACATCTAAACCATAGACAAGCAGATGATTCCTGTCATTCTCATCCTGTAGTTCAGCACCTGCAAGAACAAACAGGTTGCCCTGCCATCCGCCAAGCCCTTCGTTACGCAGTCTTAAGTTGTTATGGTCATTTATCCCGAGTATATCGATGTCTGAATTCTGAGCAGTTCTGATTACTTCTGCAGGAGTCCCCGTTCCATCTGAATGTGTTGTGTGAACATGCAGTACTGCTACTTTTTCAATTTTCTCCATACATCACAATCCTGTAATATTCGATGTTCTGACAAGGCGGAAACCCAGATTGCTGCGAGCCCTCGAAGGGTCTCCCCTGTATCTGTTCGAACTGCGGCAGCATCTTGCATTGGTTATCCAGCTGCCGCCGCGCTCTATTCTGCCGTCAGTATTTTCACCCAACCATGCCATCCCGTCTGAACCTGCTTTCCTGTAATCACTGAAACTGTCCAGACACCATTCCCATACATTGCCGTTCATGTCGTAGAGCAGCCATTCATTAGGTATCTTCCCGCCAACCGGATGGGTCTGAAAGTCAGAATTGGGGAAATACCAGCAGTATCGACTGATGGTATCATCTTCATCGCTGTTCCCCCAGTAATATTCTGTCGTTGTTCCTGCACGGCAGGCGTACTCCCATTCTGCTTCTGTTGGTAGTCTATATGTGTATGTAGGATCCATGTGGTTCAGAGCGTTGATAAACTCATGACAATCATGCCAGGAAACATAGTACATTGGGTATTCAGCACCGACTCCCTTCATCATCCAGTCGGGATCGGATCTATCCCGCATGTCATAAACAGTCGTTCCCATTACAGTCTGCCACATGGACTGCGTTACTTCAGTCGCCATTATTTCGAATGAATCGACATTCACTGCATGAACCGGAAGTTCATCAGAATCGAAATCCCGGGAACCCATGTTGAAACTGCCTGCAGGTATCTGTACAAATTTCATATCAGGAAATTGAGTTTCCGGATTGCCGCAACTGCTTATCAGCAGGAAGAAGATGAACATTCCGATGACTTTACTCATTGCTCTCCCTGACTATGCGGAAACCCAGGCTGCCGCCCCTTCTGTTGGGACCGTACCCTTCGCGGCTGGCAGAGCGGCAGTATGAGATATTGCTGAACCAGCGTCCCCCGCGGAATACAAATAATCCTCCCGTACCGCTTTCCCACACCGAACCGTCATCGGGGGCACCCGAATAATCAGGACTATATCTATCCTCACACCACTCCCAGAGATTGCCGCTCATGTCATACAATCCCCATGCATTGGGTTTTTTCTGACCAACCGGGTGTACTTTTGCGCCGGAATTCTCTGAATACCAGCAGTACGTATCAACTATATTCTCCGAAGAACTGTCACCCCAGTAATATTTTGTATCCGAACCGGCTCTGCAGGCATATTCCCATTCGGACTCACTCGGCAGTCTATATGTATGTTCGCTGTCGATTCCATTCAGCGTGTTTATGAATTCGTGACAGTCATTAAGGGATACATAATACATAGGGTAGTCATCTCCCTTCCCCATAATACCGTAGTCATAGTCTGTACGCCCTGTCTGGTGTTCGAGCGATGTTCCCATGACTGCTTCCCACATGCCCTGAGTAATTTCTGTCGATAGCATTTCAAAAGAATCGATTTGAACTGTATGAATCGGCATCTCGTCTGCGAACCTGTCTGAACCCATCTCGAAGTTCCCCGATGGAATTGATACAAATGCCATTTCTTCGAATAGGTCACAATGATTGGAACATCCCGACAGGATAAAGACAACCGGTAAAAGCAACAATGGTATAAACCCAAATCTGCCTGTGATATGATCAGGCACTGTTTTCATCCCGGGATTATGCTCCAAATTCTTTCTTCAGTATCTTGATGAGAATCGGAAGAATCTCGAAGAGATTTCCCACAAAACCCTCATTGCAGAACTCGAATATGGGTGCAGATTCATCCTTATTCACGGCAAATATGCGGTCGGATGACTGCATTCCCACCCTGTGCTGCACAGCACCTGATATCCCGCAGGCAATGTACAGTTTAGGCTGAACCGTTTTGCCGGTTTGACCAACCTGATGCGGATAGGGAATCCACCCTTCATCTATTGCAGCTCGGCTTGCACCGATGCTGCCGTCGAGAAGGTCTGCCAGTTCTTCAAGCAGTTTGAAATTCTCGGCAGATTTCATTCCCCTGCCCCCTGACACAATAACATCAGCTTCTGTAATGTCAATTTCACCCTCTTCGAGCGGTTTGAAGTCGATTATTTCTGTTCGACTGGTCAGGTCAGCGGGAGAGACTTCTATTATCTCTATCTTACCGGTCCTGTTTATATCGGGTTCGATTGGTTTCATCACTTTGGGGCGTACCGTTGCCATCTGCGGTCTTGTGTCAGCACATACGATAGTGGCTAGAATATTTCCGCCGAAAGCCGGTCTGGTCTGGAGAAGTCCGCCTGTCTTCTCATCGATTGCAAGTTCTGTGCAGTCTGCAGTAAGACCTGTGTCGAGATTCTTGGCAATCCGCGGCATCAGGTCTCGTCCGGTTGTAGTTGCCCCTGCAAGTACAACGCCAGGTTTTACTTCCTTGATGAGTTTTTCGACAATCTTCGAAAACGGTTCTGTCCTGAAGTGTTTCAAAGCGGGATTTTCAGTCAGATATACAATGTCAGCACCATAATGAAAGAGTTCTTCAGGCCGGTTTTCAGCCTTTTCCGTAAGCAGTACGGTCGAGACAACGCTTTCATCCGCTTCGGCAAGCCTTCTGGCTTCACCCAGTAGTTCGAGGGTGCATCCATCTATAATCCCGTCACGCTGCTCTGCAATGACCATAACTCCCGAATATGCAGTCTTATCCGCTTTTCTGACTCCATCCTGTCTTATGATAATCGCCCTGAACGGACATGATGACTCGCACGCACTGCATAAAGTACATGCATCACTAATAACTGCGAAATCATCTTCCATGGTTATGTATCCGAAAGGACAGGACGGCACACATATACCGCAGCCCGTGCAGGTATCCTTTCGGACTTCTATACTTGCCATCAGATACTTTCCTTCCTGAGAAGAAGTTCTGCCATTTTCCGTGCCAGTTCCTCCGGTGTGCCTTTGTGTATATCCCCATCGACCGAAGTGTCAGGAGTTGCAATACTTACCACCTGTGTGGGAGAGCCGTCGAGACCTGCGTCTTCGGGAGATATGTCAATGTCGTCTATACCCCACACGGGAATTTCCATTTTTCTTGCTTTCATTTTACCCCGCAATGACGGAAGGCGCGGTGTATTGGCATCCTTGAGAACAGTAATCACGACAGGGAGCGTGCTACGGATTACTTCTATCCCGTTTTCGACATATCGCTCTGCAATCATGTATTCATTGGTAAGTTCTTTTACCTTCCCCACAAAGGTGATCTGGGGCCAGTCGAGTGATGCTGCGATACCCGGACCCGTCTGTGCAGTATCACCATCGATAGCCTGCTTACCCGTCATTACAATATCTACCTCACCGATCTTATCTATGGCTTTTGCCAGAGTATGGCTTGTTGCCCAGGTATCCGCACCAGCAAACGCCCTGTCTGAAAGGAGTACTGCTTCATCAGCTCCCATGGAAACTGCCTCTCTGAGTATAGCTTCCGCCTGCGGGGGGCCCATTGTGACAACTATGACGGTACCACCAAGTTCATCGCGCCAGCGAAAAGCCTCTTCAAGAGCATAGGCATCGAAGGGATTTAGAATCGACGGAACGCCGTCCCTTATCAGGGTTCCGCGTTCCTCATCGATTCTTACTTCCGCTGTATCCGGCACCTGTTTTACTGCAACAACTATCCGCATGCTACTTTTTCCTTCCGGAAGCTGCTTCCCTGATTAAATTGGATGCTATCACCAGACGCTGAATCTGATTGGTTCCTTCATATATCTGCGTGATTTTCGCATCCCGCATCATCTTCTCTACAGGATATTCCTTCATGTAGCCATAACCCCCGAGTACCTGCACGGCATCTGTCGTGACTTTCATTGCGACATCGCTTGCAAATACTTTGCACATGGCTGATTCTTTCTCGAATTTCTTCGCGCCCAGGTCAATCATTTTCGCAGTAGAGTAAACCAGTGCTCTGGCAGCTTCCACCTGCGTACCCATGTCAGCGAGTATGAACTGAAGTCCCTGAAAAGAATCTATTCTCTGCCCGAACTGCTTTCTCTCAGATGCATATTTCAATGCTTCATCGAGTGCTCCCTGTGCAATTCCCACTGCCTGTGATGCAACACCGGGACGGGACCTGTCGAGAGTCTTCATTGCTACCAGAAACCCGCGTCCCTCCTTCGAGATGAGGTTTTCCGCAGGAACACGGCAGTCTTCGAAAATGAGTTCCCGGGTTGCAGATGCCCTGATGCCCATCTTGTCTTCCTTTTTACCGTAGGAGAATCCTTCAGTTCCCTCTTCGACGATAAAGGCTGAAAGCCCTCTTGCTCCCCGCGATGGGTCAGTAAGAGCTATAACGGTATAGATTTGTGCTTCTCCACCATTGGTAATCCACTGTTTTGTACCGTTGAGTACATAATAGTCACCGTCTTTTATTGCCTTTGTCTTCACCCCGCCGGCATCGCTTCCTGCTTCGGGTTCAGTAAGAGCAAAAGCAGCAAGTTTCTCTCCTGCTGCAAGTGCCGGAAGGTACTTCTGCTTCTGTTCTTCAGAACCACTTATAAGAATCGGCATGGCACCCAGTGCATTTGCCGCAAAGGAGACAGCAATACCTGCACAGGCTTTGCTGAGTTCTTCTGTTGCTATACACAGAGCCATCGAACCGCCGCCGAACATTTCAGCGGAACCGCCGTATTCTTCGGGAATATAGATTCCCAGCAAATCGCTGTCTGCCATGACCTTCATTATTTCTGTCGGAAATCTGTTCTCTTCATCGAGTTCTGCTCTGACCGGAATAATGTACTTCTCTGCTATCTCGGCACATATCTCCTTTATGTCGTTCAGCTCTTCCCTTAGTTGATAATCCATCCTAACCTTCCTTCTTGATTATTTCGAGTGCGTTTATTGCTGCTTCCTTAATTGCGTCCTTCATCGTTTCTCCCGAACCTTCGGCTTTTACGCTGCCACATAGCGTTACGATTACTCTAAACACCGGTTTATGCTCCGGTCCCTTCTTTTCCATCAAATCATAAATAGGCAATTCAATATTCAAACTCTGGCAATATTCCTGCAGAGCTGTCCTCGGATCACGCTCAGCACCGTATTCGACATCGGCAGCCGGTTCCAGTAATTCCGACTCGATAAATCTCTCTGCAGCATCCAAACCTCTGTCGATATATAATGCCCCTATCAAGGACTCCGCTACATCTGCAATTATCGAATCAAGAGTTCTTCCTGATGAATTACGGACATCTTCACTGATGGCGATATGCTTCAGGAGATTAAGTCTTCTTCCCTGTTTCACCAGGTTTTCCCGACAGACGAGTTTGACTTTTCTTCTAGTAAGAAGCCCTTCATCTTCCTCCGGATATTTCCGGAGCAGATACTCGCGTGTAATCAGGTCTAAAACCGCATCACCCAGAAACTCTAGTCTTTCATAACAGAATGATGATTTATGATTTATCGACTTATGAGTTAACGCCCGTGTAAGAAGAGAGCGGTCTATAAATGCCGAACCAAGCATTCTTTCAATACCGGACAGACCGGTCACTTATTACTTCCCCGTGTATTTACGAAGAGCAATCGTCACATTGTGTCCACCAAAGCCGAGTGAGTTACTCAGTGCATTCCTGATATACTGTTTTCTGGCCTTTTGGGGAACATAGTCGAGATCGCATCCCTCTCCCGGGTTTTGCAGCGTGGCAGTTGGCGGGACGATTCCCTCCTTCAGTGCCAATGCAGTAAATATTGCTTCCGCTGCTCCAGCTGCACCGAGAAGATGCCCTGTCATAGATTTTGTTGAAGACACCATAACACTATCTGCTGAGTCACCAAGAAGAGTTCTTATCGCAGCAGTCTCATTCCTGTCATTAAGCAGGGTCGATGTTCCGTGAGCATTTATATAATCAACCTGCTCAGGGGTAATTTCCGCTTCATCCATTGCAATTTTCATCGATCTGAATGAACCTTCCCCGTCTTCTGCCGGGGCTGTGATATGAAATGCATCGCAGGTCATTCCGCTTCCGGTAATCTCTACAATGATGTTTGCTCCTCTGGAGAGTGCATGTTCATACTCTTCAAGTACGATTACAGCACCGCCTTCTGCGATGACAAATCCGTCTCTGTCCCTGTCGAAAGGTCGGGAAGCAGTCTGCGGGTCATCATTCCGGGTGGAAAGTGCTTTCAGGGCACAAAAGCCACCGATACCCATGACTGTCAAGGGAGCTTCTGAACCGCCGGTCAGGATGGCATCAGCCTTGCCGAGAGTAATTAGATCTGTTGCAAGGGCAATTGCATGTCCACTGCTTGCACAGGCGGTTACCGTGGATAGGTTGGGTCCCTTTGCATTAACTTCGATGCCGACCACACCAGCCGCCATATTACTTATCATCATTGGTATGAAGTAGGGCTTTATTCTGTCCGAACCTTTTGTCATAGCAATCTGATAGTTCTCTTCTATTGTATTAATTCCACCTATGCCGGAACCTATCAGGACACCAAGTCTTTCAGGGTGGACAATCCCTTCAAGCCCTGAACTTATGTAGGCTTCTTTCGCTGCTATCAGAGCAAACTGAGTGTACCTGTCCGATCTTTTGACCAGTTTTCTATCGAGACGGTCCAGTGGATCAAATCTCTTAACTTCTCCGGCAATCTTACTTGTAAATTGTGCAGGATCGAGAATGGATAATGTTTCTATCCCGCTATTGCCTTCCGTGATATTCTTCCAGTTTTCGGCAACATTCTTTCCGACAGGGCTGATAATGCCCATACCTGTAATTACAACACGTTTGTACATAATACCCTCAATTGCTTACATAGTATTATTCGAAAGAGCGGTTTTCTCGAATAAGCAGCATGTTACTTGCTAATCGAGGTTCTTGCTTTTCAGATAATCAATTATCTTTCCTACAGTGGTTAACTTCGAAGCTTCTTCATCGTCTATTTTCAGATCAAAACGGTCTTCAAAACCCATAATGAGTTCATATCTGTCAAGCGAATCCGCTTGCAGATCGTTTGTTATATCAGCTTCGGGAACTACATCAAGCGCCTCACATCCGAGCTGGTCGATAATTATCTCTTTTACTGTGTCTTCAATTGACATGTCTTCCCTTTCTTTCAGGTTGTTAATCCGCCATCAACCGGCAGCACTATACCTGTAATATATATAGATTTCTCTCCAAGTAGAAATTCCACTGCAGATGCTACATTTTCCGGAGTGCCCATACGCTTCAGCGGTATTCTTTCTGCATATATCTTCCTCATCTCTTCGGATAACTCACCGGTCATTTCCGTTTCGATGAACCCAGGGGCAATTGCATTAACGCGAATATTCCTGGATGCAAATTCCCGAGAGAGTGAACGTGTCAGTCCTATCATGCCGGCTTTCGAAGAAGCGTAATTTGCCTGTCCCGCACTGCCGAGAAGAGCAACTACTGAAGATATGTTCACGATTGAACCGCAACGCTGCTTTAGCATCTTTCTGGCAAATGCCCTGCACATAAGGAAGGTTCCCGTAAGGTTAATGTTCAGTACGACATTCCAGTCATCAATGGTCATTCGCAGCATAAGTCCATCACGTATTATCCCTGCATTGTTCACGAGTCCGAAAACCGGTCCAATGTCTTTCTCTATCTGTTCTGCAGTTACCTTAACGGCTTCTTCGTCTGAAATATCAAGAACATACGGTTTGAATCTGCTGCCCAGATGAGATGCTGTTTCAAGCAGATCACTTTTGAGAATATCGCATCCTGCAACTGTCCATCCGGAGTCAACAAGTCTTTTGGCAATTGCATATCCAATGCCCCGGGCAGTACCTGTAACTACAACTACCTTCCCCATTATGGCTTTGCTCCATTCTTCGATGTTCCTATCAGTTTTCGTTTTGGCGGTTCATACCTGCTCCAGTTAAGCACTATTGCTCCCCATGTCAACCCTGCTCCGAAAGCAGCAAGTACAACAATATTCCTGTCTTGTATTCTATCACTTCTGAAAGCTTCATCCAGAGCAATGGGGATAGAAGCAGAAGATGTATTTCCATATTTGTCTATATTTATATACACATTTTTCCTCTTAACCCCAAGCCGCTTCGCTACTCCATCGATAATAGCGACATTTGCCTGATGCGGAATAAGCAAGTCTACATTTACATCCGGCAGTTCCGGTAGTTCCGGCATCCATCCCCACTTTCGCGGGTAATCGAAAATCCGGGATTCGATGATCATTTCACCTACATTCCTCTTCCGCAGCGGGATATCTGCGTTCTCTTTCTCTATCTTTTCCTCTTCCTTTTCTAGGGCAGCAAGAGCAGTATCCCTCATAGTATTGATAGCCTTTTTAAATATTGCCTGACCATTCATGTTGATTGCATGCATTCTTTTATCTATGGTTTCTTGTGAGGCGGGAATGCGTGAACCTCCCCCATACTGTATTAGGTTTTTTCCCTGGTTTCCATCACTTCCCCAATCCCAGCTGCTTATCTCACCGCTCAATCCGGTTGGATGCATATTAGAAGAGACAGCAACAGCACCTGCACCATCACCGAACAATATGCAGTTACGGTCTTCATAATCAGTTATTTTTGTCAGGCATTCCGCACCTATCACCAATACATTATCGAACATTTCGGAACCTATGAATGCCATTGCCTGCAAAAGCCCGTAGATAAAACCGCTGCATCCCGCTTCGAAATCATATGCAGGAACATTGGATAAACCGAGTCTTTCTGCAACAATAGCGGCAGTATTCGGAAATGGATAATCCGGTGTAACTGTACCAATCAGTACGGCATCTACATCTTTTGCTGTCCAGGCAGCAGCTTCCATTGCATTTACACAGGCTTCATAAGCCAGATCAGATGCACTTGTGTCCTTGTCGGTTATTCTGCGCTCGATGATACCCACTTTTTTGCTGGAAAACTTCTTGGTCTCCTCTATCATCTCTCTGATTTGTTTAGGGGACATCTCCGGTATTTCTTCACCGGCTTCTTTCATTTCAGTCTCTTCTTTAGTTAACTTCCTGAACACATATTCCCCATCGGATTTCTTTAGTGTGGTAAGATCTTCAGTTGTCAGGATATCTTCCGGCACATAATGTCCTGTCCCTATTATGTATACTTTTCTACTCACTCCTGCCCCTATCTTCTAATCTATCAACTCCTGATATTCTCTCCTGTATCTTCTCTGCTACATCGCCGCGGTAACAATCACACGCTGCGACTATTGCATTCTTTATGGCTTTCGGCGATGCGCTGCCGTGGGCAACGATGGTTGTCCCTTTCAATCCCAAAAGTGGTACTCCTCCATATTCTGCTGAATCGAGCCGTTCCCATAATTTGGCAAACGAATGCCGCATGAGCAGATATCCTGCACGGGATGACCAGTGCCGTTTCATTTCTGAATATAGTGTCCCACCGACAAGTTCTGCAATCGATTCGAAGGTTTTCAATACCGCATTCCCCGTAAATCCGTCACAGATAACAACATCGCTTTCACCTTTCAATATGCCGTCACCCTCAATATTGCCGATGAAATTAAGATGAGTTTCTTCGAGCCTTTTATATACATCCTGGATAAGTTCAGACCCCTTGGACCTTTCAGCACCCACATTAAGCAGTGCTACCCTTGGCTTTTCTATATTGAATACTCCCCTTGCGTATGCATCTCCCATAATTGCGAACTGAACCAATTGCTCAGCCTTACATCCGACATTGGCACCAACATCGAGAATAGTCGTAGGGTTATTCATAGAGGGAAATGTACCTGCCAGGGCAGGACGGGGAATACCCTTGATTCTCCCGAGGGCAAACATACTCGCTGCCATCATAGCTCCGGTATTACCGGGACTGACCATGGCATGTGCCTTTCCTTCTTTCTGAAGATTAGCCATGACAGCCATGGAACTGTCTCTCTTTTCACGCAGTACCTGAGCAGGGGCATCATTCATTGTTATTATCTGAGATGCGTGGACTATGCTGATTGGGTATTTCGTTCCGCTGAATTTGGAAAGATACTGCGCCAGACAGTCCCTGTCTCCGGTAAGAATAATGGAGACATTATTTGTAACATCCGACGAACACTTCTTAAAAAACCGGACAGCTCCCTCGACTACGACTGAAGGGCCGCGATCGCTCCCCATCGCATCAAGGGCTACTACTACCTCTTTTGTCATCAATCTTCTCCCGGATTATCGGAATTTCTGATGTACTGACTAGTCTTCTTTAGGAGAAATAACCTGTTTGCCGTCGTAAAAGCCGCAGTGCTTACATACTCTGTGCGGCAGGCGGGGTTCTCCGCACTGGGAACATAAACTTGTCGATTTCATCTTCAAACCGTGATTTGCTCTGCGTTTATCACGCCTTGTTGTTGAGTGTCTTCTTCTTGGTACGGGCATTTTTCTTCCAATCTAATTTTCTAATGTTATGAACTAATGTCATTGCATTTTAAAGCAAAGTGTCAAGTAATATAATTAATTCCCGAACAATCAGGACCGCAGAGCGGTTTCCCCGGAACGGACAGAATCACAGCCTCGCGGATGGCATCTATAATTGGAAATTTGCCGTGGTCTATCACAAGAAATTCCACATTCTCACCGTGGGGTGAATATTCATTCAACATATATTCGCGAAATATCTCTGCTGTTACCCGGAAGGGCGTAGGCTCCAGACACCTCGCACAAGGTGTCAGGAAAACGGCATCGAGTTTTCCCGAACAGATGATGTCATCTCCGTCTACTTCGATAAACAGATTTAATATTCCTTCTGCATCTTCCGGCTTGATATTATCGATACTCCAGTCGATATCACCCATCGGCAGGATATACGTTCCTGAGTTTTCTCCGTTTTTCAGGCTGCCTGTATCAACCGTGCATTCCACTTCATTGAACTTCATTCTTAAACTCCAAGATATCCCGAAAATGAATCCAGAATGGATTTCATTCTGTCTTCTGTGTCTGCTTCCGAATAAAGCCGTACAATTGGCTCTGTACCGCTAAGCCGTATCAGCACCCAGCTGCCGTCGGAAAATGTGAATTTTGCTCCGTCCAGATTATCTGATGAAATTATCTTCCGGTCACCGATGGACTCGGGGGTGTTATCAAAACACTTCTCGACGATCTTTTCCTTTACACCTGCCGCCAGTTTGATATCCCGCCTTGCCACATACAGCCTGCCGAATTCATCGTGTAGTTCATGAAGTTGTGATGCAAGTCCTTTTCCTGTCCTGCAGATCATCTCAGATGCCAGAAGACATGCCAGTATTCCATCTTTTTCGGGAACATGACCCAAAATTGACATTCCGCCTGATTCCTCCCCTGCCAGAACTACTTCCTCTTCGAGCATCCTTCCTCCGAGATGCTTGAACCCGACCGGCGTGACTTCGACGGAAAGCCCCAGCGAAGCAGCCACTCGATCTACCAGACTTCCTGTTGTAATTGATCGAAGAACTAATCCGGAATATTTCTTTTCTTCTGCAAGATATCGAAGAACCAGGGGAAAGAACTCATGCGGGGACAGAAAGTCACCGTTCTCATCAACCAGTCCAAAGCGGTCAGCATCACCATCAGTACCGAATCCGATAGACGCTCCGCTTTTGATAACTTCTTTCATTACATCCCGGAGGCCGTCTGCTCCGGGTTCAGGATGTTGCTTACCCGCAAACAGAGGATCTCTTTCGCCGTTAATCACTCTTACTGCAGCTCCGTTATCGACAAGAAACGTGTCGAGGATTCCCGAGCCTGTTCCAGAGAAGGCATCATAAACTGCCCGTAAACCGCTGTTTTGGAATACAGAAACATCGATGACATGCTTCAGGCTATCCACATAGTCAGGTATCAGGTTCTGCACAGTTACAGACCCACTGCCGGCATCCGGCCGGAGTCCATCTTCCACTATCGCTTCTATGTCAGATGTACGCTCTCCCCCTGCGGGTCCGCCGTGCCATGGTGAAAACTTGATACCATTGTAGGTGGGCGGGTTATGACTGGCTGTAAAATTGATAATTCCACCGTGCTGTCCTTTTCTGCAGGCATATGACAACACAGGAGTCGGGGTTGGTCTGTCTGCGAGAATGACACTGAAACCGTACCCTGCGAGCCTTTCCGCTGTCTCCTCCGCAAATTCAGGAGAAAGAAATCTGCAGTCACCGCCTACGACAATAGAATCCCGCTTCTCTCTTTGAAGCCTGACGGCAATTGCGTCAACAACGAGATTTACTTTATCCCAGGTAAACTCTTTGGCTATGATACCACGCCACCCTGAAGTTCCGAACTTGATCTTCATGTTTATTCGCCTGTTTCCAGATATTCGAGAGCTCGCTGAATCACATCGTCACGGGGAATCATCACACGGACATAGGTCTCTCTGTCGAATTCTCTTGCTGCAAGTTCACTAAATATCGCTCTTTCAATAAAATCCATGTTATCTTCGAATTCACCTGAATCCCATTCGAAATCCTGTGAATCGATATAGTCCTGAAACTCTGCAATAACCGCAGCATCCGGCCACCAGTCCTCTGAGATGTCATTCACAAGTGAATATTCAGTTGCAAATTTGAAGTACATCGCTTCGGCAAGAAGATCGACGAGTATTGTTCCTGTAACGTCGGATGTCTCAACTGTGATATCAGGTTCGATACCCCACTCATCCGTCGAATCACTCTCAGTCTCGAAGTAATCGAAATCTTCAGAAAGTGTTCTGTCAATACATCTCCCTGAAGGTGTGAAATAACGGGCGGTTGTGATCTTCACTCCGTAGTGACCGAGATTCGGATATTCACCCAGATCCATGACCGTTTGAACGGAACCCTTGCCGAATGTTCTGCTGCCGATAAGTACAGCGACATTGTAATCCTGCAGCGCTCCCGCCACAATTTCCGAAGAACTTGCAGAGCTGCCGTTAACGAGAATAACTACCGGCTGATGAAAAACAACGTCTCTGTTCGTGTCGAAACTGTTTGCGCCGACTGCTTCACCGAATGTTCGTACAGCAACTTCTCCTGCCGGTATGAACAGGTCGATTATATCTACAGCCGTAATCAGCAATCCGCCAGGATTCCCCCGTAAATCCAGTATGAAATTCTCCGCCCCTGTTTCATCGAACTCGCGAAGAGCCAATTCCACATCACGGGCACTGTCGTTATCGAACTGCGACAATCTTACATATCCTGTCGTCGAATCAAGCATCAGGTTCGCAGAAATACACGGGAGTTCTATGTTATCACGTCTGATGCTGAAAAGAAGGGAATCGTTTGTACCCGGTCTCTCTACCGTCAAATCGACAATAGTACCTTTCGGACCGCGTATGAATGTAACTGCTTCGCTTGTTGTTATCCCTTCGGTCGACATTGTGTCTATCATCACTATTCTGTCACCGGCTTTCATTCCTGCCCTGAATGCAGGAGTGCCTTCTAATGGTGAGATAATGGTAAGCCAGTCATCACGGATTCCAATTGTAATTCCTACTCCCTGAAAGGAACCTTCTATCATTGTATGATAATTCTCATAACCTTCAGGGTTCATAAGAACACTGTTCGGATCAAGAGATTCAAGCATGCCGCGAAGTGCAGCTTCAACAAGCTCCCGGGACTCGAGAGAATCGACATAAGTATTCATTGTTCTTGAGAATACATCCATGAACAATTCGACAGCTGCGGTTTTCGAGACTATGTCATCTGCAGCTGCATTAGGCAGGACTACAAAGACTCCGGTGACCAATACTCCGACTGTAAATACAATCACAAACCATGCCGGAAGAAATTTCTTCATTTATATCGACTCCTTAAGTTACACTTCTTTCAATGATTTCAAGCACTTTATCTCTGATCATCCGGTCTTGTTCCAAAAGGGGCAGTGAAGCATCCACAATAAAATATCTGCTGTCTTCCTCTGCTGCCAGTTCCAGATACTGCTGTCTTACTCTTCTGTGAAACTCAATTTTCTCGAGTTCGATTCGGTCCCGCACCCTTCCCTGTTTTCCAAGACGTCGCATCCCTTCCTCAGGGTCGAGGTCGAGCAATATAATCAAGTTAGGGACAAGACCGCCGGTTGCCAGATTATTCGCCTGATGCACTGGTTGTGAAGGAAGCCCCCTTCCCCCTATCTGATATGCGAATGTCGCATCCGAATAACGCTCGCAAATGACATGTGTTCCTGATTGCAGAGCAGGTCTGATTACAAGATCGACGTTGGAAGCCCTCGATGCGAGATAAAGCAATAGTTCGGTTAGCGGAGTAACTTCCATTTCAGTATCCAGCAGAATGGATCTTACTCTTTCGGCAGCCGGGGGACCTCCGGGTTCACGGGTGTGTACAACGGGTAATCCTGCATTCTCCAGGAAATCTATAAGTGTTTTGCATCGGGATGATTTCCCGCCGCCTTCGACTCCTTCAAATGTGATGAAAGTGCCGCTGTACTCTGTCTCCGGTTTCAATCTTACTTCTTTTTGGACTGCTTTTCCGGTACTTTCTTCTTCTGACCGTACTTAACGATATAGTCTTCTGTCATCCTGTGACATTCGTCGTCGTAATACTGAATTGGAGGTGACTTGAAGAAATATGATGACGGAGCTTCTATCGCTCCGGAAAGCCCATTGTCGAGAGCAAGTTTTGCACATCTGACTGCATCAATTATTACACCGGCAGAATTTGGACTGTCGACAACTTCGAGTTTTGCCTCAATCTGAAGCGGTACATCTCCAAAACTCGTGCCTTCCATACGGATGTAGCACCACTTTCTGTCATCGAGCCACTCAATATAGTCACTGGGGCCTATATGAACATTTCTTGGTGCAAGTCCGCCGGGAATCTGTGAAGTAACCGCTTGAGTCTTCGATATTTTCTTGCTTTCCAGTCTCGAGCGTTCAAGCATATTCAGGAAATCGGTATTCCCGCCGACATTCAGCTGATATGTGCGTTCGAGAGTTACACCCCTGTCTTCGAAAAGACGTGTCATCACCCGATGCAGAATGGTAGCTCCTACCTGACTTTTGATGTCATCACCTAGAACAGGAAGCCCCTTGTCCCGGAATCTCTTCTGCCAGTATGATTCGCCGGCTATGAATACAGGGATTGCATTGACGAAGGCACATCCGGCTTCGAGTATCTGCTCAACATACCATTTAGTGGCTTCTTCACTGCCAACAGGAAGATAACTGACCACGACATCGGTCTTCGTCTCTTTGAGGATTCCAACAATATCAGATGTAGAACCCGGTGCTTTGGTTATAACCTCCTTCAGGTATTTTCCAAGTCCGTCATGGGTCATCCCCCTGTGAACCTTGACACCAAGTTTAGGAACATCGCAAAACTTAACGGTGCAGTTCGGGTCTGCGGATATTGCTTCGCTCAGATCCTTGCCAACTTTGGTTACATTGATATCAAAAGCAGCGGAGAACTCGATATCATTTATGTGATATCCGCCAAGATTGACATGCATAAGCCCGGATACACGGTCATCGTCCTTTGCGTTTCTGTAAAACTCGACTCCCTGCACAAGACTGCTTGCACAGTTGCCGACTCCTATAATCGCTACGCGTACTTTATTAGCCATTCTTCTCCTCCATCGAAAAAAATGTATGATGCCCCGTCAGAGAGGCTGATTAATTCCTTTTTTATGAACTGTATAAAACCGTTGAAAAGCTGTTATCCAGGTTCCAACACTCATAATCACCAGCATTATCACTATTGCAGTGTCTCCAGCAGTATCTCCCAAAATCTCGGATGCGACAAGAGATGCAACAATACCGGTAATATAAAGAAAAAGCCTTTCAACACGAGTAAATATACCAATCGAACATTCAATCCCCATTCCTTCAGCTCTTGCACGGATATAGCTTACCATGAATGACCCGGCCAGGGCAGCCGGTACGAGATATACAAGAACGGGTCTCACCTGTCCAAGTTCTCCCGCAAGTAAAGCAGTATAGATAAGTGCTTCACCCATCCTGTCACAGACAGAATCGAGAATTGCACCCACCTTGCTGCAGACATTATTTCTTCTTGCGATTTCTCCGTCAGCCGCATCGAGAATACTCCCGAAAAATAACACAATAACACCAATAAGATAGTGCCCCGCCCATATCTGCCATGCAGCTAATCCGGTAATAAGAAGACCTGCTACCGTAACAACACTCGGATGTACATTCAGTTTAACACACAGATACACAATCGGGTACAGCAGTTTTTTCGCGTGTTTCCTTATCTCATGCCGATTCAAGATACCCCCTATAGATTCGATTGCGGAATGAGCTAAAATAGATATTTTAGGAAGAATAGTCAATCAAAGTAATTGGACTCTACTCCGGAACCGGCTACACAGAGTGTTATTTCTCCTTTGATCTTCCTGCTCTGATAGTCTTCCAGAATTTCAGAGAGTCTTCCGCGGGTATACTCTTCGTGAATTTTCGTGAGTTCCCGAGCCACGCAAGCCGGACGGTCTCCGAAAACTGCTATCATATCTTCTATATATTTTACAAGATGGTGCGGTCCTATGAAATAGATAACCGTCCCCGGATATTCAGATATACTTTCCATTTTTTTCTGCCGTGCACCGCTTTTTCGCGGCAAAAATCCTTCGAAGCAGAATCTGTCCACTGGTAAACCTGATCCTGCGAGAGCAGTTACAACGGCACACGCCCCTGGAATGACCAAAACTTCGAATCCATTCTGTATTGCAATCCTAACAGCCCTGAACGCAGGGTCGGATATCCCGGGCATTCCGGCATCGGAGACCATTGCAACAGTCAGTCTCTCTTCGAGAAACTCCTTTATCTGTGGAAGCCTGCCCGTGGAATTATGCTCGTGATAACTGTACAGTTTCTTCTTGTCTTTTACGAATTTTGCAGTCCTGCGGGTATCCTCCGCCATTACGATGTCCGCTTCTCCAAGAGTGGTCTCTGCTCTATGAGACATATCTCCGAGATTGCCGATAGGGGTTGCTACAAGTATCAGTTTCCCTGAATCACTGTTCCGCATTACGCTCCTCAGTACGCTCGAGCAGCCGCTGCTGAAGATCATTCACCCTGTCTTTCAACGCCTGTGTCTCTTCCGGATCCCTGCGGAATGTAATTTCAAGAACATCACCTTCCCTGCAGTTTTCAGGTAGATACTCGATAGGAACGACCCACATCATTCCCTCCCGTGCAAGAAGGACTCCCATCTTCTCTTCTATCCTGTCGAGCGACACGAGAATAGTCGAACTTTCTCCGTTTTCCATCAAACCTCCGTTTCATTCCCTATTGACAAGGAGTATTTATCTATAAATATAATATATGACTTTTGAAAGGAGTTAATATGAAGTTTGTCCTTAGTCTTTTAGTATTCTTCATGGCTGCTGGAACATTCGCCGAGCCAACTGACATACTTGTTTATCACGAGGTGCAATCCGGGTATGGCACTGCTGTAATCGATGCTATCAATATCCTGTGGCCCTCGGTAAACCTTTCTGCCCACACAGGCGGTGAAGCCGGAATGCTCGCCTTCAATGCAGAACTTGGTGCTCAGAATTGGGATATAATAATAACGGAGTGCTGGTATTATGACACGGATGATCTTTATTGGCCGGGAATCAATGATCTCTATGATACCGGTGCTGCAGCCATTTACGCATCTTGCTGGGAATGGAACGGCGGCACGAGCAACCAGATAGGTCTGGCAAATGCTATGGGTGTAACAGGTGTTTCAGAAATTTCCGGTGGTGTAATTCCTCATTATGCATGGGAACCGACACATCCGATTTGTGACGGAATATCCGACTGGAGCTGGGCTGATCCGGGTCTTGGTGTACTCAATGCCAGATTTACTGTTTCAGATGCAACCCCTGTAACCGGATGGACTAGTTCTCCAACTTCGGGCGAAGCCGGAATATGTGTAGCTAACGATGGTATCAGCGTGATAAGCGGATTTACAGCCGGTTATGCAATCGAAGATGTTGCCATCTGGACGAACATCCTCGAATTCATGGCAGGGGAACCCGGTTCTCTTGAATCAACAACATGGGGCGATATTAAGACAAACTTCTAACAGCTCAAGTATTACCGGAAAAAGTGCCTTAAAAAAGTGCCTGGCACTTTTTGATTCCGTGCTTCACATCATCATGCCGAAAATCGCACCGTCTTTTATAAAGGGGCTAAATTTCAGCACAAGTACCTCCCTTGACACCGATGGTTCTTGCGAGTAGACTTTGTGAAAGTATGAACTATCACAATACAGTGGAGTATAATGCCGGAAGCAAAAGTATCTCGGAATACCATCAAGAGACTCAGTCATTATGCAAGATGTCTGAGACGGGCTCAATCCGACGGAGTAAGTGTCATTACATCTAAATATCTCTCAAGCCGCTGCCACATATCAGCTGCTGCTGTACGGAAAGACCTCTCTATTTTCGGTGAATTTGGCAAACAGGGTTCCGGTTATGATGTATGCGGATTGCTGACGAATATCGAGCAGATACTTGGCACGGCTCCCCCCCCTGCTATTGTCATGATTGGAGCCGGTAATATGGGCAGTGCCCTTCTTGAGTCAGGGCTGCATGATGCAGGGAGTTATACCTATTCTGCCGTCTTCGACATCGATGACAGTAAAACAGGAAAATCTGTTGCCGGTCTTACAGTCCGTCCTATGAGTGAATTGAAACAGACTATTGTGAAATTGAAGGATGTCATCGCAGTTATTGCTGTACCCCCAGGTAAGGGGCAGGACGTGGTTGACATACTTGCAGATGCGGGATGCACTGCTATTCTTAGTGTTACTCTCGAACCGCTGGATGTGCCCTGCCGCATTGAACTTCAGTATGTCGAGATTCCGACAAAACTGGATATTCTCTCGCATTTCCTCAAGCACGGAGCCGGAAATGAATAAAACTTTCAGAGTATTATCGACCACTGCTGTGCTGTTCTGTCTATGGCTCGGTCTTACTCTCTCTTTCCATATTCAGGAACTGATCCTCGGACTTGCCGTAAGTTTGTTGATTGCATTTGCCACCAATGGAACTTTGACGGGGAACCTGCTTCGCCTGCTGAATCCTCTGCGATTCATCGCTGTGCTGGGATACATCTTCTATTTTGCCGGCAGAATGGTAATGGCAAACATAGATATTCTTTTCAGGGTATTGCAGCCGATAGTTCCTATCAAACCCGGAATTGTACGGGTTCCTTTGACTCTCGAAAACGAGAGAGCAAGGAACATAGTCGCCAACTCCATCACTCTCACTCCCGGGACTCTCACAGTAGAAATGACTGCTGATTCCATCTTCGTACACTGGATATGTCTTCCCGAAGGTGATGTATATGCTGAAACACAAAAAATGGTAGACGGTTTTGCCCGCAGATTGGAGAGGATTATTGAGTAACACATTTTCTCTCATTCTATTCGGCATGCTGGGCGGGGGAATATTCTTCGCTTTCATCCGCCTTCTCATGGGACCCAACGGCTCTGACAGGGCTGTCTCTCTCGATACAATCACGCTTATCTCGACAAACCTCCTTGTTCTTATTGCCCTTCTTCAGGGCAGGTCTATGCTCATCGATGTGGCAATAGTCTATTCGATTCTTTCTTTCCTCGGAATCCTGGCAATTGCCAGATATCTGGACGGGGGACTGAAATGACCATTTTCTCGGTTATCGGACACATTCTGCTGGCAGGCGGGGGAATCATATTCTTTGTAAGCGGACTCGGCATATTGAGAATGCCCGATGTTCTGAACAGACTTCATGCAGGTACAAAGGCAACAACTCTTGGTTCAATGCTTTTCATTATAGGAATTGGTTGTCTGGAGCCGTCCTGGATACCTAAATTACTCATTATCGTAATCTTTATTCTTCTGACTAATCCGGTTTCGGGACATGCCATTGCAAGAGCTGTTCACATGCGTCCCGAGGAGAAGCCGGACAATCTGCTACAGGATGACCTTGCTGAAACAGGTAAAGAAGGAGAAGAGGAATGACCCCTGTTTTTATGACAGCAATAGCCATTTCTCTCGGAACCATGATGATTATAGCAGCGATTGCAGTCCTTTTTGTAAAGAAACTTCTTTCTGCCATAATTATCACCGGATTCGTCAGCATTTCCGCATCCGTCTTTTTCCTTTTGATGAACGCTCCTGATGTCGCCATTACGGAAGCGAGCATCGGTGCAGTTCTTGCCACGATGATCTTCCTCTGGGGACGGGGGAAAATCGGGGAGGATGAGAAATGATAAGAACTCTTACCGGGCTTATCATTGTCCTTGTCCTTGGAGCAGTTGCGGCATCCATCATTCCTGACATGCAGATGAACAGTTACTTGTCGCATGCCGGTGAATACTATGCATCGAACGGAGTGAATGACACGGGTGCCACCAATCTCGTCACCGCTGTGATAGTAGCTTACAGGGGGCTGGATACTTTAGGTGAAGTTGTCGTGCTTTTCTGCGCTGCTACGGCAGTCGTACTCATTCTTACACTCTTCCCTGTGGGCATCAAACCATCTGAACCAAGCAGGATAGTCGCTCTTACCGCAAAAATACTCCCTGCACCCATTATTCTGTTTGCAGTTTATCTCATTGCTCACAGTCAGATTTCTCCCGGAGGTGGATTCCCCGGCGGAGCGGTCATAGCATCGGTATTCCTCCTGGTAATGCTCGGCAGCAGTTCTGTTCCATCCGGAAGTGAAAGACTTCCTGCAGTGGAATCACTTGCAGGACTGACATTCGGTCTGCTCGGATTCTGGGGAGTATTGTCTGTCAGCCAGTTTCTCAATAACACATTTCTCGGTATTGGAACGCCCGGCAACCTCATATCCGCAGGACTTATCCCATTCATTTCGCTGGCAATAGGTGCAAAGGTAGCCAGTGAATTTTCCGGTGTATTCAGAGTCTTCCGCAACACGGGAGAAAAAATATGACTTCTATATTCTACTGGTCCATAGCGGGTACGGCAACCGGGCTTATCCTTGTAGGGCTCTGGGGAATACTAACCCGCAGACATATACTCAGGACAGCTCTTGCCTTTACTCTTGCGGACACGGGAATCAACTTGCTTCTTGTATGGACCGGATTCCTTCCGGGAAGAGCAGCTCCCATAATCGACTCGACAGTCGAAACTGCCGTAGTTACATCTACAGTGGTAGATCCACTCCCGCAAGCACTGGTTCTTACTTCCATAGTCATCGGTGTTGCCGTCGCAGCTCTCTTTGTTGTCGTGGCAGTACTTACGTCGAAGCAAACAGGTACTGCTGATGTGCGGCGGATGAAAGAGCTGAAATGGTAATCGATACTTCTCTGTTGATTGCCTTTGCAGTGTTTCTTCCCCTTCTCGGTGCATTTGTAAGTGTTTGGCTGGTAAAGAATAGACCCCGTCACTCCGTAATTGTTTCGCAGATATTCCTTGCAGGAGGAATTAGTAGCACAGTATTTCTTTCTCTAAAACTTCAGGCATGGAGTTTTACCGATTTAGCTCGATCCGCAATATTGAAGACTGGTGTCGGTGCTCCGCCGCTCAGCATCAATCTCGAAGTTACGGCAGGAATGACCATTGTTGCAATTGCTGTTTATACTGTCGCCATTCTGGGCATGGCAAGGCTGTCGCGTCATAATCCAAAAACACAACCGCTTCTTCTCTCACTCGTCACTGCTTCTCTCGGGCTTCTATTTGCTACCGACCTTTTTAACTCTTTCGTGTTTCTCGAAATCGGAAGCATTGTTACAATAGGGCTCACTGCCGCCTGCAGATGCAGGCGACGTTGGGAAGTTGCCGTAAAAGTGGTTCTCGTATCCGGGCTGGTTACCATACTTTACCTGCTTGCCGTCGCCGTAGTTTACAAGACAACGGGAGAACTGAGGATAGAAGTGCTCGAAAGACTCGGCGGTTTTCCGGCACTTCTCGTATCCGCCCTGATGCTTACAGTCATAGTGACTGAAATAAAGGCATTTCCCCTTTCCGGATGGGGACTCGATTTTTACGAAGGTGCAAGCCCCTGCATCGCCGGGGTTTACAGTGGCACATGGAGTCTTGCTGTGCTGATGTGGTCTGCAGGAATATTAACTAGACTCCCTGTCGACCCAGATATCCTTGCATGGATAGGTGCGGGTGGACTTCTTCTGGGGCAACTGGCAGGATTGAGAGCATCTGCACCCGGCCGAATCATGGGATACTCCACTGCTGCATACGCTTCGGTTCTCCTTATCCTTGCCGGAATAACTTCCGGAAACAGTTATCTTCAACTTACCCTTGTTCTCATGACATTCGCCGCACTTTCCAAGTTCAGTGTATTCATGCTTGGCGAAGCAAGAAGCAAAAGTCCATGGAAAAATGTCTCCGGGATTATGCTACTTCTTCCGATTCTTGTGATTATCGGTATTCCTCCATTCCCTGTTTTCTGGGCTAAGTTCAGGTTTCTTCGAATTCTCGCGGATTATTCTCCGCTGATGTTTGGTATGGTTGTAGCCGGGTTATTCCTGGAATCAGTTTATCTTCTGCGCCTTTGGTCGCGTCGCACATCAGGGGTGTTGTTAGGCAAGAGTCTATTGTCTTCTGCTGCTTCCGTCTTTCTTGCTGCCGGAGCTGCATGGCTTTCATCACTGTATTGGAAAGACATAAACCTTTCTGGTGCCTTGTTCGAACTACCCACACTGAGAATGGTGTTTATGTCTATCTTCGGACTGGGGACGCTACTTGCTCTTCCGGGGGCATTCAACAGAAGAGAAGGTGAACGGAACTACTGGCTGTGGATGCTTCTGTCAGGCGGTGTTCTTACCATTCTCCCCCTGGCAGGCAATGGAATTACATTCTACATCCTGTGGGAGATTTCAGCCTTCGCAGCCGTTATTGCTGTTAGTTGCGGCAGGAAACCCACCGCAGGTACATTCTGGTTCTCCGTGTTTGCGGCAGCATCCGGTTTTCTGCTTCTTGCTGCAGTAATAATCTCCGGCACCGGTTTTATTGCACAGGGCATACCGCTTATTCTAGTGAGTATTGCAGTTCTGTTCAAGTTAGGGCAGATGGGAGCACATCTCTGGAGTGTAAGAGCGTATTCAACCGCTCCGGCAACCATGTCTGCTTTTCTTGCCGGGACATCATCCAAAGCAGCGGTATTCCTTCTTACAGCTGCGTTTATTGGAGCTGGAGCCGTTTCTCTCCCTATCGGACAGATTCTTGCATACCTCGGAGCGCTTACCGCTCTTGGCATGGCTGTCATGGCTGCACTTTCCTCTGATTACAAGAAAGTCCTTGCTTATGCAAGTGTTTCACAGATTGGTTATATCCTCGCAGGCATCGGACTCGCCAGCGTTCTGGGCTGGACAGCAGCAATCTATCACACATTCCATCATTTTCTTTTCAAGTCCATTCTCTTTTTAGGAGCAGCAGGTGTTATCTGGCGGACAGGAACCTCTGATTACAACCACCTGGGTGGACTGGTGCGGAAAATGCCTTTGACATTCACATTCACACTCATCGCCGTGATTTCCTTTTCCGGAGTCCCGCCGCTTGCAGGCTTCGGCGGCAAATGGCTTCTCTATAACGGCCTAATCGAAGCGGGATGGCTTCCGGTTGCACTCATTGCAATGTTCGCATCGGTCATAGCATTCCTATATGCATTCAGATTATTGCATGCTGTATTCCTCGGACAACTTTCGACTGTAAACTCAAAGATAAAAGAAGTTCCACTTACTCTTCTTATCCCGCAGGGGATACTTATCGCTATTCTGATGATTCTGAGTTTCAGACCCGACCTTTTCCTGAATTACATATCACCGGGAATACATAATCTTCCGGGGATCACAGGTGCATCTCCTTTGATTGAAGGAACACTTGTCACGACTGCGATTGGAATCTGGGATGCATGGGCTGTCGGCATGATGGTCATGGGACTTTTTGGATTTGCTTTTGTCTTCTACTGGATCACAGGCAGGAGACCAAAGTATGTGAAGCAACTGGACATTGGTTTTGCAGGAGAACTCCCCCCCTCTGCAGAAGAGGTTCATTATGCCGGTAACTTCTTCAAACCCTATCGAAGGGCTTTGTCTTTTCTACCGCGTATACATGCCGGTAAGATATTCGGGGGGATTACCGCTATTGTTTACTCTCTGGGCGATGCTGTGCGGGCTTTATTCACAGGTGACGTGCGTACCTACCTCGCTCACTCTCTCCTCTTCCTAATTATCTTCATTCTCTGGATGAGAGGGGGGTTCTGATGCTGCATCTTATTGTCTCAATAGTGATTACTTCAATAGGAGCTCTTGCATGGGGACTTTTTCTCGGGGGGACATCGAGAGTACTGGTCGCACGCATACACGGAAGAATGGGACCGAGAATTATACAGAACTACATCGATATGTGGAAACTTTTCCGGAAACAATCTTCAATCCATCACGGCACCATGTTCTGGCTTGCACCAATGTTCAGAATTGCCGGGGGCATAGGTGTGCTGCTCCTTGTTCCGCTTGTAGTCGGTAATACAGTCATTGTGAATATGTCTTTTTCAGGCGACCTTCTGCTTGTGGTTTATTTCATGTTCTTCGGATGCCTCGGGATGGCTATGGGTGCAGGTAACTCAGGACATCCTTATGCAGTTATAGCAGTCAGTCGCGGACTGGCTCAGATGTCATCCTATGAACTTTCTTTTTCCGCTGTCGTGCTTGTGCTTGCAGCAGGACTCAATACCCTTTCCATCGAAGGTATTGTAGCTGCTCAACAGGGCGGCATTCTAAACTGGAACCTGTTCAGATATCCTTTCGCGACTGCAGCTGCAATGATTACGTTACTCCCGATGCAGATGGCATATCCGTTCAGTATTGTGCTTGCGCCGCAGGAAATACCGATAGGTCCCCCCACCGAATACAGCAGTCGTTTCCTTTCATTCATGTTCAGCGGCAGGGCTCTTTTCGGGGTGGCAAAACTTCTGATTTTCGTCAATCTCTTTTTTGGCGGTGCTTCGAGCTGGATCAGTCTGCTTCTGAAGACTTTTCTGCTTTACATGTACCCGATTTTCGTGAGTGCCGTATTTCCAAGATTCAGAACCGAACAAAGCATCAGGTTTTTGTGGTTCGTCCCGACGGCACTCGTACTTGTCGATTTACTAAGAATACTCTTGTAGGAGGATTATGTACTGCAATGAAGTGCCCGATAAACCGGATGTGAGAAAGAAAATCTGGGATAAGGTAGATAACATGGCAAGAGCCAACAGCCTGTGGGTTACCGCCTACGGCACCGGCTGCGGAGCCATTGAACTTCGTCCGCTTTACACTTCGAGATTCGATATGGAGAGATTCGGGATAGCAATGCGGCCAACTCCCCGGCAAGCGGATGTACTCATCATTTCAGGTTATCTTGCCGTAAAGACACTCAAGAGAGTTATCAGGGTTTATGAACAGATTCAGGATCCGAAATACATAGTCGCACTCGGGTCCTGCACCATGAACGGCGGGATGTATTTCGACTCCTACAATACACTCAACATTCTGGATAAATACCTTCCTGTGGATGTATATGTGAATGGCTGTATGCCCCGCCCCGAAGCGATTATAGACGGTTTTTCACTTCTTATAAGCAAAATAAAGAGCGGGGATGCAACCGGCTGGATACACTATAAGGAAAATCTCGATTATTACAGGGAAAACCAGAAGAAGATAATCAGCGACTGGGATCTCCCGGATTACAACTGGTAGGATGAATATGGAAAACAAGCTTCATTCAATTACTGACAATTTGAGTTTCGACTTCGATGTCATCAGAAAAGAAGACCACTATCTTCATATCAGTATACCTCGATCTCATGTGGTCGAGATGCTTCTGTCAGCAAAACAGATTTACGAATTGAGAACGCTTCAGTTGATTTCCGTGGTCGACAGGATTGAAGATGACCTTTTTCAACTCACATGGATACTCGAAGACGCAACAGGAGTGGACATTTTTATTCTTTCTGCTGAATTTCCACGTAAGAATTGCATTGTCCCTACTCTTGGAGATATTTGGGAAACAGCCATCATTTTCGAGCGGGAACTCCACGAGATGTACGGTATCGATTTTCCGGGTAACTCCCGTCAAAAGGAAGATTTCCTTCTCGAAGGATGGAAGGATATTCCTCCTCTGCGTCGGGATTTCGACACACTCGAATACTCACTGCGGACTTATGGGGAAAGACGCGAAAGAGAACACATCGACCCCAGAGAATACATAGCAGATAGTACGGGTGAGTGGGACACCCCTGTTCCAATGAAGGATAAAAACAATGAGTAATGCTACAGACCCGTTGAAAACTACACATCTCTATTTTGGACCTCAGCATCCCGGTGTAACGGGAAATATGAGTATAGAAATGTGGTTCGATGGTGATGAGATAACAAAAGCAATCACTCATGTAGGCTATCTTCACCGCGGTTTCGAGAAACTGATGGAGCGCAGACTCTGGATTCAGAACTTCCCCCTCGTCAGCAGAATCTGCGTTCCTGAACCGGATATCAATGAAGAGTGTTATGCCCTGGCTGTCGAAAAACTAACGGGAATAGAAGTACCTGTACGGGCAAAGTGGATTCGTACACTTGTTCTCGAACTTGCCCGGCTTGCTGTCAATCTAATGGCATTCGGCGGACAGGCGGGAACAATTGGACTCGGTACAGGTGCAATGTGGGGAATTACTTTCAGGGACTTCATTCTCGACCTCTTCGAAGAACTGAGCGGCGCCCGCATCTATCATATGTACATTATCCCCGGCGGTGTCAGACGAGATCTTCCGGAAGGCTTTGAAACCCGAATACTGGTTGCACTCGAAATAATAGAAGAACGCCTTCCCGAAATGGAGAGACTTATACTCAACAATTCTGTTTTCAAGGACAGAACCGTTGGTGTCGGAGTTGTTAAACCCGAATGGGTAGATGAACTCGGCCTTGTTGGTCCCATAGCCCGCGGAAGCGGTTCTATCCGCGATGTTAGAAAGAACAGCCCCTATGAAGTTTATGAAGAACTGAGGTTCGATGTCGTGACCGAAAACGGATGTGACATCTATTCGAGAGCAAAAGTACGTCGCCGGGAAATAGACCTCAGTATCAGTCTTATCCGACAGATACTCGATTTCATGCCCGATGGCACAGTTGCGGCTCCCCTTCCCAACCTGACGGAATGGAAGATTCCTGCAGGGGAAGTTTATACAAGAGTCGAGTCGGCAAGAGGTGAGTATGGATACTATGTCGTCAGCGACGGTGGACTGAAGCCAAGAAGAGTTCATGTAAGAGGTCCGTCATTCATTCATGCCATAACTCTCTTAGAGCGTATGCTTGTCGGTGCGAACATTGCTGATGTCTCCAATATCATGGTAAGCCTGACAACCTGTCCCCCTGAGATAGAGAGGTAATCATGAGATTCACGGATATAATTTCTCCATTCCTTGCCTGGTCCCGCGCTGCAAAGAAAGCAGATACCATTCCGTATCCACAGAAGAAGAATCCGGGAGCTGGCAGGTACAGGGGCTTCCATAAGAATGACTTAGACAAATGTATCGGATGCGGTCGATGTGAGGAGATATGCCAGAACATGGCTATTGGGATGATGAATCCCGATAACTCGACTCCCGAGAAAGGCGATTCCGGACTAAGACCGCGCGTTGATTACGGCAGATGCTGCTGGTGCAGCCTTTGCGTAGATGTCTGTTCGACAGGTTCCCTCTCTATGTCCAACACATACAGTTGGGCAACCTTTAAAGCTGATACATGTGTTTATATACCGGGCAAAGACAGAAAAGCATGGGATAAATCTGCAAAAGGTTATTGTCAGAATAATGATCTTCTGCAGTGGGCAGGTTCTCCGAGAGAAGAAATGCCCGTAGTCTCCCCTGAAGAGAGAAAAAAGAACTTCATGGAAGTTGTCGAAGGATATTCGATAGAGCAGGCTGCAGCCGAAGCTTCGAGATGCATTCAGTGCGGATTATGTGTTACAGCGTGCCCTGCACACATGCATATTCCTGATTACCTCCGGGCAATTGCCGAAGGAGATTATTCGCAATCTGTCAGCCTGTTCTTCGACAACAACCCGCTTCCTGAAGTATGTGGAAAAGTCTGCACAAGGGAATGCGAATCCGTATGTGCCATGGGGCATCAGGGTGAATCCATTGCAATCCGCTGGCTGAAACGCTTTGCCTGTGAGCAGTTCGAATCTCTGTCTGATGTTCTGGCAACCGATAAAATTCCTCTCGAGCCGAACGGGAAAAAGGTCGCAATTATAGGAGCCGGACCGGCAGGTCTTTCAGCCGGATATTACCTGAGCAGAATGGGATTCGAGACGCATATCTTCGAGAAGGACGAAGCCGGTGGCGGCATCGCGAAACGGGCAATTCCGGAATACAGGCTGCCTTTAGATGGTTACGGCAAGACTATAGGTGTTTTCAGCGATGCCGGAGTGAATTTCCATTACAATACTGAAATAACTCCTGAAGATCTGACTGCATTCTCATCAGAATATCATGCAGTGTTCATTTCTGCAGGCCGCCCCGACAGTTCTCTCATAGATATACCGGGTGTAGAACTACCCGGTGTAATAAATGCCCTGGATTTCCTCACATCCGAACCGGAAAAAGGCAATACTGAAATAACCCCGGACATTGTGGTTATCGGTGGCGGCAATGTGGCAATGGATGCAGCCCGAACTGTTGTACGCCTTGGTGCTGCCAATGTCCATGCTGTCTGCCTCGAGTCCCGAAGCGAGATGCCTGCTGATATTGAAGAGATCGAGGAAGCTTTAGAGGAAGGCATCGGAATCGACACTTCTCGGGGACCGGTGCGAATAATCGAACAGGACGGAAAGGTTGGCGGTATTGAGTTCCGGAGATGTGTTTCAGTCTTCGACAGCGAAGGCAGGTTCAATCCGGTATTCGATGATGCCAAAAGAACGACAATCGACTGTGATACGGTTATCATTGCTATTGGACAATCTTCTGACCTGAGTTTCCTCCCCGAAGAAATATCCGCGAAAATGGATATTCAACGAGGTACAATCATGGTTGATGAACATCAGTACACCGGTGTTGCCAACATTTATGCCGGCGGGGATATCACACCCGGAGCCGGTGATGTCATCACAGCCATCGCCGATGGTATGCGCGCCGCGAAAGCCATCGCAAATAATTAAAGGGACAGTATACTTAATTGCTAATTGAAGAGTATTTAAAGGGACAGTATACTTAATTATTCGCTGTTACTGTTTGAAAGTGATTGTTTCGCTATCTTTGGTCCCGGTTTCTGTTTAGAGAGCCTTCGTCCGGTGATGGATTCGAGTTTCTTAACGAATAACTCTCCTCCACATGGTCGCCCTGTTCTTGTTGTCTTTCGAATTTGTTCTATCAGTTCTTCACTTACAGAAGAAACGGCAAGAAGCAGATCTTTAGTACCACCGATGTAATCAGCTACCTTTTCAGAGTCGATAAGAGGATCGGAATCTGCTATACTGAGGTGATACTTTGCACCGGACCATTCATAGTCTTCGATATTTCGAACAATGTTAGCCTTCACAGGATTCTGCAAGATGTATTTAAACGCAGCAAATGTATGCTTGATATCAAGTGGACAGGAAAAAAAGCGTTCTTGAAAAAGATGGCCTTTGACATTCTGTTGTTTGTTGATATGCAGAGTATATCTTCGATGAGCTTCTCCTATTGCATTTGCTAGGCTGTCACTGGTACCCGGAACTGCAAGAAAGTGAACATGATTCGGCATCAGACAATAGGTGAGTATGCTAAGTTCATGCTCTTCACACTGTTTTTGTATTAGTTTTAAGTAAATGTGATAGTCACTCTCACTGTGAAATATCGGTAATGACCGAACCCCTCGTTGTGTTACATGATGTGGAATATTGGGAATAACTGCTCTTGCCATTCTGACCATTCTAGTTGTCCTCCTTTCTACAAGTTTGCCAATAGTTAAGTATACTGTCCCTTTAATTCAATGGCAAATGGCAATTAAGTATACTGTCCCTTTAATTCTTAATTTATGTAGCCGAGGTCCTGGAGGACATCGTTGGATTCACCGGAGACGGGCGGTGGAGAACATTGCGGCGGGGTCAGGCGGTAGTTTTCTACCTCGTCAATTAGGTAAACAGCAGGTAGGAGAATTCTGAATTCATCAGGGTCTTCGGCCAGGTTGAATGCTTCCATCGAATCTTCCTTGATATCCCATATTATTTTATCGAAACCTATCCTGACCGCAGCCATTTCCCGAGGCTCGAACACCTGTCCTATGTCTTCTACAACAAGATACCTGTCCGGTCCCACGGCACCTGCAGGAACACTTCGTCTTCTGCCATCGATATCAAACAGGTCCCTGCCTTCTACATTCGCTGGTGTTTCATAACCAAGAAGTCCCGTAATCGTTGGGAAAATATCCCATAATCCTGCAACATTCGTATTCACGGAATCAGCAGGAATACCAGGACCTGTTATTATCAGTGGAACATGAAGCTGTTCCTGATACAGTGTCTGTCCGTGTCCCCATCCCCCATGTTCCAGAAACTCTTCTCCGTGGTCTGAGGTGATTATGATTATTGTGTTTTCATCCAGCCCCAGTTCTCTCATATTGCCAAAGAGAACCCCTAATTGTGAATCGACCCATCTAACTTCCCCATCATACAAAGCAAGCAGTTGTTCGAGGTCATCCGGATTCAGGAGTTCACCGTCTTCGGTTACATCCCACCAGGTGGTAGAATCCACTCCCATCCCTATCCTGATGAATTCCGTATCATAAGGGGGTGGTGGATTATAGGGCATGTGAACATCATAGAAGTGAATAACCATGAAGAACGGATTGGGATTACCTATGTTCTCTTCGAGCCAGACAGAGACTTCTTCGACAGTCGCTCTTGCTCTGCCGTTTCCATCGGGGTACCACGAAAAATGGTCGAATTCGCGGTCGAAGCCATATTCCGGGCTCAGATAGCAGATGTTGGTGAAAGCCGCAGTTCTGTATCCTTCCCCGTGAAGAACCGATGCAATAGTGGGAAGAGACGGATCAAGAACATGCATTTCGTCATCATACCAACTTGTCTTGTGTGCGGCTTCCGAGAGACCGGTCCACATTGTGGCATGCGAGGGAAGGGTCCATGGAGACTGTGCCTGACAGTCCGCCCACATTGTACCCGTTTGCGCAAGACTATCTATCGCCGGTGAGGTATTCCGACGATATCCGTAGCAGCCAAGGTTAGAACCCCTGAGGGTGTCTATGCTTATCAGAATTACATTGGGCATGTCTGATTTTGGTGACAGGCGGCATGAAGAATTTGTCAGTAATACAATTACAAGTACATAGATAGTATATTTTGAAAATCTCATCTTATGTATCCCAATCCTTCAAGCGCTTCGTTTATCGTTGTATCAGTTATTACGACATAAGCAGGATGTGCCTGCAGTGGAATATTGACAAATTCTTCAATCATTTCCAGGCATAGAAGAGTGTCTTCCTGCGGTTCTAGTTCCAGCGGGTCAGTCAGTAGATTATAGGAACGGATACTGTCTCCCTGCAATATCCAGTAGATTTTCTTCTCTCCAATGCGTACACAATGAAGCTGATTGTCTGCACTGACAATGATAGAATCACCTTTGCTGCTCAGTTCGAGATGCCTTACCGGAGTTGCACCACCGGAAGGTACCCCCCTGTTCTCCCTTATCTGCCCGCCCAGAATATTCATACCTTCTATATTCTCCGGAATGTCTATATCGAGATAATCGAGGATAGTAGGTAGAATGTCGAAATGTCCCACAACAGTCGAATCCACTATCCCGGACGGAACATCCGGACCTGTCATTATCAGGGGTACTTCGAGCAGTTCCTGATAGAGTGTGTGTCCGTGTCCCCATGAACCATGATCCATGAATTCTTCGCCGTGGTCGGAGACAATTATGATTAGGGTATTGTCATCAATTTCCATATAGCGCAATTGTGCCATCAACCTGTTCAACTGCTCGTCGATGCATCTTATTTCTGCATCATAGAGGTCGATTAGGCCGTTCAGGTTTTCCTGCCGGAAAGCAGTCGATGAATCTCCCTTGATATCACTCCAAGTAATGCTGTCTTCCAGAACATCGACATCTTCGAAAAACCGCTCCGGAGGAGCCGGCGGTGCATAAGGAGCATGGACATCGAAAAAATGCAACAAAAGAAAGAACGGTTCATCTTTATCAGCATTATGAAGAATCCATTGCAGAGCATTATCAATCGTGGTTCTTGCTCGTCCTGCTCCATTCGGATGCCAGGTGAACTCATCGAATCCCCTGTCGAATCCGTAGTCAGGACTTAGATATGCAACATTCGTGAAAGCTGCTGTTTTGAATCCTTCATCATTCAGAATTTTCGGCAGTGACGGGAGATACGGAACAAGTACATGCATACCGCATTCATCCCATCTCGTACCGTGTGCATCGACCGATAGACCGGTCCAGATACTTGCATGAGACGGCAGTGTCCATGGAGATTGTGCCTGGCAGGAAGTCCATCTTGTGCCTGCTAGAGCAAGACTGTCCATCGTTGGTGAGGTTTTCCTGTCATATCCATAGCACCGGAGATGGTCAGCACGCATAGTATCGATACTTATTAGTATTACTGACCTTTTTTCAGGGTTGGTTTTAGTGCTGCAGCCTGAGATATTCAATATCAGTAGCAGGCATGCGAAAATAACAAGTTCTACTCCACTTTTTCTCATCGTATATACCCCAGATCCTGCAGTATATTTATTCCAAGGGAATCATAATTCACGACTTCGGTATTTCCCAGTACGGGAGTAACCCAAAACCATTCCAGAGTCTTTATCTGTGCAGAGTCAGCTTCATAGGGATTTACCTCCCCCGGATCAGCTGCTATGTCGTAACATCTGAATTCATAATCATCCATATTTCCCATCGTCTTAATCATCCCTGATATATACGCTATGGATTGCTTATCCACTGAGTCGGGATATGCAACCATGACATAGGTATTCGAAGATGAACTGGATGGAACAGGACGGTCCGGAGATAAATCACCGGACAGGATGTCCAATCCCTCCACGGTTACCGGGACAGGTTCACCAACCAGAGTCAATATTGTCGGGAAAAGATCATAGTGCCCGACTCGAAGCGAGTCTATTCTATCTGCTTCTATTCCCGGTCCTGACATTATAAGTGGGATATGAAGAAGTTCCTGGCAGAGAGAGTTGCCGTGCCCTACTCTTCCATGCTCGAGGAAACCCTCTCCATGGTCGGACGTTACTATTATCAATGTAGAATCGGCCAGCCCACGTGTACGCAGTTCTCCGAATAACCGTCCAAGCTGATTGTCTGTATAGGCTATCTCGCTGTTATACATTGCGGTAAGATGTTCAAGGTGCTCAGGATACAGGAGTCCGCCCGTTCTTTTGTCGCATCTCCATGTAGTAATCTCACGTGTGCCATCCGGGTCGAATAGCGTATCGAATGGCGGAAGCGGGTCATAAGGGTCATGCACATCGAAAAGGTGGAGGACTGCAAAAAAGTTGTCATTCCGCAGAGTGTCTTCATCTATCCAGTCGAGAAGCAGATCAATCGATTTGCTTGCGCGCCCATTTCCCGTCTCATTGCAATCGAAATAGTCGAATCCTGCATCAAAGCCATGAGCAGAATTGAGCAGAATGATGTTTGTAATTCCGCAAGTTCTGTAGCCGGTGGATTGAAGAGTCTGCGGCAGGGAGGGAAGATTGGTGTCAAGTGCATGGTTTTTGTCTTCCCAGGTTCCGGTGTGATGTGCCTGTACTGACAATCCTGTCCAGATACTAGCATGGGAAGGCAGAGTCCACGGAGCCTGCGCCTGTGCATTTACCCATCTGGTTCCTGTATTTGCCAGGCTGTCTATATTTGGAGACGTTTCTCTTTCATAGCCGTAGCAGGAAAGATGATCGGCTCGTAGAGTGTCGATGATTATCAGCAGAACATTGACATGCTGTGCTTCTCTATCTGTTTCGTCCGTTGTTATCTCAGCAGGTACATTCCCGCAGGACAAAAATACTGTTGAAACAAGCAGATAGATATAGAATACTCTTTTCATATTCTACCTTACATATCCCAGATCCCGAAGTATTTCAATATCGGTGGAATCATAATCGACGGGTTCCGTATACCCCTGAAGCGGAGTTGTCCAATGAAGATCTATCTGTTCGATGCTTTGTGAATCAGATTCAACCGGAGATAATTCACCGCGATCGATATCGAGATAATACGACCTGTATTCGTAGTTTTCCATATCGGCAATGGTCTTGATTACTCCGGACAATACCGCAATGGAATGAATGTCGGTAGAATCGACCTGCATCGATTCCAGCAGCAGTTGAAATGGAAGGAATGCGTTGCTTGAAGGTATGGTTCTGTCAGGTGGAACAGTCCCTGATAGAATATCCACACCTTCTATACTATCGGGAACCGGTTCATCCACGGCTGAAAGTATTGTTGGAAAAAGATCATAGAGTGCTGTATTCAGAGAATCTATCCGACCGACTTCTATTCCGGGGCCCGACATTATCAGCGGGACATGAAGAAGTTCCTGGTACAGTGAATTGCCGTGGTCGACCCTGCCATGTTCGAGAAAACCCTCTCCATGATCCGATGTAATGATTATTAAAGTACTGTCCGCCAGTCCGCGCTTATGCAGTTCTGAAAACAGTTTGCCGAGTTCGTGGTCCACCCACCGGATTTCACCGTCATACAGATTCACGAGATGCTCTAATATAGCAGGGTCGACAATTGGAATATTCTCCTCATTGCATTCCCAATATGTCACTCCGTCGTTTACAAGGGAATCGAACAGCATGTCATAAGGAGCAGGCGGTTCGTAAGGAGCATGAACATCAAAAAGATGAAGAACGGCAAAGAATCTTTCTTCCTGAAGACTGTCCGAGTCTATCCATGTCAGCAATTCACCTACCGCTTTCTTTGCCCTTTCGCTCCCTGTGGTATTATTGGAATAGTAATCGAACCCGTTCGAGAAGCCGTGCGCTTCGCTGAGAAGAAGACAGTTCGTAATACCGCATGTCCTAAACCCGGCTGTCTGCATCCTCTCCGGGAGAGACGGAAGGTCGGTGTCGAGGTCGAACTTTATCCTATCCCAGCATCCGGTGCCGTGAGCTTCTACGGATAATCCTGTCCAAATACTGGCATGAGACGGCAGTGTCCACGGAGCCTGTGTCTGACAATTTACCCAACGGGTACCTTCTTTTGCAAGACTGTCTATATGCGGTGATGTCTCCCTGTAATAGCCATAACAGGCGAGATGGTCTGCGCGAAGAGTGTCTATGATTATCAGCAGAACATTGACAGGCATTGCCCGTACTTCTGTTTCGACAGAGGCTTCTTCAGGCGGAGCACCGCATGAAAGCAGAAGTATGAACATTACCAAGACAATCAGTATCCTCATTCAATCCTCCGTGTAAACTGTCGATTTTCCTCTATCAAACCTGAATACTCTCTTTACTGTTCCTAAGTAGTATTACTTTTTCCTGCCGTGTTCTCCAAGTAGAATAAATGCAATTCCCGTGCCTGCACACAAGCCGGTTATCATCCGGATAATGTTCGAACTTTCATACAAAGTGAAATATTGCACGGTTCCGTCTCCGATGAGCGGTAGAAGCAGCAAAAATCCAATCCCGAATTTAGGGCATAGTATTCTCTTATACAATATAAAGGCACCTGAAGCCAGTCCAAACCAGAAGAAAGTACATCTTGCACATAAACCGCTCGTGCCCCATGGCAAATGCAGGGACCGTTCAGGTAATCTGTGGCAGGTAGCGGAAAGTATCGGGTCGAGTAGTGAGTCTGTAGTGTACAGCACCGGTCTGAAAATTGAAAGAATGAGAAACACAAGTCCGGGAATTCCTATAACAAGGGTAAGAATCAGCCGTCCTCGTGCCGGGGACATAATCGTATTATCCGTCCGCCCAGGTATCCGAAGTCCATGCGAACTTCTCCCGAATGGTACCCTCTTCAAGAATCTCCATCGCAGCGTACTTACCCATTTCAATCGAGTGGTCCATGTTGTTGTATCTGAAAAGACCCTGCCTACCGCATGTAACCGAGTTCTCCAATCCATCGAGGGCATCGAGAACAACAGATGATTCAGACGCGTAGTTCAGACCATAGATAGGATATGCATGTGCCTGTTTCACAACGGTTGAACCAAGTACTTCATCTCGGGTGAAGAGTTCAAGTCTTTCACCGCCGGTGATTGCCGATTCGAGCAGGTCTGTCTTCTCATTCCAAATGTCGTCTCCTTCGGCACAGGAGAACTCGAAGACCACCTGTGAACCGGTATCTGAACATTCCGGATCGAAGTTCTCGGGTATGGACAGACGGTTGAATATATACCTCTTTTCGGGTGCATATATCCAGTGGTCACGCGCATCAACCCGCCGGGATATGCGGAGAACAACAAACACTATCGCCCTGAAATGCAGTTTTGCGACTGACTCTTGTACATTCCTCGGCAGTATGTCCCCCAGTAGATTCACATAATCACCCACGGGAATTGTATTGACAATCTTGTCTGCTTCGATTGTACGGCTACCGGTATCGATAATAAATCCCCCGGACTCACTCCACCGTATGGACTCAGGTTTCATGTTGTATAAGATTTCTCCGTTATTTGCGGTGACCCGCTCTGCCAGGACTTCACAAATTCTTCCAATACCGCCTTTGGGATAGAAGAATGTGCTGATAAGGCTTCGAACCTGCTCTTTATTTGGAAATAGTGTGGCTTTAATGAGCCCGGCAAGTCCGGGTACAGTTATCCGTTGACTCGCCCAGTCCGCTGAAAGTTCGTTTGCAGGACAGCCCCACAGTTTCTCGGTATATGGTCCAAAGTAAAGGTCATAGAGTTTTCTGCCGAAGCGGCTGACAACCCATCCTTCGAAGTTGGCATCATCCCTCGGGGCAATGATCCTTCTTACTTTTTCACCAAGATAGCTGAATATCATTCCGATACCTTTATGAATGGGCATCCGTTTAAGGACATCACCGAGAGCAAGCGGGTATTGAAAATACCGGTCGAGGAGCCTTATCCGGCTGAGTCTCTCAAGTTCGAGCAATTCATCGGGAAGAAGTTCTTCCACAAATTGCAGCAACTCCGGATTTTTTGTGTGAAATCTGTGGGGGCCGCAGTCATAATGAAAAGATTCATCTTTGAGCGTAACTGCCAGACCACCCGGCTGAGCATCTTTTTCGATAACCAGCACTCTTTTACCTCGGGCAGCAAGATATTCCGCCGCAGTCAGCCCCGCAAGTCCTGCACCGAGAATAACAACCGATGAAGTGTCTTTATTCATCTTCTTCCGGTTCATCAATCCAGATTATTCTCATGCCGTTATCAGGCTCAATTATTCCGATATCAGCAACATATGCAATAACAGCATCGAGAAGAGTTATTTCAGCGGGCACGGACTGATGTTCCAGCATGATATCATAACCCACATTTCCCTGTGCAAGATAACCGGTAGTAACGAAGGTGTAGATGCTGTCGGGATGCATCGGAACTCCGCCAATAAGGAAATTAGTTATTTTATCCCCGTCATCCAATGCCTGATTTCTCGTTGCAGTCATCCCGCCGATCTCCATGTCACGGCGCCGTCCCTGCATGCCGGTTTCGAGCACAGCTTTCAACTCGGCTCCGGTAAGTTCGAAGAGATATAGATTCTCTTCGAAGGGAATGGTTTCATATATCACTCTTGATGTAATATCCCCCCTGGGAATTGTAGCACGGATACCTCCCCTGTTCATAAGGGCAACATCACCACCGGTTGCGAAGAGCATTGCATCTGATATCATCCGTCCCATTGGGTGTTCGGCTCCACCGCGCGGAATCTGGGATGTGGCTTCACCTATGACTTCATCCATCCCGGCTTCAGCTATTTCCCTGAATTCTTCTATCATCTCTGCTATCTCATCATTGGGCCAATATTCGTCATGAAGCAGGCTTACATATTCGTCTCCTTCGGGGCAGTCGAAATCCACAAGCATTCCGCTTTCCGTATCGATTGCAAGACGGATTCTGCCAATACCTGTCCCGTTGGCATATCCCTGAACGACAAGCGTGTGATTGACCGGACTGACCCACGGCTCCATGAGCCCATAGTGAGTATGTCCGGATACAATCAGGTCTATTCCGGATACTATACAGGTAAGCTCGGCTGTATTCATGCAGAAACTCTTCGTGTATTCTTCACCTGCCGACCATGCGGTATAGACTCTTTCGAGATATTTATCGGGGTCACCCGGCTGTCCGAGATGAGACACCATAATGATAATATCTGCACCTTCTTCTTCAACTTCGGTAATGTACCTCTCGATTGTCTCCACTTCATGCAGGAAACTGTACTCACCCAGCAGTTCGGGAGTCACAAGCCCGTAAGTATCGGTTGTGGTCATGCCAATAAAGGCGATATCCACACCACCAACACCATAGATCACATAAGGCAGGACGGGATCGGGAACTTCACCTGTCCATGCTTCGACAAGATTAGCGCAGAGTACCGGAAAATCAGCCTGTTCTGCCAGTGCCAGAGCATTATCAGTTCCGTCATCAAAATCATGGTTGCCGAAGGTCATGAAGTCGTATCCTATAGCATTCATCCATTCGACAATGAATTTCCCTGTTTCATAGTTACCAACCGGCGTTCCCTGATAGATATCACCGGCATCTATCAAAAAGCAGTATTCTCCTGTTTCCGCGCATTCTTCACGAACATCTTCGACATAGGCGGCAATGTATGCCCCCCCCCCCATCATCGGCGGGAAATTGGGGTTCATGAATGATGCAGCTTTAGAGACAATCCCGCCGTGAATATCGTTAGTATGAAGAATATTCACATAGATTATCTCACCGGAAGCCGAAAATGCAAGAATAAGAAGCAGCGCACTAATCAGTATTTTCACGCCTACCTCCTATAATGCAAATGTTTTGCTGATACTGAACATCAGCTTTGTATTGGAACCTTCGACCGTCAGTGAATCTCCAGCAACAAAGGAAGGAAGTGCGGAGACATCAGTCTGCCGCCATCTGTTGGGAGAAAATGAAATCCCCATATCGAGAGCATAATCTCCTGCTCTAAATGCCATTCCGCCGGTAAACGCCATACCGTCGAGTGAAGATGCAATGGATGAGCGGTCATAACTGAAGCCAAACCGTGCTGTCGGACCGCCCGGAAGTGTGTTTTCAACACCGACCCTGACTCCCCATGCATTATGAAGATTCAGACTTTCTTCTGCATATTCCATACTCCCATCATTACTCCAGAGCAGACCAAGCACGAATTTCGACTGCAGGTTATTCCCCGGGAGATAAACAGCGCCCAGTTTACAAACCATTGGAAGGTCGAGGTCGTAATCGGTAGTATCACTCAGCACATTCCAGGAAACAGAATCCCCTGTTGTTTCGGGTGAGAAAGAACGCATTATCGGGTATTCCACAACTCCGGTTATGAAAACTCTGTTAGATGGAATAAACAGGAAGGAGGCCCGTGCAGTTGCTCCTGATATATCGAGAGTTCGTTGCATGACCGTATCGGAATCGTTAAAGGCAACACGTGTCACTTCCCATTTGACATCCCTGCTGCCAAGTATATATCCACCGCCCAGTCCGATTGACAGGAATTCTACGGGAGCAATAGAGAATGCAACCGCGAACTCGTTCTCCATTCCTGTTATGGTCAGTTTTTCATCACCTGTCTGAACATAGTTATCATCACGAATTATTCTATTGTAAGAATACTGATAAGTATGAGGAATAACCCACCCGAAACCGATAGACACGGCTTGCGGGAGGGAACCGCCACAGTAAGAAATTCCGGCTCCGCCCGGGAGAAACTGAAAACCCTGATTATAGGAATACTCTGATTCTCCTATAGAACTTCCAAATGTATCATAGATTAACAATGTCCGTTTCTCTATGGCGAGATCGACACCCCCGGACAATTCCACACCAAGCCCTCCGCCGGATAAAGCCAGCAACGCCGGATTCTGGAGCCCGCCGATAGGGGATACTTCCAGGAATCCTGCATTCCCCATACCCAAAGCCCATGCCGAAGATGTATTCGCATCTCCCTGCCACATGACGTCGGGAAGGCTTCCCGTCAGTGCCATCAAGGATATCAATCCTGCTGCAATAATATTCATATTTCCTCCCTTACCAGCGGAAATCCAGCTGACAGCGGATGCCGTAACTGGTAACATGGTCGGTAAAATCCTCCATCCGCATCCAGCCATCGGGGTCACCCTGATAATGATAATCAGGGTCTGGCCTGTACAGGTCTGTCCGCGGGTAGAATGTGTCTTTTCTTAACACTTTAAAGCGTAACTGTAAATTGTCGGAAAGATTGTTCCTGATGGTCATGTAGAATTTTGTCCCGTCACCATCGAGAAAATCTATTCCGGTATCTTCGAACTCCCACTGACTCATCCCGTCGGTCGTCCAGAGTGTCGAACCGCCGAGAACGGAAAGAGCATCTGTGAAATTATGCTCCCATTTCATCGAGATGAATCCGCCAGCCATAAGGCGGTCGTCTCCGTAGCGGGGATTGGGTGTCAGGTTGACCATTCCATATCGAAGTGTAACATCGAAATAATCACTTGCAGATGCAAGGAAAAATGATCTGAATGTGAATTCCGAAGTCCTTGAAGTTGTGGGAATAACTTCGTGCATCTTTGTCTTAGCCTGGTATTTGTATTTCAACCTAAACCTAACCGGAAAATCCGGTCTGTATTCCACTTCTCCCTGAAATCTGTAGTTATTGAAGTCATATCCCAGGGAACGCCACAAATCGAGGTACACTTTTGTAATCGTGACTTCCTTGCTCAATTGAAATCTGCTTTCGAGATAGATGCCTTCTTCAGGTTTTGGTGTCGGCCATTCGGCAAGCTGTGAATACATCGGGTCAAATAGATAATACGGTTTTTCAAACACTGTATCGTCATATCTTATCTGCTCGGCAAATCCCCTGTTGTAGGGGTTGGAGTATCCAAGGTCATACCTGCGATAGATGCCTAATAGATAAAAATAGTCGTTCTGCCACTTTGCTCGTGCAAGTCCAGCAAAGGCACCATTGTCCTGACGAACTATTTCACCCTCTATGCTCATGTTGTCATAGACCGTCTGTGCCGATGCCGATACAAAACTCCTCGTGTTGCCTGTCGGTAGAGCATCATACTCAGGGCAGTCCCAGGGTGATGCGTCATCGGGAATATCTATTTCTTCTGCATCAGGTATCAATGAATCACTCCATGCAATGTTCATTGCTCCAATGCCAATTGCTGTGCCTATGGGTAGGAAACCTCCGAGGTCGAAGAAGCCGTACCCACCGTAAGTTGTCTCGGTAAGAACATCGGCATATTCGGAAGTCCGGAGGGATGACATCGTGAGAACATTCGGAGTTCCATCGATGGAAGTGAATGCATCTCTTTCCGCATACGAAAAGAAACCGTATCCAAGAAATGGACCGACGGTAACCTTTGCCGCCCCGCCGAACAGGGCAAACTGACGTGTAGGCGTAAGGTCGGGGTGAAGTCCCCATGTTCGATAGGTCGAGCGGTAGATAAGGTCATCGACATTATCCATCATGAGCCCCTGCCCCAGGGCAAGATGGTAATTTCCCAGAATAATTTTATCTATTGCTCCCAAGTAATTTATAGTGGCGAATGTCTTTGCGACATCGAAATCTTCACTGACTGTACCAAGGTCGAGGTCGGCAAACAAGCCGTAACCTGCGAGGGAGTTGCTTCCTCTCGACAATCTGACTCCTGCGCCAAACCTGTCGCCGAAACCCACTCTCAGTCGATGCTCCCAGCCTGTCACTCCACGGGCTGCAAGCAGCCGGTCATATTCGGAGGTAAGTCTTTCTTCCCACTCATCTCTCACAGCGGCAGGATAATTGTTGGTGGAATCCGGTTCTGCAATTTCTTCAAGAGAAGAGTGCAGGTTGCTGAGCATTCCATCAACACCATCCTCATCAGAGTCTCTACCACCCCCACCGTCGACTATTACACGGTAATTGCCGAACACTTCCATAGAGGTAAGATCTGGTTCACGGACTGAAACAAAGTCCCGCATGTTTCTATAACCGTAATAACTGATATTCTCTATGTTTCGCAGTGAACGGGTACTCGATACGGGTCCCACTGTTCGCAGTCTTCTTTCGACTGCAACAGCATCTATGAGGCTGACTCGGCTCAAATTGCGAAGATCCCAGGATGTGGCGTAGTTTATAGGAAGAGGACGAATGAGATAGTTTTCCCATACATCCACTGCCGCATCACCGGGTCCGTCTTCAGTCGCCAGTTGTTCCATGATCTCCAGTACCTGTGAAGATATCTTCCCGTCAGACGGTGGTACTACCACACAGTTCGACTGAAGCCATTCCAATTCCGTCGTTGTGAAACCGGGGACATCCAGAACTTCATAGATGTTTGCAAGCCCGCCCGTAATTACGATATACTCGTAAAGTGCGGATGCCTGTGCGTCTGTAATGCCTTCCATCAGCGATAATTCATCTATAGAAGCTGTGTTTATATCGAAGCCGCCTGGTACGCAAAGACCCCCTATAAGGATGGCAGCGACTACACTAGAAAGCATAGATCACACCGGCCTGATGAGACAGGGAAAGCTGCGGGTGAGTCTGAACGGCATACTGGAATGTAATGCCTGATACAGATGCGGATAATCCCCCCGAAACTGTCATGGGATTGTTCTGCACTCCTGCCATCAAAGTAACGTCCCCGATAGGAAGTGCCTGTCCGACATGAATGCGGAGACCGTTGAAGTCCCGCGAGAACGTAAGTGCTGATATCATTCCCATAGCAGGTTCATAACGAATACCTCCATCGATTCTTCTCTGAAGGTGTTCGGAGCTTTCACCAAGTCTTGCTTCAAACGGATTTCTGAGAGAAGCAGCTATCATCCATCTGTCATACATTGCTACCTGAAATCCAAGATTCACGGCTATTGCCGAACCGCTTCCGTAGCTGCTTACTCCATCGGCGAATGATGCCATGCAGAAAACAGGCTGTATTCCAAAAGACATATCTTCCGTGAGTTTTCCGGCAACGGTGACTGAACCTGTCTGTTCATTATAGAGTTCGCCACCAAAGTAGCGCAGACTTACCGCTGCAGTCCACATATTGCTGATCGGGAAAGCCCCATCAACTCCATAGGTTCCGAAATCCATATTAGTGAACGGCAGTCTTCCGGAAATAATGGCAGACGGTCCGGTACTCCCGGCAACTGAAGCCGGATTGAAAAGCACCGCTCCAAGTCCGGGAAGCACAACTCCTGTACCGCCCATTGCCTGAGAGACTATACCAATTTCAAGTTCTTCGAATCCTGCCCATGACTGACCTGTGAACAGCAGAACCGCCAGCAGAGCAGTAATCAGTATTCCGTATTTATTCATTACCAACTCAATTCATGGGGGTTGCGACAACTACTGTCTCAGTCGTCGTATATCGTTTACCTTCAGAATCCACACCTTCTAGAAGAAGAATGTACGAACCTGCGGGTAAAATTACATCTCGTGCATCTTTACCGGTCCAGATAATCATATCTCCGGCCGGACGGGAATCAGCAAGCGTAATAATCTCTCTTCCGGCTCTGTCGAATACTGTAAGTGATAATCTCATGTCAGTACCGTTGTATTCGATTGTGATTGTCTCGCCAATTGACGGAGCAAAGGGATTGGGTGTTAGCAGTTCAAGATGGAATCCCTCCTGAATCGATGGGTTGAACAGCACTATATCTGTCTGTTCTCTTGGAAGCAGTTGATATCCTGAAGTATAAGGCGGTTCTGAATCATACTGTCCGCCGATACCTGTAATGATCAATCTGGTACCCGCATGGATATCCGATACGCTTATGCCTGTATCATCACTCACATGAACGGCAATGGCTGTGCTTCCATTCCATACATTGAAGTTCCATCCGCCACCTGATTCCGGTTCGTTTGCCACGGTTACCCAGCGGCTCTCTGATACACTGCCGAACACCATGAGTTCCCCTTCATAACTTTCGTTGATGATATAATTGGGATACATGATGTTGTAATATTCGTCCGGAATTCCCGGGGTTCCGAGAAGCGTGTAATCAGATGCAGATGCCGGAGATATCTCAGTAAGACCGTTATACTGTTTTATTTCTCCGGTCAATCTGTATTTTTCTCCTGCCAGAATTCGACCTGATACAGGAGGGTCATAAGCATAAATGTTGATTCCGGCAGTTTCATCCTGAATGTAACAGCTTATGTCGCCAAAGGTTGTCCCGTCGCAGGTAGCAATTCCCTCTATTGTCACGGTCTGACCGAGTAAATCAGGAATTCCATCTCCGTTGGCATCGACTCTCGCCTCGGCGATTGTAATGGTCTCCCCCAATACTGATCCAGTGAGCAACAATGCTGCAAGTACCGGAATTAACAATTTCATATGAGCCCCTTTCATAATATCAGTTCTCGTGTCTTGCGGCTTCCGAAGCAAGTTCGGCATCTGTAAGATCAGCTGCTCTTTGTAAAGCTTCTTCAGCACTCATTCTATCATATATTGCTATTTCGACGGCTTCGGAAAGAAACATCCTTCCGTCATACCAGAAAGTCTCCTGCGGTTCGAAACAGGCATATTCTACCTGTCGCAGAGCATCGTAGAAACCCGGACAATCCTCGAACCTTTCCAGCAGCACCGGATCGTCGAAGGAACTCTGAGTTGCGGGGATATATCCCGTAGCAGCACTCCACCTTGCCTGCTGATGCGGAGCCGTAAACCATTTAATGAACTCCCATCCTGCTTCGATTTCAGCAGGATCTGATTTGAAGATGATTACATTCGTACCTGCAATTATCACCGCTTCTACATCAGCAACCGGAAGCGGAGCCATTGCAAGTGTAAATGTGGGATCACCGTTTTCTTCACGCCGCCTCCAATTACTCTCCATGAAAGCAAGCGATACCGTAGAGCCCTGCACAAAGCCCACTGTACCCTTGGCAAAATCATTCTGATGAGAATATCCCGATGCAATTCTCGCACATCCGTCTTTATGAAGCAAGTCGATCAGATATTGGAGAGCCGCTATACCTTCCGTTGAATTGAACGCTGTCTTTGTGCTGTCTGCATTGAGAAGAGCTCCTCCCCGTTGCAGAAGGAGATTTTCGAACATCCCTACACTCGGATTGAATGCAGTACCCCATCTGTCGCAGTCATCATGAAGATCGCCGTCATCGTTGCCGTCATGAGTAAGCGCAATCAGGACTTCCCTGTATTCTGCATGGGTATTCGGAACTTCCAATCCGAGACTGTCCATCAGTTCGACATTGTAATAAAGCGCCTGGACACTTTTGTTGAACGGGAAACTGTAAATCCGACCGTTGTATGTGTTATTTGCACGGAAGACCGGGAAAAACTCATTTCTCCATCTTTCGTTGATGCCTGAAGTGTCTAATTCCATCAGCGAATCAATCGGCACCAGTGCACCCCCGCGTATAAGCTGGGATGTCCATGTTTCATAAGCCTGGGCGAGAACAGGCGGATTACCCGCCATCACACTCGCCAGTATTTTCTGGCAGAGAGCCCTGTAACTCCCCATGCTGACGTGAACTATCTCGATATCCGGATGAAGTGTATTGAATTCCGTAATTAGAGAATCTTCAAGAAACTCTCCAAGCGGGCCGCCCATGGCATGCCAGAATATTACCTGTGTTTTTCCATCTTCCGCTGCATTGCCGCCACAGACAGTCATCAGCAGAACAAGAGTGAACAACAGAACACATTTCCTTATGATATTTTCACCCCTCATTACCTTACGTACCTACCCGACAGCATCTCTAATCTTCGTGCGGACAGGTACCGCCGCTGCAGCACGGCGGTGGTGACTTTTCCGATTTGTCATCCGCATAGTCATTCACATGAAACCCGGCGCCCTTGAAAATAATCCCTGAACCGGAACCGATAAGCCTTTTGATTGGGGACCCGCATTCGAGGCATTCCTTCAATGGCTCATCATTCATTTTCTGGAGAGCTTCGAAGGTATTTCCACATTTAGTACATTTGTATTCGTATGTGGGCATTACGACCTTTCTGTTCGTTGTTGTAGAACCAGAAAATATAATAAATTAATTGGGGACGGAGGAGTAGTTTACGTAAACTACTCCTCCGTCCCCAATTTTGAATCATCTTCCGCTATCCGTTTGACATCAGATGCCGAGACTCCCTCGATTACCGCAGCAACAAGCCCCACAATAATAATGGGCATGAACTGCGTTGTGTGAAACAACAGAGCAAACACTCCGGTATCCATACTCAGCCCCAGAACGGGGAGTCCTATGACAAGGGCTCCGTGAACTGTTCCCGTTCCTGCTGGTGTGGGTATCAACATTCCAAGCCCTGCAAGAATCAGAACGAGAAGCGGATAATACCAGTTTATTCCCTGACCCATAACCTCGAATACAGGCAGAACGGAAAGCGACAGGCAGACCCATACACATAAGGACAGTAAAACAACCGTGACTGTTTCCTTCATATCTTTTAGAACAGTCAGTCCTTTCGAAAAGGAAATGAAAATCTCTTCCAGTTTGCAGGCAGCGGTTTTAAGTCTTATCCACCTAAACGGCTTTGTCAGGACATAAGCAGCTTTCCTGTCCCACTTTCGAAGTGCAATAAGCACAAGCAGAACCGCCACATACATGATTATGGCACTAACTAATCCCAGGCGAATTCCATGGCTCAATTCATTCCAGTATCGTACAAGTACGACAAGGGTCATCAAACCTAAAGTGAGTCCGTCGAATATTCTAGCAAGAACTACTGTTGCAAACGATGCAAAGCCCGGAATATCAGTTTTTCGTGAAAGTAGAATTGACCTTAATATCTCTCCCACCCGCCCCGGGAGTATCGAATTCACCATGAATCCCGTAAGAAGCGGACCTGTCGCCTTTCTGCTGCTTACTTTCGCAATGGGCGACAAAAGCACCCGCCACCTCAGTATCCTGAACAGGTAGCTGAAAGCAAGTGGTGGAAGCACAAGGAGGAGGGGAATCCAGTTCAGCGTTTGAAGCGTATCCATAAGTTCTGCAGTGTCTGTTTTTCTATAAGTGAGATAGAGGGCAATTACTGCAATCAGCAGTCCAATTATCAGATGTTTCCAGATTGAGTTACTCTTCAATATGTGCTTTCTTGTTGGTTTTAGCAGAGATTTCTTTCGATTTCACCGCACAGGGCGTGTCCGGCAATCAAGAGATATTCCTGTATATGACTGGTCTGTTTTGAAGGTGCTTTAATTACGGCATCGGCAAATTCGACGAGAGCCCCGCCATCTGTTCCGGTCATGGATATTACTATTGTGTTTATTGTTCGTGCGTACCGGGCAGCCGCTAAAACATTCGGTGAGTTTCCGCTTGTCGATATGGCAACCAGTACATCTCCGGGTTTGGCGAGTGCTTCCAATTGGCGACTGAAGATACTCTCAAATCCCGAATCATTGGCTACAGCAGTTATGATCGAAGTATTGGAATTCAGTGCTATGGCCGGAAGGGGCTTTCTTTCTTTTCTGAACCGGGCGACCAGTTCACCGGCAAAGTGCTGTGCATCCGCTGCACTGCCACCGTTGCCGCAGAAAAATACTGTCCCACCTGCAGATATCGAATCGATACAGAGTTTTGCTGCTTCTGCAATATCACGCGTATCAATGTTTGTAACTGTTTTTCTCGCTTCATTTAGATATTTCTCTATGTTATTCATTGTCTGCCTTCCATCTCTCAATAGCATTTTCAGCATTCTGGAGCATATATCCCCGCCTGCTCGACAGAACTGAATACTCTGGCCTAAGGGCATCTTTCGCCAGGGTTTTCCAGAGAATTTTCTCTACTCTCCCGCCCGTGTATTCCGAAATCAGTTCCGCAAGCTGCACCGGATTCAATTCATCATTCCCGGTAATATGTAATATACCTGATACATCATCACTTATTGCGGCAAGTACCTGTTCTGCCAGACTATATGTGTAACTGACAGCAGATACCTGATCAGAAACAGCCCTGACCATGCCTTTTATTTTCAAACTCTTCCACAGAAAAGGGATAAGTCCGGTACTTCCGGAAAAAAGCCAGGATGTTCGTACAACTATATTCTCACTTCGGGCAGAAAGAACTTCTTCCTCCCCTACCAGTTTACTTTTTGCATAGATATTTACCGGATTAGGTACATCATCTTCGAAATAAGGGGTGTTTCGCTCTGTCCCCCCGTCGAACAGGTGATCGGTCGAGACTGTCAGAACTTTGATACCGGTCTTCGTCAGATTGGCGACTCCCCTGTGATGAACTGCATAAGCCAGCTCAGGCTCACGTTCACATAAATCAACATCTGATACTGCTGCGCAGTTGATTATCCAGTCCGGACAAACAGAAGTAACTGCATTATTCACAGACATCATATCTGTTATATCGATCTCCGGGAGATCCATACCCACAGCATTTTCTCCAAGTGTCTCCATGAATGCTCTGCCAAGTTGCCCCTTCGAGCCTACAATCAGAAATCGAGTATGTTGTTGTGTATTGATGTCTGTATCCTTAAATCATTATCCAGTAGTATTTCCCCATAGAAGAAAATAATTGACGACTACAGGAACCACCATCCAGCCGAAGAAGAAGTTTTTCTCTGTTCGAATCAAATTTCCGTTTATCGCAGTAAGAAATCCTGCTGCTCCGAGTAGTGCCAGGAAAGGTAGATATGGCACTCTGAATCTATGGTCGAAATAAAACAGGAAATGAACTGCCAGCATAGATAGAAGACATGCCAGGATTATCAGCGCAATGTGTCTCGAATGTTTCCATAACCAGTACATACCGAGGAGAATAAATGGCATAATCAATGTAAGTTGGATATTGATTTTCCCATCCATTTCTGCATAGGCAACGGTTTGGAACAGGCTGCTAATGGAGTGTGTCAACGTTTCAAACGGATTTGCCCATATGTATTCCCACGCCATGCTATTGAATTCCTGATTGGCTTCAATCTCTTCAAGCCCTTCGAGCCTGTCGACAACAGATCGCTCGAATCCGTATGCTTCATACCCGGGTTCCATATTGTAGATGGGGATCATCTGTGCGGGATCGCCACCTTCCTGCATGTGATATTCCCTGGGGCGAACCATTTCATTTACTTTTATGTATTCTTCGGGGATATGAGTATCCCCGTCAGCCCTGGCAGCATCATTGTGGCCGTAAAGCCAGAATGCTATGCCGCTCGATGTGCTGAAAACAGGAGAGCTCATTACAATCTGATTTCTGATGAGCCAAGGTGCAACCGTTACTATGCCGCCAGCTGCAAGGAGAAGAATGAGATTGATTCGCGCCCTCAATTTGTATTCTTTCCGGAACATGAAGATAACGGCAAGGAGAATCCCCCAACCGATAGCTACCGGACGGCAGAGGACTGCTAGACCCAGAAGAATTCCGCCAGCGAATGTGAGTATTCTCCTTTTTCCCGGAATCAGATATATGCAAAGCAGAGCTATCAGGCACAGCAAAAAGGAAAATATGGTTTCTGGAAGCATCATCCGTGAATAGGATATCAGTTCCGTGTTTACTGCAACCAGCATTCCTGCCAGGAGAGCAAGGGTTTTTCCCTTTATCTCATGACCTATCCATGCCGTAATTGGTGCAATCAGTGCACCCAGGATAGATTGAAAAAAGAGAAAAGGGATGTACCACTGCCCAAAAACCAGAGACCTTTCTCTAAATATTCTGAAGAACAGAGAGAGAACAGGCGGGAGAAGCGGAAATCTGAATGCAGTCGGGTGTCCAGGTTCATTCGCAAAACCGTTTCCATCAGCGAGATTTCGTGCAATAACAACATAATGTGACACGTCCCAGTGGTCAGCGATATTGTGTGGATTTGTGAACAGTACCGCAACTCTCAAACTAAGGGCAATCAGGAATACGATTATGAGAATCTGCAGAGTGCTGATGGATTTCAGCTTCACCGACAATCGATTCAAGTTGATTTTCATATCACACCTTTCAGTGTTTTAATATAAACTACTATATTCACATAGACTATAGATACTTGATTTAGAGTTGCCTTACATTGGAGTGATCGATACATGTGTGGAATTGCTGGCATAATCAGTCTTGACTCTCATCTCACGGACCCGGACATCCGGCACGGCACGGGGATGACTTCCCTGCTTCGTCACCACGGGTTGGAAGATACAGGGATTTCTACGGAACCCGACCTCTTTTCTGGATGGAATTGAACGGGAAACTGTATTTCTCATCTGAAATAAAATCCTTATGGAAATTCCCGGTTTCACTCTCCGCGTAAACAGGGAAGCTATCTTTCATTACTTCTTTCTTGCCTACATTCCGGGAACGTTAACCGCTTTCGGAAAGGTGAATGAACTCGATGGAGCACACCTGATTGAAATTGACCTCGACAATCCTTCATGTCCGGTTCCCGAAGAGTACTACAGAATCAGATTTACTCCCGACTATGGATGACCATGGAAGATGTCGAAGAAGGTTCCTATCAGGTAATTCTGGAAGGGTCGACAGGAACCTGATTTCCGATGCTCCTATCGGAACTACACTTTCAGGCGGACTGGACAGCAGTTCGATTCTCGGGCTTGCGCGAATTCTGGGAAAGAGTACTGAACTTCACTCTTTTTCACTGAAAATCAATGAGAAGAGTTTCGATGAATCTCACTACCAAAGAGCCATGGCTGAATATGCAGGTTCTATTCACAATGAAATAACCATCAATCCGGTGATGTGAAAAAGAACATTTTCAGGCAGGTGCTTACATGGATGAACCCATCGGAGATGGTTCTGCCATCCCCTTCATGCTCCTCTCCGCTGAAGCACAGAAATATGTAAAAGTGCTGCTTTCAGGTGAAGGCGGCGATGAAGCTATTCGGGGTATGACACTCATGCCGCACACAAAATCCGCAATATCTGCAGAAGGACTGTTCCCCATTTCATCAGACAGCGTTTAATCAGGAGTATCGTTAAGCGATTGCCTGTATCAGACAAGAAACTCAGTTTCGAATTCAAGGCAAAGAGATTCATGGTAGGAGCCGAACTTGGTATCCCGGATTTTCGCTTCTTCCGACCTGCCGTTCTCTTCGAAGATGTAAAAACTAATATTCTTGATGACCATCGACGATTCAACAGATTTTCTGATTCGGCACACTATTTCAGAGACATCTTTGCAGAATGTGATGCAGATTCAGATCTGAACAGATTGCTTTACATCGATACCTCCTGTCATCTCCCCCATGACCTTATGGTTAAAAACGACAGGATGACAATGGCATATTCTATAGAAGCAAGGGTTCCTTATACTGATGTGAAACTTTCCGATTTCTCAACAAAGTACCCGCAAAATACAAATTCCCTGGAATGCAGAAAAGGTAATGTCTATCCGGTATATAATCTGGAATTCGAAGATCATCTCGGCATTATCGAGCAACACCTATACACTTATGACAAAATTGTTACTCTCGGCAGACAGGGGCTTTTCGTACATGACAATACTCATCATGCAATGGAAATGGGAATTGCAGCTGCTGACTGCCTGTCTTATGATGTAATCTGGAACAAGAGTAAGTGGGGAGAGTACAAGAGTCGATTTGCAGCTCATGTCGTTGTGGATTAGTCTGTAGGTTTCTCAAATTGCATAACATCACCGCTTTCGACCAGTCGCAGATTATATGTCTCACACCCAAGCAATATCTTCGGCACCATTTCCGGGGTACCTACTATTGCAAATATTCCACCTGGTTTTAAAAGATGTCCAGCTGCGCGAACAAATTGATAAATAAGCAGTGAACTGCCTGAACGAGACTTTTTTCTCGAAGGAATGGGACTTTGCCTCCCTGAGCCGCTTATGTTAAAAGGTGGATTTGTCATTACCGCATCGAATGAATTTCCCTGAATCAATCGCGGAACATTCTCGACACTACAGCATAGTGCAGTAAAATCTATTTTCAGTTCTTGAAGAGCAGCTGATTTCAATGCAAGTTTTAGAAGTTTCTCCTGAATGTCTATTCCAAGCCAAATGCATTCAGGATTGTTCTTCGCAGCCGAGAATGTGACTCCTCCTGTTCCGCAGCCGAGTTCTGCGATTCCGGCTCCGGGAGATATTCTTATCGATTCGGATAAAAGGAGAGAATCCGTTGTGAATTCCGATCCTTCTGCTTGAAATAAGCTGACTCCGCATGGAAGTACCTGGAGTTTAGATATACCAGTTTCGGTTTTCCTGTTCTTCAGGAATTCCATTGAACACTATTTTTCGAACTAATACTTGAATGGCGGTTTATTTCAAGTATTCTTTCTTTTCCTGTTGCATAAGTTAAAAGATTCAAGAAAGTCCCCGTTAGCGGGAGGTGGCTTTGACGACGGCCCATGTGTAATTGTCGCCGGTATAATCCTCAGGGCGGTAGTCTTCCCACTTCACGAGTGACCAAAGTCCGTAGTCATCTTCGACCATGAACATCTTTGCCCGGCCCAAGGCAGGTTCATCCCAACCGCCGTGTTCCGCACCTGCTGTAATTATCTCATAGTCGCGCCAGATCTCAGCACTGTCTGAAGGTGCAGCCGGGTCAGGATACTCCTCCACCATAGAAAACTCCACAACCAGCATGCTGTCTTCGGGAAATCCCGATGATGTTACAAAGGCGAAAATATTCGATATCGTATTCTGCTCAACGCTGAAATCCCAATTGCTGAAATCCCAGATATTCCAAAATTCAAGTGTATCGAGCGGATCGGCAATGAATGTAAATGAACTATCAAGGCAGGAAGAGTACATCGTGATGGACCTGCCTTCCATGGAGTTCTGAATATTCGTAACAACTGTACCCGGAGAGTAAGGTTGATACCATGTTATCCCCGAGCTGGGATCGGGATCTTCAGGGAAACCGGGTTCAAAGAACGAACACCCCGCAACCAGAAGCAAAGTAATGCCTGATACAAGAGTGATTTTTGAATTATTCATATATCCCTCTAAAACTGGTAGTTAAGTCCGACTGTCGCATACCAGTAACTTTCGCGGTTATCTCTGGAATAGAATGTCCTTCTTATCTGCATTGTGAGAAAACCTTCTGACAGATTCATTCTGGTTCTCAGCCCTACATGGTGCATATGCTCGATTACAGACGGAGAACTCGATGCGATGTAATTCCTTCTCGAATACTCCCATGAGTAACTGGGGGTGATGCCAACTGCATTTCCTGTATGAAAACCCATATTCAGTGTCAGGGTACTGTTAAAACTTTCTTCCGAGCGATAGAATATCGAATTTTCATAACTTCCCTGATCCTGAAAATGGAATCTGTGGCTAACACCAAGTGTTGTACTGTCCTGAGATATCCTTTGGAATGCCATCTGAGACTCAACTTTTCTGAAAAGCAGATTACTCCCGCTACTGCTGTAGTCGGGGAATAGAAAGGTCGTATAGTCCGCACTGAATCTGACGGATTCGCTCAAAGTCCAATCTCCCCCGGGTGTAAATCTAAATCCCGGACTGACACTGTATGTAGACGACTCCTTGCTGTTGCCCGATTGTGCTGCTTTCAGATATATGGTCTCTGTATTCTGTCCCTGTATGTCTCCCTCTAGTGTCATTGTCCCTGAAATCGGAATCTGAATAGACAATGCCAGCACTTCCCTGAGTTCATCTCTGTCACTCTCATCACTGTAAGTAGTTCCATAAGTGTCTTTCCATGTACCGTATGAATCGTAGCAGTAAAGTTGAATAACGCGCTCAAATGTAATTCGCACATCATTGGGGAAATACTGAAGCGTGGCATGAAACTTCCTGTTGTCGCTTATGTCATACACATTGAACAGCGTATCTAATCCGGTCCCGCTCCGTTTCCTGTCATTTCTGTTGATACCTCTCGATATCGAGATGTTCAGAAGAAGGTCATCCAGTATCTGATATCGAAGCGATGCCGATATATCCCTTCCCTGATTTTTTCTGTCTCGGACATCTTCAGCCGGACTTTCTACAGGCTGTATTTGTGTGGGATCATTAATTACATATTCCCAATACCGCTTGTTGTAATCCCAGCCGGTCGAAATCTCGATAGCGAGAAACTCAAGCGGCGTAGGAACGACAACGGACATATCGTAATTCCAGCTCTGCTGCCTATGGCTGTTGGAAGAATCCTTGTATGTTGTGAACATTCTAGATGCTCCGGCTGATATGTTAATACTGCCCCCATTGAACATTCGGGGAAAACTGTAGTTGAGCCTGCAGTTAAGAGCATCCTTTCCGGAATCATTTTCCTCTCCAAGCGTTCTGTGTTCACTGAATTGAAGACTCGAATTCAAACCGTCGAACAGGGTCTTGTTCAGGCTGATGTCCGCATTTCTGATACCGCCCTGGTCATGCCCGGTTATAGTGGAATCACCCGATGGATTCATATAGTCCACAAAATGCGCACCAAGAGAAATGTCGAGTGAAAGCCAGTCGTATGGAGAAAACCGTATCTGACCGGATGTGGAGTTGTTCAGATGATCACTCTGCACTTCTCCGTATCGTTCTTCTATGCTGATGGTTCTGTTCAGGTTGATTCCGAGTTCTATGTTATCAGCGGGTGAATAACTCAATGCGGCAGAACCGTTTCTTCCATCGAGAAACCTGTGCAGGTCTTCACTTCGCTGAGCAGAAAATGACGCGTTCGCATTCATCCTGATCCTCGATGATAACTGCATGGCAAGAGATATGGAGTTATTCAGATGGCTGGTCTGTTTATACTGATTCAGGGAGATATTGTATCCTATGTTCACTGCAGATACACTGCATACTGCAAGCAGAATCAGTACCGCGAAAAATCTCCTCACCTAAGCTCCTTCGCCAGTCTAATGAACTCTCTGGGCTTTAGTTGTTCAGCCCTTTTCATGTCATCGATTCCAAGTTCTTCCAGCACATCCCGTGCGGCATCACGCCCGCACAGATTAGTCAGATTATTCAAAATTGTCTTCCGCCGCATGGCAAAAGATGCTTTGACAACCTTTCTAAAATATGGGAAAAGTTCCTTGGATATCAAAGGTTCTTTTCTTTTATGCAATACCACCACACGAGAGTGGACATCCGGAGCAGGGTAAAAATCGTCAGGCACGGCATCAAGGAGAGTTTTCACAGTAAAGTAAGGCCATAACTGCAAAGACAGTTTGCCGTATTCCTTTCCTCCGTCGAGCGAACTTAAACGGATGGCCACCTCCCGCTGAAGCATAACAACTATTTTTTCTGCACATGAAAAGGAACCTTCCAGAAATCTGAACAGAATGGGAGATGATATTGAATAAGGCAGGTTACCTACAATGGTATCGAATGGATAACCCGGGATATCCTGTAATTCAATAGTGAGAAAATCCGCAGTTACAATCCTAATGTCTTCAGCGGGGTAAGTTGCCTTGAGGAAAGCACTCATTCTCGAGGAGATTTCTATTCCGGTGAGTTCCCTGCAGACAGGAATGAGTTTTTCAGTCAGGGCACCCAACCCGGATCCTATTTCGAGGACACTCCGGGATGATGGCGCTTCTGCTGCAATCAGAGAAGCAATCTGGTCATTCAGAAGAAAATTCTGACCCAGGTCCCGGGACGGGTGTATCCCCGCAAGCTTCAACCTCTGTTCTATCTCAGTCCTAAGCATTATCCCCTGACCCTCAATGAAAAACCCATCTCTTCTGCATACTTCTTAACCTGTTCGATATCTATCTCTGAATTTCTGACCGCTGTCAGCCGTACCCGAGCCGTTTTCCCGGCCAGAAGTACAAATTTATGAAGAAATTTCCACGCCTCACTGCTTTCAGGACGGCATGTCCGATTATACTCATGTTCATTCGATGCATTCAGACTGATGCTGACAATATCGAAATGTCTGAGGAACGCCCCCGCTTTCTCCGCAGAAATCCTGGAAAGGCACAGTCCGTTTGTATTTAGCCGTGTCTTAAATCCTTTTCTTCCTGCCTTTTGAGCAAGTTCCCCCAGCAGACTGTGCCGCATGGTAGGCTCACCGTATCCGCAGAAGACAAGTTCGCTTCCCCACTCAGGCTTGAGAATATCGAGAGTGTTTTTCAACCTAATACTGTCAGGTTCACATCTGTGCTGTAGATAATATCCGCCGATACCGTCCTGCCTGTTCTTTATGCAGAAACTGCACCTGTTAGAGCATTGCCCTGTGATATTCATGTAGATCCGTTCATTCAACGAATACACGAGGTCGGTCCGCCTGTGCTTTCCGAGGAGGAGCGCTCTATTTGAGTTTTCGATTAGTTGAGATGTCACGGTTTCTGCAGGTTCTTTCCGTATATCTGCAATTACATCTGCTATATACCTTACATATGCCGGTTCATTCCTTCTGCCCCGTAGCGGTTCAGGGGACATGAAAGGCCCGTCAGTTTCTATAAGGATCTGTTCAAGCGGGAGTTTCCTGGCCATTTCGCGCAGGTATTCTTCTTTTCTGAATGTAACCGGACCTGCAAAACTGATAAAATATCCCTTTTCTGCTGCCCTGACTGCTGTTTCAAGCGTTCCTGTATAGCAATGAAATATAATGGGCATATCCGGTTCTCTTTCAACCAGAAAGTCCATAAGTTCCTTCTCAGCTCCCCTGGAATGCAGAATAATCGGATAACCCAATTTCTCTGCAAGTTCAAACTGTTGACGCAGATGTTTGTACTGAGTCTCACGGGAAACCTTCGTGCGGTAATAATCCAGCCCTGTTTCTCCGATGGCAATGACTCCGGGCTCGATTATCAATTCAGCCAGTTTTTCGATATAGGAATCCGGATATTTCGGTGATTCATTGGGCTGCAGTCCGACAGCTGCATATACACCATTGAATCTTGCCGCCAGTTCAGATGCCTGAAAACTGGTATCTTCATCGACTCCGGGGACTAACATTCCCGTTACTCCATTAGAACGGGCAGAGTCGATAACATCGCTTATATCGTTCTGATACCTGTCATAATAAAGATGACAGTGAGTGTCGAAATATTCAGGCATGATACCACAATTTCAGTTTAATTCCGCCAGATGAGATCTTTGCGGTCGGGTCCGGTCGATACGGCCTTGATATGAACACCAACCAGATCTTCGAGAAACTCTACATAATTTCTGGCATTCACCGGAAGAGAATCCCAGCTCTGCTCACCCATGATGTCTTCCTGCCAGCCCGGAAGTGTTTCAAATTCTGCAGTGTGTTTTCCAAGTCTTGCACCTGTCTCGAAAATGGACGCTTCTATTTCAGGGTCGAGTTCGTATCTCGTGCATACCTTCAGTTCATCGAGTCCGCTGAGTACATCGAGGAGAGTCAATGTTATCCATGTGCTTCCATTTATCCTCGCTGTATATCTGCTCAATACGCCGTCGAACCATCCGCACCGCCGGGGTCTTCCTGTTGTTGCGCCGTATTCATTGCCCTGCTCACGAATTCGCTCACCTATACTGCCTGTCAGTTCCGTGGGGAAAGGTCCGTTTCCCACGCGTGTTGTGTAGGCTTTCAGAATTCCAACGACTTCGGATATGCGTGTGGGACCGAAACCAAGACTCAGTCCTGCTGCACCGGCAATACATGAACCGCAGGTGACATACGGATAGGTGCCGTGGTCAGGGTCCAGCAGAGAACCCTGTGCTCCTTCGGCGATCAGGGTCTTGCCGTTGTCGAGAATCTTCTGAATAATCAGCGACACATCGCCTGCATGTTCAACCAGATTCTGCGATGCTTCTATGAATTCCCGGGTTTCAGCCTGCAGCCTCTCTTCATCTTCAGAAGAAAGGTTTAGAGTGTCTGCACATTCTTTTGCGACGCTATCAGCTTTTTCAACTATCAGGGAAGGAATGCAGGCATCCTCGAGCCTTATTCCCATCCGCATGAACTTCTGGGTATAGGTTGGTCCTATTCCCCTGCCGGTGGTTCCAACTGCAGATGCGTCTCGTTTTTCTTCATCTGCTTTTTCGAGAAATTTGTATCCCGGGTGCACAAGATGTGCTTTCCCCGAAATTGCAAGCCTTCCGCCTATTGAAATCCCTGCTTCTTCCGTTATTTTAATTTCTGATATGAGAGAGACAGGGTCAACAACACACGAAGCTCCGATTATTCCGATAACTCCCGGTCTGATAATTCCGCAGGGAATCTGATGAAGTACGATTTTTCTTCCATCTACAACTACGGTGTGTCCGGCATTGGCTCCGCCCGAAAACCTGGCTACTGCCAGGGCTGATTCAGCAAGATGGTCGACCATCTTTCCTTTGCCTTCATCCCCCCACTGCAAACCTGTAACCACAATTACGGGCATCTTATCCCCTCTCCCTCAATATTTTCTTTAATCGGTAACTACGCTTGCGAGCCAGTTTCCAAGTTTATCGAATCCGGTTCCGGTAACTGATGAAACGGAAATCACAGGACCCATCTCTTCCGCCTTCTGTTTTGCTTTTGCCAGTTTTCCGCGCTTCAGTTTATCGGACTTCGTCAGGGCAATTATATATGGCCTGCCCAATTCCCGCAGCAGTTCCGCCATTTCGATGTCGCTGCCCATATCAGGATGCCGGGCATCCACAAGAAGAATTATACCGCGAAGCGGTTTACGCTCAACAATGTACTCACCGATCCAGCCGACCCATTTACTTCTTTCTTTTTTGGGTGCTTTTGCATAACCGTACCCGGGAAGGTCAATCAGATAGTAACCCCTTTCTGCCCTATACAGATTCAGGAACTGGGTACAACCCGGTTTGGAACTTGTGCGCGCTATATTTTTACCATTTGCAAGACGGTTCAGAAGTGACGATTTGCCTACATTAGAGCGTCCTGCAAGTGCTATTTCGGGTAAACCGTCGGTAGGAAGCTGCTCTACCCCCGGGCAGCTTCGCAGAAACTCAATTTGCATTCTGCTCATTTGTACCTCATAGTACTATGACATTTAATTCTGCGCCAAACCGGGACATGATTTCTTCGTGCCCCATTGTGCTGTATAAGATAAGTGAGCATATCACTTATCTCTGTAATATTGCCATTAGTACCGTATCATCTTAATTCGCTGTGTTTTGCGAATATTGATATGAGTGGAATTAAGTGATATGGTACTCTAAAACCAAGAGATAAGTGATATGCTCACTTATCTCAACCGGTCCGGGTCGAATCTGCTTTCTTCCGGATCAGCTGCGGTTTTTCTTCACCCCGTACTGCTTTCGCCGTAATGACGAGTTTTTCGACATCCTCCTCATCGGGTAGCTCATACATCGATTCAAGCAGAATGTTCTCGAGAACCGACCGGAGGCCTCTCGCCCCGCTGTCAAGTTCCTTTGCCTTAGATGCAACTTCTTTGAGTGCATTCTCTCCGAATTCAAGTTCGACACCTTCGAGACTTAGCAGATATCTATACTGTTTTACAACTGCATTCTTCGGCTCAGTCAGTATGCGAACCAGATCTTCTGTATCAAGATCATCCAGAGCAACCAGAACAGGAAGTCTGCCTACAAGTTCGGGTACGAGTCCGTAATGAACAAGGTCATGCGGTTCTGCAGATGCAAGGACATTCTCTTCCTTGACTTCCCTGACTTCTGAACCAAATCCCATTGGAACTTCTTTCACCCGTTTTTCAACTATTTTGTCGAGTCCGTTGAAAGCCCCGCCGCAGATAAAGAGAATGTTGCTTGTATCAATCAGGATATTCTCCTGATATGGATGTTTTCTTCCGCCCTGAGGCGGTACGCTTGCTATTGTACCTTCTATTATCTTTAGAAGTGCCTGCTGAACTCCTTCTCCGGATACATCTCGCGTTATCGAGGGATTCTCGGATTTTCGGGCTATCTTGTCGAGTTCGTCGATATAGATTATTCCGCGCTCGGCTGATGGTATGTCCATGTCTGTAACCTGAAGAAGCCTCAGCAGGATGTTCTCTACATCTTCTCCTACATAACCGGCCTCTGTAAGAGTCGTCGCGTCAGCTATTGCAAAAGGTACATCAAGTATTTTAGCAAGTGTTCGCGCAAGAAGGGTTTTCCCTGTTCCGGTTGGCCCTACAAGCAGAATATTGCTCTTTTCGAGTTCTACCTCGGTAGAGTCAGCATGAGACTGCAGGCGCTTGTAATGATTGTAAACAGCGACTGAAAGAACTTTTTTGGCGTGTTCCTGCCCTATCACATACTCATTCAGTTTTTCATGAATTTCCGAAGGGCGCAGAATTTCTCCCATCTCTATATCGAGAGAAGATTCTCTTTCCTTCATTTCTTCATGCAGAATATCATCGCAATACTGCACACACTCATCACAGATGTTAACATCGGGTCCTGCAATTATCTGGTTCACCTCTTGTGCGGAGCGTCCGCAGAAAGAGCATTTCTTATTTTTGGTCATTTTTCCGTCCGTGTTCTCCTCGAAAGAATGTTATCCACTATTCCGTAATCTACAGCCTGTTGAGCATCCATCCAGAAATTTCTATCTGTGTCCTTTTCTATCTTCTTCAGAGTCTGACCGGTGTGCTGTGCGAGTATCTTATTCAATAGGACGCGAATTTTCAATATCTCTTTCGCCTGAATTTCAATATCGCTTGCCTGTCCCTGAGTCCCACCCATCGGCTGGTGGATCATTACCCGGGCGTTCGGGAGGATATTTCTTTTCCCCCCGGTTCCTGCAGCAAGCAGAACCGCCGCCATGCTCGATGCAGAACCCATGCAGTAAGTTGCAACCGGCGGCTTGATCAACTGCATTGTGTCATAAACAGCAAGCCCGCTGGAGATGATTCCGCCGGGGCTGCTGATATACATGTTTATGTCTTTCTCTGCATCCTGTGCTTCGAGAAACAGCAGTTGCGCCACAATCACATTGGCAATTGGACCGGTAATAGGTTCGCCAACAAATATTATCCGCTCTTTCAGTAGCCGGGAGTAGATGTCATAGCTTCTCTCCCTGTTCCCATCCCGCTCAACCACAAATGGAATTATCGACATTATGATTTCACCTCATCTTTTTCGGATTCTTCAGGAGTATCTTCAAGTACCCATTTCCACTGCACTTCATCATCTGCCGGTTCATCTTGAGATTCCGGTTCATCTCTTATCTCTTCTTCTGTGATATTCACCCGTTCAGTGACAAGTTCCATTGCCCTGTCGTTTCGAAGTCTGTCTGCAACAGAATTTGCTGATTCTTCCGGACTCTTTGCACTTATAATTTCATGCGCCGATATCTGAATGTCTTCCTTCTCAGCTATAGCCCTCATTATCAGAAACTCCCTAACCTTTTCCTCTGCCATTGTGCGGACTGACTCCCTGGTTTCTTCATCAGGGTCTTCGTCATCCACCCGGGTAAGGTAATCTTCGACCATATTGTTTATCATATATGCAGGCGGGTCAAACTTGTTGCTCTCAAGCAGAGCCCGGGAAATCTGAATCCTCTTCATGTAATCCAGTTCTTCATCGTACCTGCTTTCTATATTTTCCCTGATTTTCGAGCGAAGTTCATCCATGGAATCCAAATCGGCATTCTTTGCAAACTCATCGTCGAGTTCAGGCAGCACCGGCTCTTTCACTCCAAGCACTTCAAATGTGTGTGCGGGCGGTGTATCTTCACTATCGTCATTGCCGTCGCTCATTCTTGCCTTGAAAGTATCGCCTGCCGACAGCCCTGTCAGAAGTTCATCGAACCCGGGGCCGAACCTGTTTTCGCCTATTCTTGCATCGAACTCATGCGATTCTTCCGGTTCGTCTTCTGATGTTGCAGTAAGATGGACAAGATCACCACCCTCAACAGCCCGTTCGACCTGGGAAAAGTTTACCATCCTGTTTCGAAGGCCCTCGATGGCTTCCTCGATTGCATTATCGACGTCGAAGAGCGGGACTTTTACCTTAATACCATCATAGCCCTGGGGTTCAGGAGTCTCAAATAGAGAAAACTCTATCTCGAAAGTATATGGCTCGCCATCTACCGGAAGCACCTGGTCCTTACTCAGGTCTGTATCTTCCAGTATCCAGTCCTTCTCATCGAGAAGATCACTCGTGAGTTTTCTGCGAATTGCATCTCCGGCTTCGGCAATTATGAAATTGCCGTACTTCCTTTCAACGAGTCCCCGCGGAATTTTGCCTGGTCTGAAGCCGGGAACATCCATTTCCTTCGAGATGGTTCTGCGGATATCTGCAAATACCCGCTGAACACCCTTCTTGTCTTCTGTGAATTTTACAGTTCGTTTATTGTCTTCTCCTTTGATTATTTCAAACATATACTCTTTCCTATTAGTGATAAATGGTGCGAGAGGGGGGACTTGAACCCCCACAAGCATAGCTCACCAGATCCTAAATCTGGCGCGTCTGCCAATTCCGCCACTCCCGCGATACACAAAAAGTAACCTACAAATATGCTCACTTAATTACTTTTCGTCAAAGAACAGGGAGGGTTTGTGATTATTCGATAATCTCTTCCTCTTCAGATGCATTGAGTATCAGTTCCGCCTCAGCACTTCGCGGATATCGAGTAATAAGGAGATAGTAAAGTCTGTCCCGGCAATCTTCAGTATTCTTATCATCATATATTCCTGCCGCTCTGCTTATTGCTCCGGGCGTTCTCTCGGAGTTAGGATAGAGATAAGGCATCACCATGTACTTCTCAATAGCTTCGTGATAGGCTCCAACTTCTTCTGCACACAACGCAAGATAATACATGGCATCATCAGCTACAGGTGCTGTTGGATACAATTCGACGATTTCGGCAAACCCTTCTGCTGCAATGTCGAAACTCCCCTGATTAAATTGATTAAGAGTTTCGCTGAAAATAGTCTGGGCAATAGGATTCTGAGTTGTATCCTGCATAACCGGACCGCTCAGGCTTCCAATCCGCCCCAGTGTCATATCCAGTTCTTCGACAAGAGCAGACAGAGTTTCAATGACATCTGATGTCCGTGAACCGGTTTGTGCACTCATTCCCCTTAATAGATCTTCGTTCTCCTCCACCGCGGATAATAGACTGTCGACTCTTTCCTCTAAGACGATAGTACTGGTTTCAATATCGCGTACACGCGCAGGGGAATGAATGTAATCCGTCCCCCAACAGCCTGTAAGAAGAAGTAGTGGAAAGGTAATCGCAGCAATAATTTTCATATCAATCTCCTATGATCACTTGAAAATGAACCCGCCTGTTGGCAGCCCAGGCAGCTTCATCATGCCCGAAATCAAAAGGACTCTCTTTCCCGAGAGTAATGTACTCCAGTCTGCCGGGTGCTACTCCATAGCCTACCAGATAATTGTAAACGGTAATAGCCCGTCCTTCCCCGAGAGCAAGATTGTAATCGATCGTACCCCGTTCATCGCAGTGTCCTTCGAGTTTAACCCCGAAACCCGGATTATTCATGATGTATGCAGCGTCTGCCTGAAGAATCATCAGTGCTTCGTCTGATAATTCATCGCTGTCGAAATCGAAAAACACATCATTGAGCATGTTCTGATGCTCTATCAGGTATTCGTCCATCGTCGTGAATGTATCTGCTTCCCAGACACCTATATTCTCAGGGATATAGCCGTCATCGATTACTACAACAGTCGAATCTGCATCCGGAATTGTGTCATCAGGTCTGCATCCGCTTCCTGATATTATTACAAATGACACCAGGATACATATCAGTACCGTGACAATCAGTTTTCCCGTCTTCATATCTGCATTTCCTCCAATTCCAAACCTACCTGAAATCAACCGGTGACCAGGTAGGGCAATAACTTTCTCTTCCGTCCGTAAATTTCATAACTTTTAGTTCATTCAGTTCTACAATATATATCGAGCGACCACCGTCCCTGTCACTACTGAATGCAATATGCCTTCCCGTCGGACCCCATGCAGGGTCTTCATTTAGAGTTCCCTCGAAGGTTACCTGACGGATATTGGAACCGTCTGCATCCATCACGAATATATGGAAATTCCCGCCGATACTCGCAGTATATGCGATTTTGTCACCGCGCGGAGACCATGCAGGGCTGTCGCAGTAACTATGTGAACGGGTAGTTCTGATTGCCGTGCCGCCAATGCTGTCCATGATATAGAGTTGCGGATAACCCACCCTATCGCTCGTAAAAACGATTTGATTGCCTGTGGGTGAGAATGATGGCGATGTTTCAATGGAACTCCTGAGCGTAAGTCGTCTTGTTTCTTCTGTCGACAGGTCAAGTAAATAGATATCGGGATTAGTACCTCCCGAGAGCGTAAGAGCTATTGTGCCTCCGTCAGGACTCCATGCAGGTGACGAATTAAGTCCCGGAAGAGAAGAAACCACATGGGCTGAACTGTTACTAAAACTATACATCCAGATATCCACGTTGCCGTTCTGGTATGAAGTAAATGCAATTCTATCGCCGTCAGGACTCCATGCAGGAGTTGTAATCATGGACTCATTTGTCATCAGAGATTGTGCCGGCCGCGGGTCTATTGGTCTTGCACAGAGTGTGTATCCCGAAGAAGTCCGTTCTATGAAAGTCAGATATGTAGATGCGATGCCGTCCTCGCCGGTAAGGTCATATACCAGGTCATCTGCAAACGCATGTATCAGTGCATATACTGATGTTCCTGTGTAACTGTGCGTACCCTCATAGACACCTCCGGAGAAAACCTCTCCCCTCAGTGCTACGCCATTACTGACTGAACTGACTTCTACATTCACTTCGGCATAACCTTCTTCAGCCGTTATGAGAAGTCCTGAAAAATCTATGTCTAAAGTAAGTTGTTCCCTCACAATATCACACAAATCTGCATCTCCTGTTACTTCGAGCACAATAGGGGTGCATTCAGCACTGATAGGTGACATTGGTATGAATTCGACCGCATATATACTGCCCGTAATAATGAACAGTACTAAGCGATTATGTAATGTCTTTCGCATATACTCTACTCGACTCCCTTAAATTCAATGGGGATTGTATAGACTCTGCGCAGATTATTAGGGGGAATGCCGGCTATTGCCAGAGCATTCTCGACAGCTCTGTCGAATCCTGCCACATTACTGTCTCTAACAGTCTCATAAGAAAGAACCCCTTCGGCGGAAACTGTCACAATTACAAGGTAGGTCTGCTCCGGTTTCAACGATGTCCGGAAACCTCGCCGGATTGCATTGAAAACCCTTGATTCGTAAGACCCCGGTCCCGGCACTCCGCCTCCTGCACTCCCCGTTGCTTCAATCGTAGCATAGTTCTCTGAAGGTTCGACCTGAGTTTCCGATTCAGGAGTCACAGGATCTTCTTCGGGGTGTTCCACAGGTTCCTGTACCGGTTCAACCTGAGGTTCCTCAGGAATTACTTCCGCAGGCGGTTCTTCAATTACCTCTTCAACCTGTTCTTCAGCGGCTGCAGGCGGTTCTACCGGTTCCTGTACTTCGGGAGCAACTTCTTCTACAGGTTCCGGTGTAGACTCGACAACCTGTTCCGATTCCTGCATTGGCTGCGGTGGAGCAAGCGTGATCATATCGACATTGATGACACTATCACCGCCTATAGGAGGCTGCACTGCACTCCCACTGAAAGTAACCAATCCCAGAACAATTACGATAACATGCCCTGTAATAGAAAGTATAACATTTGAACGCTTGAACATCGGTGTTTCGGTATCCAGCTTCTTGTCGGTAAATTTCATTCAGGGGGCGTTCCTGATTCCTGTACAAGTCCCACACTTAAATAACCTCCGCATGCAAGTTCTGAAAGTGTATTTGCAACAACTTCATACCGAACATCTCTGTCTGCACGCACATATGCTTCCTCCCTGCCTGACAGATATGCTTCTTCTGCTATTTCCTTCAGGTTCTCCATCAATACGGGGTTGCCGGCTATGCTCAGGTTTCCGATTTGGTCGATTTCAACAACCAGTGACTCATTGGGATTGAGAGAACTCAATATCCGACCTGCGTCAGTGATGGGCGGTTTCACGTCCGCGCTTCTCTGCATCATAGGTGTAGTAAGCATAAAAATGACGAGAAGTACAAGCGTAACATCGACAAGATTAGTCATGTTGATATTGGATAACTGCTTATACCTTGTCTTAAGCATTTAGAGATTTCCCCTTCTGCATACATCCACCAGTTCTGACAGGAATCTGTCTATCTCACCTGCAAGCGAGTTTATTCTCCCCACCACGAAATTATGAAAGATATTGGCAGGTATCGCCGCCAATAAACCTGCCACAGTAGTCGTCAGAGCGGCCGCCACTCCTGCACCTACAGCGCTCAAATCAGCAACTCCGAGTTCTTTCATACCTATAAAACTCGTCAATATTCCCCACACGGTTCCAAGTAATCCCAGCAGTGGTGCTACACTTGTTACAGTTGCAAGCAGTCCAATATTCCGTTCACGCCGGGCAAGGTCTTCTCCGGCTTCTCTTTCGAGTGCGTTCTTCAGTTCATCCGCCTCTTCGGGAGACAGCGGCCCTGTGACGCCCCTGGTTTCTCTTGCCTGAATAAATCTGCCGGCTTCTGCATACATAAGCGCCAGTGGACCAACCTCATCGCTTCGGCTCCAGAAATCCCCACCGGGGGGTTTACCTGTAGTCCGCAATGCATCCATGAACATCTGGGATGAACCGAGAATTCTTTTGAATTCCCGTATTTTCGAAATAGCTACAGCCCATGACCCTACAGAAAGAACTGCTATGATAACCAGAATGAACTTAGTAATAATATCTGCCTGCGCAACAACATTGAATACTTGTCCCAACACCTTAAATCCTCCGGATATAACCATCGCTATGACGGTATTTGTTATTCTTCTCTAATCCAAAACAGTATGACTGAATATACAAAATTCTCCTTTGTAAGTTCCAATTATCTGCTATACTCTTTATAGTTTAGGTATTACTCTCTCTGCTGTTTCCTGCGAGATGAGACCTCTTTCCAGAGCGTCTGCAACAGCATCCTCCATCGATATCATGCCGATTCTCTTTCCTGACTGCATCTGCGAGAGAATCTGATGTGTTTTTGACTCTCTTATCATGTTTCTAATCGCCTGATTGACCATAAGTACTTCGATAATGGCAACTCGTCCCGATTTCAGCCCGGGAACTAGTTTCTGACTGAGTATTCCCTGAAGCGTAGTCGAGAGCTGGAATCTCACGAGATCCTGCTTGTCACCCGGGAATATATCGAGTACCCGCTCGATAGTCTGAATGGCACTGCTTGTGTGAAGAGTTCCAAGAACAAGGTGGCCGGTTTCTGCAGCTGTAAGTGCAGCTTCGATGGTTTCCGTATCCCGCATTTCACCTATCATTATGACATCAGGGTCTTCACGCATGGCCTTGATAACTCCGCGTGAGAATGACAATGCATCGCTCCCTACCTGCCGCTGATTCACAAGCGACATCTGATCCTTATGAAGAAACTCTATCGGGTCTTCCAGCGTCAGGATATGCAGTTTCCTGCTTTTGTTGATGTAGTCTATCATCGCAGCAAGAGTTGAACTCTTACCCGAACCGGTGGGACCGGTGACGAGTATAAGTCCGGAACCGTAATCGGCAAGCTTTTTACATGCACCCGGCAACCCGAGGTCTTCTATCTGTGGGACCTTCATTGGAATTGCCCTGAAAACAGCAACAACTGTGCCCCGCTGATAAAAGAGACTCGCCCGGAATCGAGCCAGCCCGGGAACACTTACTGCAAAGTCTATATCTCTATTCTCTTCGAGTTCCTTTTTCTGTTCTTCAGTCATCGCCGGATTTATCAGATCACGTATGTCCGCCGGTTTCAGGCTGTCTCCCTGTGCCCTGTGAAGGACACCGTTTATTCTAAATGTCGGCGGACTGCCAACCTTCAGATGAAGGTCTGAACCATTTTTCTCTATCAATTTGGCAAGCAATGTCTTTAAAGTCATGCTGTTCCTTTCAGACAAAATCCGTTCATACAAATACTCAACATAATATGCTACTCAAAATAATGCTGTCCTGCAATTGGTTGAATGTTCTGATTGCGTACAGTTCGCAGGCTTATTTGTGATTCCGTTGACTATGGTACCGGGGACGGGACTTGAACCCGTACAGGCGTGTGCCCACTAGGTCCTTAACCTAGCGTGTCTGCCAATTCCACCACCCCGGCACTAAAGATATCTTCGCTATTTAGGGATTATAGCAAGAAGAAAAGAAGTTGACATGAAGAGAACTGCCAGGATTGTCGTTGCTCTTGACAGCATCGATGCAGCTCCGCGGTTGCCGAATGAAGCTGTCATGGCTCCGCCCCCGCCGAAAGCACCGGAAAGACCGTCGCCTTTCGACTTCTGCAGAAGCACAACAGCAACGAGCAGAACGCATATAATAAAGTGCAAAATCGTCAGTATTGTCAGCATATGTTTCTCATCCTTTCGAGACGTGCTATATACAAAAAGGATACGGTTTTGACAAGTCTTTAAGGATGTTTACTCAGAACAGCCAAAACAAGGCTTTTAGGAAGATTTTCCCCCGGGCAGAGAGTCTTGTTTCCTTTCATCTCTCTGTGGAATTTTATACAATCAGCAGTAAGTGAAAAATGATTTAGAAGTTCAAGGAGAAGACTGCCAAGGGAAGCAAGCTGCTTCTCCGTTGGTCTGGTCTCTTCGAAATCACCGACAAGACAGATTCCAATGCTGTCCCTGTTGTTTCCGCGGGAATGGGCACCAATCGCTGTTATCGGCCTGCCTTTCTCTATCTCCCCGTCACCACTGTATGTTCCATTCCCAATCACAAAGTGATATCCTATGTCATCCCACTTGAAGACCCCCCTGTGCAGAGCACGGAAGCACTTCGCATTGCCTGAAGCAGTTGCTGAATGGTGAATTACTATGCACTTCACCGGTTCTATTTGGGAATAAACTTCTTCGGAAGGTGGCTCGGCGAGTCTATCAGAGTCGTTTGTTGTGCTTCCTTTGGACAGAAAGGAGTTGTCCTGCAACCACTTTTCTGCTGATATTCTCTTCATATGTCTTACTCTTTATATTAAGTACTGTCATTCGCCATGTATGTATTCTATCAAATATAGAGGAAATGTGAAAAAGGTCTTCTTGGTATTCCCGCTTATCGTGTTTTTCGTTCTTTCGGGATGCGACCTAACTGACTATCCGTTTGAGGAAGTCACAAGTGATTCTCTGACGATTGTGTGGAGCATTGATACCGTGGGAACAGTTGAACTTCTGATGCTTAACTGTTACATGAAAACAATAATGGCATTCGAACCGGAGTCCAATCCCTGTCCGGCGGGGGAATACAACAGCTTCTGGAATATGCAGGATTCCCTTGATAACAGAGTACCCGATGGACTTTACTATTTCAGGTTGATACTGGATAATTCTGTCATAGACACTCAACTTTTCGAGGTGTATCAATGACTGCATTAATACTTGCCCTAAACCTTCTTGCACAACCTGTGCTGCCGCCTGATTCCCTTTCACCTTCTCCCCCTGCCGAGACTTTTTCAGGGCCAGCATTCAGAATAGGTACCTTCTTCATGGCATCCATTCCCGGAATGGACGATGAAAAGGATTTTGCTGAAATGACCAATGATGCGGGGCTCGATTTCTCGCTGGGCACAATTGCATGGGGCGGCGGGATTGAAATGCTGGTCGATGCCATTCCAAGCAAACTGCGCATTCGCAGCAGTGTGGGGATATCCCGGATACAGGGGGCTTACAGTGACAATTATGACCCGCTCTCTTACATTCTGATTGGAATTGCCACCGGCGGAATAGCTTTTCTGTTTGGTGATACCCAGGAGATCATTGACCTCGATGATCAAGAACTCTTCTTCGAACTTGAAGCATACTACATTATCCTGGATGGAAATGCCTTTTCCTTCTCTGCGGGGATAGGACCTACTTACTGTTCGGTTCGGAGGGAACTCGATTCACCCAATACATCAACCCTTGGAACGGGTAGTTCCTTCGGGTTTGTAACTTCCCTGCGGATAGATCAAGAATCGACATTCAGGCTTGCATGTCTTCCTGTAAACTTCGGGCTGGAAGCCGGATACAGAAGCTCCAAAGTAACATTATCAGAAGCTGAAGCGAATGAGTTTACAGTTGATTTTTCCGGTCCATTCGCAAAAGTCGGCACATATATAGGTTTCTAACATGAAGAAGGACTGGCTCGTCATTGTCAATCCTACTGCAGGAGGTGGCAGGAGCAGGAAAATCTGGAAAACTACTGGACCTGCTCTGACTGAAAGTGGCATCAGTTTTGAAACAGTATTGTCCAGAAATGCTCTGCACCTCTCAGAGATTGCGTCTGTTGCCTGCAGGGAAAACCGCCGTGGGATCATAATAATCGGCGGCGATGGAACTGCAAGCCATGTGATCAGGGGATTTCCAACAGAGGAGTCAAATTCTCCAATTCTTGCAGTGATTCCCACCGGCACCGGCAACGACTGGGTTCGCACATTGAAGATCCCTGATTATGAAGAAGCCGTGAAAGCAATCGTAAGGGGCAGAAGCGAACATCTTGACATCGGCCGGTGCTCTATTAGAAGCAGCGGGACCTTACTCTATGAAGCAAAGTATGTGAACTCTGCAGGGCTTGGGCTCGATGCACATGTACTTATGAAAACTCTGGCAAAGAGAAAGCACAAACCCCTCAAGAACAGCGGTTACATGGGAACACTTGTTACCACGCTTATGAACCCGCCTTCGTGGGATGCTGAGATAGCTGTTGACGGAGAATCTGTATTCTCTGGTGAATATCTTAGTCTGACTCTCGGAGTCTGCAAATATGCAGGCGGTGGAATGCAACCTTCTCCTGCTTCCGTTCCTGATGATGGATTACTTGATGCCGTGGTAATCCGTCCTGCATCGAGAATCAGGCTGTACTGGAATCTGCCGAGATTGTTCAACGGTACAGTACTGGATTATAAGTCTGTATCTTCCTGGAAAGGAAAGGAAATCACAATCCGGTCATCAGGTGAAATCAAGGTTGAACTGGACGGTGAAGCCGCTCCAAAAGTATTCGAAGGTGATATTTCAGTTACTTTCGAATCACTACCCAAGGCAATAAATGTCATTGTGGGAAAGGACTACTCTCCCGGGGATTAGAGCAAATCGAGAATTTCCAAAGGTGAGTCCACAATGATATCAGCGTTGTTTGCCTTGAGAACCGATACATCCCTGTACCCCCATGACACTCCAATCCGGTGAAGTCCCCCGGCTGTACCTGCCTGCATGTCGATATCAGAGTCTCCGACTATTCCCGTAGTAGAGGAAGGCGCATCGAGTACTCTCAACGACTCAACTACAACACGCTTGTCAGGTTTCTGCGGAAAACCGGGGCGGACACCCAGAACACATTTAAATGGAATATCCGGAAAGAAACGGGTTACAGCCCGTTCGGCTGAAATCTGTGGTTTGTTTGTGAGAACCATCATAGGAATTTCTTTTTCTGTTAGTGAGTACAGCATTTCCGGAATACCGGGATATGGTTTTGTCAGTAGTATCCCGTTTTGAAAGAATTCCTCTTCGATGGCTTCAGTGATACCTCCGATAGTATCATCATCTCGGTTCTCTTCCGGAAGTATCCGACGGGACAACATGCCTACACCGCTTCCGACAGCCATTCTGATGAAGTCAAGGCTTTTCAGCGGAAAATCCTGTGCTTTGAGTACAAGGTTCGCTACTCTGTGTATGTCCCCGAGCGTATCGAGCAGTGTTCCGTCGAGGTCGAATATGACTGCTTTCAGCATGTTCCCCCCTTCCCCGGTAATATAATTAGGGACACCCCTTGAGGGGTGCCTATCCCCATTCAAGGGGTGTCCCTAATTGTTCAGAATGCTGCTTCATCATGCTTAGGGACATGCAGCTCTGTGCGTGTCCCGAAAACCGCACGGGCATTCTTCAGCAAAAGTACCGTACTTCACTTTTCCCACTTTAGCCGTAGGCAATGGTGTTTAGCGACTAAAGTTGAAAAAGTGATGTACGGTACTATATTTGTATAGAGAGAAGTGGGGGAAATATGTCGAATACAGATTGCACAAACCCTGAGTGTGCCTGTACTTACCCGGGCTGTCCACGCCACGGCAAGTGCCGTGAATGCATCGCATATCATCGTAAGATGGGACAGTTTACGGGATGCATGTACTCAAAAGAGGGTGAAAAGAAGTGGGACCGGTCGTTTGAGTTCCTGATTAAAGACAGACAAATAATCTGATATAAAGGAGTTAGTTAGACTAACTCCTCCGAGTTCATCAGTGCTTGACAAGCTATTCGATATATGAGATTATGTTTCAAACTGAGGGGGAGATTATTATGCCTGCAATATCAACATTTTATGGAATTATTATCTACATGTATTTCATAGATAACAAACAACATAGCACTCCTCATATTCATGTTAAATATCAAGAACATGAAGCGGTTGTTTCTATTCCGGATGGAATATTCTCGAGGGAAGCATTCCAGGACAATCTGAAATTGCTTCATGCATGAATTGAAATACATAAAGATGAACTTGTTGCTGATTGGGAATTGGCTGTATCCGGTGAACATCCATATAAAATTGAACCTCTAAGGTGAAGATAGTGAATCCGAGAGTATCCGAAGTTACTACGACTACCGATTATGAGTTGATTATTCTATTTACCAATGGTGAAACCGGAATATATGATTGTTCAGACCTGCTTGATTTTAGTGTTTTTACCGAACTCAGAGACAAGCATTACTTCTCACAGGCACGAGTAGTCGATGGAACAGTAGCATGGCCTAATGGACAGGACATCTGCCCTGATACTCTATATCTCGAAGCGATGAAATCCTTAGTGAAGAAGAAGTAGGTATAGCTAACTCCTCCGTCCCCAATTAGGTAGCGAGGGTTTCGGTGAGTTTGAGGAGGAGCGGGTCGAGGGGTTTCCTGTTTTCCCGGGCGGCTTTGAACGGGTGTCTGTGCATGATGCCGTTTAGTTGGCCGATGTAGCAGGGGCAGGCATTGTCAGCTATCGCAGTTACTGCGGCTGAACCCATTTTGGAAGCAAGAACTCTGTCAGACGTGGTTGGAGACCCGCCGCGCTGAACATGACCGAGTACTGTAATACGGCTCTTCATACCTGAAATACTCTCTATTTTGCGGGCGATTTCGAAGGCATCACCTTCTTCGTCACCTTCTGCGACTACAAGGATGTTCGAAGTCCTGCCATTCGATATACGATTTTTCATCAAGGAACAGATTGCTTCGAGGTCAGTAGGAGTTTCCGGTATGAGAACGGCTTCTGCTCCTGCCCCTACACCTACTTCAAGAGCGATGAATCCTGCAGACCGCCCCATCACTTCGATTATGAACAGTCTGTCATGTGCAGCTGCTGTATCTCTGATCTTGTCCACTGCATCGAGAGCCGTGTTCACAGCAGTATCATAACCGATGGTGAAATCGGTACCCCAGATGTCGTTGTCAATTGTCCCCGGAACGCCTACTACAACAACGCCATGCTCTTCTGCCAGTAAATCTGCCCCATGAAAACTGCCGTCTCCGCCAATTACGATCAGACTGTTGATATTGTGTTCCTGCAGAATTCCGGCAGCCTTAGTTCTGCCTTCGGCAGTGTAGAATCTCCTGCTTCTTGCAGCGTGGAGTATTGTACCGCCGCGCTGGATAATATTGCTGACATCTCCTGTATGAAGGGGGAAGACATTACCGTCTATCAGCCCTTTATAACCTTTGTAAATGCCATATACTTCAAAACCGCGGTTGAGACCTGCTCTAACCGCGGCTCTGATACAGGCATTCATTCCGGGGGCATCACCCCCGCTTGTGAGAATGGCTGTTCTGTGCATTGCTATTTCTTCTTAGTCTTCTTATCCTGCTCGATTACTGACCCCGGAGAGTCAACAAGTTCGAGGATGCATTCTTCGGCACCGTCTCCCTTGCGCGGTCCAAGTTTCAGTATTCTTGTATAACCGCCCGGTCTATCAGTATACCTTGGCCCAATTTCTTCGAAGAGTTTTTTTAGAGCTATACTTCCATATACTGAAGCGGCTGCAGTCCTTCGGGAATGCAGAGTGTCTATCTTCGACTTGGAGATTAGCTTCTCCGCAGCGCTACGGGCGGCTTTTGCTTTTCCGAGACTGGTTTTGATTCTCTCCTCGAGAATCAGCGAAGTTACAAGACTTCTCAGCATCCGTCTTCGGGCAGCCGGCTTTCTTCCTAACTTCGGGGTTGTTTTTCTATGACGCATAATATTCTCCCGGTCCTGTCATTTACTTAGTTTAAGTTCCTTTTCGTTAAGTTTGTCCTGTATCTCATGGAGAGATGAAGGACCAAATCCCTTGATACCCAAAAGTTCTTCCTCTGTTTTTTCAAGAAGTGCAGCAAGAGAATTTATTCCGTCTTCTCTGAGAATATTCCCTATCTTGGTGGATATTCCAAAATCAACAAGCGTGATTTCTGCGGGTGATTTTTCCTTCGAAGCTCCACCCGAAACCAAATCCGCAACAATTTTATCTTCCACATATTCTTTCCCTTCGAATACCATTTCAAAGTGTTTCATAAGAATATCACAGGCTGTCTTAATAACTTCTTCCGGCGTAACACTTCCGTCAGTATGTACATTCATCGTGAGTTTATCGTAATCGGTTTTATCTCCGACACGAGCGTCCTGCACATCATAATTGACTTTTGTTATCGGACAGAACCACGAATCGAGAAAGATAACTCCTTCTTCTTCATCCGTGTCTGCATTATCCCATTCGTCAGCGGTGACGAAGCCTTTCCCCTTTTCAATTCTGATTTCCAGATTCAGAACTCCGCCTTCGGTAAGTTCCGCAATTACATGATCTCCGTTGATTATTTTAACACCGTCGTTACACTTCAGTTCTGATGCTGTTATAACGTCCTTCTTCTTTCTTTTCTTTTTTCTGTTCAATTGAATCGTCTGCGGTTCTGTACCATCGTACTGCACGACCAGTGCTTTTACATTAAGTACAATCTCCGTAACATCTTCAACTATTCCGGCAAGAGCTGAAAATTCGTGCCTGGCTCCCTCTATCTTCATTGAAACTGGAGCTACACCTTCAAGTGAAGAAAAAAGCACTCGTCTCAGTGCATTCCCGAGTGTATTCCCGAAGCCACGTTCGAGCGGTGTTATTTCAAGCCTGCCGAATGTATCCGTATATGTTTCTTTATCCCACTCTATCTTGTCCGGAAGATATAGACTTTTGTATCCCATCAGATCCTCCCCTGAAATCATTAATGCGGTCCTGCCGCTGTTTCTGTTATTTCCCTTTTCTTCGACGCTTAGTCGGACGGCAACCATTATGGGGTATTCTGGTGAGGTCTTTGATTGCGGTAACTTCAATATCTGCTGTCTGAAGAGCTCTTACGGCAGCTTCTCTTCCTGACCCGGGTCCTTTGACCCAAATCTCAATCTTCTTCAATCCTGCTTCGATTGCTTTCTCAGCAACCTGAACTGCAGCCTGTCCGGCAGCAAATGCAGTGCTCTTTCGTGTACCTTTCACACCTGTGGTTCCGCCGCTTGCCCATGTAATGACATTACCGTTTCTATCTGTAATTGTAATCTTGGTATTGTTAAATGATGATTTTACATGAGCAATGCCGTTGACATCGGTAACTTTCTTCTTCTTGACCGCCCGTGTGGTTTTACCTTTTTTGGCTTTCTTAGGCATACTCTCTCCTATTTCCGTTTGGTAATACGCTTAGGACCCTTGCGGGTTCGAGCGTTTGTGTGCGTACGCTGTCCACGGACAGGAAGACCCTTCCTGTGTCTGATGCCGCGGTAGCACTTGATGTCCATCAGACGTTTCTTGTTCATGTTGACTTTCGCTCTCAGTGCACCTTCTACAACATAGTCCGATTCGATTATCTTCCTTAATGTTGCTACTTCACTCTCTGTAAGATCATCGGTCTTCGTTTCGGGAGGAATACCGGTCTTCTCGATAATCTCCTTTGAAGAAGTTAATCCTATTCCATAGATGTATGGCAGTGCATAAAGTATCTGCTTATTCCGTGGAAGGTCTACTCCCGCGATTCTCGCCACTGTTTACCTCCAAATGTCCGGCAGTTATCCCTGCCGTTGCTTATGCTTCGGGTCACGGGAACAAATCACCCGCACAACCCCTTTCCGTCTTATTATCTGACAGTGTTCGCATATTTTTTTAACTGAACTTCTTACTTTCATTTTTTTCCTCACTTGTATCTGTAGGTTATCCTGCCGCGGGTAAGGTCATAGGCAGATAATTCTACCGTAACACGGTCACCTACTAGTATTCTAATGTGATTCTGACGCATTTTTCCGGAAATATAACACAATGCAATATGCCCTTTCATGTCATCTATTTCAATTCGGCATTGGTAGTTGGGAAGTACTTCCAGAACTGTGCCATCTTTCACAATGTTCTTAACCACTGCTTACCTTTCTTTTTGCGGAACGTATATCATTGCTAATTATCATCATGTCGTCAATATTAAAGGTTCGTTGTCAGTTATTACAATCGTGTGCTCCGCATGAGCCGACAATGTGCCGTCATCTGTGACAATAGTCCATGCGTCTTTTTGGATGCTGACAGGACTTCTGCCGAAATTTATCATCGGTTCAATGGCTATGGCAAGTCCTGCTTTTAGTCTATAACCCGTACCAGGGCTGCCGAAATTAGGTACTTGCGGAGTTTCGTGAAGTTTTCTGCCGATTCCGTGTCCGACAAGAGTCTTCACGACACTGAATCCCTTTCCCTCGACATACTGTTGAATTGCATTCCCGATATCTCCTACCTTATTACCTGCTCTTGCAGCGGCAACACCTCTATCCCGCGCGGTATACACAACTGCTAGCAGTTCAGCGGCTTCAGAACTTATCCTGCCTACCGGAACAGTTTCCGCCGCATCGCCATGATATCCGTTTTTGAAAGCACCTACATCGATACCGACAAGGTCACCTTCACGAACTATCCGTTTTGTGGACGGAATACCATGTACTACTTCGTTGTTGATAGAGACACAGACCGAAGCCGGAAAACCGTCGTAACCCAGAAAACTCGGGACAGCTCCGCGAGATTCTATGATTTTTCTTCCCACCCTGTCTATATCTGCAGTCGAAACTCCGGGTTTGATAAACGCCATCATTGCATCAAGTGCTTCGCGTACAATTGAGCAGGATTCACGCATGTATTCGAGTTCTACTGCGTTTACAATACTCATTGGTCTAGAGAACTTCCTCTACTTTTTCGACGACTTCTTCAACAGTATCGGTTCCATCAACTATCTTAAGTAAGTTTCTATAGTACTCTTTTAAGGGTGCTGTTTTTTTGCGATAATTGACAAATCTGTGTTTCAGTATATCTATTTTGTCATCATCACGGACAATTAGCGGATTACTGCACCGGGGACACAAGTCCCCTTCGTCATATTCAGACTGTTTACTGCTGAAACCACATTCGGTACATGTCAATCTTCCGGCTATTCTCTTTATGAGAATTTCTTCAGGCACGCTAAGTGAGATTATATCTGTCAGCGGTTCTCCGCGTTTTTCGAGCCATAAATCGAGAGATTCAGCCTGTTGAAGTGTACGGGGATAGCCATCGAGAATAAATCCTTTTTCTGACGACGCAATTTTCTGAAATACGACCTCGTTGACTATTTCGTCGCTGACAAGATCACCGGCTGCTATCGTATCCTCTATTTTTTTCCCAAGGTCAGTTCTGTGACGCACTTCTTCCTTGAAAATATTACCGGTTGATATATGAATGAGTTCATGTTTCTGACACAGCATTGCCGTTGTCACACTTTTCCCGGAACCGGGTGGTCCCAGTAAGACAATTCTGAACTGATTCATCAGACTATCTTCTCCCTCTGATTTTTCCCTTTGAAAGGAACCCGTCATAGTGACGCATCAGAAGATGTGTCTCGATCTGTCTGAGCGTTTCGAGTGCTACACCTACCACAATCAGGAGGCTTGTCCCGCCAAACATGAAATTCACATTGGCATGCCTTGTGAGAAGCATGGGCATTACAGCAACAGCCGCAAGGAACAGAGCACCCGGAAGTGTTACGCGCACAAGAACCTTTTCTATGTACTTGGCAGTGCTTTTCCCGGGTTTTCTGCCCGGAATGAAGCCTCCATATTTTTTCATGTTGTCGGCCAGGTCCTGGGGATTGAATGTTATTGCCGTATATATGTATGCAAAGAGAATGATGAGCAGGCAGTAAACCGTAATATAGATTGCACCACCAGGTGAGAGATACTTAGCTACCCATGTATCGATCCCTGATCCGGGGAAGAACATTGCTATGCTGCTCGGAAACATCATGAATGCCTGCGAGAATATGACAGGAATAACTCCGGCTGTATTCAAGCGTATGGGGATATGAGTGTTCTGTCCGCCATAGACTTTTCGACCCTTAACCTGTTTGGCATAGGTAACGGGTATCCGCCTTTGGGCTTCGGTCATAAGTACCACAAAGGCAATCACGGCAAACATGAAGAAACCAAGGAATACTGCTGTCAAGAAACCTGTCTGCTGAAGCACGAAAACATCGCGATAAATAGAAATCAAAGCACCCGGCAGTCTTCCGACTATGCCGGCAAAGATTATCAGACTTATACCGTTGCCAATTCCACGCTCAGTAATTCTTTCACCCAGCCACATGACAAAAATAGTACCCGTTATCAGAGTTACTACAGTCTGAATTGTAAATCCCAATCCCGGATTCGGTACAACTCCGGGTACCTGAGAGTTCATTCCTATGATGTACTGACTTATACCGAGTCCCTGTATCATTGCAAGGACAACAGTAGCATATCTTGTGATTTCAGTCATCTTCTGACGGCCAGCTTCTCCTTCTTTCTTCAATCTTTCGAAGTATGGGAAAACCGATGTAAGAAGCTGAATGATAATCGAGGCGGAGATGTACGGCATGATTCCAAGTGCAAATACAGATGCTCTCTGTAGCGCTCCGCCGACAAACAGGTCATACATTCCCATAAGACCGCCGCCACCCGAACTAAATGCCTCTGTAAGAGCATCGCCGTTTATGCCGGGAACAGGTATGTGGCCGCCGAGTCTGTAAACAGCCAGAAGAAGAAAAGTATAGAAGATTTTCTTTCTGAGTTCACCAATTTTCAGAATACTTTCAAAGCCGCGCATTACCGGATAACCTCTGCTTTCCCGCCTGCCTCGACAATTGCCTTTTCAGCAACAGAACTGAAGGCATGTACCTGAACAGTTAACTTCTTAGTAATTTCACCTGTGCCGAGAATTTTAACCTTCTCTCGTCTCGAAGAGATTAATCCGGATTCCTTGAGAAGATCAGGTGTTACTATCGTGCCTGCATCGAAACGCTCGAGCAAACCAATATTGACGATCTGATACTTCACAGCAAAGCGGTTGTTATTAAAACCCTTGTGGCTCAGTCGCCGCTGAAGCGGCATCTGTCCGCCTTCGAACCACGGACTTACACTGGCGCGTGAATTCTGTCCTTTGTGTCCGCTGCCACAGGTTCTGCCTTTGCTGCCCCTGCCGCGACCTTTTCTCATCGATGACTTTGTTGCGCCGGGAGAAGATTTCAAGTGTTGCAGACGTCTCATTCTTCAACCTCCTCTACCTTGACAAGGTGACTGACTACATTGATCATACCGCGGATGTTAGGTCTGTCTTCGTGAATTACAGAGTGCCTGATACCCCTCAATCCGAGGGCTTCCAGGGTGCGCTTCTGTTTTTCGAGTCTGCCTATTCCGCTTCGCAACTGAGTGACCTTAAGCTTCTTACTCATCAGAACTCCTTCTCGCAACTGCCGCTTCTCTGTATCTGCTTACTTCGTCGATCAGAATGAGGTCTTTCAATCCCTGCATCGTCGCGTTTACGACATTGTGTGCATTGTTAGAACCCTGGGCTTTTGTGAGAATATCCTTGATTCCCGCACATTCCATGATAGCACGTACTGCTGTTCCCGCAATCACTCCTGTTCCTGGTGTGGCAGGACGCAGAATTACCTGTCCGGCACCGCTTTTCCCGATAATAAGATGCGGTATTGTTCTTCCATCGGTCAGCGGTATAGATATCATGGATCTCATAGCCTCTTCCTGACCTTTTTTGATGGCAGCCGGTAGTTCTGTTGCTTTTCCCAACCCAACGCCTACTCTTCCCTTGCAGTCACCAACTGCAATAATGGCATTGAATCCGAAATTTCTGCCGCCTTTTGTGACTTTTGATACTCTGTTAACCGTAATGGTTCTCTCTATAAGTCCCTTTTCTTCTATGACTGACTGCCTTCGCTGCGGCTTTCTGTTTCCTCTTGGTTTGCCGTCCCGCTGCCTGCTATTCTGCTGTCTATCCTGTTCCATTTGCCACCGTCCCTTCTAAAATTTCAGTCCGGCGGACCGGGCACTTTCTGCCAGTGCCTTGATTCTGCCACTATAAGGATTTCCACCCCTGTCGAACACAACTGTCTCAATACCGTTCTCAATGGCTTTTTTGCCGATAAGGCTGCCAAGGCGGGTAGCCTGTTCTGTCTTGGTTTCCTTTTTCTCAATGGCAAAAGAAAGTGCTTTTGTAGTTGCGGAAAGAAGTGTTTTCCCGGCGATATCATCTATGAGACTGGCTTCTATGTGATTTATAGACCTCTTCACATGAAGACGTGGTCGTCCGGCCGTTCCAAACACCTTCTTGCGCAAACGCTTATGCCTTATCCGAAGCCTTTGTCTGCGGGTTAGTTTTGTCATATTTCCTCGCGATATTCTATGTGATTGTTTTGATGGTCTTCCGTTTGACATACTGATCTATGTAGCGGAATCCGATCATGTTATACGGTTCAACCGGTTTTACTTTGTAAAGTTCTGCTGCGAAAGCTCCGGTGAGCTGTTTCCTGTTGCCTGTTATTATCAATGTAAAACTGTTCTGTCCGGGTTTTGCCTCGACTTCGAGCCCCACCGGGATTTCGAAAATGACCTTGTGAGAAAATCCCAACTGCATTTCCAATACATTCTCCTTGGCTTCAGCCTGATAACCTTTTCCGTTCACGATAAGGGTTTTCTTATGGCCTTCGGAAACACCTGTTATCTCGTTTGCTATCTGAGCGCGGGATGTACCATGTATTGTCTTCATCGGTTTTGTATCATCTTTTCTGCTTATGACAAGCCTGCCATCATCTATCTTTGCAGAAATTCCTTCCGGAAGTACATATTCCGATTTCCCTCTCGGCCCTTCAATTTTGACCGTTCCTTTGCCTACAGATACAGAAACCTTTTCAGGAATTGGTATCGGCAGCCTGCCTATTCGCGACATAAATACCTCCTACCAGACATGAAGCAGCACTTCGCCGCCAACATGCTGTCTTCTTGCTTCCGCATCTGTCAAAACGCCTTGCGGTGTTGTAATAATGGCTATTCCGCGTCCGCCCATGACTCTCGGAATGTCATCAGCAGACTTGTATACGCGGCATCCCGGTTTCGATATTCTCTTAATTCCAACGATAAGAGACTGGTTGTTTCTGTATGCCAGATACACTCTGAGAATTCCTTGCTTACCATCCTCTATCTTTCTGAATCCGCGTACGAATCCTTTGGAATAAAGTGTGTGTGCAATAGAAGTCTTAAGATTAGAAGAAGGAATATCTACATATTTGTGTTCTGCTTTGGCTGCATTCCTTATTCTGGTAAGCATATCGGCTATGGGGTCTGTCATTGACATATCATTTCCTCCTACCAGCTTGCCTTGTGTACACCAGGAAGCAGGCCCCTGTTGGCCATGTCCCGAAAACAAATACGGCATATGCCGAATTTTCTCAGATATCCCCGAGGACGTCCGCAGATCGAACAGCGGTTATACTTTCGAACTTTGAACCTGGGAGTTCTTTTCTGTTTTTCAACTAGAGCTTTTTTTGCCAATTTATACCCCCCTGTTACTTTCCGCTTTTTCGGAAAGGCATACCCAGAAGTTTAAGAAGTTCCAGTGATTCCTCATCCGTTTTAGCAGTTGTAACGATAGTAATGTTCATACCTCTGAATTTGTCTACTTTATCTACATTAACTTCGGGAAAAATAACCTGTTCTTCAATCCCGAAATTATAATTACCCATACCGTCAAAACCCCTGGGTGAAAGTCCCCTGAAGTCACGCACCTGCGGCAGTGAGAATGTTACGAGTCTATCGAGAAATTCCCACATGCGGGTTCCTCTAAGGGTTACGAAAGTTCCGATGGGAGACCCTTCCCTGAGTTTGAATCCTGCAACCGACCTCTTTGCCTTTACCACAACAGGTGTCTGTCCTGCTATTGCAGTTAACTGATTGACAGCGTTAGTAAGGTTGTTTGCGTTATCAAGAGCTTCAGCACCAAGCCCCATATTGATGACGATTTTCGAAAGACTGGGTATTTCCTGGACGTTGCTGTATTGAAACCGGTCCATCATCTTTGTCTTGGTCTCTTTGGTGTAAATAGCGTGTAATCTCGCCGAGTTATTCATTTTACCTGCCTTCCTAACCTGTTGAAATTATCTCGTCACAGGATTTGCAGTGTCTGACAAGACGACCTTCTGGATCACGACGGCGCTTTATTCTAACCGCTTTGCCGCATCCGGGACAGATAATTTTAATATTGGAACAGTCAATGGGTGCTTCTTTTTCTATTATTCCGCCCTGCTGGTTCTTGTTGGATGGACGCGTATGCCGTTTCAGAAGATTGCATCCTTCTACTATCACCATGTTCCTGTTCGGAAATACTTTCAGCACTTTTCCCTGCTTTCCTTTGCTTTCACCCTTATGAACGAGTACTTTCTCGCCCTTTTTTATATTCATCACACAACCTCCGGGGCAAGCGATACTATTTTCATGAAGTGTTCCCTCAGTTCTCGTCCGACGGGACCGAATATTCTCGTAGCTACCGGCTGATATCCTTCATCGAGAATAACAGCAGCATTGTCGTCGAATCTGACAGATGTACCGTCTTTTCTGTTCAGTTCCTTTCTTGTTCTCACGACTACTGCGTGATGGACTTCTCCCGCTTTCACGGTTCCATCCGGAATGGCATCCTTGATCGATATAACGATGACATCGCCAATTGTGGCATAGCGTCTGCCAGTACCGCCGAGAACTCTGATGCACTGAACGATTTTTGCACCGGAATTATCGGCAACCTTTAATCTTGTTTCCTGCTGAATCATACCGGTTATCTCCTATCGGGCTCTTTCGACGATCTCTAATAAACGCCAGCGTTTCTTCTTCGAAAGCGGCCGGGTTTCAGCGATTGTCACTGTATCCCCTGCATTACACTGGTTCTCTTCATCATGCGCAAAGTACTTTTTCGATGTGTGGTATCTCTTCTTGTAAACAGGATGTGCTTTCAAAGATTCGACTTTCACCACGATTGTCTTATCCATAGCATCAGATATTACAGTCCCTTTGAGAACCCTCCTATTGTTTCTTCTTGATTCTGCCATGTCAGTTCTCCTCGGAAGATTTCTTTATCTCTGTGGAAGTTTCATTCAGAATTGTTAATGCTCTTGCCAATTCCCTGCCTGCTACGCGCAGCCGCAGAGGATTCTCCAGTTTTTCCTGTTTCGTTCCCGCACGGAACCTTAGGTTGAAAAGTTCCTTTCGCAGGTCATCTGCATGTACTTCAAGTTCTTCGCGGCTCATGGAACGCAATTCGTGAGCTTTCATCGAAGTACCTCCTTGTTTCTAACAACAAACCTTGTTGATATAGGAAGTTTATGACCTGCAAGCCGCATGGCAGCGCGAGCCATTTCCAGCGTAACACCCTCTACTTCGAACATGACTCTTCCGGGTTTAACAACTGCAACCCAGTGATCAACTGCTCCCTTACCTTTACCCATCCGGGTTTCGGCGGGAGTGGATGTGACCGGTTTGTCGGGGAAGACCCTGATCCAGACTTTACCGTGTCTCTTTATGTGTCTTGTCAGCGCAACGCGGGCTGATTCAATCTGGGCACTGGAAATCCAGCCGGGTGCAGTTGCCTGCAGGCCGTACTCACCAAAATCGACAGTTCCGCCACCTTTGGTTTTGCCACGCATTCTGCCTCTGTGCTGTTTCCTGTATTTTGTTCTTTTCGGCATTAACATTTTTTATCTCCTGCTTCCATCATTAGAACCTGAGACAGGCCGTTCAAAAACCTCACCGTGGTATACCCAGACCTTGACACCTATTTTACCGTATGTTGTATTGGCTGAATCCTTGGCAAATCCTATGTCTGCTCTGAATGTGTGAAGAGGAACTCTTCCTTCATGGTAAGTATTTACCCGTGACATCTCAGCTCCGCCGAGTCTTCCTGAACACATGACTTTTATACCTTCAACCCCGTCGCTCATAGCATCTCTTATTGCCATCCGCATAGCACGGCGGACGGAGACTCTGCCCTCAAGCTGACGGGCTATCTTATCTGCTATCAAGACGGCATTGCTTCTGTCCTTGCGAATCTCTTCGACTTTTACTCTGATTTTCTTTCCTGATGTAAGAACACTCAGTTCCTGAGTTATGCTGTCAATTGTGGAGCCCTTCGACCCGATAACATGGCCGGGGCGGGCAGTCCAGATTATAATCTCCACATCGTCCAGTTTCCTGAATATTTCTATGCGTGCTACTTGTGCTTTCTCCAGCCTGGACCCCAGATACTTTCTGATATCGGCATCTTCCTTGACCAGTACAGCATATTTGTTCCCTTTTGCAAACCAGACAGAATCCCAGCCGCGACTGATTCCGAGTCTGAGACCGATTGGATTTGTTTTCTGTCCCATATCACTCTCCCTTTTTCGGTTTAGCAGCTGCGGTATTGATAATTCTTATTGTAATATGACTCGTGCGGTGTCTTATTTTTGTGGCACGTCCTCTGGCTCTGGGCCGCCAACGCATTGTAATAGGTCCCCCGTCGACCGTGATTCCAGATACGACGAGTTTATCTACATCCAGCCTGTATTCTCCTGCTTTCTGTACTGCGTTTGCAACTGCTGAATCCAGTGTTGTCTCAATGATCCGGGATGCATTCTTATGTTGAGTCATGAGAATTGCCAATGCCTGATTGACGGTTTTTCCCCTGATAAGGTCTGCAACCAATCTGGCTTTTTGAGGTGACACTTTAACATATCTTGCTTTTGCTACAGCTTCAATTTCCATATTATCTCCCCTTATGTCGCTGCGCCGGTGACCCGGTGTCCGCGGAATATCCGTGTCGGGGAAAATTCACCGAGTTTGTGGCCTACCATATTTTCAACGACGTAAACCGGAATGAATTTGCGTCCGTTATGAACATGAAATGTGTGTCCTACGAAATCAGGTGGGATAGTTGAGCGTCTCGAAGATGTGTAGATAGCTTTATGTTCACCGGATTCATTCATCATTTTTACTCTTTCGAACAGTTTCGTGTCGATATACGGTCCTTTTTTTAATGATCTGGACATGACTACTTCCTCCTCTTCCCTGCAGTTCTGCGACGCAGGATCAGACGGTCTGATTCCTTTTTTCTTCTGGTCTTAAGTCCTTTGGCGAGTTGTCCCCAGGGTGAACAAGGGTGCCGCCCCCCGCTGGACTTTCCTTCTCCGCCACCCATAGGGTGATCGACCGGGTTCATGACTACTCCGCGCACATGCGGACGCCTACCTCTCCATCGGTTTGCTCCGGCTTTTCCGGGTACGATGAGTGAATGTTCTGAGTTTCCTACAGTGCCCATTGTTGCAGTGCAGTTAACAGACACCATCCTGATTTCCCGGGACGGCAGTCTCAGTGTAGCGTATTTGCCTTCTCTCGCCATCAGTTGTATCGAAGCTCCGGCAGAGCGGGCAATCTGAGCTCCCTTACCCGGTTTGAGTTCCACATTGTGTATTGTTGAACCCAGCGGAATTCTCGAGAGAGGAAGACTGTTTCCGACTTCCGGCGGTACGTCTTTCCCGGCAATTACCGAATCACCGACTCCCAGTCCTTCAGGTGCCAGTATATAGCGTTTTTCTCCGTCTGCATATACAATGAGAGCAATGCGTGCTGATCTGTTTGGATCATATTCTATTGAATATACCTTTCCCGGGATATCTAATTTATTCCTTTTGAAATCGATTCTGCGATATCTTCTTTTGTGTCCGCCACCCCTATGTCTTGATGTAACGCGACCCATGTTGTTTCTTCCGGCTTTACTCTTGATCGGCTCCATGAGTGATTTTTCGCCGTGGTCTCTGGTGATTTCTTCAAAATCCGGAGATACCTTGAATCTGGTTCCGGGAGTCATTGGTTTCCAGCGTTTAGTACCCATAGTTAAACCCCCTCAAAGAAATCGACGGTATCACCTTCGGCCAGCGTGATGAACGCTTTCTTCCATGAAGGTCTTCTGCCGAGGCTGCGGCCCACGCGCTTCTTCTTTCCGAGCATTCTGATAGTCCTTACTTTCACTACGGTAACTTCGAATATCTCTTCTATTGCGAGTGCTATCTGTTTTTTCGAAGCTCGTGGATATACCTTGAATGCATACTGATTTGCAATTTCCCTCAGTTCGTAACTTTTTTCACTCACTATCGGACTGATAATAATCTCTCTGGCATCCATCATTTCAGCCTTTCTTTCAAACTGTCCATAGCTGATTCTGACAAAAAGACAACTTCCGCATCTACAAGTTCGGATACGGAAACATCCTGAGCATATGCTACTGTGAGCAATGGTATGTTGGACGATGCTCTGACAATCAGATTACTATTTTCACTGTTCTCAATCAGAAGTATGGTTTTTCGTTTTCGATCCTCAGTCTCCAGGGAATTGAGCATATCAGCTATTTCTCTTGTTTTACCTGTACTACTCAAATCTCTAATTACTTTGAAATTACCTTCAGCAAGTCTTTCACTGAGAATTCCGGAGAGGGCCTTCCTTCTGACTTTCCTGTTTACTTTCTTGTTCCATTTTTTCGGTTTCGGACCAAATGTCACACCGCCGCCTCGCCAAATCGGGGAAGCGAATGTTCCCGCACGGGCGTTGCCGGTGCCCTTTTGTCTGTAAGGTTTCCTGCCGGTTGCCTTAACTTCGCTTCTTCCCAGTGTTGACGCTGTTCCCCTTCGGGCATTCACTGATTCAGCCCTGACGACTTCCCACAACACATGTGTCGATACATTGACACCAAAGTACTCACCCGGAAGTTCTATCTTCCCGGCTTCCGTACCATCCATTAAATACACTCTTGCTTCAATCATGCTTATCTCCCTCCCTGCTTCTTAACGAGAAGATATCCATTCTTTGCGCCGGGAACAGCACCTCTAATAATGATCAGGTTCTTTTCATTATCAATTCGCATAATCTCCAGATTTCGGATAGTCACTTTTGTTCCGCCGTCGCGTCCGGGCATTTTTTTGTTTTTCCATACCCGTGCAGGTGTAGCACACTGGCCAATGGATCCTGCCGTGCGCTGGGTTTTACTTCCGTGTGAACTGTCACCACATGAAAATCCGTGCCGTTTGACGACTCCCTGAAATCCCTTTCCGCGGGTGCGCCCAGTCACGCTGACCTTCTCGCCCGGGGTAAATATCGAGACATCGATAATATCACCGGGTTTTAGTTCTTTGTCTGTAACGGGTATCTCTTTCAGCCGGGAGACATTATTGACGCCGGAACGTTTCAAATGTCCTAAGTGCGGCTTCGATAGTCTCTTTTCTTTTTGATGTTTGTAGCCTACCTGCACAGCACTGTATCCGTCAGTCTCCGGTTTCTTTACCTGAGTGACAGCACAGGGGGGTGCTTCCAGTACAGTAACCGGTACTGCATTTCCATCTTTGTTGAAAATGCGGGTCATACCTATTTTACGAGCCATTATTCCGCTCATGTATCACTTCCTATCGCTGAAGTCCCGTCTATAGCGGGGGACAAGCGTTTCTGTTATATCACCCGGCAAATACCACTATTATTCCCCGGTGTGACTTTTGCTCTTAATCCGGCTTTTGCCGAATCAGTTAGTATCAGGAACTTTATCTTTATAGCACTAACTAACTAAAACTCTTAAATTCAACATCCACGCCGGCAGCTATATCGAGTGAACGAATTGCCGACATCGTATCCTCGTTCGGGTCCGTTATTTCTATCAATCGTGAATGGACAAGTATTTCAAACTGCTCACGAGACTTCTTGTTAACATGCGGACTCCTCAATACCGTATATACAGACCGCTTGGTTGGAAGCGGTATAGGTCCGGTTATGGTAGATCCGGTCTTCTTGACTGCACGGATGATTATCTTTGTTGACTGGTCGAGAAGCCGATGATCATAAGCCTTGAGTTTTACTTTAACTTTCCCCATTATTCTCTGTTGCTCCTAACAATTTACATCGGATTTAATATCCGGATATTCCCATTTTTTCCAGTAATTTCTTCTGAATATTACCTGCTACTTCCATATACTCAGAAAATTGCATCGAAAAGCCTGCTCTTCCCTGACTCAGAGAACGTAGGGTACTACTATAACCAAATAATTCTGCAAGGGGTACCCTTGCAATAATCGCCTGAACTTCACCCCTTTGCTCGAAACTCTGAACCTTTCCGCGCCGTGCATTTATGTCGCCTATAACTTCACCGAAGTAATCCGCAGGGCAGGTAATATCCAGTCTCATTATAGGTTCCTTCAGTATAGGACAGCCCTTTTGTACAGATTTCCGCAGAGCCATGGCACCTGCATAGGAAAAGGCTGTTTCTGTCGAATCGGTCTCATTGATATCGATACCCGTCAGTTCGACCCGAATACCGTCGAGGGGAAAACCTGCCAGCGGACCTGCACCAACAGACCCCATTACACCCCTTTCAACTGCTTTGATGAAATGCTGCGGAACTACAGTGTCATTTACACATACATAGAATTCAATACCGGTATCAATGGGTACTACCCTGATATTAACGGCAGCATAGTTTCCTCTGCCCTGTATCACTTTTTCAAAGACACCTTCTTCTTCAGATGTGCATGATATAGATTCCCTGTATGTTACCTGGGGTTTACCTGTTCTTACTTCCACTTTCTTTTCTCTGTTTAATCTATCCGTGACTATTTCGAGATGCAGTTCACCCATTCCCCGCATGATGGTCTGTCCCGAATCGGGATCTGCCCCAATCTTCAGAGAAGGATCTTCGAACAGCATCTCCTGTAAAGCCTCTTCGAGTTTTTTGTCATCTGCAATACTCACCGGTTCAATTGCTATCTGCATCACAGGTTCTTCGAAGGTAATATTCTCGAGAATTACAGGATGTTCTATGGAAGTTATGGTATCACCGGTCGAAGCAAGTTTGATTCCGGCTGCTGCAATATCACCTGCCTCAATTGAATCTAAGTGAATCCTCTTTGCCGCATGCATCTGAACCAGCCTCAGTAATCTTGTTTTCTTTCCTGTTGAGTTATTCAGTATCTTTGCCCCGTCTTCAATACTGCCGCTATAGACTCTGATAAATGCGAGCCTTCCAAGGTGCGCATCACTTTGAATTTTGAATATCAGAGCAGCAAACGGTTCTTTGCTGTTTCTTTTTCTTACAACTGCATTCCCATGTTCGTCCGTTCCCTCAACATCCGGAAGGTCCGAAGGTGACGGAAGCCAGTCGACAATAGCATCAAGAAGCTGCTGAACTCCAATGTTTTTCAAGGCAGCTCCGCAGAGAACCGGAACTATGTTACCTTCAATGGTTGCTTTCCTGATGAGTTTATTGACTTCGGATGAATGAAGTTCTTCCCTGAAGTACTTCTCCATTGCTCTATCATCGAACATGGCAACAGTCTCCCAAAGTAATTTTCGGGCTTCTTTATACAGATCCCGGTACTTTTCAGGAATTTCCTCTTTTCGGTATGTAGCACCGCTGGTTTCATGGTTGAAATAGATTGCCTTCCCCTCGAGAACACTGATTATACCCTCAAAATCCATTCCTCCGCCCATGGGAAGGTTGACTGGAACAGGAACTGCTCCGAGCATATCATGCATCATTTGCAGAACTCGTTGGAAATCAGCTCCCTGCCTGTCCATTTTATTGACAAAGGCAATTCTCGGGACATTGTATTTGTCCGCCTGATGCCATACAGTCTCTGACTGCGGTTCGACTCCGCCGACGGCACAGAAAACAGCAACAGCTCCGTCTATCACCCTAAGACTTCTCTCGACTTCAGCGGTAAAGTCAACATGTCCCGGGGTATCGATTATGTTTATTTTTGTATTTTTCCAGAAGCAAGTTGTTGCAGCCGATGTGATTGTAATGCCCCTTTCCCGTTCCTGGGGCATCCAGTCCATAGCAGCTGTACCGTGATCGACATTGCCAATCTTGTGAGTTCTACCCGTATAGTAGAGTATTCTTTCGGTGACAGTTGTTTTTCCTGCATCGATGTGTGCCATGATACCGATATTACGGGTCTTGACTATGGAATAAACCACTTAATTCCCCCGGTGTGATAAACTCTCATAAGATCTCACCGGGTACTTGAAAGTGCAGTCTACCAGCGGTAATGAGCAAAGGCTTTATTTGCCTCTGCCATCTTATGAGTATCTTCTCTCTTTTTTACACTTCCGGCATTTTCGCCTTTTGATGCATTGATTATCTCTGTTGCTAGTTTATCAGCAGTACTGTTGCCTTTTCTTTCGCGTGCGTAGTGTATTATCCATCGGATAGCGAGAGAGTCTCTTTCGTGCGGTGAAACTTCCATTGGAATCTGATATGTCGAACCACCGACTCTTCGCGACTTTACCTTCAACTGCGGACGGACATTACCCATTGCTCTGTTGAAGATGGTTACGGAGTCTTGTCCTGTCTTGTCAGTAACGATATCCATTGCATCGTAGAATACTTTTTCAGCCTTGGTCTTTTTGCCGTCATACATGAGTTTACTTATAAACTTCGCGATGAGGAGACTGCCGAATTTTCTGTCAGAGATTATCTCTCTCTTTTTTGGTCTGGATCTTCTTGCCATTATTCTCCCACTATGATTTTCTTGTGCCGTATTTCGACCGGCTTTGCTTTCTTCCTTCTACTCCGGACGCGTCCTCGACTCCTCTAATGATATGATAACGCACGCCGGGCAGGTCTTTTACTCGGCCACCTCTTATCAGAACAACCGAGTGTTCGTTGAGATTGTGGTCGATGCCCGGTATATATGCTGTGACTTCAAATCCGTTTCGAAGCCGGACTCTTGCTACTTTTCTCAAGGCGGAATTGGGTTTTTTCGGTGTGGATGTATATACTCTTGTGCAGATGCCACTTTTCTGCGGACATCCTTCAAGTGCCCTGGCCTTCGTCTTAGACACCTGTTTCTTCCTGCCTTTTCGCACCAGTTGGTTAATTGTTGGCAAATTGCCTTCCTTTCAGTTAATCAGTAAATCCTGCTTATAAAATCAAGAGCATTATTCTATTCTGTTTATGTTCCCTCGTCAATATCCTCTTTTTCTTCCGGTTTCTGCGGAAGTTTGCTGCCGTCACTCATCGTCAGATGAATATTCTGATATTTTTTGATACCGGCGCCTGCGGGGATGAGATGACCAACTATTACATTTTCTTTAAGACCCTGAAGGAAATCAGTTTTTGCCTGCGTAGCCGCATTTCCAAGTACTTTGTTTGTCTCCTGAAAAGATGCTGCTGAAAGAAAACTCGATGTTGCCAGCGATGCTTTCGTAATTCCAAGGAGCAGAACAGATGAAGTTGCTGGTTTCCCGCCTTCGGCTATAACATATGCATTTTCAGTCTGAAGTTCTCTTCGGTCTATCTGCGAACCTTCAAGGAATCTCGTGTCCCCCGGGTTATCGATCTTTGCTTTTGCAAGCATCTGGCGAACTACAATACTTATGTGTTTATCGTTTATCTTCACGCCCTGCAGCCTGTAAACTTCCTGCACTTCGTTGAGAAGATATTTCTCTGTCACCTCAGTACCCATTACCCTGAGAATATCATGCGGGGAAAGAGAGCCTTCTATCAACCTGTCTCCCGCCTTCACTCTATCTCCTTCGTGTACACGGATATGTTTGGTTGCAGGGACCTTCATACTCGCAGATGTTCCCTGATCGCCCCTGATTGTGATTGTTCTCTGCCCTGTCTTGATAGGACTTATGGCAACTACTCCGTTTATTTCGGCAATACCTGCAGCATCTTTGGGGTTCCTTGCCTCAAACAGTTCCTCCACTCTTGGAAGCCCGCCTGTGATATCCTTCTGGTGCCCCAGTTTTCTTTCGATTCTCGCAATGTGCATTCCATTCTTGATGATACTTCCGTCAGCTACTCTCAGGTTTGCACCACTCGAGATTGCATACTTCCCTTTTACGATATCTTCTATGAATGCTTCAACCGGATCGATTTCTTTCTTCTCGCCGGCTTTCTGCTGGATATGAGTCCTCCAGCCGGTCAGTGCGAAAGAGATCAACAGAAGAATTGCACTTTCTGCAATGGAGTTCTGCAGCAGTCTCACGAGTTTCCTGGTTCCTGCATGAGCGTGGTCGAGCGAATCGAGAATTATGGAAAAATGTCCTTTCCTGCTCAATTCGCACAGAGCACTCACGAATTGCTCTTCAATTTTCCCGTTCTTGCCTGCTTTGGCTTTTTCGAGGTCATCTACTGCTTTTGAGAGAGCGGTTGTCTGTTTCTTTGCCTTGCCCTTGAAAGACTTGATGATACTGCGTGAAGCATCGACAAAGGCAGCATAACTTCCGGTTCCTACTTTTCTGCAGTCGACAAATTCTGAAAGCAGCTTTTCTGTCTTTGCTTTTTTCAGGTATTCTATTGCAAATGTATCTGTCTTCATCCCGCTTACATGCTGATATGTGAAAATTACACGTCCGGCTCCGTGCTTCACTTCAGTGATAAGGTCAGATGCCGTATGAAGTTCTTCTTCCCGCCGTCTGGCCCTTCCACTCAGAACAACTACTTCTTCCGGAAGAATGAATACATGCGGATGAAGAGTTTTACTTTTGTCTGCAACTATGACCATCTGCTTCCGCTGTTCGCTGTCGAAATCTTCCTTCAGGGTAATGTCTTCTTCAATATCGACATAGTGTACACTTCCGGATTGCTCGGCTACTATTGGAATGATGAATGGGTCGCTGTTGCAGATGACATCACCTTTTTCGATGTTTTTCTCATCTTCGATGTGCATGATCGAACCAACTACTATGTCATAAGAAGAGAGAACATCTCCAACTTTGTCGAGAATGTCGACCTGGGTGTTTCGGGTGGATATTGTAGTCTCCTCGCCGGCTTCGTTCTCATATCTTACATTATAGTAATTCCTGTAACTTATTCTTCCGGGGTGTCTTGCAACAACATCTGATTCCCTTGCCTCCCGGCCTGCGACTCCACCTGTATGGAAGGTCCGAAGGGTGAGCTGAGTACCCGGCTCACCAATACTCTGAGCGGCAATTACACCTACTGCTTCTCCTATCGTCACCATTCTGTTGCGGGAAAGGTCCCACCCGTAACATTTGGCACATAGTCCCCGTTTTGCCTGACAGGTGAGTACACTTCTTATCCTGACGGATTCTATGCCTGTTTCGTCTATTTTCGATGCAAGAACCGGAGTTATCTCCTGACCTGCAATACATATCACCTCTTCGCTGCCCGGTGCATAAATAGTCTCTGCAGCAATTCTACCGAGAATACGGTCCTTAAGGGGCTCAATTATCTTTTCGCCATCCTTCAGGTCAGTAATTACTCTTCCGAGAACTGTTCCGCAATCCTCGGTTCTGATAATGACATCCTGACAGACATCAACGAGTCTTCTGGTCAGGTAACCTGCGTCCGCTGTCTTCAGTGCAGTATCTGCAAGACCCTTTCGGGCACCGTGGGTCGAAATGGAATATTCGATAACCGAAAGTCCCTCTTTAAGGGAAGAAATAATCGGAGTCTCAATGGTCTCACCAAGTTCTCCTATCATCTTCTTAGTCGGTTTTGCCATAAGACCGCGCATACCGGCAAGCTGTTTCATCTGGTCCTTGCTTCCCCTTGCCCCTGAATTCGCCATCATGAAAATTGGATTGAAGCCGTGATTTTCGTGACTTAATCCTTCCATCATGGCAACTGAAATAGCGTCTGTCACTTTCGCCCAGGTATCGATAACCCTGTTATATCGTTCAGCTTCTGTGAGTTCACCGTTTCTATTGCTTATTTCAATGGCTCTTATCTGTTCTCTTGCTTTTCGGATCAACTCAGCTTTTCCCACCGGAATCCGCATATCATCCATACCGATTGTAAGCCCGGATGTAGTTGCATAGTGAAAACCTAAATCCTTGAGATTATCAAGCATTATTGCTGTTTCCACTGAACCAACTTCGCTGAAACACCGACTTACTAGTGCACTGATACCTTTCTTGGAAAATATCTGCTCGTGCGGAATTCGGGCGTTTGCCAGGATGTATCCGAGTTTATCGGGAACTATCTCATTGAACACTACTTGCCCAACGGTAGTATAGTCTTTCCAGAATGCAGGCTTTCTAACTTCATCGCCATTGTGCTCGGTCAGAACATTAACGCCTTTGATCTTGATCTTCGCATGAAGGTCTACTTTCCCGGCATCGAGAGCTGCTCTTACCTCACTCTTCGAAAAGAAGAGCATTCCTTCTCCCTTCGCACCCGGCATTGGTTTGGTTAGATAGTAAATACCTATTACCATATCCTGACTTGGTGCTGCAACTGGCTCTCCGCTTGCGGGTCTCAGAATATTGGTGCTTCCAAGCATAAGTACTCTCGCTTCTATCTGGGCTTCCGTCGACAACGGGACATGAACAGCCATCTGGTCACCGTCGAAGTCAGCGTTGAAGGCAGCACATGCCAGAGGATGAAGCTGTATAGCCTTTCCTTCAATAAGAACCGGCTCGAAAGCCTGTACGCCAAGACGGTGAAGTGTCGGTGCTCTGTTCAGCAATACAGGGTGATTCTGAATAACCTGCTCGAGAACCGGCCATACAGCAGGATCGTGATTCTCCCATTTAGTCTGAGCTTCCCTGATGGTAATACCCATGTTGCTGTCAGCATGCAGTCTGGCAATGATAAATGGTTTGAAGAGTTCCAGTGCCATCATTTTCGGGATTCCGCATTGATGAAGTTTAAGATCGGGACCTACGACAATTACACTTCTTCCTGAATAGTCGACACGTTTCCCGAGAAGATTCTGACGAAATCGCCCCTTTTTTCCCTTCAGCAAGTCAGAGAGACTCCTTAGCGGACGCATGCCGGCACCCTTGACAGGTTTTCTTCTGGAAGAATTGTCAAGTACAGCGTCCACGGCCTCCTGCAGCATTCGCTTTTCGTTTCTGAGAATTACATCAGGTGCCTGCAGGTCAAGTAGTCTTTTCAATCTGTTATTCCTGTTGATTACTCTTCTGTAAAGGTCATTCAGATCACTGGATGCGAATCTGCCGCCATCAAGAGGAACAAGCGGTCGAAGATCCGGAGGAAGTACCGGCAGTACTTTAATGAACATCCATTCCGGTTTATTGTCTTCAGTAGAAAGTCTGAAAGCCTCAACTTCCTTCAAACGCTTTATACTTTTTTGTCTGTGTGATGCGGTTGTCTCGTTTGCAATGGTCGTCCGCAGGGATGCAGCCAATTCTTCAAGGTTGATATCACGAATAAGGGTAAGTACGGCTTCCGCCCCCATTCCTACTTTGAATACATCTCCATAGTCTTCTTTCGCCTGATGATACTCGTCAGTTGAGAGTACGGTACCCTGAGTGATATCCGGATGTTCCGACTTTATGACTATCAGCGATTCATAGTACAGGGTTCTTTCAAGATTCGAGTTCGTGATATTCAGAATTTTCGATATTTTTCTGGATTTGAAGTACCAGATATGAACAACGGGGACTGCAAGTTCTATATGTCCCATCCGCTCACGGCGGACACGGGAATGTGTTACCTTAACCCCGCATCTGTCACATACAATTCCCTTGTTTCTCACTCTCTTGAATTTACCGCACATGCACTCCCAGTCCCTGACGGGTCCGAATATCTTTTCACAGAACAGACCTTCTGGCTCGGGTTTATGGCTTCTATAGTTTATGGTCTCAGCCTGAGTTACTTCTCCTTCTGACCATTCCCGAATATTCTCCGGAGAAGCAAGACTTATCTTAATACCCTTGAAGTCAAAGGGACCCTTGGCATTTCTGCTGACATCGTTTCGAACTGCCATGATTATTCCTCCTCCTCACGGATAAGTTCAACATCGAGAGCCAGACTCCTCATCTCATTTCTAAGAACATTGAAGGATTCCGGTATCAGTGAAGTCGGTATGGGTTTGTTATTGACCATTGCACTGAAGGCTCTGTCACGTCCGTCTATATCATCTGATTTTATTGTGAGCATTTCTTTAAGACAATTTGCAGCTCCATAAGCTTCAAGAGCCCAGACTTCCATCTCCCCAAGCCGCTGTCCACCGTTTTGGGCTTTTCCGCCGAGGGGCTGCTGGGTTACCATGGCATATGGACCTGTTGATCTGGCGTGAATTTTATCATCTACCTGGTGATTGAGTTTCATCATATACATAATGCCGACCGTCACTCGCTGATCAAACGCATCTCCGGTCTTTCCGTCGTAAAGAACAGTCTTTCCGTCTGTATCCAGTCCAGCTTCCTTGAGGGCATCGCCAATCTGCTCATTTGTGGCAGAATCGAAAACAGGGGTTTCTACGTCGTAACCCACTTTTCCCGCTGCCATTCCCAGATTTGTTTCCATTATCTGCCCGACATTCATTCTACTGGGTACACCCAGAGGATTCAGACATATGTCGATGGGAGTTCCATCAGGGAGGAACGGCATATCTTCAACAGGAACGACTATACTGACCACTCCCTTGTTGCCGTGCCGTCCTGCCATTTTGTCACCTACCTGAAGGTTTCGGCGTTTTGCAATTGTGACTTTTACCGTCTTGATGACTCCGGCCGGGAGGTCATCTCCTCGCTGCAGTTTTTCAAGTCCACCCTCTTGTTCGTTGTCCAACTTTCGAAGTTCAGTAGATGCCTTCTTCATTATCTGGCGGATTTCGTCATCTTTCTGAAGGTCTTCTATCAGTTGTTGGTTCTTGTCTATCTCTGTAAAATCAATCTTCTTCAGCAACGATTTTGTTATCTTCCTGCCTGCGGGAACGATCTGTTCGCCTGTATTCCTGTCAACGATATTTACTGCTTTCATGTCTTTGAGAGCTTCTGTCAGCACATCGTCCAGTTCTTTTTCCAGGCGATTTTTCCGTTCTAAAATACTTTCCCTGAGGTGGTCGCTTTTTATGTCGATTTCTCTAAGTGTTCTCTCTGAACTGTCTTTCCTCGAAAACACCTTGACATCAGTTACATATCCATCCATGCCGGTAGACGCTTTAAGAGATACATCTTTGATATCACCTGCTTTTTTCCCAAATATTGCTCTAATAAGACGTTCTGAGGGTGAAAGTTCTTTCTCTCCGGCCGGAGTGATTCTGCCAACCAGGATATCACGCTCTTTTACTCTCGAGCCTATTTTTACTATTCCATCTTCATCGAGATGTCTCAATTCCAGTGCATTGGATTCCTTCTCCGGAAGTTCTCTTGTAAGTTCCTGGGGACCAAGTTTGGTCTCCCTGAACTGAACTTCCTCTTCCACAATGTGCAGCGAGGCAAAAATATCATCCTTGATAAGCCGTTCGCTGACAACTATGGCATCCTCATAGTTGTACCCGTTCCACGGAACGAAAGCGACGAGTGCGTTCACTCCGAGAGCGAGCCTTCCGTCATCGGTCGAAATTCCATCACCTATGACTGACCCCCTTTTCACCTTGTCTCCGATCCGAACGAGAGGTCTCTGGTTAAGACAGGTATCCTGATTTGTTCTTATGAAGTTCTTGAAACAATAGGAATCGAAAATATTGAATTCGCTCTTCCCTGTATCGGATTTGATAACTGCTTTCTGTGAATCTGCATAGACAACCTGTCCTGCTCTCTCAGCCACCACCAGTGCTCCTGAATCCCTTGCAGCCCGTCTTTCCATTCCTGTTCCTATAAAAGGAGCGTGAGGGTAAAGGAGCGGAACTGCCTGACGCTGCATGTTCGAACCCATCAAAGCCCTGTTCGCATCATCGTGTTCGAGGAATGGAATCAAAGATGCCGATACGCCCACCAGCTGTTTTGGACTTACATCGATGAAGTCCACCTTTTCGGGAGAAACCATTGGAAAGGTGGCTGCCTTTCGTGTTCTTATCAGGTCATTTGCCAGATATCCGTTCTTATCTATCTCAGAATCTGCTTCTGCAATTATCATCCTGTCTTCTCTGTCAGCCGAGAGGTAAACAACTTCATCGGTTACCCTTCCGTCGATTACTCTCCTGTATGGAGATTCAAGAAAACCAAAACGGTTTATTGTGGCAAACATCGACAAAGTTGTAATGAGCCCGATGTTCGGGCCTTCCGGCGTCTCGACGGGACAAATTCTGCCATAGTGTGTATGATGCACATCGCGTACATCGAATCCGGCTCTTTCCCGTGTCAGTCCGCCAGGTCCGAGTGCACTGAGTCTTCGTTTATGTGTGAGTTCAGCAATTGGGTTCGTTTGCTCCATGAATTGAGAGAGCTGGTTGGACCCAAAGAAACTCTTAATCACACTCGAGAGCGTCCTCGAATTGACAAGGGCATGCGGTGTCAGTTTTTCTTTATCGGTATGCCCCATCTTGTCCTTTATTGTCCTTGCCATTCTCCCAAGTCCCTTTGAAAACTCAAGTCCGAGAAGTTCTCCGACTGTTCTCACCCGACGATTGCCGAGATGATCGATATCATCTGAAGTATTCAGACCTTCTCGAAGCAGCATCAGATTGTCGACGATTGAAACAAAATCAGCGACAGTCAGGGTCAGCTTTTCCATGGAAGTACTGATGTTCAGACGTTCATTGAGTTTGTATCTGCCTACTTCACTGAGATTGTACCTCTTTGAATCGAAGAACATCGATCGTAGATAACTCCGTGCATGATCTATGTTGGGAGCTTCCGTTCCCCTGAGTGCTTCATAGATCCACATTGTTGCCGAGTCTTCATTTTTCTCGACACCGGCTCCAAGGTTGGACGATTCTTTAATCAGAGTTTTCCTTATTCCTGCAAAGTCACTCGATTCATGTCGGGATCCCAGAAATTTTATTTTGGTGATACCGTGTTCGGCAAGCATTTCTACCTTTTCTTCGCTTTCAACCGGTTCATCACAGGCGGCAAGCAACTCACCCGTTTCCGGGTCAATGATGTCATCAGCAAATGATTTGAGTGTAAGTTCTATGATGTTGGTTTTACTTTCCGGAGAATCATCATCTGCATCAGATGATTTTCGTCCCAGCACCTTGCTAATATCCAGTTCCACAGTAGGATAGAACGCAGCAAGAATTTCTGCATCTGTCGACAAACCAAGTGCTCTCAGAAGCATAGTTATCGGAATCCGCTTTGTTCTTTTATCGATATTTGCATAGAGAATGTCATTTGCATCGATTTTTATATCAATCCACGAACCCCTGGATGGTATTACCCTTGCTGATAGATTCGTAGGTCCCCTGAGCATGGTCTTTTCTTCGAAAAACACACCCGGGCTTCTGTGCAGCTGGCTTACAATGACTCTTTCAGCACCATTGATAATAAACGAGCCGGTCTCTGTCATTGTCGGCAGTTCACCAAGAAATACAGCACTGTCTATTCCCCTCAGAACTTTCCATACCTCTGTATTTTTACTGTCTGCGGACTCATCGAGCGGAGTTCTGATTATCAGTCTGAGCATTGCAGTCAATGGCACGGAGTAGGTAAGCCCCTTATTCAGGGCTTCCTGAGTCGAGTACTTGGGGTGCCCGAGTTCGTAGTTCACATATTCCAGCGAATATTCTTTGTTGTTGCTTTCAATTGGGAATATATCCCTGAATATCTTCTCAAGCCCCTGAGGGAGCCGTTCGTCTTTGGGAACATCGTTTTGCAGGAAACTGTCGAAGGATTCGCGCTGGATTTTCAGAAGGTCCGGAATGTCAATTACAGGTTCAACCCGTGCATAATTTCTTATCGGTCTTTTATCCTTCACTGTTTACTCCTATCATGCTGTAAACGGTATGAAATTCCGTAGAAACCGTATAAAATATTGCGTGCAGAATACTGCGGGAAAGACATCGTCCTTCCCGCTTTTGCAGTATTGCAGTAGATGTTATTGAAGTTTGACGGTAGCGCCGGCTTCTTCGAGTTTCTTCTTGAAAGCTTCCGCCTCTTCCTTACTCACATCTTCGCGTAATTTCGAGGGGACATCGTCAACGAGTTTCTTTGCTTCCTGAAGGTTGAGTTCTAGCTCTTCCTTAACAATCTTGATGATTGGAATTTTCTTCGCTCCGAAATCTTCAAGAATAATATCAAACTCTGACTGTTCATCACCTTTGTCAGCACCTTCTGTCGGGACTGCTACTACAGCAGCGGCCGGAGCTGCTGCTGAAACGCCGAATTTCTCTTCCATTTCTTCGACAAGTTCAGCAAGTTCGAGTACTTTCATGTTGGATATGGCTTCGATTATATCAGCCTTCTTTATTTCTGTCATTTTTTCCTCCATTGTTTACGGGGAACACCCCGCTGATCTTATTGTTGTTATTCTTCACTTTCTTTTACTGCGTTGAGGGCATACAGGAATTTCCGTATGATACCACCGGAAACCGAAACAAATCCCTGAAGCGGAGACTGCATGGAACCAAGCAGTTTTGCCATGAGAACTTCTCTGCCTGGAATGTTGGCTAATTTTGTCATTTTTTCGACATTGAAACTCTCTCCGGCCACAAACCCGCCTTTAATTTTCAAAAGTCCCTTGTTGGCTTTGGAAAATTTGCTAATGATCTTCACCGGAGTAACTTCGTCGGAGCCATAGGCTATTGCAGTAGGTCCTTCCATCAGTGAATAAACATCTTCCTTCGAGTCTATTCCAATATCTGCGAAAATCCTGTTCAGTAATGTATTCTTCACAATAGTAAACACAACCTGATTTTCCCGCATCTCCCTGCGCAATTCAGTCATCAACTCTACATTAATCCCGGTATAGTCCGTAAATACCACTGAGCCTACATCCGAGAAATCTTCTGTCAGTTTACTAATCCGTTCTTCTTTGCGTTCTCTTGTCTTTGCCATTCATTCACCGCCTATTTCAGGTGAGCCTGGAGATCAGATATATCTACTCTGATTCCCGGACCCATGGTGGAAGACATCGATACCTTCTGCATATATCGCCCCTTAACTGCTCCGGGACGCAACTGCATTACGGTATCGATAAATGCCAGTGTGTTTTCGATAATGGCATTCTCTTCGAAATTAACTTTCCCGAGTGGAACATGAAGATTGCCCTGCTTGTCGACCTTGAAACTGATTTTCCCGGCTTTTGCCTCGAGAACAGCATTCTCGACATCAGCGGTAACCGTGCCTGTCTTTGGATTAGGCATAAGCCCCCTGGGTCCAAGAACGCGTCCGAGTTTTCCGACAATGCGCATCATATCGGGACTGGCAATAACAACATCGAAGTCGAGCCAGCCACCCTCTATCTTTGTACCTAAATCCTCATCGCCTACGTAATCAGCTCCGGCTTCTTTAGCTTGCTCCGCCAACTCACCAGTCGCAAATACAAGAACCTTGACTTCGCGGCCTGTTCCATTTGGCAGGATACAGGTTCCTCTTACCATTTGATCTGCATGCTTTGGGTTGACATTCAGGGATACCGCCATTTCTACTGTTTCATTAAAACCTGCTGTTGCAAGTTCTTTCAGCATCTTCACGGTATCTTCCAGTGAATACATCACAGTGTGATCGACAGACTCTTTCATTTTCGAGAATCTCTTACTCTTTCTCGGCATCTTCTCCGACCACCTCCAAACCCATACTTCTTGCTGTGCCGGCAATCATCGATATTGCCGTCTTTTCCGTGGCAGCATTGAGATCTTTCGCTTTTATGCGCGCAATCTCTCTGCACTGCTCCACGGTAACCGTACCAACCTTTTCGCGATTGGATTCCGGTGACCCTTTAGCCAGTCCTGCAGCTTTCTTCAAAAGAACCGACGCAGGCGGTGACTTTAAAATAAAAGTAAAACTTCTATCTTTATAGATAGTGATTACCGCAGGAATGATAAGACCTTCATCGCCCTGGGTTCGAGCGTTGAATTCCTTGCAGAATCCGGCTAAACTAATTCCATATTGACCCAATGCGGGACCAATCGGAGGAGCCGGTGTTGCCTGTCCAGCGGGTAACTGAAGTTTTACCATGCCCATGATCTTTTTTGCCATGGTAACTTCCTTTCTTCTGTGTTACTGCCTCCCCATAGTGGCAATAACTGTTTGGCGGATATTGCTCCGCTATCTGTCAGGATATTTTCCTAGACAGTCCGCACGTGTGAGAAGTCAATTTCGATCGGGGCTTTTCTCCCCAGAACGGTAACAATCACTCTCACACGCCCTCTATCGGGGTTGATGGATTCAACCACTCCCGTAAAATTCTTGAATGGACCATCGGTAACCCGTACTGTCTGACCCACTCTGAAGGATATTCTGTATACTTTGGTCTTTTCGCTACCGTCGACCTGACCCTTGAGTCTGCCGACTTCTTCTTCGGATAACGGAGCAGGATAACTTTTATTCATTGGAGGAAAACCGCTTACATTAGTCATTGCCCTTATGTCCATTACCATTTCTTCATCTAATTCCAACTGAACAAAGACATACCCGGGATAGAGTATCTTTTTGCGCGTTGTCTTCTTTCCCCTGCGGGTGGATGACACATCCATTGTCGGAATAAGGATCTTTCCGACTCTGTCATCGTACTTTCGTGTCAGGAGACCTTCTATATATCTACCCACCCGTTTTTCATATCCTGTAAAAGCATGAATTACGTACCATTTCAGATTCTTATTAACCGCTTTTTCTTCCCGGGCTTCGCTACTGTCATCAGGACTGACATCTTCATCAGTAACTTTGGACGCGCTTTTCTCTTTATCTTCCGGACTCATTTTCTCACTTCTTTAAATCAGGCCCATTAAGCCGTTAATCACAAAACCGGATACCTGGTCTGCTATAAATACCCAGACGGCTGTGATTCCGACGGCTATCAGGACCACTCTTGTCGATGATACAACTTCGGGTTTTGTAGGCCAGGAAACTTTCTTCATTTCAGCTTTAACTTCAGTAAGAAAGGTGATAACCGTCTTGAAAAGCCTGACGAATATATTACCTTCGGTGCTGACTTCCTTACCCATTAATACTCCCGTCTATTTTTTACTGGCAGGGCAGGAAGGACTTGAACCCTCAACCCCCGGATTTGGAGTCCGGTGCACTGCCAATTGTGCTACTGCCCTACAGTTATTATCTATTTTGTCTCTTTGTGCAAAGTACGCGCATTACAGAACTTGCAGAACTTTTTCATCTCCATCCTTTCAGGATGAGTCCGTCTGTTCTTATCGGTTGTGTAGTTCCGCTGCTTGCACTCCTGACAAGCAAGTGTTGCTTTTACTCTCAAACTATCCCTGCTTACTCTACTATTTCGTCTACTACGCCGTGTCCAACGGTACGACCGCCTTCACGGATAGCAAAACGAAGTCCCTGCTCCATCGCGATAGGAGTATCTCCGAGATTTATCATCATTCCCTTGATATGATCACCGGGAATTGCGACAGGACGGTCAGTCAACTCAATTTCTCCCGTAACGTCAGTTGTTCTGAAATAGAACTGAGGACGATAACCTGACTTAAAGGAATTCTTTCTCCCGCCTTCTTTTTCGCTGAGGATGTAAACATCGGCTTTGAATTTTGTGTGGGGTGTTACACTACCCGGCTTTGCGAGAACCATACCGCGTTCGACTTCATCTTTCTTCCAACCGCGAAGCAGGAGGCCCACATTGTCACCGGCAAGACCTTCATCAAGAATCTTGCGGAACATCTCGACACCCGTGCAGGTGGTCTCTTTTGTATCCCTGATACCAACGAGAGCAATTTTGTCACCTGTATTGATAATACCGCGTTCTATACGTCCGGTAGCAACCGTTCCGCGACCGGGAATAGAGAATACATCTTCAACCGGCATGAGGAAGGGCTTTTCAATATCGCGTTTCGGTGTGGGTATCCATGTATCGACAGCATCCATCAGTTCATAAATGCTCTTGGCATCTTCGTCATCCGGGAGACCGGAGGAGTTCATTGCCTTCAGAGCACTTCCGCTGATGATAGGAGTTTCTTCGCTGAAACCAAACTTTTCGAGAAGTTCCATTACTTCCATTTCGACAAGTTCAATCATGTCGAGATCGTCGAGCATGTCGACTTTGTTGATATAGACAACAAGTTTAGGAACATTCACCTGCCGCGCAAGCAGTACGTGCTCTTTCGTCTGGTCCATAACACCGTCATTGGCAGCGATAACAAGAATTGCACCATCCATCTGGGCGGCTCCCGTTATCATGTTCTTGATGTAGTCTGCGTGTCCCGGACAGTCTACATGTGCATAGTGTCTGGCTTTAGTCTGGTATTCCTGGTGCGAAGTTGCGATTGTAATTCCGCGCTTCTTTTCTTCAGGAGCGTTGTCGATTTGATCGAACTCCACAAACTCAACATCAGCATGCTGAGTTGCAAGACACTTTGTGATTGCAGCAGTAAGAGTCGTCTTGCCATGGTCGATATGACCGATGGTGCCGACATTCACATGCGGCTTGTCTCTGTTAAACTTTTCTTTTGCCATTTTTTCCCTCTTTCCTTTTTCATCCCTTTTCCTTTTTGGGATGTCTTTTTGACCTAAGTTCATATTTCGTCTATGGAGCCCACGAGCGGGGTTGAACCGCTGACCTCGTCCTTACCAAGGACGCGCTCTACCGACTGAGCTACGTGGGCATCATCTTCATCATTACCCTTTTCACAGCCCATCCTGTCTGGAGCGGGAGACGGGGGTCGAACCCGCGACCCTCAGCTTGGAAGGCTGATGCTCTGCCAACTGAGCTACTCCCGCTCATCAAGCCGGAACAAATACCGCTTGGTGGCGAGGGGTGGATTCGAACCACCGAAGGCAATTGCCAACAGATTTACAGTCTGCCCCCTTTGGCCGCTCGGGAACCTCGCCGCTCCAACCATCTATACTTTACAGCACCACACTTCAACTGGAGCTGGCGAAGGGATTTGAACCCCCGACCTGCTGATTACAAATCAGCTGCTCTACCAACTGAGCTACGCCAGCAAAGCGAACGCGTAAGATACAGGAATACATATACCCATGTCAAGAATGCAAATAACTTGCCAAATCTCTTTATTTCTGCTCTTGACGAGAGTTCGTATTCGTCTGTAATTTAGTAGCATGGGAAATTAAAGAATTGGATTGTCAATGTCAAGAACCGAAAAAAACAACCGGATTGTCTCAGCAGCTATCATATTGCCGATTCTATCTATTTTTATTTTCTTTCTTTTTCTTCCTTCCCACACAACATCTTTTCAGGAAGAACTCAGGATGGTTCCAGGAACCGCTTTGGCTCATTGTCACATCTCACCTTCATTCGACGTTGATTTCCTGACTTATATTCCGGATAATTACATTTCAGCTGATTTCATTGCTGACCTTCTGAAAAAAGGGCCAATCGGCATCAGCATAACCACATTTGACTTCGTCAATTTCTCTCTCCAGTATCTAATCCTGAGCAGAAATACAAGTATGGATGAGATGCGGACTCTATTAATTGGTTACTACGGTGGTTCCGCTGTGCTCGAAGACAGCCGGGTTTACATTCAGAATGACAGTGGAAGCATTATTGCATCAATCACGGAAAAACAGGGCTGGACAGCTGTCTTCATAGGTTATGGAAGCAGTGCCGCTGCCGGAAGATGGCTAAACATGGAAGAAGAAACATCCTTAGCTGCCGATTCTGTTCTTGTCTGCATGACAAATGCTCCCGCGGATATTTCAGCACTGATTACCAATAATACTGTTATTTTACTGAATATTTTCCCGGGTGGTTTTCTTCCTCGCACTGAACAGATTCTGCTGGGCGCTACAAATTCGTTCATAAGTAGTCTGAAAGTACACGCAGCCTGCATAAACCTAAGTTTGCCTGAATCTCGAAGCGTTGTTGAATTATCTCTTATAATCGGACACGCCAACTGCACAAAAACAAGTTTTATGCTTGAATTCGATAAGGCAAATTTTCCTCCGGACTCTCTCCTCAATATGATGATCTATCAAGGGAGCCCTTTCCAATGAGCATTCTGACAGCAAAAGGAATAGTCCGGACTTTCGGGGAACTCAGGGTATTGTCCGGTCTCGATATATCGATTGAAGAAGCGGAGTTTGTCGCAATTACTGGGAAAAGCGGTTCGGGGAAAAGCACTCTCTTTGGAATACTTGGAACTCATGACCTTGAATACTCAGGGCAACTGTTCTTCAAGAATAGTGTCATTGGAGATATGAACCACGTCGCGCTGGCAGAACTCAGACGCAATCGAATCGGTTTTGTTTTTCAGGATTTTCACCTTCTGCCGAATCTGACAGCATTCGAGAATGTGCTGCTCCCCGCAGTATTCTCCGGTACAGTAACAGATGAGGTTGTGAAACGTGTACGGGACATACTGGCAATTCTGGAAATTCGTGCAGATTGCACTCCTTCCGTACTGCTCTCGCGCGGCGAGCGGCAGAGAGTCGCCGTAGCCCGCGGACTGGTCAGCAATCCTGACATACTTCTTGCCGATGAACCGTCTGCGAGTCTCGACGAGAACAGTGAAGATGTTCTTTTCGACCTTCTCGACAGACTACGGAAAGAACGGGGTTTCGCAATAGCTGCAGTAGTCCACTCATCAAGAGTTCTCGAAAGAGCAGACCGTGTGCTGCATCTTGAAAACGGAGTATTGCATGAAGTTAAATGAACATCGCAATGCGCTGAGACTCTGGAATAGAGGACACTGGAAGAACTACCTCTTTTCTCAGGGAATGCTGCTGCTTGCATCTCTGTTCCTTGTGTTCTTCATTTCGATTGGGATGGGTGTTCAGGATGTTCTTGACAAATTTCTCTCGAGCGACCTGCCCGCAGAACAGGTAAAAGTAACTCCAGGCGGGCTCCAGGCGGGGTTTTTTCAGACTGAAACAGGGGGAATGGAGATTACTGAAGATATCAGACTGTACCTTGATTCTATACCCGAAGTAGCACGGATCGACCCGCAGATATACCTTCACGTGCCGGCATACCTCAGCGGACGGCTTGGTGGAAGTCCGTATTACACTGATATCACTCTCGAAGGAGTTACATCCGGTTTTCTTGCTGATTCTCTTCTCACCCTGACCGATTGGGAATACACTCTCGACGATACATCAGGCAAGTATCTGCCGATCATTCTTAGTGAAAATCTGTTTCTTCTGTATAATGCGGGATTTGCCGAATCAAACGGACTGCTCGGACTGACACCCCAGGCAATTGTAGGTATGGAGTGTTCTATCACTCTCGGCCGAAGCTCTCTGGCCAACCTCAGACACAATCCCATAACGGTCAATGCCCGAATAATCGGAACTTCGCGAAACATGAACTTGTTTGCCCTGGGGGTACCGTTTGAGTTTGTGGAAGAGGTCAATCACGTTTTTCTCCCCGAAGATACAAGACGGTACAGCACTCTTGTAATAACAGCGGAGCGGGCTGACGACGTTCCGGAAATTGTAAGACAAGTAGAAGAAACAGGATTGAATGCCGAAACCCGCCGGGGTATTGCGCAGAAAGCTGAAGTCCTGGTCGGCTCAGTAACTCTTGCTCTTTCTGCACTTGCAGGCATAATTCTGTTCAGTGCTCTTTTGAGTGCAATACATACACTCGTAGCAGACCTGAAAAGTAGAAAATATGCACTTGGAGTACTCATGGCTCTTGGAACTTCCCGGGATCGCATGGCAATGACCTTTGCCTTTCAGATCTTCTTTCTCTCTCTTGTTTCTGTTTTTTCCGGAGCTGCCCTCGGCTGCCTTCTCGCATGGGGAGCAAGTTATACTCTTCTCTCCATAAGCCCTGTTCTTCACTCCGTGGTGGAAACCATTGCTGTTTTTCCCATAGGGTGGATACTCACCGCAATCAGCACAATTCTGGCCTCTGCAACGGGGATTGCCTATGTCTTCTTTAGACGGATATTATCGACACCCGTGAACCGGCTGCTGCGGGGGTAGTCGGCAACTGTGCCAATAAAACTAATAGGGACATGATTCCTTCGTGTCCCGTTGTTCTGTATAATTCATGGTACCATGACACTTGATTCTGCTAATTATGTTTATTCATGGTACCATGACACTT
>CAYRQP010000002.1:9330-36956 GCA_964426545.1 uncultured bacterium | reverse complement strand
GGTACCATGACACTTGATTCTGCTAATTATGTTTATTCATGGTACCATGACACTTGATTCTGCTAATTATGTTTATTCATGGTACCATGACACTTAATTCTGCGAATTAAGTGTCACGGTACCTATAAGATGTCCAGCGAAATGCTGGTATAGAAACGCGTCTGATACTTATTCCATGCACTGACAACAGGCTGGTGTGTGTAGTCGACATCGTATCCGATATTCACTGAAAGCGGTTCCCATGTTTGAAAACTAAGTTCTATTTCTCCATGTGTGATGTATGCTTCAGGGTCGTCCGGAGGGAGGAAAATGTTGGCTGAAATACTCCATGTGTCAATGAAAGTATGAAGCTTATTGAAGTAGAGTCCTGAAGATAAAAATATGGTACCCCGATCAATTCTGTTCTCATCGATTATTTCATTCCATTTTGTCGATACAAGACCAATTCCCACTTCGGGAGCAAAATACAGCCATTCTGTAATCCAGCTGCACCAGCCGCCTGCAACAAATGCTGTTATCTGCCATTCCCGTTCTGTCAGTCTTTGTCTATTCCATGAGGAATTCGCTTCGAGATAAGTTACATCGGAAAACCAAACATCCCCTGAGATGCTGATGTTTCCCTCATCCCTTTGGAGAGTTTCTTCATCTCTATCTATGTCATAGACGGCATCGATATCGATATCAACTGAGTTTCCACGCTGTGAGAATACGTAATCAGATGCTAATGACCAGTCAAATGTAAGAGTATTGTGATTCCCCATCCAGTTGGACAGATTCAGATAGGCCGATAGACTAAAACCGGTCTCTTCGGAAACAGATGTGTGAAAATGCACATACTCATCACTCGACATTATTCTCAGTCTGCTCCTTGCAATCGAATCCTCCGGAGCCATCTCAAGAGCGGCAAGATAGTAACCGACGGCTTCCTCCGTTTCGCCCCTGAGTTCGCTGAGATATCCGAGTCCGTCCTCGGCAATCCCGGTCCGGGAATCCAGTATCAATGCCTGAAGAAGTGCAATCTCCGCGTCTGCATAGTCTTCTCCTGCAATCAAGGATATCCCAAGAGCAGTCCACGCGAGTGCGGACAGGGAATCCAGTTCCACCGCTTTCTCCGGAAGATTACCGGCAGCTGTGTCAGGCGGAAGCATTCCCATAGATGCAAGTGCAAGTGCTGCAAGTGCATCAGCATCAGTTGAATCCGTAGCAACTCTCTTCTCTGAAATGCTGACAGCATCTTCATAATCTGCTGCGAGATAGTTCTCTTCCCACAATTGGTATTCCGGAAACTGCAGAGTAATCAGGAACAGGATAGTCGATACTACAACTGACATCAGAATATCCCCAGATTGAATCTTGCATAGAAATTGCTATCGTATTTTTTCCAGTGTTCATATACCGGTGTTCGTGTGTAATCAAGTGTATATCCTATAGAGAATGAAAGGGGATCCCACAGACTAAAGCTGATCTCTGCAATTGAATGTGTTATCAACCTATCAGTATCATCGGGGGGAATATAGAAATCTCCGTAAAGCAGGAATACAGGCCACTTCTTCTCATAATTCGAAATTTGAAGAAATAGAGATCCAAATGTTGTGAGAATATGAGTCCGCTCGTCTTCATATCCAAGCCCGGTCCACTTTTCCCAGTGCGTATTCACCAGACCAATCCCTATTTCAGGATACATGAAGAACCAGTCCGTCATCCATTTTCCATAAGCCCCGGATAACGATGAAGTAATCTGCCATGGTCTCACTGTACCCGGCCGTCTGTCCCACTCGGATCCCAATACCACCGAAATATCTCCGGTAATATGCCTGGCTGAGGAGAGAGAGATGTTCGTCCAGTTCGTGTCATCGACCCATTCCCTTGTACTCTCTACGAGAGCGTAGTCCACATCGAGTTCTAGGTTGCTACCCCTCTCATCGAAGTCATATTCGATATTGCATCCTATGTTGTAGTTCTTCTCGCGTGTGTCCCCGATTTCGACATTGGAATAAAATCTAACCTGGGCATGGAGATTGCCGTATGTATCAGAATTGGATGGCGTTGTGTAATTCGGGTTAGTAATGCTTGTGATTCGCCCTTCCACATAATCATAACCCGGAGAGACTTCGAGTGTGGCGTAATAATAATCCAGAGCAGTATCCAGGTCTTCTCGAAGTTCATACAGATATCCCAGATAGGCAAGCACCCAGACTTGCCCGGGTTCAATAGAAAGAGATGTTAAAAAGGCATTTTCTGCTTCATCCAGTCGTTCTGAAAAGAGGAGTCTTTCGCCCAGAACATTCCAATTTTCGAAATCGAGATTATCTATCGCTGAAATCATCAGTAAGAATTCAATAGCATCTTCGTCCCTGCCGCCGTTGATTAGATACTGAGCATAGTCATCAAGGGTTTTTGTATTGGTTCGGTCAGCATCAATTGCAGCTATGAAACAACTGTCCGCTTCGAACGGAACACCAAGATAATCATATAGATATGCAAGTTCACTGAACAGAAGCACTCTGTCTTCTGCATCTTCTCTTACTCTTTCCGCAATAGCAAGGGCAAGTGACTCACCTGATAAAAAAGTGAAATATACATACTCAATCCACCCCGTTGGATACAAATTCAGAAAAGATTCTTCCAATTCAGCTGCCTCTGTATCTCTCCCCAGTCCTTCTAAGGCGAGTATCCTCCCGGCCATGCACGACAGGGAATCCGAACCTGTTTCAAATGCTCTTTCCAATGCTTCGAGAGCAGTCTGATATTCACCGGTTTGAACAGTCACGGCACCGATGCGTCGCCAGCCATAAGTGTAAAGACTGTCGATTTTCACTGCTTCCGTGTAATAGGCGAGAGCAGCATCTGTATCGTTCTCGTCTTCCATCAGGTATCCGAGTTGTCCATAGAACCAGGGGGTCTCGTCCAAAGCAATGTTATTTACTGCTTCCAGATAGGTTTCGACTGCCATATCATCCTCATCGAGTGTTTCATATGCACTTCCAATCGACCGCCAGACAGACGCCTGACTGGAATCTTCACGGATTACCATGCTATAGATATCGATAGCCTCTTCATACCTGTCCAGGTATTCGAGATCATAGGCAAGCAGGATGTTAACATTCAAATCAAGCTGTTCTTCCGCATATGATACCAGTGTATCGACCTTCAGTGCTTCCTGAAACAGATATACAGCACTCTCCATGTCCTCTTCATTTTCGAATGTAAGAGCAAGGTCGAACACATCATAGATATAAAGGGGGTCACATTCTGCTGCTCTTATCACATAATCCGTTGCAGCTCTCATGTCGCTGGCAGTAACTTCGAGCATACCAAGGTAATAATTAGTGACTGCGCTTTCGGGATTTACACGAAGTGCTTCAATGTACATTTCCCGTGCAGTATCAGGATTATCCATCATTTCAAGACAATAACCTATTTCAATATAGTAATTTTCATTATCCGGATTTTCACCTAAAAGATACTCATAGCATTCGATGGCACCCTGCCAGCATTCGTTTTCCCTGTATATATTGGCAAGAAGATGACAGGCATATTCATCCTGCAGGTCAGTATATGTATGTTCGCAGAAGACAGATTCGGCTTCGTCCTTCCTGCCGGAGGAATATAGCTCTGTTATATATCCCGCAAATAGCGAGACATCATCAGGATAGTTGAAGACTGCAATTCTGTAAGCTTCTAACAGTTCTTCGTTTCTGTTCTTCTGATCTCTGAAATATGCTATCTTGAAATATGCAGCGAGAAGAGATGTCGACAATCGCAAATCGAAGTCAATTATATCAAAGCCCTTTTCCTCGTATCCGCTAAGTGCAAGTGCTGATCCATAGCCTAACCGTGCAAATACAAATCCGTGGTCTACTGTAAACGCCTGTTCGAAAAGAGCAGTCACTCTTTCAGGAAGTGTGTTTCGGTAGGCCTCAATATACCCCAGGGCAGTTAAAATGTATATCGATGATGTGTCATTCTCAATGAGGATTGTCAAATGGGCGCTCAGGGAATCTGCAGTCTCGACAGACAGTTCACCGGTATCTACCAATCTCGTGATTAGGCCGGCCATTTGAGCATCTATATTCAGAGAGTCTTCTGCCAGAGCTGCCTGTATTTCCATTTCGGCAGCGGCAATATCCATATCGAGCAGATGGTCTTCCCATTCCGGCAGACCACTTATTGCAAGAACAGCAAGCAGAATACTTATCATGACTTTCCAACCAGAGAAAGTGTTATTCCGGCTATCCCGACAGCCCAGCAGTACCATGCAAACATGCTGAACTTACCTCTGCGAAGAAATCCAAGCAGCAGGCGTAATGCAAAATACCCTGTAAGCCCTGACACTATGAAAGAAGTTATGAGAATCCATGCTCCTGTTCCCGTATTTCCCATCTCTCCCATTTTAAGCACGGCTGCACCGGCTATTGCCGGTACTGAGAGAAGAAAGGAAAATTTTGCTGCTTTCTCTCTGCATATCCCGCAGAACAGTCCTGTTGATATTGTGATACCTGACCTCGAAATACCGGGCAAAAGTGCAAGCGCCTGCGAAATCCCAATCAAAATACTCCCCTTTAATGACGGAGTTTCCTTATTTACCTGTCCTGCATATTTAGAAGCATAGAGAATGGTTCCTGTAACAAGCAGCATTACCGAGACAAGCATCGGATTATCGAATGCTGATTCGATTCTCTCTGCAAGAAAATATCCGGCAAGTCCCGCTGGAATTGTTCCAATAATCAGAAACCCCGCAAGTGCCAGACTCTCCTTTTCCCTTTTCACTACACCCGCGACAAGTTGAATTATCTCCCTATGATAGACCGCAAGTACTGCACATAGTGTACCTACATGCAGAATTATCTCGAACGAGATATCACCCTTCGGTACATCCATCAGAATACCGAAAAGAGCAAGATGCCCTGAACTGGATACGGGGAGAAACTCTGTCAATCCCTGAAGCAAAGCAAGAATAACCGCTGCAAGAAGAGTCATTCCTCGATAAACTCCTTATGCAGTGCCTGAAGAGCCCTGTCGCGCTGTTCCATTAGAACAAGTGCTGAAATAGTGGCATGTGAGTCGACAGTCTGGAGCATATCGACAGATACATCACTGAGTGCATGAGCGAATCGCGCCATTACACCTTTCATACCGTGCATCTCGGCACCTACAATAGATACCTTGGCACATGAGCCTAAAGTGCTGAATTCAATCCCATTCTCCTTCAATACGGCAGAAACCGTTTCTCCCTGATTCGTGGGTACAGTGAAGAGTGCTGTATTACCCGTCACACTGAACATATCCATGGAGACCCCGGCATCGCTGACTAACGAGAAGAGTTTTCTGAAGAAACCATGCGGGGCTGTCATTGTATCTCCAACTGCCCAGACCTGTGTAACTTCAGGACCTGATGCCACTCCTGTTATGTATTTTCCCTTTTTTATCACGAAAGGCACAATTTCTGTGACTTTCATACCCGAATCAAATGAGTGAACATTAATTGTCAGGTTATTTTCTCCTGCTATTTCAGCAGCTCCGGGGTGAATGATCCTGGCTCCTTCCCATGCCAGCTGCCTGATATCTTCCGTACTTATTCTTTCTACTTTCAGGGCTTCCGGAACCTTGGAAGGATCCGCCGTAAAGACCGAATCAACCGTCTTGAACAGCATGATGTTATCAGCACCCAGTGCCGCGGCAATTACAATTGCACTGGTGTCGCTTCCCCCGCGTCCGAGTGTGGATATTCTTCCGGTTTCAGTCTTACCCTGAAATCCGGCTACCACAACACAGTCACTTTCATCCAGGGCTTCCTGTAGCAGTGCAGGGGTAACATGCTTGACACCTGAAGAACCGGCGGGATCATTTGTCACTATTCCGGCTTCCCAGCCGCTCAGTGAAACTGCTTTAATACCTTTAGAACGAAGAACAGATGCAAATACGGTTGCTGATATCAACTCACCGCAAGCCATTATTCTCTCTTTTTCTTTCTGTTCAGCTTCCGGTGCAAGCCCGAGCAATGTATCAGTTGCATACGGGTCGCCATCCCGCCCCATCGCCGATACTATAACTACGAGAGATGAATACTCGTCCAGAATATCGATGCAGTGCTGAGCCGCCTTATCCATCGAGTTCATCGAAGCAAGACAGGTACCTCCGAATTTTGCTACACAGTTCTTCATCTTCAACCCTCAACCTAAATTCATATTTTACTTTTTAGGGTGATTATTTTACCGGAAACTGACTATTAGTCACCTCTGTATTATACAAATCATCTTTTTCTATCCAAACATCATACCAGTCCGGAATTGCTAATATTTCCCAGGCACCTTCTATTTGTTCAAATGTAACGATGCAAGTCCAGTCTTCCCAGATGATGTATAATTCTGAAGGAAACCATTTCTCATACTGGCCTATGTCCAAAACAATTTCGAGGGGAGCCCAGAATTGTTTATTGTAGTTTACTGTTTTGGTATGCGTAGGATATCTTATATATAAAACATCGTCCTGTATACAAACATCCGCATCACAATCGCGGGTTTCTAACTGTACAGCGTATTCTTCGGCTATCTTAAAGCTGTCAGTATACAATACTGCATCAGCCATTGCCATCAGAAACATACACGCCATTACTATCATTGTTGTTTTCACAAATCCTTCTTAGGATTTTCGCACTGTTCCGCATCTTCTTTGACGCATTCCGTATCCACAACACCTATCTCTTTCCTAAAGAGAAAGATGTTTATATATAGTTTCCGGTCTTCGCAATGTTCCATTTTGATTTTACTTGTTTTAAGTTAGTTTTGCACTTATTTTTATGTTGTATAATGTACTGAAAGGAGTTCTGTCATAAGACTCACATTATTTGTTCTGCTTACGGCTGCATTAACAGCGTTTTCCGGGTCTCTGCCTTTCGCTAGAATGGGGCTCCCGGATACACCTACGGCTGGAATTCTGCAGCATACGCAAATAGTGCTGGGCGGTACATTCACCCTGTTCGGTGCTCAAAATGCCGATTCGCTTTTCGGAAGCAGTTATTCCTATGCAGGACATCTCGACATAGGTCTTTTCAATTACGGACAGATTGGAATAACATGGCTCGGGGAAGCCGGAATTTCGGGGCAAATAAAAATAGCCCTTCTTCGAGAAGCGCTGACTAGTCCGTCGATAGCCATCGGATGCCAGAACATCACTACCGAGAGAGACTATGAGTTCTACAGAGAGACTGATGATTCTCTATATAGTTACAATGAATCCCAGAATTTCTCGGGATATGTTGTAATAACAAAGAACCTCGACAATCTCCTCGATCTTCCTGTTATGGTCAATATAGGTTATGGAATAGGACGATTCCGGCAGGCAGGCATCGCTGACCGGGATGGTGTTATTAATCCATTTGTCGGTTTATTTGGAGCAGTAGAATACCATCCGGACCCGGAACTGGCTTTCATATTTGAATGGGATGGAAGAGATGCCAATATAGGTGTCTATTATGAACCGTTCGACTTCCTGATAGTCAAGGGAGGTGTTGCTGAATTCGAACAGTTATTGCTAAACAATGATGACGCTTCGGAAGGGGATGTTATGCTAAATCCAAAATTCGCAGTTGGAATAGAGATTACATTCCCACCATTATTCCACAGAACTGAACTGCACCCTCTTTATGATCCAAATGCTGAAAACACGGATTGGCTGATTGAACTCGAAGAACGCAGAAGTAATGCTGCCGATGACATAAGTGAATATGAAGATTTTCTTCATTGATTTCTTTGCTGCTATCCCATTATACATCTTCCAATATACTCAAGAGTCTGGAACCTGAAAGTCGACCGCCCGTCATTCGGTGAGTAATTTCGACTTTCCTGCCTGACCGAACAAGTCTTCGAAGTTCTGAAGTCAGTACCCGCAGCCTGCCGCACTTAATCGAATCCAATTCTCTGACTGCAGCATCTCCGGAAAATACTTCTCCCGACCAATGTTCGTGTTCCTCAGACATGCTTGTTCCTGAACAGGAAACGATTTTACCGCTCCCTATCTCAAGTATTTTCTTCTCGTCGTCCGAAGAATACCACACTACATAACTACGGCTCAACAGTATGATCCACCTCGACAGTCGAATTAAGCGCGAAGCTTCTGCAACAAGCCACTCTATGTGTTTGAAAACGGCTTCCGCTGTGATCACTAATTTTGTTTCATGCAGTTCATCACTGTCATCAGCAGTATCTTTCTGTTTTTCTGTCTTCAAACTTCGATGAATGTCCTTACCAATCTTTAAAAGACGTGCTAATGTGGGCGCACTATGCGGAAAATACTGCTGCATGAACATTCTAAAACCGTCCTCTGGGGCATCCTGCTCAAGTGGAAGGTAATCCATCCCTATCGATTCAGGCGATGGGATGTCTCCGGTAACCAGCGACTCAAGAAGTAGCGGCAGGTTTTCTACTGCCGTTCCCGATTGGATTGGACCAACTGGATATTTTCCACCGCAATCACCGGAACAATCAGTAAAATCTTCTGTGAAATAAACAATCTTACCCGGGTTTCTAAGTGCTGAATTATACTGAGGGTCGAATTTCTGTATAGCATCATACTCGGCAAGAGCGGCTTCCAGCGGTGTATCGTATTCGACATAGCAAACATCATACACCTGAGCGGCAAGTTCCAGTTTTTTTCTATTTCCGCTTCTCTTCGTGAAATAACTGTTCACGCGGCTCCGCAGGGATTTTGCCTTCCCTACATAAAGAACAGTACCATCCAAAGAGAGCATCTTATAGATGCCCGGGATATCCGGAAGAGAAAGCCGTTTATCCCTGTCCATCGGAAAATCGAAACTCCCTTCATGTGCAGATACGGGTGAATCCAGATATTCGTTCAACTCAGTCAGGTTGTCTATTCCTTTATCAGATAGTTCCCGAACTACCTTTCTCCAAATATGTATAGTAGCTTTAACATGACTGCCGGCCCGCAGTTTTTCAGGGATGGTATGCCCGTAATAACCGGCAACAGCTCTTATTCCTCCGCCCGGCAGGTCAGGATGAAGTCTTTTGACTATCTCCCTTGTACAGATGAAGTCAGGTATTTCGCTTTGGGGACAGTATTCATTGAATAAATATGCAATCCACCGCTTCTCGAATTGAGCGAAATGAGCAACAAATACTCTGTTGTCCGAGACAGCCTGCAGTTTCTGTGCAACCTCTTCTGGTTCCAATCCGTCTAATAGCATTTCATCTGTTATTCCGGTCATACCGGAAATTCGTGGGGGTATTTCTTCTCCCTCGGGAAGAGACAGTAGAATCGAAGTAATTTCTATGGAGTCATCTTGGCTGTCTGCAGGCGGATATTTCACCCACCCGATTTCCAGAAGATGCGCCTTGTCAGGCGCCATCCCCGTCGTCTGACAATCGACAATAACGACATTTGTATCCCGCATACTTTTTTCCTGTCATCATATACCCTAAAGCCCTGTATATGCAGTATCCTTGAAAAGCATCCTGCATACTTTTTCTTACTTATCTCTGCCATCCAGTAAACGGACAAGATTGACCATTCTTGTTAACGAACCTTTAAAGTCTGCACCCATATAACTCCTCCAGGTAAGCTTCCTGTCGGAAAAACCCGCGTATGCTATCTTGAGAAATTCATGAAGTGTCTCCAGCGTCTCTCTGTTGAGACTGTGTAAATATGAATTGGAATCACCGGTGCCTTTCAATATCTGCCTGACATCGTTCTTGTCGAATTTCACATGGGCAGGAACATTTTTCGATGCAACTGTCAGAACATTAATCCTCCTTCTCCCAAACCAGGATTTTACAATACCTGCCGTATATCCATCGATTACCCCTGTTATTGTTGTCCATTTCACCGGGTCCGGAGGTTGAGCCTTAAAATTCATACCTTTAAGTGACTCTTCTATGAGAGCATATTCTTTTTTTCTTGTTCGATTGCCAAGAATACGTATAGCAAATCCAAATGGGACCAGAATGACAGCAAAGCAACCGAGAATTATGAGGATTCCCAATAGGCTCAAATTCCTGACGCTCCTCTCTAAACGATGTTTTCAATTGACTCCTGTACTCAAATATAGATAGTACAACGATCTGTGCAACTTATCCGGCTTCACATAAAGCACCGTTCCAATATCCCTATAATTTGGTCATTGATTATATTTCATTGAATTCAAAATCTGGAAGAATATACTAGAGTCTCTAGGAATCGTGAGATTTACTGCTGTCTTCGCTCGGAAACAGCTAAACAGGACGGAATATGTAATTGTATGTATAAGTGTGTTTCGAAATTTGTTAGTCTGCTTATACGAAGAGGAAGAGAGAAATGAGAGTCTTTCTTCTGTTCATCGTTCTCGTGCTGGTACCTGTAACCGGGATAACAGACGGATAAACCCCGGACTCTCTAAAATCGAATGTTCTGATTATCATAATTGATACTCTCAGATCTGATCATCTATCCTGCTATCGATACGAACGGAATACATCTCCGGCAATCGACAGCCTTGCGGCAACCAGGGTAAGGTGGGAGAATTGTCAGGCACAGGCACCGTGGACCCTTCCGGCAACTGTCAGTATTTTTTCCGGACTCAACACAGCACATCACGGAGCAGGCAGGGATATCAGTACCGGCAATCTGTATGGAATCCATCCGGATATGCCTATCATGACGGAGTTCTTTAAGAATGATGGATACAGAACATGTGGAATATTCAATGTTGCTCTTTTGAGTGATGCATACGGATTTGACAGGAGTTTCGACCATTTCTCGTGCGAAATTGATGGACATGGCAAGGCAGCTTCTATTGTGGATGAATTCCTGCTTTGGTTTGAAATGGACAGGGAAAATTCATTTTTTGCAGTCCTTCATTTCTTCGATGTTCACGACCCGTATGACCCGCCGGCACCTTTTGATAGCTTATTCTATCCCGAAGATACTCTGACATCTACTAAATGGGAAAGAACTGCAACGGGAGAACCTCTACATCCTGAATACCTCGACCACTACCTCGCTATGTACGATGGGGAAATCGCCTGGGTCGACAGCGAACTGTCTCGCCTGTTCTCATATATAAGAAGCATGGAACTGGACACAAATACCATAATAGTCGTTGTTGCCGACCATGGAGAAGAATTCCTTGATCACGGCTGGATCGAACATAGCCGGACTTTCTATCAGGAACTTCTCAGTGTACCGTTGATAATAACAGGCCCTGGCATACCTAATGGTGTAATTAGAGAAGATAACGCTGCACAGTATGACATAATGCCTACTCTTCTTGCTGCCTGCGAGATAGAAAATACCGTTTCTGTCGATGGAATCGATCTATTCTCAGAGAGCGCCGAACTCGCAAGAGTTATCTCATCTTCAAAACGTTCATATTCTGGGAATATGCTTGGGGAGCTTCCTGTTGTGTCTGTATTAGATGGACTAACAAAATACGTGATAACAAAATCCGGAGGAGAACTCATTTATTCTCTATTTGATTTAGATGATGACCCTCAAGAACTGCTGCCGGCATCTGTTTATCCCGGAACAATAGATCTATTAGATTGTCTTATCACAACTCCCCGCAGATGGGAGCCTCGCGTCGTGGAATTAGACGATGAATCAACCGAAGGACTAGAGGATTTGGGATACATTTAGCCCGCTATCTTCTCCTATGCAGTCCATCGAGCTTCACATAAAGCACCGGCAGTACAATCAGCGTCAGGAATGTAGCAGCAGCCAATCCGCCAGCAAGGGTACGTGCCATGGGAGCCCACATCACAGAACTGTCAGTTGTTCCCAGTGCAAGTGGAAGAAGCGCAAGAATTGTCGTGATGGCAGTCATGAGAATCGGCCTCAGTCTCTTTTGCCCCGCTTCTATGATTGCTTCCTTTGCCGATATCCCGGATTCCCGCCTTAAGTGATTTGCAAAGTCGATATAAACAATGCCATTATTCACCACAATTCCTGCCAGTGCAAGCAACCCTACCAGGGCAGTAAGCCCCATTGTTGTTCCGGTTAAATAGAGAGTCCAGATGACTCCGATGAGAGCAAGTGGAACCTCCACTATGATTATAAAAGGCTCCAGAAGTGATTCAAACTGTGAAGCCATTATCATGTAAACAAGGGCTATGGCAACAGCAATCGCCAGCCCCATATAACCGAAGGCTTCCTTTCTGTCCTTTGCATCACCGATTATTTCATAGCGGTGCTCTCCAATAGCAATTGTATCCATGAGCATTTCTACATCAGAGGCTACATCTCCAAGCGCCCTGTCCCTTATTCCGCAGGTAATGGAAACAGTTCTGATTCCATTCCGTCTGCCTATCTCTTCAGGAACCAGCCTGTTCTGCATTTCTCCCCATGCATCGAGTGGAAGTCCATAGATATTCAAGCCGGAGACGGATTCCCGTGAGTATCTGTATTGTTCCGCATATCTTAGATTGATATTGAGTTGTTTTTCCCCTTCTACAAGAGTAGATGCGTTGAGTCCGAGCATACCTATTGTAACTTCCAAACCTATGCGGGAAGCCGATTGGCCGCGCAGGTATAGTACATCCTCATCAGGCTCGAAGTCCAGTTGAACCAGCCTACTTTCGAGAGACGACCGTATGTCGACCGTACCTTCTATCCCGGATAGACCTTCCGCTATCATATCTCCAATTGAGCGAAGTTCACCGAGATCACTGCCAAAGATGATTATTTCGACAGGATAGGCATTACCTATTGGTATTCCACTTGAGAGTTGATACTCCACGCCCGGGAATCCATCGAGGATCTCTCGAATATTTTCATCGTATTCTTCTATAGACTGCGCCCTTTCCCGCTCCTTGACGAAATATAGACTCAATGACCCTTTGTTTGAGGAATTCGACCCGAATATGGCACCCATACCTTCTCTTCTACCTACACTGAGATATGAACTGCTTAAGTCTCCAGGTTTCATAATTTCGAGGATACTATTCTCAATTGCAAGAGACAGACTATCGCTTTGCTCCAGACCGGTTCCGGGTGCAAAACGGAAATCGACATCAATCGTACCTTCTGCAGGATCGGGGAGAAATGTCTTCGGAATGAACTGCATTACTATCATCGAAGCAACAAAGAGAAGAAGAAGGGGTATAAGTACAAACTTTGCATGTTCTGTGAACCACCTGACCTTTTTTGAATAGTATACTTCCAGCCTTGCCAGCCATTTCTCTATCCTTCCGGAAATGGACTTCTCTGAATGCTTCTTCATCATTCTTTTCGAGCGAGATGCAAGAAGCGGTATCAGAGACTGTGACACGAAAAGTGATATTATCAGTGCGGTTGCTATCGTGATGCTCAGGTCCCTGAATATCTGACCGCTCATTCCCGGCACAAACATCATTGGTACGAAAACCGCTACCGTCGTAAGTGTCGATGCAGTTACAGCCATACCTACCTGAGCAGCTCCATTTTTCGCAGCCCTTACTCTCTCTTCACCATCACGCCTGAGCCTGTGGATATTCTCAAGCACCACAACTGAATTATCTACAATCATTCCGATAGCAACGCTTAGCCCCGCAAGCGACATGATATTGATGCTTATTCCGAAAAGGTACATAACTGCAAATGACGCAACGAACGAAAGCGGCATGGAAATACTCACGATTCCCGCGTTGGAAATCGACCCGAGAAAAAATGTCAGTACCACTGCTGCCAGAAGCACAGCCTGAATACCTGTTATGAGAAGGTCCTTCATCGACCCGGTGATAAAACCCGACTGATCATAGATAATTGTACTTGTAAGTGTTTCGGAATATTCGGAAGTAGCTTCATCGATAGCTATTTCGAGTCTGCGGCTCGTATTGACGGTATTTGCATCCGATGACTTTCTGAATATGGCTATGACTGCATCTCCACCGTCTAAATGGATGTAATTCTGCGGATCTCTGTAACCGTCTACCACATTAGCAACTTCTTCGAGCTTTATCGGTCTGCCGTTATAGATGCCTACTACTGTGTTTTCAATGCTCTCCAAATCATCGAATCCCGACTGGACAGTAACAGAAACTTCGATACTTCCGCCTTCTATCTCACCGCCGGGCCGATCTCCGGATACTGCATTCAGTACCTGGTATACCTGACTGAGCGGAATCTCGGTTTCCGACAATCTTACTGCATCCACTTCTACATTTATCTGTCTGATCTGTCCTCCGGAAAGCTCTACTGACGAAACTCCTTCAACACGTCCCAGCCGGGGTGTTATTTCATCTTCTACGAGATAGCGTAGTTCGGCACCGGTTATCTTTTCACTTGTAAATGCAAGGATAATAAGCGGTTTCATGCTCGATTCCATCGCAAGGATATAAGGCTCCATTGCTCCTTCGGGAAAATCCCCTTTTACTCTGTCGACAGCCTCAACCGCGTTGCTTTCGACCTCATCGATATCAGCACTGTTACTCAATTCGAGAGTTACAATGCTCATCCCGTTCCGTGATGTCGAGATTAGTGTTTCAACACCCTCTATTCCGGATACTGATTTTTCGACAACTTCAGTTATCAAATCTTCTATCTCTTCTGGACCGGCTCCCGGCATAATTGTAACTATCTTTATCATTCCAAGATCAACTTTAGGGAAATAGTCTATGCCGAGTTGAGTGACTGCAAACAAACCCACACCCGCTAAAACAACGAAGATCATCAAGACTGTTATACTGCGTTTTACCGCTATTCCCGAAAGGCTCATTGCTGCACCACCGAAACGGCTTCTCCTTCGCGGACAATGTGATTTCCAAGAACAATTACTAAATCCCCGTGAGCAACACCTGATGTGATTTCCATAGATGTTCCGTTCTGAATACCTATCTGCACCGTGCGGATTTCTACAATTCCATCAACTGGAATTGCTGCTTCCCATGAATCGTCAGCGACTGCCAATAATGCATTCTGAGGTAATACTACTGCATCTTCCACTGTTTCAAGTGCCAAGGTGGCCGTTCCGGTCATTCCGGAAGCAAGCCTGCCTTCGGGATTATCGAATTGAACCATCACTGAAACCAACCCTGAAACTGGATCGACAGATGAAGAACGCGAGAGGACTTCTCCATAGAAAAGTTCTCCGGGAAAGTGGTCTGTCTCGAAGAAGACAGGAAGACCGGCTTTCACATCCTGTAAATGTTTTTCGGAAAGAAACAATGCAGCCTTCATCGCACCCTGATTTGCCATGGACATGACCCTGCAGGATGCCATTTCTCCCTCGCGTATCCACACTCTCGATATGAAGCCGTCGAAAGGAGCGGTTATTACCCCGCTTTCATCCATTGCAAGTGCAGTTTCATATCGTGCCTGTGCGGATGCAAGAGCAGACTCTGATACAGTTGCGTTACTTTCCAGTCTTTCGTATTCACTCAGACTGACCGCACCTGATTCAAGCAGGGCTGCTGCCCGTTCCACATCAAATACAGCCTTCTCCTGAACTGTACGCGCTGCAGACACTCCGGCTGCGGATGCCGTCACCATACTGTCGTACTGCTGGTCAGAACTCAGTTCTGCAAGAACATCACCTTCGTATACAAAATCGCCTTCAGTGAAATTAATCTTCAATACTCGTCCGGGAGTAAATGCTGATATTACAGCTTCCTCTGATGCTTCGAGACGACACGGGGCAATAACCATCCTGCTGATTACTTCGGGTTCGGGTTCGATAATTGTAACAGGTACCGCAGTCTTTCCGGATACGGCATTATCTCCGCATCCTGATAGAAAAAAGACCGGAATAAGACATACAAGAAGTTGAATTGTAATGAGTTTCATTCACTCCCCTTAAATCCTTCGAACAGGAGTTTCATGACCGTCTGTATATATTCCGAATCCCTTTCATCCTGTGTCAGGTCTTCTCCAAGAAGCATTCCCAGACGCTCGCGGGCTGTAAACCAGATCTCACAGCTTGCCATCATTTGAATTATCAGCATACGAGGGTCGATATCGTCTCTGATGTATTTTTTCTTCTGATATTCTTTCAGTCTCTCGGCAGCAACTTCCAAAAACTCATTTTTCGATACAAGCGATATTTCCTGCTCAGCATCCAGCCACGCCATCATTCTCACGAACTCCGGGTTGTCCTTGAGAAATTTGAAATACGGAGGGATTTGCCCTTCGGCTCTCCCTGGACCGTTCCGGCCTCCAAAATCGAATGTATGAACCATTTCCCTGATTTTTTCCGGCAAACCGGCTTTTTCCAATATGTTCTGCGAGACTTCTCTCCACAGGCTTCGTTTCGAATCGAAATGATGATAGATGAGAGATTTTGTCACGCCGACGTTTTCTGCGATCATCCGCATCGATGTACCGGAAAATCCTTTTTCGCTAAAAAGAGACCGTGCCTCTTTTAATATTTTTTCTCTTCCAGTCAAAATATTATACACTCCTTACTGACCGTTCGGTCAGCAATATAACAAACACATGATGTTCGTCAATAGGAATCTATCCCGCATACTTTTTTTCTGTCGTTATATACTATGAAGCCCTGTATATGCAGTATCTTAAAAAAGTATCTGCATACTTATTTCTACGCGGATGGCGGTTTCTTTATTTCGGGGTGGTGCTCCAGATAGTCAAGGTAGACCTTGGGCTCCGCCATTGAAGGAAGTTTACCTTCCAAAACCAGTTCTTCGAGATTATGAAGGACTATTCCAATTTCGGACGGATTCTGAAGGTCTATTCCCACTTTTTCCATGAGTTTTCCTCCGAGTTCAGCCGGGAGTTGTTTCTTCTTTGTTTCAATACTAAGTTTTGCTATTCGCTCTCTCAGTTCCTTCTGCCTAATTGCTCCCCCCTTTGCATATTCTTCCGAAAGAGAAGCAATATCTGCGGCAGAAAGACTAAGCAGGTCATCCAATCGTTCCCCTGCTTCCCTGATGAGTTTCCGGACAGCACGGTCTCCCCATTCGGAACTGTATAGACCCGGTCTCATGTGTTTTTGAACTAAGAAGACAACTAGATCTTTCTCTTTCTTCGAAAATCTGAATCTGCCTGCAATCCAGCTGGTGATTTCAGCTCCTATATTTTCATGTCTGTAATAGTGAATGCTGCCATCGGCTTCTTCAGTGCGGGTTGCAGGTTTCCCAATATCATGCAGGAGAGCTGCCCACCGGACACAGATGTCATCTGTTTCTAGCACCCTGATCACATCGAGCGTATGATTCCATATATCCGCATAATGCGCTCGCCCCTGTGATATCCCGTCGAGAAGAAACACTTCGGCATATTCAGGGATAAGATCTGTAAGCAATCCGCTTTCTTTCATCATCTGCAGGGTATCTGCTACTGATGAAGAGTTCGGATATCCAAGTATCTTGTCCATCTCCATTTTCCAGCGCTCATGCGAGACATTGATAATCTCACAGTGCATGTCCTTTATAGCATCAAACGTTTTTTCTTCAATAGAAAAGCCGAGTTTACACGCAAAGCGGAATGCCCGAAGCATGCGAAGGGGGTCTTCCTCGAAAGTCACGACAGGATTCAGAGGTGTTCTTATAACTTTCTTTTCAAGGTCTTCAATACCTCCAAAAAGATCAGTTATTTCTCCATCGGAATCCATTGCCATCGCATTGATAGTAAAATCTCTGCGGATAAGATCTTCCCGCAGATTCCCAGCAAAGACAACCGTCGGTTTCCGGCTCCCCTTTTTGTAATTCTCTTTACAGCGGTACGTTGTTATCTGAAATTCAAGATCTTCTTCGGGTTTCGGATCATGAGTAATGACAGTACCAAACTCTATCCCCAATGGAATTGCCTTATAACCTGCTTTTTTGAGAATGGCAATTGTCTCTTCCGGGAGCGCATTTGTTGCGAAGTCAAAGTCGTGATTTTCAAGCCCCAACAACTGATCCCTTACATAGCCACCCACGAGATACAGTTCTTTGCCTGCGTTGCTGAATGCTTTAAACAGGTGTTTACTTTTCAATTACTGTCCTTAATATTTGAATCAACTGAAGCGGAAATGGTCGTATTTGATACTATGTTGAATTTTTCCGGCATCCGCCATTCTGCAAAGAGTTTTGCCGGATGTTGTTTATTTAGAAAGTAAGGGATTGAAAATAATGAAACATACTCGAATCATTACCTTGTTTCTTGTTTCCCTTGTAGCAGTATTCACACTTCTTTCGTGTGAAAACGAAAATACCAGGAACGAAGAACCTATTGTCCCTGGCAATACCACACTTACGCACGAAGTCCTTGAATTCACGCTTGCAGATAGTTGCTGTGAAGCATTCGATGCCTGTTCCTATAACTTCAGGGTTTATGCAACCGGATCTTTTGACTCACCGGGAATGGTCGGATCTCTTATAGGAAGAACATACGACTTTCAGGAAGAATATCTGCTTTATGTTGAAATAGCTTCCGACTCAACACCTTGTGACGAATCAGTTGCGGAACCTTCTCAAATTATTGCAAAGGCAATTGATTCGGTGTTCGTGGTTGATATTGAGCAGTCAACTTTCGAAAAGGGAGCACTTTCAGAAGGTGGTTCTGATCTTCTCGGAGGATCCGTTTATGCTGTAATGCGGGAGTTCTTCCTCAACAACCCTTTCGCTGATGAAATTGCAGCAACTATTGTTTCTGAAGGTATGGAGACTATTGGTGACGTGGAATGCGAAGTATTCATGGTTACTTATGTTTCAAGCAGGGCAAAATGGTATATTGGTATTGAAGATCATATTCCGAGAAGAGTCGATAGGATAAGAACAGACCCTGAAGGAGATGACTTCTCTATTGTTCTGGAAATACTGAATCTGGATATTTCTCCCGACATTGACAATTCAGTTTTTACTCTTGAACCTCCTGATGGTTATGAAGTCAGTAATTACTGTGCTTTTCTTCAGTCCGGTTCACCGGCTCCGCTCTGGTCTCTTTCGGACTTAAATGGTGATTTAGTATCACTTGAGGATCTTCGCGGGAATGTTGTTCTTCTTGATTATTGGGCAACCTGGTGCGGACCTTGCAAGACTGTAATGCCTGCAATTCAGTCCCTCCATGAAGACTATCTTGACCAACCTGTGAAAGTCTATGGTATTAATGTCTGGGAGCAGGGCGATGCAGCAGCATTTATGGAAGACAATGGTTTTAGTTATGGGCTTCTTCTAAACGGTGATGAAGTAGCAGAGGACTATCTTGTTTCAGGAATACCGACGCTTTACTTAATCGATCGGAACGGAAACATAGTCCTGTCTGAAGTCGGTGCTGATCCTGAAATAGGCGAGATACTCTCTGCTGCCATAGATAGTTTACTGGAGAGCGATTAATCACTCACTAATCCAGGTGGCATGCGTTAGTAAAAGAACATCTTTAACTCGGTCTGCATTAGTTCCGGGTGTCTCTGTAATAGCCGGAATATCGCTGAATATCTCCATATTTGCCAGATGCTGAAGCGGTTCCAGGCCGATAAGCCCTCCACCTATTCGTGCATGTCTGTCTTTTCTGCTCCCAAGTTCTTTTTGAGAGTCGTTCATATGAAACGCTCTTATCCTGTCGAGTCCGACAATATTATCGAATTCTCTCATTGTATTGTCCACCGCTTCAATTGTCGACATATCATATCCAGCTCCGAATGCATGACAGGTATCGAAACATATTCCGGCTCGCTTTGGCATATCCGTCAGGTCGAGTAGTCTTTTCAGATGTTCGAAGGTATATCCGAATACCGTGCCTGAACCGGTTGTATTTTCGAAGAGTATTCCGGTGTCCACAGGAGCTTGCTCCAGTATTCTCTTAACCCGTCTTGCAGTCTTCTCTATTCCTTCTTCCTCCCCCGGACCTAGATGCGCACCCGGATGCAGTACAAGCCATCTGATACCAAGCTCGTGCATCCGCTGCAGTTCTTCGGCAAGTGCTTTTTTGGACAGCCAGAGTACTTTAGGTTTCAGAGTAGCAAGATTGATCAGATATGATGCATGGGAGATAATATTTAGACTCCCGCGGTTTTGAAACGCTTTCTTCTCTTCGGACTTAACCGCCCTGCCTTTCCACTGCTGCTGGTTGGATGTGAATATCTGACCTACCTGGAGATTATATTTTTTTAGAGTTTCCAGAGCATTATTCAGGCCGCCACTTACAGAAGCATGTATCCCCGGCAACATAATATTCTCCTCAATCTTCTATACATGATTCGATAAAGTACTCAAAATTGTGCCTGCAATCCCCGATCAGTTTTCCTCGGGTTTGGGTAAGTCTCTCTTGTATTTCCGAATTTTCTTTCCATACTGTATCAATAATCCCTGCAGCATCCTTACTCCAGCAATCCTTATTCGGGTCGATAGTGAGTTCGGGAATTCCTGCTTCCTGCATGAAACGGATTCCCTTCGAAGCATAGGGAAGTGAAACAGGAATGGTTCCTGCAACTACTGAGAGAATCGCTCCATGAAGCGGAACTGTCAAAAAAGTTCTGCATTCGCCTATTTGTCTAATGAATTCATAGATGTCCGAGGTATTCACAATTTCAGTTTTATCGCTATCCTGCATAAGACTAATGATTGCTTCACATTCCTTATCATCGCTGTTAGAGAGAGAACCTCTGTGGAATGGAAAAAACTTCACAGTCCCTCCATGCCTGTCGATATGGTCATCGAGGAAAGATGCCCATTCTTTTCTGATATGAGACACATCCGGCTCCCTGTATATCCCGAGCTTCCTGCGGACTTCGAGAGGCAGCAGTTTCCCCTGTCTGTTTGCTACATTCCGGGGTGCAACGCCAAGAATATTGGTTTCTTTTCTTTCGGTGCTGTATTCTGACGCAAGTGTAAATGTCGAATCAGATGCAAGTTTGACTTTTTCGGGAGATAACCCAAATTCAAGCAGAGAATCCTGAGATGCCTTATCCCGTACTGTAACACCACAGCATGTACCAAGCCACTTCTTCAACTGAATGGGAGTCCACCATTTCAGTTCATCCTGCTGTCCTATTCCAACAGACCAGGCAAATGATTTCTTGCCGTACCATTTAGCATACCGAAGCGGCATGAGATTGAACGGTGTATACAGAAGAGACGATTTATCCTGAGCTAATTCTCCCCCGCCGACTATTACAATGTCAGCCCATTTGATGCCTTTCTTCAGTGCATTCAGCCGTCCGTTTTCAATGCTGAATGGAAGGACTCCATATTGCTGTCGAGTCTTTTCGGGGTCGGCGGACCACACACCCATCTGAATATCTGGTATTGTAGAAAGATCTTTCACCTGTGAGGTAAATATCGCTTCATCACCGATATTCGAACCGTTCTTTTCTAGCTGCCCCCATGATGCAGTAAATACTTTTATCAAACTAATCCCTGTATCCGTATGAGCATAGCGTATCGGCCATTTTTTCGAGCCTTCTGTCGACCTTTCCATATATTGTATCATCCGGATAAGAATTATTCTTCATTCGATTTCCGGCTTCAATTCCTGTTAGAAGTTCGATTCCGTCATCAATGCTCTCTATGGGATAGATATGGAATTTCTTCTCCCGCACTGCATCGATTACATTGTCACGCAGTTGCAGGTCTGGCACATTACTTGCGGGGATCATCACTCCCTGGGTCCCGGTCAATCTGCGTGTACTGCAGATATTGAAGAATCCTTCTATTTTCTCATTCACACCACCTATTGCCTGCACCTCGCCAAACTGATTCACTGAACCGGTGACTGCCAGGTCCTGTCTGATGGGAATTTCTGCAAGAGCACTGAGCAATGCGTAAAGTTCTGTGGATGACGCGCTGTCCCCGTCAACCCCACCGTAACTCTGTTCGAATACAATACTTGCACTCAGTGAAAGCGGATATCCCTTCATAAACTTCCCGCGGATAAAACCGGCGATGATAAGAATACCCTTTGTGTGAGAGGTTCCTGATAGGTTCGCTTCCCGTTCGACATTGATGATTCCGCTTCTGCCGGAAGATGCACTTACTGTTATCCGGGAGGGAAGTCCAAACGTATAATCGACACCCTGATAAACTCCCAGTCCGTTTACCTGACCAATAGCAGATCCTTCGGTGTCGACCATTATCATATTTTCGATGATATGCCGCTCCGCATAAGTCTGTCCGAGATTCAGTCTGAATATTTTTTCCTCAATAGCCTTTTTTACATGTTTGGCTTTCACTATTTTGGATTTGTCCCGCTTCGCAAAATAGGAAGCCTGCCTTACATAATCTCCGACTCTGTTGAATTCCGTCGAAAGTCTGTCATGGTATCGGGATATACGGATGCTCTCTCCGGCTATTTCTGCTACGGCTGCTGCATCGAGGGGAAGAAGTTTTTCGTTTTTAGTAATCGTTGCTATGACACCTGCAAAATCTTTGATGTTATTTACCGAAGATTCCATTGAGCGGTCGAATGCTGCACGAATGCGGAAAAGCAGAGAGAATTCAGGTTCGTGCGATGCCAGTAAATTATACAGACGGACTGAACCAAGCAGGATTACTTTCACATTGGTGCCAATTGATTTGGGCTGAATATCGATGGGGTGTAATCTTATCGGATCGTGATTGCGTATTATGCTGACACCGTTTCTAAGTGTCTGAATCAACTGCTGCCATAAAGTCGGCTGTCGTACAATATCTATTGCATTGATAATCAGATATCCGCCGTCGGCTCTGTGTATTGCTCCTGGTTTGATCATTGTGTGATCTGTAAGTGGTTTACCTTCTATGTAAATCTTATCAATGTTACCGAAAAGACTGACAGCATCGGGAAATTCCTCTATTACGACCGGTTTCTCCTTTACCCCGGAATTATCTATGATGAGATTCGGTGTGAAAAGATCATATGGATCTTCATCTTCCTGAGCATTGGCAAACTCAGTAAGATTGTCCAGGATAATTTCGAGAATGGAATCCGCCCACACATCGGCATCTTCCCCGCTTATCTCCTTCAACTGTGAAATTATTCCCGCTACCGTAGGCCGAACTAGCCTGATATAGAGTTTCTCGAGTCTTGTCTGGGCTTCTATCTCTATATCCCTGGCTTTTCTGAATGCTTCCGCCAGTTTTATAAACAATTTGTCGTATTCTTCTACAAGTTTATCGAACTCCTTCTGAGACATATCTCCGGAATCGACGAGTTTTTCAAGGGTTTCGAAGTCAACCGGCTCTTCTTCTTTTACTGGAAGTACATCAGGGCGGTATTCGCCGGGTGCAATTGGAACATTGACTATTGTAAAACCTGCGGATTCTGCATCTTCTTTAACAACATTCATTATTTTGTCTTTGCGCGCCTTGTATTCGTCAAGAAGTTTCGTTTCGCTTCTGGATGTCTTCTCGCTTTGAAGAACGGTGGGAATATTGCTCTTCAACAATTGAATACACTCACCCACTGCTTCGACAAACTTTTCTCCGCCACCGGCCGGGAATATTAAAGCGAGCGGCTCATTTGGATTGTCGAAATTCCGCACATAACAGATATCACGAAGGTCATTTGTCGAAAGATCTATTTTGTCCAAAATGTGTTTAACAGTGGTTTCGCGTCCTGTGCCGGATACACCTGTGACAAACATGTTGTAACCGCGGGAGGCAATATCGAGACCAAGTTCTATTGCCTTGACGGCTCTTTCCTGACCAACTATTTCACCGGTCGTCTCTATCTCATCAGTGGTTTTAAATGTAAGTGCTTTCTTTGGGCATTTCCACTTTAGTTTACCCGGAGTCAATCCCATAATCTTCATTTTTTCTCCAATGTGTTTGTCAGCAATTCAATCATCTGTGTAAATATAGTATTTCAAAAGTAAACTGTCATAAGTCACTCGAATATTTAATACTGACGGTCTCTGTTTCAATGAACTGTAACTTTCATTATTATTGACCAAACAACTTGTATATTGATGAATGAATGGATTGGCGTATATGCGGGCATCGGAAAAAAAGCACTGGGACGAGTTCTGGACACGTGAACGGGACCTGTCTGAAATCTATGACAACGACAACAGAATCCCGGACGAGATACTGAAAAATGTGTCGATCGAGGGAAAAATCATAATGGAGGTGGGTGCAGCAACAGCCCGCGACAGTGTAACTCTTTCAAAGAAAGGTGCTGTTGCGATTGCACTCGATTACTCTGATGAAGCACTGCTCCTCGCCTGTGAAGCCGCAGCGCAGGAAAATACCGAGCTGTTTCTCGTGTGCGGGGATGCGGAAGCCCTTCCTTTCAGGGATAATTCCATCGATATTATTTTTCATCAGGGTGTTTTAGAACATTTCCGCGACCCCAAATCACTCCTTCGCGAGAACATGAGAGTCTTGAAGAGCGGCGGAACAGTACTTGTCGATGTTCCCCAGACAGTACACATATACACAGCGATAAAGAATATTCTGATTGCTTTAAATGTCTGGTTTGCAGGATGGGAGACACAATTTACGGAAAAATCCCTAGCAGATCTGCTGATAGAGATTGGATTTGAACCCTATGCATCTTATGGAAGATTCTTTTCCCCATCTCTGGCGTACAGGATGTTCCGGGAAATACTTATGAAAATTGGAATCCGGCTGCCACTTCGTCCTGTGATAATCCCACCTATTCACCGGCTTCGGACAGTAATAAGAAAAAAGATGGAAAAGACCTTCGCGGCAAGGCAGTTTGGATACATAATCGGTGTCTTTGCACAGAAGAAAGAAGATGACTGAGATGCGCATACTCGCTTTGAACTGGCGATGTCCGAAGAATCCTGAAGCAGGCGGAGCTGAAATCCATCTTCATGAAATACTGAAGCGTCTTGCAGCAAAGGGGCATAATATTACACAGGTATCACAGGCGGTGGCAGGTCTCCCTGAAAAGGAAGTCATCGATGGAGTACGAATACTAAGACACGGAAAACGAAATACTTTCAATTTCACACTGAAAAAGTTTTGTCTGTCTCTCGACATTAAATCCAATTTCGACCTTGTAATAGAAGATCTCTGCAAAATTCCGTTCTACAGCCCTAAATGGTCGCCTGTCCCCGCTCTCGTCATTGTCCCCCATCTCTTCGGAACGACTGCATACAGGGAAGTGGCTTTCCCCCTGGCACTTTATGTTAATTTCATGGAGTCATTTATCCCTCGAATCTATGGAGATTGTCGGTTCATTGCCATTTCCGACAGCACAAAGGCAGATCTGGTCAACCGGGGTATTCCAAAAGACAATGTCACTGTAATCGAATGCGGAATAGATACTGACTTTTATACTCCCGGGAAACCGGATTCTGAATGCGGTAAGTTTCTATACCTCGGGAGACTTAAGAAATACAAAGGTGTGCAGTACATACTATCAGCACTTGCTCTCCTGAGAGAATCGGGAAAGGATTATTCCCTGACTATTCTCGGCAGTGGAGATTATGAAAACAGTCTCAAGGACATCACTGTTAAACTCGGGCTCGATGATGTTGTGAATTTCAAAGGATTTGTTTCGGAAGAAGAGAAGTTGATATACATCAGAGAATCATGGGCAGCGGTTTTCCCATCTGAAAAAGAAGGATGGGGGCTGACCGTTATAGAAGCAAATGCCTGTGGAACTCCGGTCATTGCAAGTGACAGCGATGGACTTCGCGACTCTATCAGGAATGGTGAGACGGGAGTATTGGTTTCCCATGGTGATATCGAAGTTCTTGCAAAAGAGATGAATCATCTCTGTACTGACATTGCTTTCAGAAAGCAACTCTCCCTGAATGCCATAGAATGGGCATCCCGCTTCAACTGGGATGACACCGCCAATAGAATATTGGTGACAGTCACTAATTTATTTACACCTTGATTTTTATAGATAAATGTAGTATAATGAATTTATGAGTAGATTACCAAGATTAGTTATTCCTGAAACACCTCACCATATCACACAAAGAGGGGTGCGTAAGCTACCTATTTTCTATGATGACCATGACCGCAGACTATATCTGAAGATTATGCGGGAATCCGGTGAGAAATATGGTGTGAAGTTCTGCTGTTGGTGTCTTATGAACAATCATGTTCACATTGTTGCAATTCCCGAAGAAGAAGGTAGTTTGGCTAAGGCAATAGGGAACGCACATCATCACTATACTGTCTATTTCAATGAAAAACAGAATATTACCGGTCATCTCTTCTCAGAACGCTTTTTTTCAACCCCGATGGATGATATTCATAGTTTTGCCGTTGTCAGTTATATTCACAATAATCCAGTTCGAGCCGGAATTGCTGCTACTCCTGATGATTACAAATGGTCAAGTGCTTCGTTCTTTCTTGGAGAGAACCATAATGACCTTCTTGTAAATAGTTCCATTCTCAAAGATATGTCAGGTGATTGGTCATCAGAATTCATGAAGCCCTCAATAGAATCGACTCTTGACTTAATACGAAAATCCACATCAACAGGAAAACCTTGTGGTGATGAATCTTTTGTTTCGAGAATCGAAGAGTTGACAGGAATAAAGTTCTCAAAGAAAAAGGCAGGGAGACCTAAATTAACTGATATTAGTCACTAGTAAAAAAATTAGTGACTGTCACTAATTTCCGAGGTTGAGTCTTTCAGCGAGCCAGGGCGAGAGTCCGGCAGAAAGGATTTTCTCTGCAGCAGAATCAATGTCATATTCTACTCGGTGATGTTCCCATGTCCGTTTTTCGGTGTCGAAAAGCAGATATGCCGCCCGGGGGTCTCTATCCCGCGGCTGCCCGGCGCTTCCAACGTTTATCAGTTTTATTTTTGAAAGATCACCTCTCGGGGCTTCCGTGTAGTTTCCATCGGCACTCCAGCATCCCGGGAAGTGTGTATGTCCGATAAAAGATATTTTATCCGGCCTATCTGCACAGGCAACTATCGCCTGAACTCTTTCCCTGACATATATCCAGCTTCGGGGGTCGGATGGAAAACTGTGACAGAGAAACAGGTCTTCATATTCTGCTTCTATCGGAAGGCTGTCGAGCCAAATAATTTCTGACTCTGACAGTGTTTTTTCAGTCCATTCGATTGCTGCAGCTCCATCATTGCCGTAATGTGAAATAGGAAGTTTTCCTACAACTCCATGATCATGATTTCCTGCGACAATTAACCTGCACGACTCCCTTACCATTTCAATACACTTCGAAGGTTCTGCGCCGTACCCGACAATATCCCCCAGACAGAATGTTACATTGGCAGTTTTGCCTGCAGAATGTTCAAGTACTGCCTGCAGAGCATCTGCATTCGAATGAATGTCGCTGATGAATCTGATAAGCACTATTCCATCGCCTTCGCTTTCAGACGGTCGAGTATTGCATTTACAAATTTAACTGTTTCTTCCGTTTCAAAGACACGTGTCAAATCCAGAGCCTCGTCGATTGCAACAGGTATCGGTGTGGGAGATTCGAGGAAGTTCATTTCCGCAACAGCCTGTTCAAGAATGAGCCTTGTCACGATACTCAGCCGCTCGAGTGTCCAGTTTTCCAGAACTGCAGATATTGCAGCATCTATCTCTTCGATATTAACCTCGACAGTCTGTCCAAGCGTAGTAAGCCAATCCCAGTTTTCTTCGTCGAGCATAGCTCCTATTCCTGCATCAGGATCTGAAAGAAGCTGTTTGATACCGTTCATATTACTTGAAAAGGAGTCTCCATCATTCAGGCTGCAAGCGAATCTGCCCTGGAGAAGTGCTTTCCGGCTCCGGCTTCTTACTCCCACCCGGCTTAATCCCCGTCTTTTTCTGTATCGTCTTCTTCAGTACCGTCTTC
>CAYRQP010000002.1:0-9230 GCA_964426545.1 uncultured bacterium | reverse complement strand
CGTCTTCTTCAGTACCGTCTTCCAGTTCTATAAAATCGACGGTAGTATACAGGTCGATCATTTCCAATGCAGTCATTGCAGCATCGAAACCCTTATTTCCTGACTTTGTGCCGGCTCTGTCAACTGCCTGCTCGACTGTATCTGCGGTGATGATCCCATAGATGACGGGAACATCAGTCAGCATTGCTGCCTGTGCTATGCCTTTTGCACTTTCAGATGCAACATATTCAAAATGCGGGGTTTCTCCGCGGATAACTGCACCAAGACAGATTACACTGTCATACCTTTCGGTATCGGCAATTTTGACTGCAAACGCAGGAATCTCCCACGAACCGGGAACATAGAATATCTCGATGTCATCATTCCCGACACCGTGTCTTTCGAGACAGTCGATAGCTCCCTCGATAAGCCTCTCCGTTATGAATCCGTTGAACCGTGAAACGACCAGAGCTATCTGAAGCCCTTCCCCGTCCAATTGACCTTCATGTATCCAAACCATCATCGACTCCTTCCAGCAGATGTCCAAGTTTCTCTTTTTTCGTTTTAAGATATCTCGAGTTTTCTTCTGTCGGGCATATTTCAAGATGCACCCGTTCTGTAACTGATAATCCGTATCCGTTCAAACCTACAATTTTCCTCGGGTTATTTGTCATGAGACAGATAGAGGTCAATCCGAGGTCTGACAGTATCTGAGCTCCCGTGCCGTAATCGCGAAGATCTGCCGGAAACCCCAGTTCTTCGTTTGCCTCAACTGTGTCGAGCCCGTGGTCCTGAAGGTGATAGGCTCTTATCTTATTGGCAAGCCCTATGCCGCGCCCCTCCTGTGCCATATACAAAATCACACCTTCACCTTTTTCTTCGACCATCTGCATTGCCTTATGAAGCTGGCTTCCGCAATCGCATCTTCTCGATGCAAATACATCACCGGTAAAGCACTGTGAATGTACTCTTACAAGAACATCTTTCTTCCCGGACACATCCCCTTTTACAAGGGCAACATGAATTTCCTCATCAGTAAGGCTTTCATAGACATGTAAAGCGAATTTACCGTAATCGGTGGGAAGAACCGATTCTACTACCTTATGAACCAGTTTTTCTGTTTTTCTCCGGTATTCGACGAGTTTTTCGATCGATGTAAGAACCAGATCGTGCTTCTCCGCAAATTCCTCCAGTTGAGGCAGTCTTGCCATGCTGCCATCATCGAGCATTATTTCACAGATTACTCCCGCAGGTGTGAGTCCTGCAAGCCTCGCAAGGTCGACAGCTGCTTCGGTATGTCCGGTTCTCGAGAGAACCCCGCCCGACCGTGCTGCCAGCGGGAAAATATGACCAGGTCTTGCTAGATCATCCGGTGTAGAATTGGGGTTTATTGTGACGGCAATTGTGTTTGCCCTGTCGTGCGCCGATATGCCTGTAGATATTCCCCGTGCTGCATCGATGCTCACCATGAAAGCGGTGTTATGAAGAGAGGTGTTTCGCGGAACCATTTCGTGAATGTCGAGTTTTTCAAGCGGCTCCCGCTCCATCGAAAGACAGATAAGCCCCCTGCCTTCTCTTGCCATGAAGTTAACCGCTTCTGCGTCGCATTTCTCGGCGGCAATTATCAGGTCACCTTCATTCTCTCTATTCTCATCATCGACCACAACTATCATTTTTCCCTGTTTGACAGCTTCTATTGCTTTCTCAGCCGATGCAATATTCCTATTCATCAAGATAATTCCTTAACTTTTTCTGTCCATTCAGGATATTTGTCTGTTTGAGAACATACTTGCCTATTATATCGAATTCAAGATTCACTTTCTTCCCCGGAAGAAACTTCCCTGCATTTGTATTTTCGAATGTTTCGGGGATTACTACCACAGAGAATTTACCCCTTTCAGCAGAAACAATCGTCAGGCTGATGCCGTTCACGGCAATAGAACCTTTCTCAACAACCATAGCTTCGTTCTTCTGCGGAAATGAGAACCAGAAGACTGAATCTCCTTTTACAATATTCTTCTTCAAAACCTGTCCGACGCAGTCGACATGCCCCTGAACAAGATGTCCGTGCAGTCTGCTGTCTGCGAGAAGTGGCATCTCCAGGTTAACCCGGGTTCCCGGATGATAGGTTGAAATAATCGTGCTTTTTCCAGTTTCAGGTGAATAGTGAAAAACTGCAATTCCTCTTTCTGTTTCTGTCAATGTTAGGCAGGTGCCATCGACAGCAAGGCTGTCCCCAACTGTCATTTTATTAGAGGTTTCCGATTTAATTTTCAATTTTCCGGCGGAACATGAAACCACTGTACCGACAGACTCAATCAGACCCGTAAACAACTTTACCCTCCGTAAGTATATCATTCCCGCAAATTCGATGGTTTACTTCGGTCAATCTGACACCATCGCTAATCGTCGTAACTCCTATATCACCGAAGGCCGGGATTCCTTCGCTCCCCAGTAAAACAGGTGCCGTGAATATACTCATTCTATCGATGAGTTCTGCTTTCAAAAGTTCCGATGCCAGTGTACTTCCGCATTCGCAGAGTATTTCTCCATAGCCTTCCACTGCTGTTTTTTTTAATAGTTGTTTGAGATTTATTCTATCACTTTCAGCTTGAAATTCCCATAAAACAGCACCGCCTTCTTTCAATTCTGCTTTCTTCCTTTCGGAAAGGGTCTTCAATACTGCAATGATTATTCTGCCTTGTGTCTCAAACACTTTTCGCGGTAAATCAAGATCTCCTGTACAGGTAATAATTATGCGGGCCGGCTGCAATTCTGCATCCATGCCTTCATGTCTTACTGTCAACTGCGGATCATCTTTTCTTATGGTCCCGCCCCCTGTCAGAATTGCCGATGAGCAAGCTCGTATGTGATGAACCTGCCGCCTTGCCGAATCACCGGTTATCCACCTACTGGTTCCGTCAGATGCGGCTATCCTTCCATCAAGACTGACTGCCGTTTTGAGACGCAATCGGCTTCTATCTGTTTTGAGATAATGCAGATAAAGACTGTTCAGTTCTTCGGCTTCAACTCTGAGTAATCCTAATTCGACTTCTATACCTGCATTAGTCAGCTGTTTTATTCCCTTCCCTGATACGCGCAGATCAGGGTCTTTCATGGCAATGACTACCCGGGATATACCCGCTTCTATTATTGCACTTGTACAGGGACCGGTTCTTCCGCTGTGACAGCAGGGCTCAAGTGTTACAACCAGGGTTCCTCCACGTGCACCTGAACCCGCCTTTCGAAGTGCTTCGATTTCTGCATGAGGAAAACCACATTTGGTATGATAGCCTGAGCCTATTTCGCTGTTATTGCCGTCGAAGACTATCGCCCCGACCATTGGATTCGGAAATGTACTGCGCTGTCCTTTTCTTGCTATTTCAAGAACCTTCTTCATGGCATCCAGTTCAAGCGGAGATGCCATCTAATCCAATTCCCTGATGCTCAGTCTGCCGATAACGGAGTTGATCACATACTGAGCTTCTATATCTCCCGCAGCAAGGATGATATGAGTAGCATCTGCTACATCCTGACCGAATGTCGGATCCATCTCGACCCATTCTCCTACCCAGACAAGCGGCCACGCGTGATAACCAAAAGTCCCGTCAAGATAAACAACACCTGCACACGGACGGGAGGGAATCCCTGCAGCACGGGCAATAGCCACAAAGAGAATTGTATGCTCGTTGCAGTCACCGCGAAGATTTTCAAGAACCTCCACCGCTGATGGCAGAGAAACCGTAGGGTTATTGACTATGTTAATGTCCACCCATTGAGAAATTCGTTTTGCAGCTTCCCATGAATTCCTGCTTCCTGCTGTAAGACTGTCTGCCAGATGTATTATCAGCGGGTCATCGCTCTGTATCATTGATGTGGGCTGGGTGTAGTCTCGAAGAGAATCAGGAAATTCAAAAGTACAGGAAACTATTTCCGGAAAACCGGTATTCACAAAGACTGTGTCGCCGGCAGAATACTGTACTTCGGGATAAGACAGTTCGAGACTGCTCCAGTCGATACTACCCTCGAGAATAAAAGTCCTGCTGCCAACAGACCGCGGATTGGCTATCGTACTCGATGATATTGCAAATACTTCATACATATCTCTGGTGGAAGTGATGTCCCCCTCCTGATCGATTGGGACTCGTGTCATCTCCATCCCCAGGCTGAGTTCGGACTCTCTGATAATCTGCCCGGATGAAATCCAGACTGTATTTATCGTTCCCATCTGACTTATGGTGATTTTTGCAGCAGTTACGGTATCACCGAGAAAATCTATTTCTTCGAAACCGATACACTCTGCTTCAACCTGCAGTATCATCATGCTTGAAGGGTCGAATGTGCTGAATGTGCGTTTTTGTCCTTCTGTCCATTCCATTGCGGTGCATGCAAGGTCGGATACAACCGGGAGAAAATCAGAATCGATTTCCCTGTCTGTTTCCATCGTCCTCCCTGCAGAACCCATTACAATATGGAGAATCGAGCCGTCTCTGACTGCAGAAATATTAATCTCCGCAGAGCCGTCTGACAGGTACATTACCTCTGAACCGAGATTGAATTCTCTGTCTGTAACTGCACTTAAGCTCATATTGATATTCCGACGAGTTCCCATCAGAATCATGTTCCATTCTATCTCCTGTGTAACAATAAAGGAATCCGGACCATATTCCTGAATGTCCAGAATCATGTATCCAACATCTTCATCCTGAATCGATACTGCAAATTTCTGAATACCTGTGTATCCAAAGTCTGTATCCGCCCCGGCAGGAATCTCACCCCCGGCACTGCATGAAGCAATTGTAATGACAAATATCAAAGAAAGCACTATCAAATGTGGTCTGATTTTCATCTGTCTTCTCCTGTGAGATTGATGATTCCCTTTGCTATCCGCTCTCCTGCATTACCGTCCCACATCTCTATCTCCGGGACTGTTTCAGGACGGTTCTCTATCTGAGTAACAACTGCCTTCGGAATTTCAGAAGGTTCCGGACAGAGAACACTTGTCCCCTGCTCCAGCGTTATAGGACGCTCCGTGTTCTCACGTATGGTCACACACGGTACTCCCAGTACTGTTGTCTCTTCCTGTATTCCCCCGGAATCTGTGATCACGACGGCTGCTTTTTCCTGATGCCGTATGAACTCGAGATAGGTCATCGGCTCGGCAATTATCAGATTTTCGGGAAGAAATTCTCTCAAATCCCATTTCTCGATGTTACTGACCGTTCTTGGATGTGCGGGGAATATCAGTTCCATGTCATCGATTCTGGCAAAGGCACCGAAAATATCTTTCAGTCTCTCCGGGCAATCCACATTCGAAGGCCGGTGAAGCGTAATCAGGCCAAACGGTCTGTCCGGAACGGAGATATGTTTACTCCGGGCTACCGGCAGGAGTCTGAATAAGGTATCGATCATGGGATTGCCAACCATGACAATGTTCTTGCCGTCTCGTCCTTCAGCCAGCAGATTGTCTTTGGCTTCCCTGCTTGTAATAAGAAGAAGGTCTGAAATCTGGTCTGTGAGTATTCTGTTGATTTCCTCGGGCATTCTCCTGTCGAAACTTCTCAGTCCCGCTTCAACATGTACAACCGGCGTGGAGTGCCTTACTGCCACAAGTGCGCAGGCAAGGGTCGAGTTTACATCCCCCACAACGATTACAGCTTCCGGGGGGCTCTCCAAAAAAGATGCTTCATAGCGTTCCATGATATGAGCAGTTTGAACTGTAATCGATGCAGAACCAACATTGAGATTGATATCAGGTTTTGGAAGTTCCAGCTCATCGAAAAAACTCTCGGACATTTTATGATCGTAGTGCTGCCCTGTATGAATGAGCCTAATCTTTTTACGGTCTGCCAGACTCCTGATTATAGGGTCGACCTTCATAAAGTTTGGGCGCGCTCCGCAGATTATGTCAATCATATTACTTCTCCACTGAGTTACATGAATATGAAGTTAATTCAATTCATCCATTTTGTTTATTCGTCGTTTATGCCGGCTACCGTCGAAACTCTCCTCGATAAAGACATTGACAATCTCCCTTGCCAATGAGAACGCTGTATTGCAGGCACCAAGAACCAGGACATTTGCATCATTGTGATGTCTGGCAGCAAAAGCCATCTGCGGAAATAGACAGAGAGCCGCACGGATACCCTTGAATCTATTGGCGCACATGCTCATGCCTATGCCTGTATTACAGATCAATATTCCGAAGTCGGCTTCTCCGCTTAACACAACATTACTCAATCCTGCTGCGAAATCAGGGTAATCGACTGAATCGGTCGAGGAAGTTCCTTTGTCTATAACTTCGACACCTTCTCCATCGAGCCATTCCATGAGTTGCCTTTTCAGAACGAAACCGGTGTGGTCGCTTGCAAGGGCAATTTTCATGCTAACTATTTCCCCGCTTGATAATCAGCGATAACCGCTGCGAGAGCCAGTGAATAGAACTTGCAGGATGCGGGATCCGCTCTCGATGTGAGAATGACCGGCTTGGTTGCACCCATAATCACGGCACCCAGACTGCCCCCCGCAATGAATATGATGGACTTGTAGAATACATTTCCTGACTCTATGTCGGGAAATACGAGGATATCGACATCTCCGCCGACGGGGCTGTTGATTCCTTTAATTGCACACGCTTCTTTCGAAACAGCATTGTCGAGAGCAAGCGGAGCATCGAAGATTATGTTTCCAAACTCACCTTTTTCTGCCAGTTTCTTGATTTCAGCAGCTTCGAGCGTTCTGGGCATTTTGTCATAGACTTTCTCTTTCGCACACACATATGTTGCCTTTGCGGTATTAATACCCAGAGAATCAGTCACTATTTGCGCATTACGCAGTTCTTCACAGATAATCGGAAATTTGGGAGCTATATTCAACGCGGCATCAGTTACAGTAAGGAGCTTATGATACCCGGGAGCTTCAAATACTGCCACATGGCTGAGAATGCCGGACCCCCTGAGTCCGGTTTCCTTCTTTAATATGGCGTGCATAAAACTGCTGCTGGCCACAAGACCCTTCATTATCACATCAGCGGTACCGTTGCGGACTATTTCCACTCCCTTTTCCGCAGCTTCAGTATCGTCTTCGGCTTGAATGAGCTCTATACCCGAGAGATCCAGTCCGGCCTGTTCAGCAGCCTTTCTAATGCTCTTTTCCGGTCCAACCAGTATGGGGATGACAAGGTCCTGTTCCATCGCCAGACCTATTGCTTTCAGCGTTTCGACCTCGTCAGCCCGAACCACTGATACTTTCCTGGTCGGCAGTTCTTTTGCTTTTACTACCAATTCATCGAGAGTTTTGATAAAATCCATTGTTATCCTTTTCATCTTCTCTAAAACCGAGATTTAAACTGTAATTTAAGTGATATTCATGTTTGAAATATACTCCAATATCACATTATCACAAAATTACGGAAGAGTTGACTATTTGGATTATTTATGTGAGATTTATGGGTACTGTAACTACGAATATTATTCTAAGAATGAATACCAATTAGAAACTCTAACTCACTGAAAGGGGAATGACATGAAGCATATTCCCGCATCGAAGGTAAGGTCCACACTCAGAAAACACATACTCACCGACGGATTCGATCTGGTTCTGGACATTCACAAAAGCAAGGGATGCAAGATCTACGACTCAGCCGCTGATAAAGAATATCTCGACTTCTTTAGCTTTTTCGCATCTGCCCCCCTTGGAATGAACCACCCAAAACTCGACAATGACGAGTTCAAGATGCGCATAGGTGAAGTTGCTGTGAACAAACCCGCAAACTCGGATTTCTATACGGAAGAACTTGCACAGTTTGTTGAGATCTTCGCTGATATAGCCATACCGGACAGCCATCCTCATCTGTTTTTTATCTCCGGCGGCGCACTTGCTGTCGAAAATGCACTCAAAGCCGCATTCGACTGGAAGGTCCGTAAGAATTTCGCAGCAGGAAGAACTGAAATCGGTTCTAAAGTCATCCACTTCCGCAAGGCATTCCACGGAAGAACCGGCTACACACTGTCACTTACCAACACCGCAGACCCGAGAAAATACATGTACTTCCCACTGTTTGACTGGCCTAGGGTAGATCCCCCTTCGGTAATTTTCCCAATTGAAGACAATCTCGATGCAATTGTCGAAGCTGAGAAGAACTCCCTTGCTCAGATCGATGCTGCCATAGCCGAAAACGGACACGACATTGCCTGCATGATAATCGAACCCATTCAGGGTGAGGGCGGCGACAATCACTTCAGACCGGAATACCTTCAGGAACTGCGCACACGTGCAGACAATCATGAATTCCTTCTCATCTTCGATGAAGTCCAGACCGGCATGGGCTTTACCGGAAACTGGTGGGCATGGCAGACCCTCGGTGTCGAACCTGATATATTCTGTTTCGGCAAGAAATCACAGGTATGCGGGATTGCATGCAACCGCAGAATCGATGAAGTCGAAAACAATGTCTTCCAGGAATCGAGTAGAATCAACTCTACCTGGGGCGGAAACCTTGTCGATATGGTCCGCTGTGCAAAATACATAGAGGTAATTGTCGAAGATGGCATCCTGGAAAATGTCCGTGGACGGGGTAAGACCCTCCTCAATGAACTGCACAATCTCATGAGCAAACATCCAAACACGGTATCTAATGTCAGGGGACTCGGACTCTTGTGTGCGTTTGATGTACCTTCGACAGACATAAGAAATCAGATCCTGCAGTCAGCTTACGCAAAAGGAGCCATAATACTCCCCTGTGGTGAGCGAAGCATCCGGTTCAGGCCACCCATGATTATTACCGATGCAGAGATTCTGGAAGTCAGCGCCATATTGGATTCAGTGTTGGGTGAGCTTTCGAGGTAGAGAGAAACAGGAAAGCCAGACAATCTGAAATTTCTCGATTCGTGGGTTATTAAATCGGTATCTGTCCTTGTGTACAGTACAGTGCCTTATTCATAATCTCTTCAACATAGCATTCAGAGGTTCTTTAGACTCAACGACGGTATCACTCTCGGGTATACCTAAACTCATATAGTTAAGTAGCCATTATCATGAATGGTATATATGGTTATGCTTAACATTCTTTTGCGAATCGAGATACTCCAGAAATGCTGTTACTTTACTATCCACAAACATTCCCTTCTCTACTATGCATATACCATCTATTCCTGTTTATCATAGTATTAGGCTCCCCCTAATGTCAATTCTATATTCCTTGACATCGTATTAATCTTGATTTACATTCAAAGCAAAAGAAAATGCGGAAC
>CAYRQP010000001.1:114959-337434 GCA_964426545.1 uncultured bacterium | reverse complement strand
TTCCTTCGTGTCCCGTTAAGACCATGTTCCTTCGTGTCCCGTTAAGACCATGTTCTTTCGTGTCGCGAAAATAGTACTGCATTTTAGCCAAGTGTCGCACTTCACTTTTCCCACTTTAGCCGTTGGCAAGGGTGTTTAACAACTAAAGTTGAATAAGTGGAGTACGACACTGATGCTTTACTTTTTATGTCCCCGGTAGAGCAGAGAGCGAGGAGATTATGAGACTAACGACTTCACCGAGCGCAGGTTTCTGCTGGGGTGTACGCCGGGCACTTGACCTTGTGCTGGTAGAACTGAAGAAGGGCGATGGTCCTTATGCAGTGTATGGTGAATTAGTTCATAATCCTCAAGTGCTGCAGGTGCTTCTTGACAGGGGAGTCACCATCTGTAGAACTCCCGAAGATATGGAGAAAGGAACACTCTTCCTCCGCACGCATGGTGTTACGAAAGAAGAACGCATCAGACTCGAAAAACTCTCAGTCGAGATAAAAGATCTCACCTGCCCGAAAGTAGCGGGTGCACTTGCAATTGCATCGAGAAAAGCGTCTCAAGGATATGACATTCTAATACTGGGCGATTCGGAACATCAGGAAGTCAAAGCCATTTATTCCCATGCGGGAAGTTCAGCGTATATAATCTCTTCTGTCGAGGACATTGTCGGACTTCCAAAACTCACTAAACCGTTTCTTCTATCCCAGACGACTCAGGACATTGCTGAATATGAAGGAGTGAAGAAGTCACTTCTTGTTAAGTTTCCAAACCTCGAAAGTGCATTCACTATTTGCGGTTCTACAGAAAAGCGTCAGCAGGAACTCCGCTCATTTCTTCCTGACACTGATTGTGTTGTAGTTGTCGGCGGGAGGAACAGTGCAAATACCATGCGGCTGGCAGAAATAGCAGGTGCTGACGGGTGTTCAGTGTTTCATATCGAATCTGCTGAAGAACTTTGTGAAGATTCACTGGAAGGTTATGAAAATGTACTGCTCACTGCGGGAGCATCCACTCCTACATGGAGTATAAGGAGAGTCCGCGAACGGATCATCAGTTTATCAGAAAGAAAATACAGGACAGGCTGGATTAGAAGTATATTAAAATGGATCGTCTTTGGTAATTTTCACATTATTCCGATAGCGGTTGCAGCAGGTGCAGCGGGAAGCTTGGTACTTGGCGGGACGGACTGGCGCATTCCCGTATATGCTGCATCTCTGTTTCTTTATGCTCTTCACACGATTACTTCAGTACTCGAATCCGACTATTCGAATCCGGCGGGGCTGCGAAGGCAGGAGTTTCTTCGTAAACATAGAAAACTGCTGATGACAGTGTCATTCCTGGCAATAGCCGGAACATTGATACTCTCCATCAAACTTTCGGCAATATATCCGACAGTATTTGGTTTAATGCTTGCCGCATTCCTGATTTACATATCCCCGCTTATCAGGAAGGAATATCTGTTCAAGGGTATAAGGGTTATACCCGGGTCGAGAGATGTTATGTTTGCGGCGGGATGGTCCTTTCTTCTTGCTATACTCCCGGGGATGAACTACGGCGGCATCTTTATGAGACCGGGGGCGGTTTTGTGGGCAGGGACACTGTTTTTTCTGTTTCTTGCCCGTTGTCTTCTTGCTGATCTTACAGACCTACAGGGAGATGCACTAATGGGTATGGATACAATACCTACTCATATGGGTCTATCAAAGAGCCGTGTTCTTTTCTGGGGATGTATTGCCATTGCTTTCCTGCTTACTTCAAGTGGATTACTTGCAAAGTATCTTCCTGTCACATCGATTGGAATATTCGCAGGACTGAGCGGACTGACGGCAGGATATTATATTCTTGGGAGAACTGTATTTCCATCAGAACTGTTTAAACGGATTATTGCAGACGGAAGTCTCTTTCTAACGGGTGTGATGCCTGTGCTTCTTGCTTTCGTAGAGGGAAGAATACAATGAAAAAGCAGTATCAATGATTTTGCTACCTGTGTTATCGATATCTCTCATTGTTTTAGTTGCAGGGAATATTCTAAACTGTGCTCCCGCCGAAACCCTGTCTTCTCAAACTGAAACTGCATCACCCCCGGGTTCATCGAATCCATGGCAGATCATTGTGGTTACGGGATACAGGGTAAATCTGCGAAGCGGACCCGGAACTCAGTACACTGTAGAAGGTCAGGTATTTCATGGCGATTCCCTTCAGGTTACAGGCGGACTTGGTGAATGGTACCGGGTTTATGGTCCGGCACTTTCGCTTTTTGCCTGGATATGCGGACCTCTGACAACAGGAGCTGAACTACCGTGAGAAGATTACCTGGATATTTACGAATATTTCTTCTTTCATGCATATTATCATTTCTGTTCTCGTGCGGTAGTTCACCCGGGCAATCTGCTGAAAGCAGACCGTCTGTACTCTTGATAATCATCGATACACTAAGGGCTGACCATCTTTCCTGCTATGGTTATGAGAGGACTACCTCTCCCTCTATTGACAGTATCGCCCGTACCGGAGTAATTTGTGAAAATGTCTTTGCTCAGTCTTCATGGACACTTCCGGCAACTGCATCCATCATGACAGGTTTAACAGTCAGGGGGCATGGTGCAGAGATGGATGTTCCCCTTGGAAATGTCTATGGACTCGACCCCGCAACACCGACTATGCCTGTACTATTCAATTCCGCGGGATACAGAACAGCAGGATTCTTCAATGTAGATCTGCTTTCGGAAGATTTTGGATTTCATAGGGGATTTAATACTTATTCGTGCAGGGAGAACGGTAACGGAATGGCAGGAGTTACAGTGGAGCAGGCAGTCGAATGGCTTGAAACTACTGTTTTGGAAAGCACTGATTCATTTTTTCTGACTATTCACCTGTTTGATGTTCATGACCCTTACGACCCGCCTTCACCGTGGGACATGATATACTCCGAAACTGGTGCAGAAGGCGGAATAGAATGGACAGTTACCCCTGAAGGAGCTGTTGCAGACACTTCACAATACAGTCAGATGATTGATATGTACGACGGTGAGATTGCCTGGGTGGATGACAGACTTGCATTTCTATTTGAACAGATGCGGGAGATGGGACTGGCAGAAAACACAATAATCGTAATTACGGCTGATCATGGAGACGAGTTTCTCGAACATGACTACATTGGACATGGGAGGACTCTCTATCAGGAGACAGTTCATGTTCCCCTTATTATGACTGGCCCCGGAATAACAGAAGGGGAGGTCATCCAGCGGGAAACAGGGCAGTATGATATACTTCCAACAGTCCTGAAGTTAAGCGGAATAGAAACACCAAAGGGAGTCGAAGGGGTTTCAATTCTCGGAGAGACAGATTATTCCGGCAGGTATATTCCTGCAAGCGGGATTAACACGGGACCGGACTTCTATCAGGCTTCGGTTGTCCGCAACGGCAGAAAAGTCATCTGGAACGCTGAAACTGATGCGTCTGAAATGTATGGCCTTGGTGCAGATCCTACCGAGCAGCATCCGCTGCTGGCAGACTCTGTGTTACTCGAAGCAGTAAAGTATTACTGGACAACCCCATGCGCGTGGTACCCTGTACTGCTCGAAGATTGGCAGGTAACTCCCGTTCTGCGCGACCTTGGTTATATTCGCTAATGGGGACGGAGGAGAGGAGATAACATGATCGAACGCTATTCGATTCCGGAGATGGTGGATATCTGGAAACCTGCATCCAGGTTTGCACGGTGGCTGGAGATAGAGATACTCGCAGTCGAAGCAAGGTGTGCTCAGGGTCTTGTGCCTGAAGAAGACCTTGAGAAAATCCGCGCAAATGCCGGATTCAGCGTCGAGAGAATCAATGAAATAGAAGCAGTGGTGCGCCACGATGTAATAGCATTCCTGACAAGTGTATCCGAATCTCTCGGGGATGAATCGAGGTTTATACATTACGGAATGACTTCAAGCGACATTCTCGACACCTGTCTTGCGACACAGCTGCGGGACTCAGGAAAACTGATACTCGATTCTCTAAGGGAGTTTTCCAATTCTCTTGCTGGACTTGCTATTCGCGGGAAAGGGCTTATCTGCATTGGCAGAAGTCACGGAATGCATGCCGAGCCAACTACCATGGGGCTTAAGTTTGCAGGATATTATTCAGAAAGCATCCGCTGCATCAACAAACTTGAAACTGCACTCGAAACAGCATGTGTGGGTAAAATATCCGGTGCTGTCGGTACTTATGCTCATCTCGACCCGTTTGTAGAGGAATATGTATGCGCAAAACTGGGTATCGGCAGGGAAGATGTTGCAACACAGATTGTGGCAAGGGACAGGCATGCAGATTTCCTTTATGCCCTTGCATCCATAGGTGGTCTGCTGGAACGCTTCGGAACCGAAGTACGGCATCTCCAGCGTACAGAAGTCGGTGAAGTCGAAGAGTCATTTACAAAAGGTCAGAAGGGTTCGAGTGCAATGCCCCATAAAAGAAATCCGATCGTCAGCGAAAGGATCTGCGGACTGGCGCGGCTACTGCGCGGATATCTGCTTCCCGGGCTTGAAAATACAGCACTCTGGCATGAGCGGGATATAAGCCACTCATCTGCAGAGAGATTTGTGTTTCCGGATGCCTGCGGAGTAACTTTATATGCATTGAGAAAGGCAGCCGGTTTGGCTTCCGGGCTCAATCTGTTTCCGGATAACATAGAGGCAAACCTCGAAAAGGCAGGGGACAGGTTCTATTCACAATCAATTATGCTCGCTCTTGTGAATAAGGGACTTACCAGGGAAGATGCCTATGCCGTTATACAGACAGCGGCAATGAGTGCAATGAAACGGAAAAAGAGTTTTCTGGCAGGGGTCAAAACCGACAGGGATATCCTGATATATATGGATCCGGATGAAATTGGAAAAGTATGCAGTATAGAACATCAGTTGAGAAATGAGGAACTGATTCTTAAGAGACTTGGGCTTGCTGAGGGAAGGCGGAAGTAATTATGGAATGGGTAATAGGACTTATTGTTGCAGTTGCGGTGTGGTTCGTCATGTGGAGAAAACTGAAGAAAACGGAAGAGAAACACCTGAAACAGTCGAATATCTTTAAAAGTGAGATCTCCATGCTGAGAACGCGCGACAGGGATGCAAATGCAACACTTACGCGATATGAAAAAGAGAATATCAAACATAAGGATATGGCAGTTCTGTTTCCGGAGATAGTGAAAATGATCCTATCTGCAACAACCTCGGAAGAACTTTCCAAATTTATAATGAGGGGTATCAACAGGCTGGTATTATGTGAGAATATCGCAGTCTTCTTTGCGGATAAATCTGCGGAAAAACTCGAACTTGTACATGTGCGCGGGCTGGAGGAAATACTGTCGAAGCCACTTACAGTGAATGTCGGTGACGGCCATGTTGGATACGCAGCGGAAACCGGAATTATTATTGAAGAAAAAGTCCTCAGGAAAGAATCCGACCTGATGAAGAAGCAGGTCTCGAAGAATGCAATTCCGGGTTTCATTCCTGAAATGACAGTTCCAATGATGTTCCGCGGCACTCTCTACGGAGTCATATGTGTGGTTGACATTTCTGCACGGGCAAATATCCCTAAGACCAACCTCAGATCTGTTGCTGCAATAGCTGCGGTGGCACTGCACAATATCCGTCTGCTGAGCAGATTTATGTCGGCTGCCGACCTTGATGAAGTCACGGGACTTCAGAACATCGGTCAGTATGAACCCGCACTCGTGAAAGAACTCGAACGGGCTATGAGAAACGAAAAACCTCTGACGGTCATGGAACTGAATATTCCCGCAGGTAGCAATGCTGATGATTATCTTGCAAGAGAATCTATCACGATATGTGTCAATTATCTCAAGAAGACTTTTCGCAATATAGATACAGGCTTCAGGCTTTCATCTGAAACGATCGGTATCCTTCTTCCGGGGACTAATACCGCCGGTGCAACTAAAATCCGCAATGTACTTCTTCAGAATATTCCTGAACTAACAAATGAAGAAGGAAAGAACATCGGTATGGTAAAAGTACGTTATAAGGTGATGGAAGCGGATGTTCGTATCGATGCAGAAACAGTTCTTTCTGAACTGCATGAAACAAACTTCGAATCCTGAGTTATATTAACGGACAAATTTACATATTCGCGAAAGAAAGACATGGAACTGCAGGATAAATTAAAAGAAGCAATAAAACAGAGATCGCTTGCAATGACCTTGCAGGAGGCAGAAAAACTCGCAGGATTTGTCGGCCGGATGCCGACTCCGCTTGAATTTCATCTATTCGACACAATGTGGAGTGAGCACTGTTCATATAAGAGTTCGAAATCAATATTGAGGGGTTTTCCCACAGAAGCACCGCAGGTAGTCATCGGTCCGGGTGAAGATGCCGGAGTTGTCCGGTTTTGTTCGCATGAAGGCATCGACTATGACCTTGTGGTTGCTCATGAAAGCCACAATCATCCGTCACAGGTGCTTCCCGTTGAAGGTGCAGCCACAGGAATAGGCGGCATTGTAAGAGATGTCTACTGCATGGGTGCAAGAGTTACAGGTGCTCTCGACCTTCTCCGCTTTGGGGATCCCGGAGGGAAGCATGGTGCAAAGGTGAGGGGCATCACCCGCGGCGTGGTCGAGGGAATCTGGAAATACGGCAACGCCCTCGGTGTACCGAATCTCGGTGGGGATGTAAGATTTCACAGCGGGTATGATGAAAACTGCCTTGTCAATGTCGTTGCTCTTGGAATAGTCCGGCACGACAGGGTAGTGCACAGTTTCGTGCCACCTGAAGCTCATGATGAGCAGTTTGTACTCGTTCTTGCGGGGAAACCCACGGATGACACAGGATTCGGCGGGGCTACATTTGCATCAGCCGATCTCGAGGAAACAGCGGAAAAAGGTGCAGTACAGGTAGCCGACCCATTCCTGAAAAGAGTGCTTTCAGAAGCAAACGCCGCAGTTATCGAGATGCTTTTCGAAAAAGATATCCCATTCGGGTTCAAGGACCTCGGTGCAGGCGGGATTGCCTGTGTCACAAGTGAACTTGCAGCACATGGCGGACTCGGTATCCTTGTAGACCTCGATGCTGTTCCGATTTCCATAGAAGGACTTCCTCCCGAAGTGATTGCATGTGCAGAAACGCAGGAAAGGTATGGGCTGGCAATACCGAAGCGGATAGCGGAAGATGTTCTCTCTATCTACAATGAGGATTACGAACTTCCGCAGCTGTTTCCGGGCGGTGGCGCTTCGGTTATCGGTGAGTTTACCGGTGAAAAAGTGTATCGAGTTGTTCACAGGGGCGTTGAAGTTGCATCTCCGCCAATCGAGTGCATTACAGAGGGAATTGAATATGATCGCCCTTCATCAGGGACAAACCGGCCAATCATCGAACCTGAGAAAAGGTCATTCAAACCAGTCGAAGATGTAAAGAAAATGCTTCTGTCGATCGATGGTTGCAGCAGGCAGCCCGTTTACAGTTACTATGACAGTGAGGTGCAGGGCTCGACGCATTTTCGCCCGGGGGAAGCAGATGCCTGTGTAACGGTACCCGTTCCGGGATGTTCTGCGGGGCTGGCTGTCTCCGGCGACGGAAACCCCTGGTATGGTGTACTCAACCCCTACCTGGCCGGTGCTCATGCAATAGGTGAAGCAGTAAGAAATGTTGTGGCATCAGGTGCGACTCCGATAGCTGCAACCGACTGTCTCAATTACGGGAATCCCGAGAACCCCGAAGTGTTCCGGCAGTTCAAGCTTGGGGTCGAGGGCATTGCCGATGCCTGTTCTTTCTTCGGATTCAGAAACAACCCTGATATTCCGCTCCCTATAGTCTCCGGTAATGTGAGTTTCTACAATCAGTCGGCATCCGGCAGGTCGATTCCTCCGTCACCCATTGTTGCTGTGTTCGGCAAAATGGATGATTTCACAAAAGCGTGCGATAATGTACTCAAAAAGCGGGGAAACTATATCATTCTCGTTGGAGAAAGAAAAGATGAACTCGGCGGGAGTCTTTATTATAGAACATGTCTCGATTATGACGGAGGGCAGGTTCCGCAGTTCGATGGGGAAAAGGAAAGGGCAATGGCCGAATTCGTACTCAGGGTTATAAATGAGAAGAAAGCAGAATCGGTTCATGACATCTCAGAGGGCGGAATTGCCTGTGCCCTTGCAGAAATGGTGCTGGGAACACCGTCTGATGCAAGGCTGGGAGTTCATCTGGACGATGCAGCAGGAGATCCGGTTTCCCTCTACTCCGAGACACCGGGCTATCTTATCGAAATGAAGCCTGCTGTTTATGATGAGTTATCTTCTGGCGAGACTCCGCCGTTCATTCGCAGGATAGGAGAAGTTGTCGAAACTTTTATTCTTTCTGGCGGGGACTGGACCCTTGGACTGTCTGATATTGCAGGAAAACGAGATTCGCTACTGGAGCGGGTCATCTGGCGAGAGAAGACGGCTGATGAGTAATAAACCAATGATAGCAGTAATTCAGTTCCCCGGTTCCAATTGTGAATATGAAACATCACGGGTACTTGTCGAGAGCGGATTCGAATCAAAGGTTTTCCGTTGGAATCAGCATTTTGAACTACAGAACGCATCACCTGACGGCTTCATTTTACCCGGTGGTTTTTCCTTCCAGGACAGGGTCAGAGCGGGTGCCGTTGGTGCAAAAGAGAGAATAATGGACTACATTTTCGACTGTGCTTCTGCCGGAAAACCGGTTCTTGGCATATGTAACGGTGCCCAGATTCTTGTCGAAGCCGGTCTTGTACCAGGGTGGAAGACGGGAAAAATTCAGGCTGCACTTGCTGCAAACATGATACCGGGGCGTACCGGTTATCTGAGCCGGTGGGTATTTCTGAAAACAGATGATGAGTCGCGGGCAAACTGTCTATGGTTGTCGAAATTCGATGATGCTCCGATTCCAATTCCGATTGCACATGCTGAGGGGAGATTTGTCTTTTCGAGTGATGATCTTCCCCGATGCGAAGAAAATATCGCCCTGACATATTGTGATTACAGCGGGGCAGAATCAGATGAGTATCCTGTAAACCCGAATGGCTCTGTACTGAATGCTGCAGGAATTGTGAATGAGAGCGGAAATGTGCTTGCAATGATGCCCCACCCCGAACGTGCATTCAGGATGTGGCATGTTCCACCCGGACTTGAGGGGAAATGGGGAGTCATGCGGAGAGAGTTTTGTCATTCCGAAGCAATCAAAGAGCAACCCGGCCCGGGTGCACTGTTTTTCAGCAGTCTCTCGGATTATTTTGGAATGGAGTAGGGGTATGCGCACAAGGATTGTTGTCAGACTCAAAGCACCTGACCCGTCTGTTGCAACAGTCCTTGTCACACTCCGCAGAATAGCGGGTGAGATATGTCCGGAGCAAATGCAGAGGTATGACGGCTGGGAGTTTACCGGTCCGGGGAGACTGGATGACACGGTACTGAAGATCGTCGACAAATACGATGACATAGTCAATCCAAACAAAGAAACCTATATTTTTCTGCAGGAGCATCCGCTTCCCGGCGAAAATCCCGAACTGGTCTGGGTCTCTGTATTCATATCCGACAGAATCGATGGTTCTGCCGAAAGCTGGCTCGATATTCTGCAGTGCTCTGGATTTGAAATCGACAACGTTTTCCGCGGAGTTCTGTGGAGGCTCGGGTTTCCGGAGGGGACACCCGTTGAAACCGCAGCGAAGAATGCCCGGGCAATATCTGTTACCACAGACAGGAAACACGGGCTTCTCGGCAACCCGATTTCACAGGAAATCTCGATAAGGGCAGATGAGTAAAATACACCCCCATGAACATTTTTTACTGTCTGTCAGTCAGCCACAGCAGTATATAGGCAGCGAATGGAATCTTAACGTCCGGAATTCTCCAGACCTTCCCCGTGTTACACTTGTATATCCTGATGTCTATGAACTGGGGATGTCGAATCACGGTCTTCACATATTGAATCACATCTTGTCGAAAAGCGGGAAATTTGCTGTTGGAAGAGCATATGCCCCGGCTCCTGACATGAATTCAGCACTGACAGAAAACTCTGCAGACTGGATAGACCTGGATTATCTGCAACCCGTAGTTCAAAGCACGGTTATTGGCTTCGGAGTTCCTACCGAGATCCTATACACCAATGTTCTGAACCTGCTTCTCAAAATGGGTTTGAAACTTAGAAGTATCGAAAGAGAAGAAACAGATCCGATAATTCTGGTCGGCGGCGGTGGAATCTCTAATCCGCTTCCGATAGCACCTTTTGCAGATATCTGTTTTCTGGGAGAGGTAGAAGAATCCGCTTTGGAACTATTCGAAATACTGACGAGTGATACCTCGAAAACAGACAGATTGAAAAAGGTATCGAAGATGCCGGGTGTATACATTCCCGCATATGGGAAGCAACCGGTTGAAATACAGAGAATATCATCTCTGAAAAAAGAAGATGCACCGGTGAAACAGCTGGTTCCCATCGGAAAAATATCTCATGACAGGGCAGTTGTGGAAATAGCCCGCGGGTGCACAAGGGGGTGCCGTTTCTGTCAGGCATCTCAGACAGGAAGACCGGTAAGGGAGCGTTTACCTGTTGATACACTGGAACTTCTCGATGAGTCTATCTGCTCCACAGGCTGGGAAAGGGCCGGATTTGTCACACTCTCATACTCCGATTACACAGGTTTGGAACAGCTTCATGAAGGTATTTCACAGATAGAAGAGAAGTATGCAGCAAGAGTAACAAATCCATCTCTTCGGCCGGATTCATTTCACCGATTGTCGGGGGGACACAGAATAAACGGCAGGATGACAATTGCACCTGAAGCAGGAAGCGAGAGTCTTCGCCTGAAGATAAACAAACCGATGACAGACTTAGTCATAATCGATGCAGCAAGGAAAGCGTTCGAACTCGGTGCAACCGGTCTGAAACTGTATTTTATCATTGGACTTCCGGGTGAAACAGATGAGGATCTCTTTGCAATAGGAGACCTGTCGAAGCGAATTGCAGCAGTGGCACGGGAATTCGGGAAAAAACCGAAAAAGTGTATTACAGTATCCCTTTCTCCATTTGTCCCGAAAGCCCATTCACCACTGCAGTGGAAACCGCAGCTGTCTGCGGACGAATTATGGAGACGTATTAAACTGGCAAGACAGTCCTGTAAAAAAGTTAAGGTAAGCTGGAACAGTACGGAAGGTGCTCTTTTAGAAGCACTTCTCAGCCTGGGTGATGACGGACAAACCGCTGATATGCTTGAGAAGGCTGTCCGAGTGGGTGCCTGCTTCGACGCATGGACTGACAGATTCCGGTCTGATATCTGGAAAGAGCTGTTCGCAGAATATTCACATCTTGTAGAGAAGATTCAGACTGGACGCTGCATAAACAAACCGCTTCCATGGGATTTTATAAGTACGGGTGTAAGAAAAGATTATTTGCAGGAAGAATACCGAAAATTCGAAAGAAGTATGCCGACGACGGATTGCAGGCTGGAAGTCTGTAGCGGATGCGGTGCCTGCGAGCCGATTCCTGCGGCTGAGAGTAGACCGGAGATCTTTGAAATAGCGACTGCACAAAATGAATTGCAGGAGGTAAAAGCGGTACTCCGGATTAAAACTTCGAAGACCGGCCTTGCACGATTTTCATCTCACCTTGATGCGATTAGGTTATGGGGGCGGGTTATTCGGAGAGCAGGTTTGCCTGTAAGCCGTTCAGAGGGTTATGTTAGAAGGTCAAGGATGCAATTTGGGTCGCCGCTCCCTCTGGGTATGGAGAGCACGGCTGAATATATAGATATGTTCTTTGCTAAAATACCCGAAGATGATGTATGTGACAGACTTACGGCAATGCTGCCAAGTGGGTTCGGAATAATCGACAGTTTTCTGTTCGACACTGTTCCCGACTCGCCTGACAGGATTGCAGAGTTTGCCGAATATGAAATTACGCCTTACGGAAATGTCCCGCAGTGGGATTCTTCTGAAATGGCACAGAAACTTGCGGAATGTCTGATAATGGATATTCCGATGATAAAAATACTGGATGGAGGCTCTCTCAGGTACAGAGCGGAGATAGGGAACAGAAAGGCAAACAGACCGGATAAACTGGATATGTTTGCTGAATACCCCGTTATTATCCGCCGAACGGAATTATTTGTTGATACCGGAAGCGGTATGAAACCGTTGCTGAGAACAAGCCGCCGAACAGAATAGAAATTGGAGAATGATTTGAAAGTAGAATTTGTAATTAATTCCCACCCTGAGGTTACAAGGATAGCAATTCTTGAAGACGGAAGGGTAATGGAACTGATAGTTGAGGGAATTGGAGAAGACAGGCAGGTAGGGAACATCTACCTGGGGAGGATAAATGCTGTTCTGCCCGGTATGCAGGCTGCATTTGTCGATATTGGACTTGAGCGGAGTGCTTTTCTGCATGTAAGTGATGTCAGAACCTATATCACGGAAACAGAGAAGTATGCCCGTTCACTTGTCAACTGCAAACCGATCCGGACTGATGATGTTCGGGAGCCGATCGAAAAAGTCCTGCAGAAGGGACAGAGTATTCTTGTACAGGTAACGAAGGACCCGATAAGCACAAAGGGGGCAAGAGTCACAACGAGAGTCTCTATTGCAGGCAGATATATCGTGAGTATGCCCGGTGAGACGATTACGGGTATCTCCAAGAAGATATCAGGCAGGGATGAACGTACGCGCCTGCGAAAGATACTGTCCGGTGTAAAAACTTCCGGTTTTGGGATTATTGCCCGGACCGCAGGTACAGCACAGGACAGTAAAGCATTTCAAGCAGACATGGACAAGATCGTCGAAAGGTGGAAGGAGATCGGGCAGCTTATTCTGAAAAGCAAAGCCCCTGCTCTACTGCACAAGGAACATGATATCGTCACCGCAACAATGCGGGACCTTGTAGCCAGTGATACTCATGCGATTGTGACTGATTCCAAGACAGTTGCAAATGATATGCGTAAGTACCTGAAGGCAATCGCTCCGGAAATAGCAAAGAAGGTGAAGTTCTTCCGCGGCAAGACACCGATATTCGACTACTACAGGATAGAGAAAGAGATATCCGGGTTGATGGCAAGGGAGGTGCAGCTCAAGAGCGGCGGTTCCATCGTAATCGAACATACCGAAGCTCTCGTTGCTATCGATGTAAACACAAAACGGTATACAGGCAAAAAGAAACAGGCTGACACCATCCTTAAGACCAATTTAGAAGCAGCCATCGAAGTGGCTCGGCAGCTTAGATTCCGGGACATGGGCGGAATCATCGTCATCGACTTCATCGATATGTACAATGCTGCGGATAAAGAGAAGGTACTAAACAGTCTGAGAAGTGAACTCGGTAAAGACAGGTCACCGACGAAAACCTGCCAGGTCAGCACTCTCGGGCTGGTCGAGATGACAAGGAAAAGAGTCAGACCGAGTCTCGTACAGACAATTTCCGATCCATGCCCCTGCTGCAGCGGTACAGGGCGGGTGCTTTCTCTTGTATCAGTCGCTACAAAGTTGCAGATGGCACTGGAACGAGCATCCCTGAAAAAGAAACACAAAAATCTGATTGTGTCAGTTCACCCGCTGCTCGCAGAGTATCTCAGGGATGCTGACAGCGGAAGAATGGAACACATAGCATCCATTCCGCAGTTGAATGTTCAAATGCGGGAAGAAAGTACTCTCAGAGTGGACGAATATGAATTATATTCGCTGGATACTCATGAGGATGTAACTGGAATTTACAATAACAGCGGGAAAAAGAATTCCCGGAAGTAGTTTATGGAGGAGGAAAACTTGTACGCAATAATCGAAACCGGCGGACTGCAGTTTAAGGTAGAAACCGGAATGAAACTCAATATTCCGAAGATTCCCGGTGAAGTAGGAGAGCAGATAGTAATTGACAGGGTGCTTTTGACTGACGACGGAAAAGACAGTGTAGTTGGAACACCTTTCGTCAAGGATGCAACGGTAGGTGCTACAATACTGGAACACGGGCGCGATAAGAAAATCATAGTATTCAAACGTAAGCGCCGCAAAGGCATGGAGAAAAAGCAGGGACACAGACAGGACTATACAAGAGTCGAAATCGGTGAAATTCTGGTAGGTTCCGTGAAAACACCTGCTGCGGAAACTGCAGATGAGAAACCTGTTGCCGAAAAAGCGGATACTAAGAAGTCTGCACCCAAGAAAACAGAAGCGAAGGAAGCAGATACAAAGAAGTCTGCACCCAAGAAAACAGAAGCGAAAAAAACTGATACTGACAAAGCAGTCTCCAAGAAGACTGATGCGAAAAAAACTGTGGTGAAAAAGACCACAAAGAAGGCTGATAAAGAAAAGACCGATACCGAATAAGAGCATCGAAGGGGAATATTCTGGGAACAATACTCTCGGGTAGGAAATTCGCCAAGAAGGTCCGCAGGGACATTGCTGATCGGATAGAGACACTGGATGGAAGACCTCCGGGATTAGCGGTTATTCTTGTGGGGGACGACCCTGCAAGCAATATCTATGTTTCAATGAAGGAAAAGGCCTGCAGAAAAACCGGTTTTAAAAGTATCCTGATCCGACTTGAAGATTCTGTCACCGAGAAGGAACTTCTCGGTGTTATAGATGAACTGAACAATGATGCTTCTGTTGACGGTATTCTCTGTCAGTTACCTGTACCCGAACACATATCTGCAAGAAAAGTCGCATCGGCAGTTCTTCCGGAGAAAGATGTAGACGGATTTCATCCTGAGAATGTAGGCAGATTGTGGCGTGGGGAGGATGGGTTGTTTCCATGTACTCCAACAGGTGTCATCGCCCTTCTCAAAAACCATGACATTAGCATCGATGGAGCAAATGCCGTAATAATCGGCAGAAGCAATATAGTCGGGAAACCGCAGGCAGGTCTCCTGCTTCGGGAGAATGCAACAGTGACATTTACCCATTCACATACATCTGATCTCCCGGGAGTCTGCAGGAAGGCGGATATTTTGATAGTAGCGATGGGGAAGCCGGAATTCATCACAGATGAATATGTAAAACCCGGTGCAACCGTTATCGATGTAGGTATTCACAGAACGGATGGAGGTAAACTGGTTGGAGATGTCGACTTTGAATTAGTGGAACCTGTTTGCGGTGCAATCACACCTGTACCGGGGGGGGTGGGTCCGCTTACAATCGCATACCTTCTTTCAAACACTCTGAAAGCAAGACTAAATACAGACAATACCTAATACAGTTATGCCGTTTCATAAGAACTTGACATTTTGAGAAATTTGTTCATCATATACTTATAAGTATATCTATTAATGAAATCAAGGGGGCACTATCAATATTCTCACAGTATTCATGGCAGTTCTTTCCTTATCCTCTCTAGGAGATTACCCGTCACAAGAGGCTTCTCTAACTCATACATTTGAATATCTGAGCGGGTTAACTGCATCGGAGCGGCAGGCCCAACTGCGAATTCTCGACAGGAATTACAACGCATCTTCTATAGTATCGGGAAGGTTCGAAAGTTCTACTGCAATCATAGAAGAACTTGAACCGGGTTCTCTCGTTTTAGTCACGGTATGGCATCCGCTTACACCGTCTGATCTCTCTGAACTCGACAACTGCGGCTTCTGGCCCATTGGCAGAACATCGACACCAGATGCTTTTGCTGCTGTCGTAACTGCGGAACCGGATATTTACAGACTGCAGACAACTGGATTCATAAAGTCAATAATTGCATGGGATGCATTACTTCATAGTAGCAGTACTCAACCCGTTAACTGGTCAGGGTATTTTCTTTTGAGAGTTCATGGAACAGATATTCCACGGGGCGGCACACGATTATCAAACGGGACTGTTAAACTTGCCGGTGCAGCTTCAGAATTTGAAGATATATGCAATTACCCGGGAGTTATGTCTGTCGCATGGGAAACAGTTGCATATCCGGAGAATGCATCTGTTATTTATTCTGACAGTGTCAGTTTACCGTTCAGGGCTGACGGAAGCAGGCATATTATTAATTGTCCGTCAATCTGGGAATACTATCAGGGAACCGGAATCAACATTGGTGTTCTAGATACAGGCTGCTGGACTGCCAATCCCGACCTTACATCTGCAATTATATCAGCCCCCCCTGATTATGATGGTCACGGAACTGCAGTATGCGGGGTTATTGCATCCCGGGGGAATCTTGATATTGGATGTCCTCCATTCAATGGACGGGGAGTTGCATACGGTTCTAATCTTTTAGTGCTGGAACGGCCCAGTTCAATAACACCTTCAGCACTCGATAGTCTTTTTAATTATTTTTCCAACGGTACATATAAGTGTTCAATTGTCAATAATTCATGGGGTTATGAAGCAACTGAATATGATTCTTTGTGTTCTGTTACTGATTACTGGATTGATACAGAAGGTCTGGTTCTTATCTATTCAGCAGGTAATGACGGGTCAGGTTCCGTGTCAATTACTTCTCCGGGAATTTCTAAAAACTGCGTTACAGTGGGTGCTGTAACTTATGTACCTGATGAAAATGGAAACTGTTATCTCGCTTCCTACAGCAGCCGGGGGCCAACCGTCGGAGCCGGCAGACTTAAACCGGAAATTCTCGCACCGGGCGGTGCTTTTAGCGATTTAACCATGCAGGAAGGCGTAGTTACTACAAATGCCAGAAGTGGCGACTGGCTCGATGACCCTCTGGACCGCTGGCCTGCTGATTCGAATTACACAAGATATACCGGAACAAGTATGGCTGCCGCCCATGTATCCGGTGCTGTTGCATATTGCTATGAAAAGTACGGCGACTTAATTCACCCTGAGGATATTTCGGCTTTGATAGCTGCAAGTGCAATTCCGCTAAAGGGCAATACCGGAGGTCCTGCGTGCGGATATGCTACAACAGATTATGGTTATGGATTGCTGGATGCATTTCACATGCCCGGAGTCTATTTCTCCGAAGAGGTCAATCGGCCGCTTTGGCTGTTTGATACAATAGAAGAGGGAGCATCACCCAGAGAATGGACATTCTATATTCCCGGGGATGTACTTCGTCTGTCCGCTACTATGGCATGGAGCGATCTCCCCGGAGATACTCTTTTACATGACCTTACTTTGACTCTTGAATCACCGAGTGGTGACAGTTACACTTATTCTCTTCCGGACGATGTTACAGGAAGAAGCCCGCTTGAAAAAATATGCGTTGAAAATCCGGTATCAGGGGCATGGATTGCGAAGATAGAAGCATTGAGCTGGAGTGACCCGGGTAATCCGTTTGAAGAAGAGGAATACTCGCTTGCGATTTATACATTTTCCAGAGAACCGATACTGAGTATTGTATCACCTGTTAATGATACGACCATTTACGCGGCTCCGGAAAGTGAAATTGAAATTCCGGTAACAACGGTCAATACCGGCGGCTACATTTCCGCAGGCACTTGGATGCAGCTGGATGCACCGGAAGGTTTCGAAGGAGATGTAAACAATCCTCTTTACATTGGAAACCTGGTATATCAGGGTAGTGTTTCCTTCGACACATTGACCGTAGTTACTCCGAACAGAACCGGTCCCGATACACTGACAGCGCGGGTCGATGCTGCAAATCTCGGAGTAGAACCGGTTTCATCGGAATTTATCATCTATCTTGCATATCCGGATTTGTCTGTTAGTATTCCCAGCCCTGATGCTTCACCTCCTTATCTTGTAGGGCAGGTTGTCAGGTTTACAACGGTTGTAAGCAATGACGGCGTGGGACCATCAGAAGAGACAGATTTGAAGTATTATCTTGAAACGGATCCTGACAACAGTACAAAAACAGTTCGCACATTCACAGTGCCTGGGTTGGAGGGTGGAGGAAGTTATACAATTCGCGGCTCTGTCACATTCGAATATGATGACATGGGGGTGCGGTATCTTGTAGCAGAAGTCGACAGCATCGGAGCAGTCGAGGAACTGAATGAAGATAATAATCGGTCACATTACGGACCGTTCACGATTGAGGGAGAACTTGCACCACCGGAGAATCTCACAGCCGAGAGCGGTCATGACGGATATGTACCCATCTCCTGGAATTCCCCATCGGCTCCGCCTTCGGATAACTTCGGTAAGGGCGGGAAAGGGCTGGTTGGGTATCAGCTCTATCGCAACACAAGTCCCTATGATCCGGATCTGCTGGCAACACTTGCCCATACAGACACTACATATTCTGATTCGCTTGTGACAAATGGCGAAACTTACTACTACTGGGTAACCTGCATTTATCAGAACCCCAGCGGTGAAAGTGATTACAGTAATATTTCAAGTGCTACACCGGGGCTTAGCGGCTCACTGAGCGGAGTAGTATGGGACAAGCACACCGGGCATCTGCTTCCTGAAGTTACTGTAACTTTGCTTGATGTAGGTCTTAATACTCTGACTGATTCAGATGGGGAGTACGACTTCGGGATGACTGTTCCGGTCGGGGAAATACAGGTACGTGTCGAACTCGGAGGATTTATCACTCTGACCGATTCGATAGTAATCAAAGACGGCACATATCATCAGCTCGATTTTATAATGGAGCAGGATTTAAGGCAAAGACTAAATGTCATACCCAATCCCTTCACACCAAACGGAGACGGAATAAATGATATTGCATATTTCCTCTGGCCGGCTGCAGATGAGAACAATATCACAATTACCATATATGATTTAGATGGCATCTCCCTGCGGACTATTGACGGAATAGAACCCGAGTGGGATGGGTTGGACAGGAATGGAACTGATGTTCCCGGAGGAGTTTATGTTTTCATTGCGGAAACAGATAACACAAGAATGAGTGGTGTAGTATGTCTTGCAAGATAACGACATTGCTGCTTCTGATGTTGATTGTAGTTTCAGCCGGTGCAGATATTTCCCCGGGTGCAAGAGGAATGGGTATGGGCGGCGCATATTCTTCCATCAGTGACGGAGTCTGGGGCGCATGGTGGAATCCTGCAGGGATTCTCAGGGCAGGAAGGCCGCTGCTGGGTACGGAATACTCCAATCTGTATCCCAATATGGAACTTGCCTCCATCCATTATGGAGCAATGAGTTATCTTCAACCGCTTTCGAAATTTACAGCATTCTCCATCGGTGCGGAATACTTAACCACTCCCGATTTGTTTGCTGAAGGCGAAGCCAGTCTCACCCTTGCCTTTAGACCTGGAATATTTCCGGTCTCATTCGGTATTACCGGCAGGTATCTGTTTAGAGAATTTCTATCGAATGAGTTTACAGGTTATGACCCGATGTTTGGCGAGTATGGACAATCGAGCAGGGGAATCGGGTTAAATGCCGGTTTGCAGGCTGAAATTGGAAGAATAGCCACTATATCTGTTGTAGGAAGAAATCTCCTGCAGCCTGAGCTTGGTCTTGAGGTAGAGGAAAGGGCAGGTATGCAGTTCTCACTGGGAGCGGCTTTCTACCCGAAGTTTTTGACACCGGTGATTCAGTTTGATTACGGTCTCGATGAAGTTTACGGAAATATGGATCTCGATATCTCCATAGGTGTCGAGAAATGGCTCGGAACCCTGGATACATGGGGAGTCAGAAGCGGATATACGATGCACGATCTCGGTGAACTTCATGAAGTATCTGCCGGATTTTCAGCCCGAACAGAAGGCTCACTTCCGATGGAACTTGACTATGCAGTCAGCATCCCGCTGAACGATCTGACATCAACCTGGGGTAAACACAGAATAGGAGTTACTTTCAGACTTGGCGGAGCAGACTGGGCCGAAGATATTCCAAGGGTTCCTCTTCTTCCAATGGTTGATGAAAAAACATGGAATCCGGACTGTGATATATTTGAATTCCAGTTGTGGGCAAACAGAGATATTACAGACGATGAACTGTATGTCGTCCAGGAAGATGCCCTGCCGCTGAACAGCAGCATATCCATAGATGAGACACAGACACTGTTTGGGTATTTCCCGGCCTCTGCAACATTCAGTGCTGATGATATCAGAGACCTGACGGCATATTTCAGAGTTCCCAGATACTGGTTTGAGCAGAACAACCTCGAACTCCGGCTTCTCCGTTTATGGAGTGTGACTGAAGAAAACACTCTGGAACGTGTCCCTGCAGCTATTTTCGATGAAGACGAATCCTATTACTATTTCGAAACAACACTCGATGGTATCAGCGATTTCATCATCACCTGCAGACCTGCTGAACTCATTATGCTCGAGCCGCGAACTGTCTATACACCAATTGACAGTGTGGATATTCTCGAAGCTACATTGAGTTTCCGAGTAAGCAAACTCTGGATGGATGAGAATAGGATCGATCCGGCTTCTATTGGACTTTCGAGAGTTCCCGGCGGTATTCCGCTCGATGTGGATATCTGGCAGATAGACGAAGATCTGGAATATATCTATTATGAAACCGACCCGATAAATCTGTTCCAGTTCTCTATTGTGGGAATGGAGCGGGAAGGGCTTCCTGTATCGACCATCTACTTCGATTACAATATCGATGCGATAAGAGAAGATCAGATCCCTGCACTTGATCAGGTGATCACTACTCTTAGAGCAAACCCCGGAGTATACGTATCAGTTGAGGGTCATGCAGACAGCGACGGTACATTCTCGTATAATGACGGTCTTTCGGAAGGCAGGGCGATAAATATTGCTAACTATCTTGGTGAAAGTCTTGAAGGGGTCGATGTGGAGATAGAAGCAGTCTGGTTTGGTGAGCGAAGACCGGCGGCATCGAATGACACGCTTGAAGGACGTGAATTGAACAGACGCGTTGAAATAGTGATTTTAATTGAGAGGTGAAGATTGATATGATGCAGCATCTGGTATTACAGATCTGCAGATGAAACTCAGGTTTGGGATTAGGAGATTGTTATGTCTGGATCAGGAGCAGAAGTAGGAATATTCATCTTAATGGTGGTAGGGGTTTCTGGTTTCTTTATCGGACTCGGATTCTTTATCAACATTGTGTTGAAAATGAGGAAAACACTCAGCGAGATGGATGAAACTCTCAAGTCCATGAATCACGAAATCGAAGAACTTACTCCTAGAATAAGTTCGGCTCTTCACTCAATAGAAACATCAGGCGAGGACATCGGAAGAACAGCAAATGCCGTGACGACTTTGGTAAACCACATTAACGGAAAGACTGATATCCCTGGTGCATTAGGTGGTGTTGCTAAGTTCCTTCCTGCCTTATTTGCTGCAGGTAAAATCGTTACATCAATCGTCTCGAAGCACAGGAAAGGGTAAATGAGCAGACACCCTGTAATTATAGCGTTTTTAGTGATCATTACAGCATCAGCCTGTAATCGCCCCGCTACAGGTCCGCTGAAAGGTGTTCTTATCGTTTCAGATTCTGCTCTCGATGATGATACTGTCTTAGATGTTATCGAAAACACTCAGCTGTATCTAACTACTGTAGATGTTGAATCTGTTTTTGACTTCTCAACCTGTTCATTCGATGAATTCGACAGTGACCTCAAGACCCGAAGGACAATTCTGTTTGTTGCAGACTCCGAAGAAAAACTTCCCGATGAACTGCAGGAAGATTCACAGAGTATCTATTACGGAAGTGATATCTGGGCGGAGGGGCAGTCGGTCTTTGGAATTGTTGTTCCCGGATTCGAGAATTTCTCAATTCTCTCTTCCAGACTTGAAGATGCATACAACGGACATCTAAGGAACTGGATCTACACCAGTTTTGTAGCTACTCAGATGAGCAGCCCTGCCCGTATCGACAGCTTGACCGGCTATTGCGGATTCAGTATCGATGTTCCCAAGTCCTGGAGAACATCTGATTGGAATCCGGATGGGGGTTTCATCCAATTCCAGCGAAAAGTTTCTGATGACTGCCAACTCCTTATGAGTATCAGGTGGATTGACGACGGTCGAAATCTCTCTTCTGAAGACGCGGTAATCTGGCGGGAAGAAGTAGCAAGAAGATTCTTTTATGATGCTTCGGAAGATTCGGTTGACCGGGACAGGGTTCAGATAGAAACAATGAATTTGAATGGTTTAGATGGGTATTTTCTCCTCGGAATGTGGCGCAACCCTGAATACCTGAACGCCGGTGCTTTTACTTGTTATATTCTGTTTGATGCTGGAAGACGTTACATTCTCGATTTGGAGATATTTCATGCAAACGGAGAAAAAGAACCTTATATCCGTGAAGGATGGATAATCATGGATACATTTCTACCTTGGCTGCAAACATGAGCACCAATGATATAACCGCCGGGATTGAGAAACTTCTAATACAATGGGAAGAGCACAAGTCAGCGATTCTCTGCACAAGGCTAACTGACATGTTCCGCAGGGCAAGAAGACTGGAAGAGGCTGTTAATCTGGCTCTCGAAGGGCTTGACAGCTGGCCTGCAAATACATCGATTACGATTGTACTTGCCCGGACATATAGCGATGCAGGTGACCTCAAAGAAGCCTTCAAGTACTTCAAGGAAGTCCACGAAAGACAACCCCGCAATCTTGTTGTCCTAAAGAATCTCGGTGAGATATCCTATACGAGAGGGCATCTCGACGAAGCAGCACAGTATTTCAGTGATTATCTTGCAGAGCACCCTGGTGATGATGATCTACGTGAGAAACTCGATGATATACGGAGTACAAGCGTAAGAATGCCTTTGAAAGATACAGATGCTGAAGAACCCGGTGACAACCTGGATGAAGATGATATCACGGAGATAGAGGAAGAAATCCCGGCTGAATTTCCTAAAACCGAGAGAATGGCAAAGGTACTTCAGGAGCAGGGAATTGCCCCTGATAGTAAAGATGAGACCGAAGCAGAAGCAGAAGCAGAGAAAAATACCGGTGCAGTTATAGTAGAAGCGGTAAAAGATGAAGAGAAGGAGAATCTGTCTCTGCTCGATTATCTCAGCGAAGAGGAACGCGAGAAGTATGGACTGAAACCATACGACGGAGAAAAGCGGTGAAGCAGAGAGAAATCATCACTGTAATCAATGGTCCCAACCTTGCAAAGTTGGGAACGCGGGAACCGGGAATCTATGGATCGACCACACAGCAGCAGCTCTTTGATGCAATAAACAGTTATGCAGAAGACAGGGGTTTTGCAGCGGAATGTCTGCAATTCGATATCGAGGGTGAAATAGTAAGTGCAATAAACAATGCAGCAGCAGATTCCTGCAGCATCATTATAAATCCTGCCGGATATTCGCATTACTCTGTGGCTATACTTGATGCTTTGAATAACTTCGAAAAGCCTAAAGTCGAAGTACATATCAGTCAGATATTCTCGCGGGAGTCATACAGAAGCGAACTGGTAACTGCAAAAGGTGTTGATGCTGTCATTGCAGGAGCCGGCACCTCCGGATACCTTAGGGCGATTGATATCATTGCGGATATGATTCAATCCACACCCATTCCTGATTAGAACTATACATATTTCAAGAAGAAGAGGGGGTATTTTTGACTACGAGCAATAATTTCAGAAGAGGTATGGTCATCGATGTCGACGGTATTCTTTATCAGATAGTCGAATTCCAGCATGTAAAACCGGGGAAGGGACCGGCATTCGTAAGGTCGAAACTAAAGGCAATCCTGTCAGGGAAGATAATCTCAAAAACCTGGCGTGGCGGAGAGAAAGTTACAGAAGTCAGGGTTGAATACCGCGTCTATCAGTTACTGTATTCGACCGATGATGAATATGTCGCAATGAATCCGGATACTTACGAGCAGGTACATCTTCATAGTGAACTGGTTGGCGAGACTTCTGATTACCTTCTCGACAACGGTGATATTAAAATTGCTTTTGTAGATGAAATTCCAATACTTGTCGAACCTCCGGAATTTGTTCAGATGAAGGTTATCAAAACCGACCCAGGACTTAAAGGTGATACAGTAAGCGGCGGGTCCAAGCCGGCTACTCTCGAGTCGGGACTACAAGTTACTGTTCCGCTTTTCATATCAGAAGGTGACACGATAAGAGTCGACACACGCTCTGATAAGTACATAGAGAGGATTTCGACCTGAACGAAAGTCAGTCAAACCCAATAATACTTATTCCAACCTATAACGAAGCAGACAACGTTCTGCCACTCTATACACTTATCCGCGAAGTATGTGACTGGGATATTCTGTTCATAGACGACAATTCACCCGATGGAACAGCAGATGTAATTGGGGAGATTATTGAAAAGGACGGTCTTGTAGACATCCTGAAGAGAGAGAGAAGAGAAGGACTTGGAAATGCCTATCGGGCAGCATACCGCTTTGTGGAGGAAAAGTCGAAATGGGACAGAGTTTTTATGATGGATGCAGATCTGTCGCATCAGCCTGTATCACTTCCTGAACTTGATAAAGCTCTTGATGATTCAGATTTTGTGATAGGTTCGAGATATATCAGGGGAGTCAGTGTTCTTAACTGGTCGATAGTCAGGCTGAATATAAGTGTTGCAGCAAATCGTTATATCAGATTGCTGACGGGGATGCCGTTCTCGGATTGTACAAGCGGTTTCAGGGGCTTCAGAGCAGAATTGATTCCTGACCTGCTTTCCTCGGGAATAAAGGCATCGGGATATGCATTTCTAGTTGAGACTCTCCACGGAATATGGAAACGTAAGCATAGGGTAGAAGAAGTCCCCATTGTATTTGTGGAACGCAATGAAGGCGATTCCAAGGTTTCGGCAAAGGTGTTCCGGGAATCACTCCTCACACCCATCAGGCTGCTCTTTAAGAATAAAACATGATACCAGTACCGTACTTCATCTTATTCCTCTTATATTTTACTTCTACATATGGCGGTGCGATTTTCGGGACACGAAGAAATCATGTTCCTAAGCATGACGAAGTGAAGTACGGTACTGATATTTACTTTTGCACTAATAGTTCTCATATAGCCAGGTAATAAAGTTGTCCTGCCAGATCCTCGCAGTGATTGCAGCAGTCAGATTGTACTCCAGCATTATGACGACATGCAGATATCTTCCTGAAGAAGTATGAAGCAGTCCGACTATTGAACTCGTATCGCTTAGAGTTCCGGTCTTCCCCCTGAAAGCACCGGGTGGAAGAGAATCAAGTCTGGTTGAGAGAGTCCCGTCCACTCCATTGACAGGCAGTGTAGCCAGAAATTCTGCACCCCATTCATCAGAGGAGATGCCTTCCCTCAGGACTGCTGCTAATTGAACGGGAGCAAGGCTGTTCAGACGGGAAAGCCCGGAAGCATCTGCAAGGTGGAATTCATTCATTTCAGGGAGAAGCTGCAGGAGGAGTTCACCGGTGAGTTCACACCCGTCTTCAGTTGAAGCAGGTACACATCCGCTTTCCAGGCTGACAGTGCGCAATACCATTTCAGCAACCCAGTTTCTGCTCCATTTGTTCATGGAAGTCATTATTGTAAAAAGTGGGTCGGAATAAATAACGGATGTTCTGAATAGAAGATTTTCGTTCGGTATTGTATCGCGGTAGATCGAATCTATATTCAATCCGTATTTTTCAAGTTCCAGAGCGAGCATATTTGTCAATTCGAAAGGTGCTCCTGCAAAAGGAATATACAGAGTGGAAACTGTTCCCGGTCTGACGGTGCCGTGAACATTGATGACAGGGAGGTTTTCCTCCCATCCATCCACTTCCCAGGTTAGCCTCTTCGATGAGCCTATGGAAATAGTGCTTGTCAGCTGCAGATGCGGGAGGGGCGGATATGTGAAGATTCTAATCGAATCACCGGTAGATGAGATAATCAATTCAAGGTTGTTGTCGCCCAGAGCGAGTGCACTGACAGGTGAGCAGTATGATTTATTCCAGTCATTCTCCGACCATCCCGGAAGATGTTCTTCTGCAAGGAAAAGAGAAGTGTCATAGACAAGTGTCCATGAACTCCCGGGTTCGAGAGATGCAGCGGTTTCCATCGCCAGGATTTCCAACTGATAGGCGTTCAGGAGCGGTGCACCGTTAGCCGGGAGATAGAGAATATGTGAGACCATATCTGCCAGCAACTCGGTCTCCCAGACATATGAAGGACCCAATTCGCTTATGCACGCGAGAGATGTCAGCAGTTTAATGGTGGATGCCGGTCTGAAATATTCTTCCGAGTTCAAATCGATAATACACTCATCGGTTTGAGTATCCACTACGAATATGCCGGCTCTCCATCCGTTCGGTATTGCGGGCATTTCCGATTGTGATGGAAGGATGACCAATAACAAAAATAGAATGCTCAAGCGTTCTCCAATCTGCACTGTGAAATTATGCCTTATGTTAATATAATTGTATACTTGTAATTGTAATATAGTGAACCATGATAAGGAGATAACTTGCACTGTAAAAACCGTTTTTTCGCCATTACTACTTTTGTTGTTCTGGCAGGATTTGCTTCCTGCAGCGAAAAGGACACTACACCAATAGCAATTGCTGTTGGAGACTCTGAAGTCTCGCAGGAGAGGATACAACCTGCACTGGAGCGCTGCAATGGCGATTCTGTTTACATAGATGCGACTGTCGACGGGATTATCAACCGTCTGCTGATTCTGCAGGATGCTCGTACCCGTGGTCTGAATGACACCCCTGCAATGGAACGCTACAGATACGAAAGAGAGAGAGAACAGCTTCAAAACACATGGCTGGTTTATATACTCGACGAAAGAGTTGAGATTTCTGAAGACACTATTGAAACTTTTTATGAAAATCTCGGTACGAATATTGTATATACGGTCATGACCGTACGCGACAGTACTTTTTGTGAAGAGCTGAAACAGAGAGTTCTCAATGGTGAGGATATGAGTCAACTTGTAAAGGAGCACACCGTCAATCAGATGGATGTCACGACAGGCGGAATTAATGGGCCGACTGACTTTATGAGAATACTCGATCGGCACAGTCAACTTCTTGCAGGACTCGAAGAAGGAGAAGTATCCATCGTTGATACTCTCCCTGCAGGATGGGTTTTCATGAGAGTTGATTCACTGTATTCCTATGATGTCGAACCATACGAAGAGATTGCTAGTTTCATTCGAAATTACATACTTTCGCATGCCCGGGAAGAGTATAAAGTGTTTATGGAGGACAGCCTGAGAGAAGCAAATCATCTTACAGTCATTCCGGGGCTTCCTGAACTGGTTGCGGAACATGCTCTTGATAACATTGGATTGTATGAACCTTATACAACTGATGAAGAAAACTCATCAGCATACACTTTCGACGGCGGGTCGAGAACCCTCCTGAGCCTTGTCGAGAACATCAAAAGTCTTCCTTCGATGATGCCCCGTACTCCAACTGACCCGCAGTGGGTTGAAGGTTATTGCAGTATTCTGGGGCTTTACGATATCATGGCGATGGAAGGTCGCAGGATGCAGATGGACACACTGCCTGATATAGTCGATTTTATCGAGACTCAATGTGACAACTATCTGCTGGACCTATATTATGATGCAGTTATTGAGCCACGACTGGAACCCACCCCGGAAGAAATCATGGAAGCATATGAGGACAATAGGGAAATGCTTATAGTTCCTGAAAAGAGAGAGTTTCTTGCAGTCGCAGCCATAGGAGAGGAACAGTCCGGAATTCTTGCTGACATCATAGATGCAGGAGACACCCCGTTTCCTTCATTCGAAGAACTGACTGTACTGGAGTCCCTTGTTCCTGAAGGCGGCACCATTCATACTGTTCCACAGACTATGAGTGACATTCCGCCGCCATGGGATTCACTGCTGTTTTCGATGGAGATTGGGGAGATGGTCTTATGCACCCTCGGAGTCGACAGGATTATTGCATTTCAACTCGAATCTGTGGAATCGGAGAGGACGGCAACATTCGAGGAATCCGAAGAAGAACTGCGCGGATTGATCCATGATGACAGGGAAGAGGAAGTCGTAGTCTCTCTGGTAGACAGCTTACGAGGAGTTTATCATATTGAAGTTGACCGAGAGTTTATAAATAACTATGTAACAGATGAAACATTAATGACGGATAGTATTCAAACAATAATTGGAACAGAAGAAGATTCGCTTACTATTATCGATTAGAGGATAATTACAGTTCAGGAGGTGTCAGGTGTATTGTCGGAGTTGCGGACATAATAATGAGGGTAGGGATTCAGGAAAGTGTGAAAACTGCAGATTCGAACTTTCAACGCAGAATCTGTCAGGAAAAGAGAAGAGAAGTGCTATTCAGGAGAGGTCAACGGAACCTGCAAAATTCGATGAACATTCAGAGTTCAAAGTACCCATACACAAGAAGCAGACGAGAATAATCGGCATCGGTATTGCTTTGGCAGGAGTCATAATAGCAGTGATAGCGGCTATCACACTGGAATCACCATATTATGAACCTCCGCCACCTGAGCGGGAAAGTTTTGAGTCTCAGGTTATCGAGATACCGATCAATCCTACTGCTGAACTTGTTGGTTCTGACATTGTCTATCTTATGAGTCTTGCTAATGACACTACAGTGACGGCTCTTTCAAGGGCAAGTGTCGACATGGCAGCCATTCCTAACGGGTCTACAGTCTCATTTCTGGGGGATGCTGATTTTCCGCTGAAGGCAACCGTGACCTATATGCTGCAGAAAATAGGCGGTCGGGAATTAGATCCGCTTACAATAGACAGGATTGGAGTTTGGACGGACAGTACTGAAACAGATGTTGTATCTGCTCCATTTGCCAGGATGGAAGTAACTGAGTCTGACAGCATACCCGGGCCTGTCACCGTGAAATTCTACTTTACACCGGATATGCTCAGAGCAACTCTCGACGAATGGAATCTCAAAAAGGACATTGCAATATCAGGCAGCGAATTTAAAGATAGCGAAGTTGAGCAGATGATAAACTGGGTTCCCGGAAGACTCTCCAGCAGAGACATTGAAGGGCGAGAAATACAGGTAGTCGCAATGTTCGATTACAATGTATACAACTACGGTGATGTAATAGAATTGTTGAGAAGAATAGAGCCGCTTGTAATTGATTCCCTGGGTTATAATGGCTTTGGAGTGAACATCTTCACAGTGAACTGACAGGACATTAGACGTAATCTGTTCTGATATCATTACCGATACAGGGACATTTCGGGAAGTGTAGATTTGGGCAAACACACTTATGAAACACTGATTAATCGATTATTGGTGTCTTTTCAGTCTGAAATCCTCAACTGATGCGAAAGAGACTCAGGGGTCCCTGGCGTCCGAGTATACTAAGGCATAAATACTCCCAATCTGCATCCGGAAACTACTCAATCCGTGACCGTACCCACGACATTTATGAAAAAAGCCCGACGCAGAGGATGAAAGGGACTCAAAAAACAGCCGCGACAGGCCTGATTCTGAATATCATTCTGGCATGCGCCAAACTCGCCGGCGGTATCATTGGTTACAGTCATGCCCTCATAGCGGATGCCATTCACAGCTTTACTGATTGCTTCACAGATATTGCAATTCTCGTAGGGGCGCATTACTGGTCCAGTCCCCCCGATAAGGAACATCCCCATGGTCATGCAAGGATCGAGACCATTGTTTCGGGCGGGATTGGTGTATTGCTTATAGTAACAGCTTTGTGGATCGCATATACTTCATTCGGGACATTAACCAAACCTCCCGCACACCCACCACGGTGGATAGCCTTCAGAATAGCTCTCTTTTCCTTATTCTCGAAAGAATTTCTTTGCAGATGGACTCTTGTCCGAAGCAGGAAACTAAAATCCGCGGCACTTGCAGCAAGTGCCTGGCACCACAGGTCGGATGCTCTTAGTTCAATCCCTGTAGTAATAGTAGTTCTTGCAGCGCGCCTGAATAATGATTTAGTGTTTCTCGACGGGCTTGGTGGAGTGATAGTCTCATTCTTTATCATCCGAGCGGGGCTTGCCATACTTCATCCCGCACTCTGGCAGCTTTCTGATTCGGCAGCCCCGAAAGAGATTCGTGAAGAACTCGAGCAGATAGCAAAAAAAGTCAACGGAGTTATAGATATTCATGACATGAGAACACGGTTCCAGGGGGAAGGAATTCAGGTTGATATGCATATTGTGGTTTCAAGAAATCTGTCAATTATAGAGGCATTCGACATAGCAAAGGAAGTCGAAAACAGAATCTATAGTCACAGTTCAGGTGTCATTGATGTGTTAATCCGGACTGAACCCGAACTTCCTGAAAATAACGGGCAGATTTCCGAAACAGGCGATTGACATGCTGGCAAAAGCAGTCTCATTGAGAAGTAGACTTGCTGAAAAATGGAATATAGACCCCGATACAGTGTTCCTGAATCACGGTTCGTTCGGTGCTGTTCCCGCGGAGGTCAGTAAATATAGAAAAGACCTTCTGACAGAACTCGAACAGCAGCCGATGAAATTCATCTTAAGGAGATATTTTTCAGAACTGCCTCCTGTCATTAAAAAACTGGAGAACTTCCTAGGTGCACAGAACAATTCAATAGTACTTGTTCCCAACGCTACAACCGGTGTCAATACCATATTGTCTAATCTCACTTTCAGTCCGGGTGATGAACTGATCACAACAGGGCAGGAGTACTTCTCATCCTCCAATGCCCTCAAGGTGCATGCGGAAAAATACGGTGCAAAAGTAGTCGAAATACCGCTTCCGGTACCTGTGGTCGGTAAACAGGAGATTATCGATGCTGTAATGGGCGGGGTCACAAAAAGGACAAAACTCCTTCTCATCGATCACATTACAAGCCCAACCGGGATAATCCTACCGGTTGAAGAGATTGTTAAACTGCTCGCTGAGAGGGGCATCGATACTATTGTGGACGGAGCCCATGGACCCGGGTTCATCCCCCTCGACCTAAGCAGAATAGGTGCTGCCTATTACACCGGTAACTGCCACAAGTGGCTTTGTTCACCAAAATCATGCGCAGTGCTGTATGTAAGACCCGATAGACAGGAGAAGTTCAGACCGGCTATAATCAGTCACATCGACGGAGATTTCGATACAGATATGTCCCCGTTTCAGCAGGAGTTCTTCTGGAACGGTACTATTGACCCTACCCCGCGCCTTTCCATTCCTTTCACGCTGGACTACATGAATTCACTGCATCCCGGCGGCTGGGGCGGTATAATGAGCGAAAACCGCGAAAAAGTCATTAGGGCGAGAGATCACATCTGCAGGAAACTCAGCGTCCCCCGGTTATTCCCCGATGAAATGACAGGCTGCATGGCATCTATACAACTAGACTGGAGAGATTTCCCATACCCCCAAAAACCTGATTGGAGCGACCCTTTACAAATCTGGCTCCGGGAAGAGAAAGGCATAGAGGTACCGGTAATTTTCACCAGGACTCCCAAAGGCAGATTCCTCCGGTTCTCGGCACAACTGTATAACGGAAATGCCGAATACGAATACCTTGCGAATGTTCTGTTTACAGCTCCGGAACATCTGTTATAATACAGTATGATAGTCCTATATTGCATCCTCGCATTTGGTCTGTTCTTCTGGAGTTTGATAGTGATAAAGGCAAGAACCGGGTTCGCTCGGACTCCTAAATTACATCAAGACATCAATACGGAAACTCTTGATAAGAGAATCACAATCATTATTCCTGCACGAAATGAAGAGAGAGATTTAAGGAATTCCGTATCATCCCTTCTGCAACAGTCAGAGGTCAAAATGAATATCCTGATAGTGAACGACCACTCATCGGATGGCACAGGAAATATTGCGGATGAATTAGCAAAGCTGGACTCTCGGGTTAGAGTGATTCATAACCCACCGCTGCGGTCAGGATGGCTCGGGAAATGCAATGCATCTCAGGTAGGAGCGAACATTACGGATGGAGAACTCCTACTTTTCTGTGATGCTGATATTATACACGCCCCCGGTACACTTTCTGTAGCATTGAAGCTGTTTAAAAAAGATGAGTGCGACCTGCTCAGCCTTATACCGCGCTTTATTGTCAATCCTTTCTGGGAAAATGCAATGCTCCCAATGTACTTTACAGGAATGGCTCTTTTTCTGACCAGGGATAACCTTGATCCAGAAAGTGCAGAAGCAGCAGCCTCCGGTGCATTCATACTTGTGAAAAGAGAAGTTTTCGAGGAAACAGGAGGATTTGAACCTGTCCGAGACAAGATGTATGATGATGTCGAATTCGCAAAAAGCGTAAAGAAACAGGGATATATAGTTCATGCTGTACTAGCTCCGGAGTCGATTAGCGTAGAGATGTTCAAGAGCGAAAAAGAAGCCTTTGTCGGGACCCTCAAGAATGTACTAATGGTTGGGATGGGGACACCTCTTCTGGCGATCCCGGCACTTCTAATGTCATTTGTTATGTTCTGGACACCGGGTATATGTATTGCAACTGGCATCATAACCAACAATCCACAAGCGATTACTCTCGGGGCTACAGTTTATCTTTTGGAGTACGGAAGTCTTTACCTATGCCGCAGATATTTCAGTTTCAAATCACTCAGAGCTTTACTATTCCCGCTATCGACCATTGTTGCTTCATACTGCATCACTAAAGCGTTGTATCTGTTTTATGCAAAGGGTATGCTGGAATGGCGAGGACGACAGATTGTGATTAGAAGAACAGGTTCGTAATTCAGAAAGGGAAACATGATTGTAAGAAAATACTCAGATATCGAACAAAGAGATGTCGAAATGGAAGGTGCTGAAGGGGTCAGAATTCGGGTAATAATCAGTGAAAAGGATGGTGCACCGAACTTCATTATGCGCAGGCTTACAATTGCACCCGGCGGACACACGCCTTATCATACGCATTCATGGGAACACGAACTCTATGTACTCGAAGGCAGGGGTGAAGCAATCCAGAAGGGAACAGCAAAAGAACTCACACCCGGTACCTGCGTCCTTGTCGTCCCGAATGAGGAACACAACTTCAGAAACACGGGAGACAAGCCCCTCAGTTTCCTCTGCCTAATACCGAAATAAAGGAGGGACACCTTACCCCTAAAAATTAAGAGGGACAGTCCCTCTTTAAAGGTATGAAATAAAATGTAGTTCACTATGTATCCATTTGCTTTGTAACTCTTGAAAATCAAAAGGTTGGTCTCTTTTTACGAGTTGACAGCATATACCATTATGGTATAATATATATACTATGGAATTTGAATTCGATGTAGACAGAAGTGCAAGAAACAGCAGTAAACACGGAATAGACTTCGAAGAAGCAAAAGCACTTTGGGATGACCCTGATTTACTTGAGATTCCTGCAAGAACAGAAGATGAACCCCGCTTCCTGAATATTGGAAAAATCGGGAAGAAACACTGGTCAGGCATTATTACTTACCGGGATTCGAAAATCAGGATGATTTCAGTCCGCAGATCCCGCTCTGAGGAGGTTACAATTTATGAAGGCTAAAGAACTCGATAATAGATTCGATGATGGCGAAGATATCCTTAAGTATCTCGAACTCACAAAAGCAAGGCGTGTGGAGCAGGAACAGAAACGGGTAAATGTAGATTTTCCAGTTTGGATGATTCACTCACTTGACAAAGAAGCAAAACGTCTCGGCATTCCCAGACAGTCATTAATCAAGATTCTAATCGCAAGGCATATAGAAGAGGCGGAAGCAGCCGCATTGTGATAATAATTGGTACACCCAACCCGACGCAAGCTAACTCAGCCGCATACACATTTACTCTCACCATTAAACGCCCTGACTACGAACAGAGACTCCGTTAACCCACCCTATACCGCAATTCGGTCATCTATGCACAGGAACTTCAGGATGAAATGCTCCGGGATAATCTCACAAGAAAGCAACTTGGTGAGAGACACGAAGTGTCGGCAGACAGGATAACTCAATATCTGTGCCTGCTTAAACTACTGGAGGACAAACTCCGTGAAATCAGAACACAGGGGGATTACTGGGGGAAGCAGGTAGTTATGGAGCGGGTGATTGCGAGTTTACTATTTTGCCTTCGGCATTTCTTGAATATCCTGTCGGCTCAATCGCAATTGCTGATTATGACGATGATGGTATTGATGACCTTTTTCTCGGAGAAGGATATACATCTAGAGAAGAAAGAAACCTTATACATCTGTTAAAGGGAGTTGGAAATGGTACATTCCATGAACTTACACAACTTGAACAGGCTAACTTCTGGGTAACGGCCGGTAATTTTAACAATGATGAAAAAAGCGATTTCTTGGTCGCTAGCTCAAACGATTCATTTTATCGGAGTGATACAGTAAAGGTATTTCTTGGTAATGGTGATTTCTACTTTCAGGAGACAGGAAGCTATGAAATTCCTGATCGTATTTTGCACACCGTTCAGATCCTTGATGATATGAACATGGATAACACTATAGACATAGGTTTAGTGTCCTCCAGTGAGAATATTCAATTCCTCTACGACCAATGGTGATGGAACCTTTCAGGCACCAGTGGACGTGGCTTCTGTCCGCGCTTATGGACCAACACACTGTTTCCTGGATCACGGGGATTTCAACGAGGATGGCGTACCTGATTTTGTAGCAACAGGTGGAGAGATCATGATAGCTGCGGATATGGTATTTCTTTGGAGCGAAAGTGGATATGAACTATCTGAATCATTGCGTGGAGATGAATGGGTTTGAAGTAGAAGATTCTAATCTGGATGGTCATCTGGATCTAGCCTTTTCTTCCGGGTGTGGCACCAGTGTTTATGCTGGTCTCGGAAATGGTGAGTTTTCACATGATTATCTATTCTCTTGTGGGTACGATCCATGCGGTCTTGTATCTGAGGATTTCGACCTTGATGAAGATCATGATCCTATCATTAGCGAACCGGACTACGTTCGATGCTATCGAAACACCACAGTCAACCTTGGTGTTGAGGAGTCTGAATCAGCTTTGATATCCAACCTAAGCCTCGAAGTGTTCCCAAATCCGTTCTCAACAGAAGTCACTGTTTCAACATCAGTACTTACCACGTGTAATCTCCAGGTTTTCGATCTTTCCGGAAGACTGATTGTGGAGATGAACCTGTTCTAACAGGTAATGAAGCATGCTATCAATGGAACGGAAGATCAGAAACAGATTCTGAGTTACCTTCTGGTATCTATTCAGCAAGATCATCTTCTGATGATTTCAGCACTGGAATAATGCTGCTAAAACTGAAATAGCATATTGAGCTGCACCTCAAAAGTTGGACACATTTAGCAGTCTGGGCGAAGGGGTAAATACTATCTACCATAATCTAACCAACTTACTGTCCTGTATAATTTTACGCAAACATGTTTTTATGCCAACCGGTCATTCTGCAGTGTCTACACTACCGTTCTGCCATATATAGGAATGTCGGTTTTAGATATACTCGAAGGGTGCACAAACTTTGAAGTTAATGTTTCTGTTAGGATGACTCTGTTTAACTCTGTGAATATTATGGTTTTCCCGGTTCTTATCGGCGAAAGTGACAAAAATGAATGGTACGCCCGACAGGATTTGAACCTGTGGCCTGCGGATTAGAAGTCCGCTGCTCTATCCAGCTGAGCTACGGGCGCACCGATGACAATGTTTGGTACGCCCCCCGGGACTTGAACCCGGAACCCACGGATTAAGAGTCCGTTGCTCTGCCAATTGAGCCAGGGGCGCATCGATGGGGTGGGAGACGGGACTTGAACCCGCGACAGCCTGAACCACAATCAGGTGCTCTACCAACTGAACTACTCCCACCATACAGCCCGAGAATACTATTTACTAAGGTGTTCAAAGTCAAGGAGTTTTAATATGATTAGTCTGTATGTCTAAGTTAATCTCTATTCATGATGAAGGGACTGCAGTAGCGTGAAATGTCCGCGTTGTCTCAGTATGGATGACAGAGTTGTCGACTCCCGAATAGTCAAAGAGGGTGAAGCCACCAGAAGGCGGAGAGAGTGCGCTGAATGCGGATACAGGTTCACCACTTATGAATTCATAGAACATTCATATCCGGTAGTTGTAAAGAATGATGAAAAATTCGAAGCATTCGACAGGGATAAACTCCAGCGTGGGATAGTGCGAGCCTGTGAGAAGCGCCCTGTCTCGCAGGAGAGAATTCAAAACATGGTCGATGGGATTATTTTGAAGATTACGGATGAGTTCCCCGAAGAAGTGACCAGTGAATTCATCGGAGAACTTGTGATGGAAGAACTTCAGAAGGTCGATGAAGTGGCATATGTCAGATTTGCAAGTGTTTACAGGCAGTTCAAGGATGTATCGCAGTTCAAGGAAGAGTTGGATAAGATTCTCAAAAGCAAATAGATAAATACACCCAAAATACTATTTAGAGGAATTCGAAACGGAGGGTTATGGCAAAACCTAAGACTTTCAAAGGAGGAACCCATCCGCACGGATGCAAGGAACTTTCAGAAAGAAGTTCTATTCAGCATCTTGCTGCGCCTGAAGAAGTTGTAGTCCCTTTATGTCAGCATCTGGGAGCTCCTTCGTTTCCATGTGTGAAGAAAGGCGACAAGGTTATTCGTGGGCAGGTGATAGGTGAGCAGAACGGGTTCATCAGCCTTCCTACTCATTCTCCCGTGAATGGTACGGTCAAGACTGTCGGGTCGCATCCCATGCCGCACATGAGGAGCGGAGCCGCTGTTACAATCGAAACCGAGTCTGAGGATGGGGGACAGGTTTTCGAGCCGTGGGCCGATTACACTTCCCATTCCCCCTCAGAGATTATCGAAAGAGTCAAGTTGGCCGGTGTCTGCGGCATGGGAGGAGCGAGTTTTCCAACTTATGTGAAACTCTCACCACCACCTGACAAGAAAATACATACATTGATTCTGAATGGTGTGGAATGTGAACCCTACCTTACGGCAGACCATAGGCTCATGCTCGAAAGATCGGATGATATACTCCTGGGAATGGAAATCATTGCGTATGTACTCGGGGTCGATAGTCCGGTTATCGGAATTGAAGTAAACAAGCCTGATGCAATCGAACTCATGAGGGAGAAAGGTGCTTCTGTTCTTCCGCTCAAGGTCAGTTATCCGCAGGGTGCGGAGAAACAGCTTATCAATGCCTATAACGGGGGTGAAGTCCCCGCGGGCGGGCTGCCGCTGGATATAGGTGTGGTTGTACAGAATGTCGGTACGGCTGCAGCAGTGGCCGAAGTCGTTCGTGACGGCATTCCCTCTCTTCGCCGGATAATCACAGTTACAGGGCTTGGGGTTCGGACTCCTTCCAACTACAATACCTGTGTGGGCACTTCGTTTACGCAGCTTATAGAAGAGTCCGACGGTTATACAGGCGAAGTAGAGAGACTTATCAGCGGTGGACCGATGATGGGCATGGCACTTTTCACAGATGATGTACCGGTTACCAAGGCAACCTCAGGTTTGCTGGCTCTTTCTCCGGCAGAAGTGAGAGATGTTGCCGAAGGTCCCTGCCTGAAATGCGGAAAATGCATGGATGACTGTCCGTTGAAACTTGCACCGAGCATGATAGCGACTGCAGCTGAATACGGACGATGGGAAATGACTGAAAAACTTGGTGCCCTCAACTGCATGGCATGTGGCACCTGCAGCTATGTCTGCCCTGCTGGAAGATATCTGGTGCATTACATCAAACGGGCGCAAAACGCTATTAGAGGAAAGGAGAAATGATGGCTGAGAAAAGGGAATTCCAACTTGCTGTGTCACCTCATGTGGGTTCATCGCAGACAACACGGAAGTTGATGTTTGATGTTGTCATCGCACTTCTTCCTGCTTTTGCTGCGGCTGTCTGGTTCTTCGGAATGCCGGCACTGCTGATTACTGTACTTGCGGTCGCATCCGCTGTGATTACCGAGTTCCTTTGCCTGAAATTTATGAAGAAGCCGATTGATTTTGCATTCGACGGCAGTGCGGTCGTTGCAGGATTGCTACTGGCTTTCAACCTTCCTTCGTCTGTTCCCTGGTGGATGCCGATTCTTGGCTCTTCGTTTGCAATTGCAGTCGGGAAACAGGCGTTTGGGGGACTGGGTCACAACATTGTCAATCCAGCGTTGCTCGGTAGGGCATTCCTGCTGGCGAGTTTTCCTGTGCTGATGACCGCGGGATGGGTGACGCCAGGCGACTGGCGGGACAATAACAATTTGTTGACAACCAACGCAATAGCTCATGAGGAACTGGCGAAGATTCCGGAAGTTGATGCAATTACCGGTGCTACTCCGCTGAATGTAATGAAACAGACTTTCAACCTTGATAATACCGCGAGAAGTGCGCTTGAGGAAGGTAATGTCGAGGAGGCATCTGCAATTGAGGAAAGAACTGCTTCGATCAGGAGTGCTCTCTCTTCTAAGACCACATACCTGAATCTGTTTTTGGGCAGGCGGGGGGGCAGTCTCGGTGAAACATCCGGATTGCTGCTTCTGATAGGTGCGTTGTATCTTGTGTTGCGAGGGGTGCTGGAACTCCGTCTTCCGCTTTCATATCTTGGAACTGTCGCTCTGTTCGGATGGATATTCGGGGGACCGGGCATATTCAACGGTGATCCGTTGTTCCAGGTACTTGCAGGCGGCGTGATACTCGGCGGTTTCTTCATGTGTTCTGATATGGTGACGACGCCGGTCACACCGAAGGGACGGATAGTCTTCGGCATTGGGGCGGGAATAATCACGATTGTCATAAGAAGATGGGGCGGATATCCGGAAGGATGCTGTTATTCCATTCTTCTGATGAACCTTGTTACCCCGCTCATCGATAAGTTCACCCTGCCAAAGATGTTTGGGGGGGTGAAATCCAATGGCTGATATCACTAAAATCGGTTTGATCCTGATGTTTGTTGCACTTGTTGCAGCAGTAGGTCTGGGTTTTGTAAATAGAATCACCGCACCGATAATCGAAATACAGGAAGAAATGAAGAAACAGGAAGCTATGAATAGTGTTGCCGGCACCCTTACTTCGGGAGACAGCCTGGCATTCGATTCCATTGCAGTTGACGGTTTAGCCAACCCTTATGCAGCGTGCGGGGATACTTTGAAGATAGTGAAAGTAACTACTGAGCCTGATAGTGTCGAAGCGGGTTATCTATTCATTGCCTACGGAAAGGGATATTCGAGTACACTGCAGACTATGGTGGCTGTTGACATGAGCGGTTTAGTACATGGCTCAACAATATTGTATCAGATGGAAACTCCTGGACTGGGTGCAAATGTGACCGATCCTGATAAGCTGCTGATTAAATTCAATGGTCGAGACTCGCAGGGGATTCTTCTACGCAAAGACACCGGCGACATAGATGCAATGACGGGCTGCACCATTACATCGAGGGCTGTCGCAGATGCTGTCCGTGACGGGCTCGAAGCGATGGATGAAGTAGGACTTTTCACAGATGCTGAAGGTGGAGAAGAAGTGTCTCCACAACCGGATTCACAGGTGCGTGACCCTGAGGATGTAGAATCCGCTGCTACCAGTGTTGACAGTACGGTGGTTGTTTCCGATGAAACAGGAGAATCGGAAGGAGGTGCGGAATGAGCCTGAAGAGAGATTTCACGGCAGGAATTCTGAGAGAAAACCCTGTCTTCAAACTTGCTCTTGGTTTATGTCCCTTCCTTGCTGTTACGACTTCCGTCGAGAATGCACTCGGAATGGGAGCGGCTGCCACTTTTGTTCTTGTCTGTTCCAACTTTTTGGTATCACTTTTCAGAAAGGTAATTCCATCGAAGGTCAGGATTCCGTGCTATATCATTATCATTGCGACATTCGTTACTCTTGTGGATATGATAATGCATGCATTTGTACCTGCTCTTCATCAGAGTTTGGGATTATTTATTCCCCTGATTGTGGTGAACTGCATCATTCTCGGAAGGGCAGAAGGTTTTGCCAATAAGAACCCGGTTATCAATTCCGTTGCCGACGGTATCGGGATGGGAATAGGTTTTACACTTGCCATGGTCATTTTGGCAACATTCAGGGAGCTGCTTGGAAACGGTACCTGGCTGAATTTCAATGTTCTTGGGGAGAAATTCCAGAACCAGCCTTTGCTCATTGCCATTCTGGCTCCCGGGGCGTTTATCCTTCTTGCATTTATAATGGGGACACTTAATATACTTGAAGCAAGAAAGAAGGGGGGTAGTTAATAATGGATTTCGGAACAATGATGGCAATAATAATAGGTGCGATATTCGTTAATAACTTCGTTCTATCACGCTTTCTTGGAATCTGTCCTTTCCTCGGGGTGTCGAAGCAGCTCGATTCTGCAATAGGTATGGGTGCTGCAGTCATCTTTGTGATGACACTTGCAACCCTTGGTTCATGGACAGTCTATCATCTGCTTCTGGTCCCCCTTGGTCTTGCATATCTTCAGACAATTGCATTCATACTCATCATTGCATCACTCGTGCAGCTTGTGGAGATGATTCTGCAGAAGTTCAGTCCCGGTCTTTATCAGGCACTGGGCATATTCCTTCCGCTCATCACCACAAACTGTGCAATTCTAGGTGTTGCAGTTCTTAACATCACTGAGGGATACGGGCTTGGGTATTCACTTATCAATGCAATTGCATCGGGAATCGGCTTTACTCTTGCACTGATCCTCATGGCAGGGCTTCGTCAGCGGCTTGAGATGGCAGATGTTCCGCCTGCCCTGAAGGGTATGCCGATTGCATTCCTGATTGCCGGAGTAATGTCGATAGCATTTCTCGGGTTTGCCGGATTAGGAGGTTAGAATGTACTCTGTATTGCTAACTTCTCTAATTGGAACTTCGGCTGATTCGTCTTTTGTCGAAAGTATCGGTTATCCTGCTGTTGTTCTTGGTGCGATGGGACTTCTCTTCGGATTGGGTCTTGCTATTGCGGCAAAGAAATTTGCAGTGGAGCGTGACCCCCGGGTTGAGCAGATAAATGACCTTCTTCCCGGTGCCAATTGCGGCGGATGTGCATTGCCCGGATGTATGGCTTTTGCCGAAGCCGTTGTTGCGGGTAAAGCACCTGCAAACGGATGTGTTGCAGCAAGTGCTTCCGTGAATGCCAAAGTTGCAGAAGCCGTGGGTGCTGCGATAACTGATGATGTTCGAAAAATAGCACTTGTCCACTGTAACGGCGGACATTCCGCGCAGAATGCCTTTCAGTATCACGGACCTTCCAAATGTGCTTCAGCAATACTGATAATGGATGGGGAAAAGACATGTACTTACGGCTGTCTTGGATTCGGGGACTGTGTTGATGTATGTCTCTTCGATGCTATTGTCATAGGTGATGACAGGATTCCCATTGTGGACCGGAAAAACTGTACCGGATGCGGGAAGTGCGTGGATGCCTGTCCGCGTAACATTATAGAGCTGTGGCCGGTAAACAGGGAAGTGGTCATTGCCTGTGCAAGTCTCGACAAGGGAGGTGCAGCACGGAAAGCATGTGCTGTTGCCTGTATAGGCTGTCATAAGTGTGCAAAGATATGTCCTGTCGATGCCATTGAGATCGAGGATTTCCTTGCCCGGATCGACCCTGAAATATGTACAAACTGCGGATTGTGCAGGACAGAATGTCCGACAAATGCAATTCTCGATTTTGCTCCAGGAAGACCGAAGGCATATATCGACAGCAGCTGTGTAGGATGCACACTCTGTACCAAAGCGTGTCCTGTCGAAGCAATCACAGGGGAGTTGAAGGAAATGCATGAAGTCAACAATGAGAAGTGTGTCGGTTGCGGACTATGCATTGCAAAATGTCCCAAAGACTCGATACGTATGCGCGGTGCTTTGTCGTATCAAAGGGGAGAGGAGTATAAGGTCTGATGAATGAGAAATCCGAGAAGATACTGAGAGAACTTCCGGCAGTTCACGAACTCGTCGATGCTGTCGAAAAGACGGACATCTCCGCCCCGCCGGCTGTCCTGACATCCGCATGCAGGCGAACAATCGAGATGGAAAGACAGCGGCTGCTCGATGGTAGAGAATCCCGCTCACTCGGGGAGATTATCGTAATTGCCGCAGAAGAATTAGATAAGTCACTTGTATTCGGCATGGGATCGGTTATCAATGCAACGGGTGTAATACTGCATACTGCTATCGGTCGAGCCTGCCTTCCTGGCAGTGCTGTCGAGAATGTTGCCCGTGTGGCACGGGGTTACTCTGTTCTTCAATGGAACAGGAAAACCGGCAGAAGAGGGCATCGCGATGAACATCTCGAAGAACTGCTCTGTGAACTTACGGGTGCAGAAGCAGCTACGCTAGCCAACAACAATGCGGGAGCTACACTCCTTGTTCTTGCTGCACTTGCACATGGGAGAGAAGTGATTGTCTCGAGGGGACAGCTTGTCGAAATAGGCGGTTCCTTCCGGATTCCCGATGTCATGAAGCAGAGCGGTGCTGTAATGAGAGAGATTGGATGCACGAACAGAACCCATCGCCGCGACTACCGAAATGCAATTAACGAGAATACGGCACTTATTCTGAGAGTACATCCGTCCAATTACAGGATACGCGGTTTTACGGGATTTGTTCCACTTGCTGACCTTGTTCAGCTCGGAGCGGAACACAACATCCCTGTGGTCGATGACCTTGGCGCAGGCTCGCTTTCAGACCTGTCCAATTACGGACTTCCGTCCGAACCGACCATAATGAGCAGTATCGAAGCAGGGGCATCCATTGTAACCAGTTCCGGCGATAAACTTATCGGCGGTCCGCAGGCAGGGATAATCACAGGTAAGAAAGAGTTCATTGAAATCATAAGAAAACACCCTCTTGCCCGGGCTTTGCGAGTGGGAAAACTCACAATTGCCGCACTTGAGGGAGCACTCCGTCTATTCAGGGAAGAACCCAGATATATTATAGAAAACCATCCTGTTTACAGAATGTTCTCTGTTTCATGTGATGAATTGAATGTAATTGCAGCCGGTCTTTTGGATGTGCTTGTTCTGCCTGACGGATGCGGAAAAGAGATTATCGAAACCGATGCTTATGTAGGCAGTGGTTCGCTTCCCGACAAAGCCATCCCGTCTGTTGGAATCGCTTTGAGTTGTCCCGGTCCTGAAAAACTTGCTGAGAAACTTCGACTGGGTACTCCGTCCGTTGCTTCGAGAATTGAGGACGGAGTCGTGAAGTTTGACATGAGGACGATTCAGCCGGCTGAAGTGAATGTTCTGATAACACTCATCAATAATGCATTGCAGGAACTGTGGGCGTAATCTTTGGGACTGCAGGTCATATAGACCACGGCAAGAGTGCGCTTGTCAGGGCACTTACAGGTATGGAACCCGACAGGCTTGCCGAAGAAAAGAAGCGCGGAATTACAATTGAACTCGGTTATGTATTCATGTCGCTTCCGGACGGCAGTCAACTTGCATTCATAGATGTTCCCGGACATGAAAAATTCGTCCGTCAGATGGTTGCCGGTGTGGCTACTGTTGACCACTTCATACTCGTAGTAGCAGCGGATGAAGGCGTAATGCCCCAGACCCGGGAACACATGGACATAATCAAACTCCTTGAAATCGACAGCGGAATCGTTGTTCTAACTAAGTGCGACCTTGTGGATGATGAGATGCAGGAACTTGTGGAAGAAGATATACAGAAGCAGCTCCGGGATACACCCGCTGCGGACGCACCGGTTCTTCGGGTATCTGCAATCACTGGTATGGGGATCGATGAACTGAAGAAAACTTTGATAGATATTGCTGCAGGAACGGAACAGAGGGACCGCGGAAAGAAATTCCGGCTCGATGTCGATCGCGTATTCAAATTAAAAGGATTCGGCGCGATAGTTGCGGGAACCGCAGTTTCCGGGACCGTGAAAGTCGGTGACCTGCTTGAACTGCAGCCCGGGGAAAAGACATACAGGGTGCGTGAGATGAGTGTGAATCATGAGAGAAATGCACAAGTAGGGTATGCCGGTGACAGAGTTGCTCTGAATCTTGTAGGCTTAAAGGAACCTGATGTATTCAAAGGGTGTTGTCTAGGGGAACCCGGATATCTTTCATCGGTCGATAGTGTCGACACGGAATGTAACCTGCTTGATTCTGCAGGCATCCTCAAGAGGAACCAGAGAGTCCGTTTTCATTCCGGGACTGCTGAAGTGATGGCTCGGGCAATACCGGTTCAGAACACTATAAGTGCAGGAATGTCGGGCTATGTTCATTTTCAATTGGAATCTCCTATGGCTATTCTACCCGGAGACAGGTTTGTAATTAGAAGATACTCGCCTGTCGTTGCCATCGGCGGGGGAAAGATACTGGAAACCGGTACAATAAAAGTACGCATGAAATACGCGGAAGAGCGGAAGGAACATCTCGATAAAATAGCAGAGGGTGACATCGATGCTGTAATCGGGGAAAAGGCTGATCTGAACGGCAGGAGCGGATTCACGGCAGAGGATATTCTGAGTGAAACAGGAATTTCAGAGAGTGAATTGACGGAAGTTCTTGTGGAAATGCTCGAAAAAGGAGACCTTTTCCAAATGGAAGATGGTTCTGCAAGCCGTCTTGTTTCAGCATCGGATGTAAATGAAGCCCGCGATGAGATTGTCAGTGCTTTAACGCGTCATCACAGGAAATCCCCTGTGAGTCCGGGGCTGGCTGTGTCTAAGATAGGTACGGTTATCTCCGGTAAGCCGTGGTTCGTAAAAGCTGTTCTGGAGATGCTGCTGGAATCCGGGCAAGTCGTGAAGAGAGCCGACCGGCTGGCATTGCCGGAATTCCCGGAGGAGATTGCAGAAAATTTACAGGAAATTGTGAAGGAGTACCTGCAAACGGCACAAAGAACCGGTTTCAAGGGTTTCGAAAGGTCTGGCTTCAAAAGAGAAGATATTGTGAGTGGATTACTGGAACGGGGATATCTTGTCGAGTTGAGTGAAGAGCTTCTGACTTCCCGGGAAATTGTCGAGCAGGTTTTAAGCAGGATAAAGAACGAATTTTCAGAAAGCGGGTTTGGACTGAGTGAGTTCCGGGATCTGCTTGGTACTTCGAGAAAGTATGCACTCCTCTGGGCAGAACTCATGGACAATTTTGGATATACGTTTCGCCGTGGTGACAAGAGGTATTTCAGGTCAGACAGATAACTTTACAATACCTGTTATCTTTCTTATTTTCCATCCTTAAATTAGTTGCTAGTTTTTTCGCTGAAGTACTCTCAAGAAAGAGGAGGGCCAATGCACGTAGCGGTAGTAGGCAGCGGTTATGTTGGTTTGGTTGCGGCAACCTGTTTTGCCGAAATGGGAAACAATGTGATTACGGTTGACATCGATAAGGAAAAGATAGACCGGCTTAACAGGGGAATAATCCCGATATATGAGCCCGGACTCGAGACAATGATCAAACGGAATACATCCAAGGGAAGACTGGAGTTTACCACAGATATCAGACGTGGTGTAAAGAACAGCTCCATCATTTTTATTGCAGTCGGTACTCCACCGGACGAAGATGGGTCTGCTGATCTAAAACATGTTCTTGCTGTAGCACGGGATATCGCAACACATATGGAAAAACCCAAAATAGTAGTTAATAAGAGTACTGTTCCCGTCAGTACTGCAGACCGAGTGCGGGAAGAATTCAGCAAGGTCACTGACATTAAAGTGGATGTTGTAAGTAATCCCGAATTTCTGAAAGAAGGCTCTGCTATTGATGACTTCATGAAACCTGACAGAGTGGTAATAGGGACGGATTCAGAGGATGCCGCTGCTACCATGGCAGAACTGTATGCTCCTTTCATCAGAACTGAAAATCCAGTACTCATTATGAGCAACAGAAGTGCCGAGATGACGAAATATGTTGCAAACAGCCTTCTCGCGACCCGCATTTCCTTCATGAATGAGATTGCCAATATGTGTGACAATGTGGGTGCGGACATCCGGGATATCCGCAAGGGGATCGGCACAGACCGCAGGATCGGTCCGAGTTTTTTGTTTTCGGGTGCAGGTTTTGGTGGTTCGTGCTTTCCGAAAGACATCAGAGCCCTTCAGAATACTGCTCTTGAAACAGATAATGGACTTCGCATCCTGAAAGCTGTTACCGATGTCAATAACGATCAAAAGAGAATACTGATAAAGAAGGTAACAGAACATTTCGGAAGTGATCTGAGCGGGCTTCGAATCTGTATCTGGGGTATTTCGTTCAAGCCAAACACTGATGATATCCGCGAAGCTCCTGCACTTGTTGTTATCAAAGGGCTTCTCGAACTCGGTGCTTCGATTGTTGCGTATGACCCTGAAGCGATGGATAATGCAAAGGGTGTTCTCGGTTCTGCGGTCGAGTTTGCTGAATCTTCATTTGAAGCGGTGGAAGGTGCTGATGCATTGGTGCTTGTAACTGAATGGTCCGAGTTCCGGAGACCTGATTTCGTGCAGTTGAAAAATGCCATGAAACAGCCGATTGTATTCGACGGAAGGAATATTTTCAATCCACAGAAACTCGACTCTCTTGGATTTATCTATTACGGTATTGGGAGGAGAGTGTAATAATGTCAGATAAACCTATCGTGGTCATCATTGGTCTTGGTTATGTGGGGCTTCCCCTCGCACTTGAATTTGTATCAGGCGGCTGCAGGACTTACGGTGTAGATATCGACCCTGAAAAAACGGAAATGATTACATCCGGACGAAGTTATTTGAAGACCATACCTTCAGAAAGAGTAGCCCGCGCAGTTGAAACCGGACTGATCTCATGCGGGATGGATTTCTCAGTCATTAAGAACGCCGATGCAGTTATGATATGCGTTCCCACACCGCTTGGAAAATCACGGCAGCCTGATTTGAGTTATGTTACTTCAACCACTGAGAAAATAGCGGAATATCTTCAGCCGGGACAGTTGGTTGCTCTGGAATCGACAACATATCCGGGTACTACCAGGGAAGAGCTCGTTCCAATTCTCGAGAAGAGCGGACTGAAAGCAGGGAAGGATTTTTATGTTGCATTTTCTCCTGAGAGAGAAGACCCGGGAAATAAACACTATCATACCCGTTCAATTCCAAAACTCGTTGGAGCATTGACTCCTGAGGGAATGGATATTGCAGAATCAATCTACTCATATGCAGTGGATTGCGTCGTTCCGGTAAGTTCACCTGAAGTTGCCGAGATGGCAAAAATCATGGAAAATACATTTCGCTCAGTCAACATTGCTCTTGTAAACGAATTGAAAGTTTTGGGAGCAAGAATGGGTATAGACATCTGGGAGGTTATTGATGCTGCCTCAACAAAGCCCTTCGGTTTCACTCCATTTTATCCGGGTCCGGGACTTGGCGGACACTGTATTCCAATAGACCCGTTCTATCTAACCTGGAAAGCCCATGAATATGAAATGTCGACAAGATTCATAGAACTTGCTGGCGAGATTAATAGCAAGATGCCCGAGTATGTTGTGCAGGTAATATCGAAGGCACTGAACGAACGGGAAAAAAGTATAAAGGGAAGCAGAATACTCATTATCGGGATGGCTTACAAACCTGATATCGATGATATTAGGGAGACACCTGCGCTGAAAGTCATGGATATACTGATGGATCTGGGTGCGATTGTCGATTACAATGACCCGTTTGTTACAAAGATTGGCAAAACCAGACAGTCTGCTCACAGACCAGTTTCTGTCGAACTTTCTACAGAAGCACTTTTATCGTATGATTGTTCAGTCATCATAACTAATCACAGCTGTTATGATTATCAATGGATTGTCGACAATTCGGATCTGATTGTCGATTCGAGGAATGCATGTTCAGATGTAACTGTTGGCAGAGAGAAGGTTGTAAAAGCATGAAAATCATGTTCCTGACCCTTATATGTATTCTGCCGTTGACCTATGCATCCGGTCTCGAAGAATATGTTATTCCCGGTGTGGATACAGATGAAGTTCTGATGAGTATCCATGTTTGGGGGGAGGTCAGGACTGCCGGCACGTATCTTGTTCCTGTCGGTGCGGACTTAATCGCAGGTATCTCGGCTGCAGGAGGGCCGGCAGAAACCGCTGAACTGAGTGATGTTAGAATTGTCTATGACAGTACTGAAATCGTTTATGACCTTACTGAATTTCTCGATGGCGAAGGGGAACCAATCCCGGTTCTGCTACCGGGCGCTACAATCTATGTTGAAGAACAGTGCAAAGAGTGGTGGAAAGACACAATTGACTTTGCATATAAAATCATAATTGCAGTAAATATAATCTGGATAATGGTGGAACGATGAGTGACCTGGCTCCGGAAAGAGAATCTATAAGACTGGCAGAATATGCATGGATGCTCAAGAAGTATAAGTGGATAATTCTTACCTGTATAATTATCAGCCTGGCTTTGAGCATTTTCATAACTGCGAAAACAACCCCTGTATATAGGGCAAGTTCCACATTCATCTTCGATCCAAGCAGTAAGATGTCACAGACTCTCGGTTCTTCAGGTTTGCTATGGTTTGAATTGGGTCCGCTTAGGAACAATCAGATACAGATAATCCAAAGCAGGAGTATGGCTGAAGCAGTTGCTGACTCCATTCTTTGCTCCCCCAATGCAGACAGTCTTCTCAATGTGTTGTTTTCTAGTTGGGAATCCACAGACAGGAATATTCACAATGCATTGGTGTCGCTTGTCAGCAGAAGTACTTCTGTTGCAGTAATGAAGGATACTGATTTCTTTGTTCTTTCTGCTATCGGATACACCCCTGTTGCGGCTTCGACAATGGCAAACCTTGTCGTTCATACTTATTACCGCAGGAATCTGAACGAAGCCCGTGGAGAGAATAGGATGATAAGAGATTTTCTATTCGAGCAGCTCAGCATTATAGAGAGTGAACTTGCCATGAACGAAGAGTCTCTCACTGTATTCAGAGAAATATACGGCATAGCAGATCTGGATACCGAAGTCCGGAATATCGTAAATCAGTTATCGTCTCTCGAATCTTCGGCAGCTGTCGCAAGAACAGAGCAGAGCGTTCTGGAGACACGAAGAGACTATTATGAAGACCGGCTTGAGAGTGACAGGTCTAACTATGCAGAGGAACTTGCAACTTTGAACAATACATATATTCAGCAACTACAGAGTGATCTGGCAGTTCTCGAAGCATCCCGCGCGTCGCTTCTTGCCCGGGGAAGCAGCGAGGATGATTCTGTTATCGAAAGTCTGGATAATGACATCGCAGTAAGAAGAGATGAGTTAACCCTTGCTCTTGAAACTGTAGCTGTATCGACTTTTCCCGCCAACCCCGCGGTGGCTGTCGAAGAGATGGTCTCAAGTTTGATATCTATTGAAGCACAACTCCGGGGTGAGAACATCAGAGAGACTACTCTTAATGCTGCTATTGCCGAGTTAGAAGATAGTATAGCTTCGCTTCCTCAGACTGAACTTACCCTTGCAAGGCTCGAGAGGAATCAGGCGGTAAGTGAAGAAATATATCTAATGCTTCGGTCCAAGTACGAGGAAGTACGAATTGCCGAAGCCGGACGAATGGGTAATGTCATAATTGTGGATACCGCTCTTCCGGGTGTAATGACAAAACCGGATGCAAAGAGAAATATCATTCTCGGTGTCTTTGCCGGACTCGTTATCGGTATTGGATTAGTTATTCTGATCGAGCAGTTCGACACTTCGGTCAAGAACCCCGAGGACATAGAGCAACTTGGAATTCCTGTCATCGGAGTCATTCCAAAGATGTCGGGGAGTAAGGTGAAGACGCCACAGGGGGGTATGGATCTCGTCATGCGGTCTGCTCCAAGGCAGCCAGCCAGTGAAGCGTATCGCGACTTCAGAACATCACTGCGTTTTACGATGACTGATTCAGAATTCAAACTTCTGCTGATTACAAGTGCAGGACCCCGTGAAGGAAAGTCGACAACTGCGGGGAATCTTGCTATCGCTGTCGCGCAGACCGGCAAAAAAGTACTCCTTGTAGATACGGATATGCGGCGTCCTGTTATTCACAAGATGTTCGACTGTGAAAGAGAACCCGGTCTCTCGGAAGTCGTTGCAGGAATGATTCCGATGAAAGAAGCAATCAAACATACCGGAACGGACAATCTGTCTGTTCTCACCTGCGGGTTTGTTCCGCCCAATCCAGCAGAATTGCTCGGGAGCGACAAGTTCAGGGAACTGCTCAAGGAACTTCGTGAGTCCTGGGATTTTGTGATCTTCGACAGTCCGCCTGTTGCAGTTGTCACGGATGCAATCCTCATCAGTTCTGAAACGGACGCAACTGTAATAGTAGTAGGTGCCAAGACGGTGGACAGGAAAGTACTGAAATCTGCCTGGTCGAAAATAGAACGTACATCCGCCCTGCTGGCCGGAGCACTTCTCAACAGTTTTGACCCTATTCGAATGTATACACAATACAGCTACTACACTTACAGGTATCACTACTACTACTCTGAAGGAAGCAAGAAGAGAGCGAAAAGGCGTATCAAGTCTCTCGGCAGACACTCGAAACAGAAGAAGTAGACATTACAGGTTAACCCGAGAGCCTACTTCTTGATTCGACAAATTATGCACATTTGGTACACCAACGCCACGGAACAGAATATTCCAATCTGAATATCCAACCAGTCGATATTTTCATAACACACGTAAACTCCTGTATTACAATTATATAAAACACAAAGGCTATCACACATAAGAGCCTATAAGCACCTGTGTGGTAGAAAATCCCATATAGTGGGTTGACGGTGGGATAAAATGGGATAGATTTCATGTGGAGGATAAGCATGAATGACTATACTGGAAATCACACTCACACACTTGACGAAAAAGGCAGAGTGAGTGTTCCCGCACAGTTTAGAAAACAACTTCCAAAGGAAGGTCTTCATCTGGGCAGAGGGCTTGACGGCGGATTGATACTTTATCCCCCCGAAGCATGGGAGAATATAAAGACCTCTATATCAGGTCTTGCAAGAAACCTAATTCATCAGAGAAACATTGTGAGAGAAATCTCTCAATATGTACATCCTGTCAATATCGATGGACAGGGGAGAATTATGATTCCGGTAGACCTCTTAGGAATTTCCTGCATTACTCACGAAGTGCTGTTCATCGGAACGTTTAATGCAATTGAATTGTGGGACCCTGATAAATACACGAACAGACCACGTACAGAAGCACAACTGCCCGAAGATTCACTTGAGAAGGCAATTAGCAAAGTTAACATAGATTTATACTGACCCAAAATCGTAGTGGAGGATTGGTTTCAGTGTCCGCCGGGAAACCGTCTATCAAAGAGAACATAAGCAGTGTATCTAACGCATCAACGTCTGAACATATTCCTGTACTTCTATCAGAAGTTGCGGACTATTTCAGTCCATCGAGCGGGAATATTGAATTGATCGTCGACGGCACCGCCGGTGCAGGCGGTCACATCGAAGCACTTATGGAAATCCAACCTGATGCCGTAATATTTGGTGTGGAAAGGGACCCTGTCTCAGTGTCGAGATTGAAAGAAAGATTTGCCGGCATGGATAGAATTAAGATACAGCACGGTAATTATACGAAGATAGCGGAATATATCAGGGAGATGGATCTTCCGAATGCAGGCGGAGCTTTCTTTGACCTGGGGCTTTCATCTATTCAATTGAATACTCCCGAACGCGGCTTCTCCTTTCGATTCGACGGACCTCTGGATATGAGGTACGATAAATCATCAGGTATCACCGCATCTGAACTTGTAAATACTGTGTCCCAAAGGGAAATAGCTGATATCATTTTTACATACGGGGAAGAACGAAGAAGCCGCCGGATAGCAGAAGCTATTATGCGGGCTCGTCCTATCTATACTACTGCTGAACTCGTAGAAACCGTGAAGAACTGTACCCGGGGAAATCCTGTAAAAGTTCTCTCAAGGGTGTTTCAGGCAGTTCGGATTGCAGTCAATCATGAGCTTGAGCATCTCGATTCACTGCTTGACGGACTTGCCGAATGGATGATAAGCGGTGGTAGAGCTGCTTTTATTACCTTTCATTCTCTCGAAGACAGAAGGATAAAGCAGTTCTTCCGTGATTCCGAATATTTCACACCCGCTTCTCCCAAGTGGATTGCACCCGGACAGGCAGAGACAGAACTGAATTCCCGTGCCCGCTCTGCCAAACTGCGCACCGGAGTCAGAATATGAGGATATTGCTTAAGAGTACCATTCTTACAGTTGTATTCGAGATCATAGCGTTGGCCGGGGTACAGATTGTCGCTCACAACTGGCTTCTAAGTCTTTCGATGAAAGAGAAGGACCTTCTCGAGCATCAACAGGAACTCCGGTGGGAACGAAATGATCTCAATGCAGAAATATCCTCCCTGCTGATCCCTGATAGACTCGAAACTATTGCAGGAGAAATCGGGTTGATTCCGATTCCCCTGGAGCAGCAGACTGTGGTTGAACTTCCGGAGTACTCTCACATAGATGGAGATTTAAATGCTGTCAGCGAGAAGTGAAATATCTCCGGAGCGCCGCAGTGGGCGGATAAGACTTATGGCTGTTTTATTTTTATTTCTATTTGCAGTATCCTTTGCCCTCCTATTTCGTATACAGGTAACAGGACATGAGTATTACTCGTTTCTCGCTAACTCTCAACACGTAAAGAGCATAGAAGTAGAACCCCTTAGAGGCAATATTTATGACAGAAACGGCAGTCTTCTCGCAGGCAACACTGCTGTTGTTACCTTTGAAGTGTACTGGCCGAATGTCTCGAACGACGACCAGTCGAGACGGATAGACACTCTCGTAACCCGGCTCGGGGAACATGCAAGAGTGTTCCTCCCTCTCCAGTCCTGTACAGGAAACATGATACTTGCAGCTGATGTCCCCTATGCAGAAGCAAGTGAGATAAAGCAGCATCTACCGGATGTAGTCGACATCACTATCGGACAGCGTCGAACCTATCCCTATGAAGATATCATGGCCGGTGTTGTCGGTAGGCACAGTGAAGAATTTTCTGAGGGCTTTGAGGCATGGGATGATGATGAGCTTCAGGGTACAGGTGGGATCATGTTCATTGAAAAAAGTGCATTACAGGAGTGGAATCTGCCAAATCTCGATGCAGACAACATTCCAGCTGTCAACGGACAGGATGTTATGCTCACCTTAGATGCCCGGTTTCAAAGTATTGTCATCGATGAACTTGACTCAATGCTCGAAGAATCCGGTGGGTTATGGGCTGCCTGCGTAATTGTTGACCCTAATTCGGGAGAAGTTCTTGCTGCAGGCAGTGTGCCTGTACGTGCTCCGAATGGTGCACTTGCGATAAATCACTGTTTCAACGGATCTCAGGAACCTGGGTCTACTTTCAAGATTGTAACCTATGCAGCCTGTATAGAAGAGGGAGTTTTTTCCGAGGAAATGTTGTTTGACTGCAGTGAAGGGCATATCATCGTTTCAGGTGAGCGGATCAGTGATGCTCATAAACTGGATACTCTAACCAGAGAAGAAGTGATAATTCACTCGAGCAATGTTGGTACGGTAATGTTCGGGAATCTTCTAGATTCTGGCACCTTAGTCTCTTACTGCAGAAACTTTGGATTCGGCTTACCTACCTGCATCCAGTACCCCGGAGAATCAAATGGAGTCTTGTCATCTCCGGGCTCATCCGGATGGTCGGGTGTTTCGAAAGCCCAGTTGGCTATCGGGCAGGAAATTAATGTTACTCCAATTCAGCTTGCCATGGCGTTTTCAGTCATCGCAAACGGCGGAACTCTCTATTACCCACGTCTCATTGCAGCAGGGAAAGAGGACGGCCGGTGGTTATTTTCTAATCCTATAATCCGGAACCGTGTTGTATCTCAGGAAACAGCAGATGAAGTGCTGAATACACTCACTTCTGTTGTTATAGAAGGAACAGGAATGTCTGCATCCGTGAATGGAGTCAGCGTTGCAGGAAAAACCGGGACAGCGGAAAGAATGCACGATGAGTACGACTACCTGAGCGTTTTTGCAGGGATGATCCCCGCTGATAATCCGAAACTGGTTGCTGTAGTGATGATTGCAGACCCTGACTATGCATACCGATGGGGAAGTGCATCAGCAGCCCCTGCATTTTCCAGGATAATGACCAGGATAGTTTCGATTGAACCTGATATTGTTCTCGACCCGCTTTCTATATCAGCTGATTTACTCCCGGCGGGAGGTGTTATATGAAACTGAAAATCCTCCTTGGAAACACCGGGATTCAGATTCCCCACGGGATGGATACCCTTGAGATTACCGGTATCACCTGTGATTCGAGGAGTGTAAAAAAAGATACAATGTTTATTGCAATCAGGGGATTCGAAACCGATGGGCACCTGTTCATTCCGCAGGCAATCGATAATGGAGCTGCCGTTGTGATATCCGAACTGACGATAGAAGGATTCGAGGGAATACTGGTAAATCCGGAGTCGAACAACAGGATTCTTCTCGCCGAAATTGCATCACGCTTCTATCATAATCCCTGGGATAAACTCATCACAGTTGGAGTAACCGGTACAAATGGAAAGACATCTACTGCACATATGCTGAAGTGGATACTGGACAATAGCGGGCTACATTCCGGATTACTCGGCACCGTGGGGCATATTGTTGCCGGACAGGACATAAAGGCAAAACTGACCACACCTGATGCCTTGCAGACTTCACGGCTGATGGCGAAAATGGTTTCCGAAGGGGATGAAGCCTGTATAATGGAAGTGTCGAGCCATTCACTCTCCCTCTTCCGCGTGGAAAATGTACGTTTTGATGCTGCTCTGTTCACCAACATTACTCAGGATCATCTGGACTACCACGGAACCATGGAAAATTACATGAAAGCTAAGATGCATATCTTCGACCTGTTTAAAATCGGTGGAAAAGCAGTCATTGGAACTTATACTTCAGGGTTTCCCAAAATCCCGGACGCCGTCTATTTTGGCATGCGTCCAATCGATGACTATCGTATTTCAAATATTGAAATAGGTCTGAAAAGAACTGTATTCAAACTAAACTGCAGAACTACCCCGGTTGAAGTGACTCTGCAAATTCCCGGAAAGGTAAATGTCTATAATGCAGCGGGTGCACTCGCTGTGTGTGATGTGCTGGGATGTGATATCTCCGATGCAGCAGAAGCATTGTCAGAATTTCCCGGAGTACCCGGAAGGCTGGAAGTAGTCGATGAAGGTCAGGAATTCCTTGTTGCAGTCGATTATGCTCATACCCCTGATGCGCTGAAATGCATTCTCGAACAGGCACGTGAGTCAGCAGAAAGAAAAGTAATAGTCGTTTTCGGTGCCGGTGGAGACAGAGATCCGCTGAAACGTCCGATCATGGGAAGGCTTGCCTGTGATAATGCCGATATTGTAATTGTCACAAGTGATAATCCCCGGACCGAAGATCCTGACCTGATTATTGAAAATATCCTTGAAGGTGTACCGGATTCGAAGAGTGTGATCATTGATTCTGATAGGGCCGGAGCCATAGGTAAAGCAATAGGAATGGCTGAGGCCGGGGATGTGGTAATCATAGCCGGAAAAGGACATGAAGATTATCAGATACTCGGCAGAGAGAAGATTCATTTCGATGATAGGGAAGAAGCTCGAAAAGTGCTGAGGGAGATTATGGCATGATGTTAATTCGAGATTTAGTCCGGGCTGTCGATGGATGGGTGGATGAGTCGTGTCTCGACCTTGAAGTCAGCAATACTGTAATTGACTCGAGATCCGTAAGTGCAGGAAGTCTCTTCTTTGCACTGAAAGGTGAAAATACAAACGGACACCTGTTTGTCGATGATGTGGTCGCTAATGGCGGTCTTGCCGTAGTTTCCGAAGGTAAGAAGAAAAAGGGAATTGTTTTAGTTGAAGATGTAAAAGATGCTCTTCTCAGAGCAGCATCATGGAACCGCTCAAGGTTTTCATTTCCTTTAATCGGAATTACAGGTTCAAGCGGTAAGACTACAACCCGCGAACTCCTCGCGGGAGCCCTGAGAGAAAAATATTCTGTTTACTGCACATCAGGTAATTTGAACAACGACCTGGGAGTTCCGCTTACACTCCTTAACATTCCGGAACCACCTCCTGATATAGTCGTTCTCGAAATGGGAATGAATCATCCCGGAGAACTGGCACTGCTGGGTGAAATAGCATCTCCGACAGCATGTTTAGTAACAAACATAGGGACTGCACATATAGAATATTTCGAATCGAGGGACGGCATAGCCCGGGCTAAGGCAGAACTCATCGAAAAGACGGCTGCCGGGGGTTTCTGTGTAATTCCGAAAGGTGAACAGATTCTTTGCGACGCGGCAGAAGTTCGGGAGATGCAGACAGCATTTTCAGGCATTGGCGGAGATTTGTGGGTATCAGATAATAATGGTGAGCATACACTTCAGCCGTCCGGCGAGAGGGTGGATCTGCATTTTTGCGGCGGACATAATTATGAAAATGCAGTATCCGCTCTCCTCATGAGTAAGAACTTTGGGTTGTCCCGTGCCGCATCCATATACGGTATACAGAAGGTAAGGCCAATGGAAGGACGCGGCAGAGTGATTGACTGCGGTAGATTCAAAGTGATAGATGAAAGTTACAATGCAAATCCCGAATCGACGATCGCCTGTTTGAATACTCTCGTATCAATGAAAGGCAGATCCGTTGCAGTACTTGGTGACATGCTGGAGCTTGGGAGCAGGGCAGAAGACCTGCATTCGAAAGTTCTTGATTATGCAAGAGAGCTTGATATCGAATTACTGATTCTCACAGGTGATATCTACCGGTCGGTGGTGAATAAGGTTCAAACAAAGAACATATGCTATGCTGCAGACTGGATGGAAGCTGAAGAACTTCTACAGGAGAATTGTCCATCCGGTTCCATAGTTTTAATAAAAGGTTCCCGAGCTATTGCACTTGATAGTCTCGTACGGGCATTGTCGAAGGAGGACTGATGTTTTATTGGTTACTGTATCCCCTCAAAGATTCATTTTCATTCTTCAATCTTTTTCGCTACATTACATTTAGGGCAGCAGGTGCTACCTTTACAGCTCTTCTTATCGCGTTCGTACTCGGTCCGAAAATGATTAGGTATCTAAAAAAACACCAAATCGGACAGACAATCAGAGAAGATGGTCCCAAGTCCCATCTTAAGAAAGAGGGTACACCTACCATGGGCGGGATATTGATAATCCTGTCCATCCTGATTCCTGTTCTTCTTTGGGGAAGACTTGATAACAGGGCTTTGCTCGTTGTCTTTGTGTCTACTGTATGGATGGGGCTCATCGGGCTGCTTGATGACTATCTAAAAGTTGTGAAAAAGTGTTCCAAAGGACTCGTCGGCAGGTATAAATTAGTGGGACAGTTTATCCTTGGAATAGTTGTTGGAATATGGCTGATTTCCACTCCGTTCACGAATGCTGAAAGTACAGTAAACATCCCACTGATTCCCGGTGTGCGAAGCGTCAGCCTGGACCCAGGAGAAACAATAGACATTCGTACAACGGAAACTACTGTACCGTTTGCCAAGGAAATCCGAATTAACCTCGGGGCATTCTACATTCTGTTTGTTGCGCTGGTACTAGCCGGAACGGCAAATGCTGTCAATCTCACTGACGGACTCGATGGTCTTGCGACAGGTGTAAGTCTTATCTCGATAATTACCTTCGGAGTGATGGCTTACCTTATCGGGCATATGAAATTTGCAGAATATCTGCAATTTCCCTACATACCGGGAGTTGGGGAAATAGCTGTGTTTGCCGGTGCCATGGTCGGTGCATGTATTGGCTTCCTGTGGTATAACTCAGCGCCTGCAAGCGTTTTTATGGGTGATACAGGTTCACTTGCTCTTGGCGGGGCGATTGCATCCATGGCAATTGTAACAAAAACCGAGCTACTTCTCCTTCTTGTCGGCGGGGTGTTTGTTGCTGAAGTATTCAGTGTCACGGTACAGGTTCTGCATTTCAAGAGAACGGGAAGACGGGTATTCAAAATGGCTCCGTTGCATCACCATTTCGAACTGATGGGGATTCCGGAGACAAAAATAGTGGTGCGATTTTGGATCGTGGCGGGAATGCTCGGATTGCTCGCTCTTACAACACTCAAGATAAGGTAGGAACAGTGGGATACTGGACAGACGGCGGAATGAAAATTGGAGTTTTCGGTTTAGGCAGAAGTGGATGTGCTGCATCCGCTCTTCTCCACAGCAGGGGATTTACAGTTGTTGGATTCGATTTAAATCCGAATGTACCCCGGGAATGTGACTTCTTCTTCAGCGGTGAGAGTATCGATGCAGGGCTTAGAGAGATAGACGGATTAGTGCTCAGTCCGGGCGTTGACCCGCTTCTGCAACCTATTGTACATGTACGTGAATTAGGTATTCCCGTTATCGGAGAGATAGAGCTTGCCTACAGGAATTGTAATTCGCGTATATTGGCTGTTACCGGCTCGAATGGGAAGACCACAACATCAGAATGGCTTGGATACACTCTTGGAAAAGCCGGCATTAATACCTGTGTTGCCGGAAATACCGGTTATGCATTTTCACGCGCAATACTGGAAAAGCCTGATACAGAAATATTTGTGCTGGAAATCAGCAGTTATCAACTGCAGACTATAGAAGAATTCCGTCCGGAAGGTGCAGCTGTACTGAATATCACACCCGACCATCTCGTACGGCACGGTAGTTTCGAAAATTACCGAGATGCGAAGGCACGGTTATTCCTGAATCAGAGCGAAAATGATCTTCTTGTCCTGAATGAAGATGATCCTGATACAATCCATCTTTCAGGACGCGGTACTGGCCTGGAAATGTGGTTCAGTGTGAAGAGAAGGGTCAAAATGGGAGCCTGCATAGAGCACGGTACTATTCTCTATCTTGATGATACAGGAGAATATCCTGTAATGCAGGTGAAAGATATTTCATTGCCCGGCGAGCACAATCTGGCAAATGCACTCGCTGTAATCTGTCTTGCCGCCAAGGCAGGTCTTGAGCCGGCTCAAATGACAAACGGTTTATCGACATTCAAAGGCGTTCCGCACAGAATCGAACTGATTAGAGAACTTGACGGTGTCGAGTATCTGAATGACTCAAAGTCAACCAATCCTGAATCACTGATAGTTGCATTGAAAAGCAACAGGAAACCTATAATTCTGATTGCCGGCGGGAGTGCTAAAAAAGCTGATTACTCCATTCTTAAAGAACTTATATCTGAAAGAGTCAAAGCAATCATTCTCATTGGGGAGGCTTCCGAAGAACTTATGATTTCCTGGAAAGGGAGTGCTCCTATTCATCTCGAAGGAGAAATGAATAATGCGGTGAATAGAGCTTCCCTATTGGCATCATCGGGTGATGCAGTACTGCTTTCTCCGGGCTGTGCGAGTTTTGACCAGTACAGGGATTTCGAAGAACGCGGAGAACATTTCCGCACAATAGTGGAAAGGCTGTAATGGTATCTGAAAAGATTAGACATCCTAAGACGATACTGGTTACAGCGGTCTTGCTTCTGCTAATCATCGGCAGTTTTGCTCTGTACAGCGCAAGCTCCTTCAAGTCTCTGCTGGAGACTGATTCAGCATCGAGCACATACTATATCTTCCCGCACCTGGTAAGAATAGGAGTGGCTATTCTTGCTGCCGGTGTGTTTCTCTATAAACTCGACTATGAATACATTAAGAGAGGAGCAGTGATTCTGTATCTTCTTTCACTGCTCTTTCTCATTCTTCTCGCAGTACTTAAGGGAACTCACTGGGCTCCTGTTACTAACGGTTCAGCAAGATGGCTGGTTTTGGCACGTTCTGTCAGGTTCATGCCGTCTGAACTTGTCCGGATAAGTTTTATTCTCGCTTCCGCGACCCTGATGGCAGGTACTCAGCTTAAACTCCGAACTCTTCAAGGGGTAGGTATACTTACAGGAATGGCGGTAATTCCTGCAGGTATGATCTTATTTCAGCCCGATCTGGGTGGTGCAATCTACCTTGTGTTAATACTGTTTGTGATGCTCTACCTTGGAGAGGCAAAGTTCAGAGACATTCTACTGCTTGGATTGACGATGCTGCTTATTGCATCGGTGTTAGCGGTTTCGTCTGAATACAGATATGCCCGTATCAAAAGCTGGATTTCACCCGACATAGCTGCAGAAGCGTCCAACTATCAACCCGAACAGGCATGTATAGCACTCGGAAGCGGCGGGCTTCTTGGAAGGGGACTGGGGAGGGGAAGACAAAAGCGCGGTTTTCTGCCCGAAGCTTATTCTGACTACATTATTGCGGTTATAGGTGAAGAAGGCGGCTTTATGGGAGTATTATTCATTCTGCTTCTTTTCCTTGCATTGATTATGTCAGGATTTCTGATTGCAGACGGTGCGGATAATCGGTTTGGGTATCTGCTTGCCGGAGGGCTAACCGCTTCGATTGCATTCGGGGTAATTCTGCACACCGGAGTTTCTCTTCGGGTTCTGCCGTCTACCGGTTTGCCGCTTCCGCTTATTTCATGGGGCGGCAGCAATTTAGTAGTCACACTCGGTAGTATAGGTTTGATAGCAAAGGTTGCGAAAGGATGAGAAGATGAAAAGAATTATCATATCCGGCGGCGGAACAGGCGGGCACATCAGTCCTGCATTGGCTGTGTCAGAAGCCTTGCTGAAAGTCAATCCTGAACTGGATATCACATTCTTCTGCACTCCCCGTTCGGTCGACCGACGAATGTATTCATCATTTGGTTCGACGGTGAAAGTTCTCGATTCACCGAGAATCGACGGTGGAATCAGCAACAAATTAAGGTTCATATTCAAATTTCCATTCATGCTCATATCAACATGCAGGCTGATTAAAAAAGTCAATCCGAAACTTCTTTTCGTGACAGGTGGATATTCTTCTTTCTTTCCCGTGCTGTGCGCAGTGTTTCTTCGGATACCGAGTGTCATACATGAATCGAACAGTATCCCGGGAAGAACGACTCGCATTCTTTCGAAATTTTCATCCTGCATCATGACCGGATTTGAATGTGCTTCACGAAAATTGGGGAAAATGGCGATCCACACAGGGAACCCGGTCAGATCTTCGATGAAACTGCATGACAAAATAGAAGCACGCTGTTCGCTGGGTATTCCGGAATACAGTAGGACAGTACTATTTCTCGGGGGCAGCCAGGGAGCAACGGCAATAAACGATATTGCACTTGCATCACCACCGGATATCGATGTGATTCTGCAATGCGGAGAGAGAGATGTCGAAAGAGTGAATGCAGCAGCTGCAGAGAAGAAGAATATCAGGGTAATAAGTTTCACGGATGAGCCGGAAGTACTTTACAGTGCTGCAGATATAATTGTTGCCCGGGCAGGAGCAATGACAATTGCTGAAGTATCATGGTTCAGAGTTCCTGCAATCTATATACCGTATCCCTACGCAGCAGATGACCACCAGTATTTCAATGCAGAAGAAATAACCCACGCAGGTGGGTCTCTTCTCATTAGGCAAAATAATGCTTCACCCGAGAAAATATGGAATATGATTCGCAGATTGATCGATGACCCGGAAGCAGTAAGAGGGATGCAGGAATCTCTTGAGAAGTTGATGCCGGTCAATCCGGCAGATTCAATAGCTGAATATCTGGTTGAAATGACAGATGAAAACAGAGGTTTGAAGTGAATGATGTAAAACGGATACACTTGATTGGAATTTGCGGTACCGGTATGCGTTCGCTGGCAGTCTGGTACAGGGAAAGCGGCTTTGAAGTAAGCGGGTGCGATACCTACCCGGGGAAATGTTCGAAACTCTCGGAACTGGGCATAGAAGTATTCGAAGGAAACAGTGCAGAACATATCAACTCCTGTGATCTAATCGTATTTACTGCAGCCGTTCCGACTGATCACCCGGAACTACTGGAAGCAGCGAGAAGAGGAATTCCTATACTCAGGCGCAGCGAAGCTCTGGCAGAACTTACGAAAGACATGCAGCTTTATGCCATCAGCGGAGCACACGGCAAAACAACTACAACTGCAATGCTGGGATGGATACTCCAGAAGACAGGACTGGATCCTACCGTGATGGTGGGTGGGCACGTTGAGCCCTGGGGTGGGAATTACAGAAGCGGCGGTGAGATTGCTGTTGTGGAAGCAGATGAATTTGACCGTGCATTTTTGCGGTTAAGTCCTCTCTGTGCCGCTGTAACAACATTTGCCCGGGAGCATCTCGAATGTTACGGTTCCCCTGAAGCTCTTTCAATTGCATTCGGGGTATTTCTGGAAATGACAAGGCCGGGCGGTACTGTAGTTGTTCCGGTGAACCTGATTGAACTTGCGAAATGGGCGGAGAGGATTGGTCGCAGAATTATCACAACTGGTAAAAGTGGAGACTTTTACTGCAGCAGTCGTGGGCATTCTGGATGGGAACAGGAATTCGAACTCAAGGGAATCAGGGGAACTCTTCCAATTCCCGGAGCATACAATCTCCGTAATGCTGAGACAGCTATCGCGATGGCATCAGTTGCAGGGGTGGATATCGAAGAGGCAATTGCGGTACTGGCTGACTTTCCCGGAGTTAAAAGAAGACTTGAAAAGATAGGCAGTTTTGGTGAAGCCATACTTCTATCCGATTATGCACATCACCCTGATGAGATGAAAGCAGCACTGACCGGTTTGAGAAACACGCTTGACTGCAGGATAGGAGTCGTATTCCAGCCGCGTCTTTTCACAAGAACAGCTGCTCACAGTGAAGAGATGGGCAAAGCGCTGTCCGGGGCTGACTGGTCAATAGTCCTGCCTGTATATGCCATTCGTGAAAAGCCTATCCCGGGTATTGACAGCTCCCTGATAGTGGATGCCGCGCTAAGAAGCGGCGGGGACTGCATTCTCTGTGAAATGGATGATGTAGAGGAAGAACTCAGGAAGCGGGAAGCGGATGTGATAGTTTTCATGAGTTCGGGAACTGTAGATGCCCTTGGGAGAGGAATAGCAGGGAGATAAATGAGCACCAGGAAGATAGCCGGCGTATTGTTGACAATTGCAGTTGTGATATTCGCACTTGCGATGATTTACCGCTGGCTTGAGAGAGGCGGCAATTTCGACCTTAGTGAAGTATCTATCAGGGGAATCCGCAGTGAAGATTCCTCGGCAGTCTGCGAGATTATAGCTCCCTGTTTCGGCAAACCCGTCAGAACTCTAAATACCGATAGCCTGTCTACCGTGTTTCAGGCGTTGAACTGGGTGAAAGATGTTGAGATCTCAAGGGTTTTTCCATCTGGACTCGAGATATCTATCGAACTGCAGAAAATCGTATTTATCTATAGCAACGGAGTAGAACTGTATCCTTTGTCATCCACGGGGCAATGTCTGCCTGCTTCGTTCTTGACGGATACAATTCCGGTGGTTACAGCAACAACACTTCCTGATTCAGTGATAGTAGATAGACTTGTGCAGTGGCTGGCAGACGTTAACGATAATGCTCCGAGGGATATCCGTATCACAGAGCGCGGAATTTCAGTATTTGTCTCTTCCGGTTCGTCCATCATTCTTGGCTGGGGTTCATTTACAGTTAAGTGGCATGATTTTATTCACCTCGCTTCAATTGTTTCTATTCAGAACAAATGGCTCGAAATCGATATGCGATATCCGGAGCAGGCCGTACTGAGGTACCCTTGCAATGAACAATTAACAGATGGAGAGAATTCATGAGCAGAAGAATTTTGGCATCAGTTGACATAGGATGCGAAAAAGTCACCTGCGCAATCGCCAGGATTCAGGATGATACAGGAATGGTAATCGTCGGGGCCGGCCGGGCAAATGTGAACGGCAGTGTCAGAAACGGAGCCATTATAGATATAGAAGCTGCAGCGGATGCAGTAGATGCAGCAATAAACGAAGCAGAATCTATATCTTCTGATGAGATAACGGAAGTGATAGTATCAGTCAGCGGTGATCATGTAAAGGGATTTTTCGGCAGGGGTACGGTAGCAATAGAACCTGATGAATTTGGTGCGGGAGAAATCAACAGGAGCGATATTGACGATGCACGGGAAACAGCAGAGAGGATATCCCTTCCGAAAGAATCATCTGTAATTATGACGCTCGATTGCGGTTTTACCGTTGACGGATACGAAAGACAGAATAAGGCACCAATCAGTTTGAGAGCTGAGAAACTGACATCGGACATCTATGTTGTAACTGCCGACAGGACTGCCATTGAGAATGTACACGAAGTAATTAGAAAAGCAGGCAGGAGGGTTGTTCAGACATTTCCTGCCGGAGTTGCCGGGGCAAGAGCTGTTCTGTCAGAAGACGAAAAAGAGATGGGAGTTATCTATCTCGATATTGGCGCCGGTACAACCGATGTGGCAGTCTATCACAGCGGCTTTCTCGCTCATACAGGGGTAATACCTATTGGCGGCGAGCAGATTACAGCTGACATCCAAAGTATGAGGGTGCCGAGGTCAGAGGCAGAAAGGCTGAAACTTGGATATGCAAGTGCAGTACTAAGTAAGAATTCAGAGCGGAAGATAACGGTAAAAACACCGGGCGGAAGAAGGAACATTTCCCTGTCCGGAAAAGTGATCTCGCAGATAGTCTCTCAGAGGGTTTATGAGATATTTTCGCTTGTATTGACTGAGCTGGAATCGAATAAATTCAGCACTTCGAGTTTTCCCGCCGGAATTGTTCTGACCGGCGGAACATCGCGTCTGAAAGACATTTGCAGAGCAGCAGGATCAATTATCGGTTTGCCTGCGGAAATCGGAATACCTGAAGGTATAGAAGTTGCCGCACGGATTATAGAATCACCTGAGTTTTCAGTTGCAACAGGACTGATACTGCTGCAGGAAGATGAAAATAATAGTGTGAAAAGAAATAAACCACTGTCATTTAGAAACTTTGTCGATAATCTTAAAGGAATATTAAACAGACTGAGATAGTCAAGGAAGGGAGTTCGAATGTTTGCAAATGCTGAGACTAAACCCAGACTTCAGATCGTAGATGTAACAGCAGAAAGAAGGGGGGAACCGGGAATTGTCGTAGTTGGGATAGGCGGGTGCGGATGCAATAATATTGACCGAATGATCGCGGAAAACATTCCAAAGGTTAGATACATCGCAATGAATACAGATTTGCAGGAATTGAATACCTGCAGGGCAGATTTAGCTGTACAGCTTGGTCCGAAAACCTGCGGGGGTCATGGAGCCGGCGGAAATTGTGAGATTGGCGAAACGGCTGCTGACGAAAGCAGGAAAGAGATCGAAGATAGTCTTCAGAACTGCAGAATAGTGTTTATCAGCGCAGGTATGGGCGGTGGCACAGGTACCGGAGCCTCTCCCATTGTGGCTAAGATTGCGAAGGACATTGATGCAATAACTATAGGAGTCGTATCGAGACCCTTTGCCATTGAAGGGCCGAAACGGAGCAGGATAGCAGAAGAAGGCCTGGAAAAACTGAGGAATATGCTGGATATGCTGATAGTCATTCCAAATGACGGATTGATCAATAGTGAAGATGCAGATAAGGATATTGGAACAGTCCTTTCAAACGGTAACCGAATTCTCAAGAACGCAGTTGAAGGTATATCGAATATTATTTCAACCCCCGGCCTTATGAATCTTGACTTCAATGATATCAAGAGTGTTGTAACGACCGGCGGCGGAGCAATGATGGGAACTGGTTGCTGTACAGGTGAAAAACGGGCAGATGAAGCAGCACGGAGTGCAATATCCGACCCTCTGCTTGAGAACATTTCTATCGACGGTGCAAAATCCCTGCTGATAAGCATTCATTGTCCCAAAGATGCATCTGCCAAAGAATTTCACGATGCAGCGTCAGTTATTCAGGATGCAGTCGGAAATGAAGCAGATGTTTACCTTGGTGTTACCAAAGCCGAAGATGACAGTGAGGAATTTAAAGTTACAGTTATTGCGACTGGATTCGGACAGGAATATGAGGAAGATGATGTTGCAGTACGATTCCCCGGATTTCCGACTGAGACTTCAGAAATAGCTACAGAGAAACAATATCCCATATCATTTACTGCGTCAAAAGGTAGTGCAGATGTTAAGAGTCAAAGAAATACTCTTCCTGTCTTCATGCGAAGGGACATGGATTAGGTGATAATACAACCGTATATGTAGCACTTACTTAGCGATATTAAGTAGACATCTGTTGAAGTTTCTATATATTACCTTCAAAATATCCATGGAGGTAAAGAATGAGTCGAAAACTTGCAGAAGAGGTATACGCAGAGCGAAGGAATGACATTCTTGAAAAGGAAACACCTTTTTTCGAGTATTCTACAGACGGCTTGTTTGAAATAGTAGCAGCATCACCCAGAGAGTATGAACTGGCAATGTCATCACTGGAGTTTCAGCGTCTGTTTTATCAGATAGCCTGCTGGTCGGATACGACTCCGGAGCGGGTGTTCTTTCCTGAAAAGGATGAATATCTGTGGATGAAACGATATGAGCATCCCATGGTTACATTGGAATCGGGAACCTCAATCAAAAACCGTGATCTCGTTATCTTTTCAATTTCAAATGAACTGGAGTATCTGCGTGTACTTCAGATGATGGAGCTGTCGGAAATTGAAATCCGGTCATCTAAAAGAAAAGAAATATGGCCGATAATACTGGCAACCGGCATGCCGGTAACTGCTAATCCTATTCCACTTGCACCCTTCATGGATGCCTTCGTGATAGGGGAGACAGAGCCTTCCGTTGGCCCCGTTCTTGAAACCATACGTAATATTGGTGGTCAAGGTGCATTAAAAAAGAAGATATTGTTGGAACTATCCAAACTCCCCGGTATCTATGTTCCGGCAATCCACAAAATACCCGGTGAAGTAACTAATATTATGCGACAGTGGGCAGGTTCTGATGGTTTGGGAATGGTATCATGCATGTCTTCTTCGAAGTTTGCATTGGGTGATCATATTCTGCTTGAAATTTCACGCGGATGCCCTTACAATTGTAAGTTCTGTCTTCCGGGCTATGTAAGCCTACCGTATCGCGAGTGCAAATTCGAAGATGTCGAAAACAAGATAGCCAATCTTCCGGATAACCCGGAACTTGCAATTGTAGGCTTTGCCCCGCGCTCGCATCCCGAACTGCATGACATACTCAAAATAGCCATGAAGAAACACAATGTGATGATAGGTACGCGAAAGGCTGAAGATTCCTGCCAGATAAAAGAACGAGCCATGGATCTCAAATCATCCACTCTTGTACTCGCACCTGAGGTTGGAAACGATGGTTTTAGGAAAATAATCGGGAAGCACCTGAAGAATGACGACATTCTGAAGGCAGTTGAGAATCATGATGAATTCAAACAGATTCGACTTCACTTCATGATAGGACTTCCTTTTGAAACAGACGAAGATAGAGACAGTATTCTCGATCTAATCCGGGAAATCCGTTACAGGACAGATGCTCAGCTAAACATCTGTGTTAATCCGTTCGTACCGCGCCCTTGGACTGCATTCCAGTGGTCGGCGATTGCGAATCCGACTAAGATCAGAAAATGGACGGAGCACTTAAGAAAGAAGATTTCCAGAATCAGAAAAGCAAAGTTGATTCCCGGTGATGCAAGAAGGGCTCATGTACAGGCAATTATTGCCAGAGGTGATGAGAGAATGTCTGAAGCTCTTGAACTTAAACTGACTGACATAGGATGGAATACGGCTTTCAAAAATGCAGGAATCGACATCAGCTGGGTATTTGAAATGATCGACTCGGAAGTACACTTTCCCTGGGATTTCATCAATATGGGTTTCGGTCACACCAGACTAGCACGAGAATTCCAGGCTTCGATGACCGCCAACCAAAACAGGCTGAAAAAATCAGTACCGTACGTCATTCCTTCCACCTAGTTGTCGGGTTTATCAGCGTACAGTTCAATAAAGGTTTTTTCTAATACCTGTAATACATTCCGTTTTGACATACGACTGATGATAATCAGAGCAACGGCACATTACCCAAACTCGTTGGCAAACTGGAATAGATACAATGTCCGAAGCGGACACGACTGAACCAGGGGTTAAGCTTTGACGATTCTGTCAGACTTGATGCATTTAGTGCAGACAAGAACCCTTTTGGTATTTCCGTTATCTAAACGTATCCTAGCCTTCTGAAGGTTGGGTTTCCAAACATGTTTTGTCTGTCTGTGTGAGTGACTGACTCTATTTCCAACTGAAGGTCCTTTTCCACAAATATCACATTTCCAAGACATATAGCTCCTTAAAGTTAATTCAATATATGAGCCGATTTAATAACTCAATTATGTCCATTTGACAAGTCCCGCTTGACATATTACGTTTAATTTGCATAATACATCGTTGCCGTCGTGGGGGCGAATGGTCTCGACGGGTTCAGATGAGGTCCACCGGTTGCATGTCGAGGTTCCGCTGCCTCGTTAAACTTGCGGAACATAATAATTGCCGCGTAAATAACGGTATGCCACCCTAATATGGGTGGTCGTCCGCCCCGGAGATGCTTTCCGGCTGGGGGTCGGACGTCAGAAGGAGAGCTGGCTGCGAAGCCCTGCTTTCGGGTGGAACCAGTGAGAAATAATGAAAGATAGTCCGGATAAGGCCGACCGGTGCCAACCCCGGATGAAATGCAATCCGGCCTAAGCATGTAGAGCCGATGGGTCCCTGTTTCCGGACGCGGGTTCGAATCCCGCCGCCTCCACCACTATATAAGTGTCGTACTTCACTTATTCCATTTATAGTCCTGACCGCATTGCCAGAAGTCTAAAGTGGGAGAAGTGAAGTACGACATTTTTGCTTTAAGGTATAATTCTTAACTTTTTTAAAAGCCGTGCTATTTTCGGGACACGAAGAAATCATGTCCCTAAGCTTATGTTGTGGTTCATCCACTATGTCTAGCACTTGACAAACACACTGTTTATGGAGTACACTATATGTATGTCAAGAAAATACAGGTTTGATAGTCCGGGTAGCCTGCACCATGTGATGTCACATAGTGTCGAGGGAAAATCTGTATTCTCAAAGCCGTCCGATTGCATTGATTTTCTCAAGAGAATTGAGAAAGTTGTGGTCGCAGGAGAATTGAGAATTCATGCCTGGGTTCTTATGCACAATCACTTTCATCTGCTTGCTGAACCGCAGAACGAATCTCTTTCATGTTCAATAAAAAAAGTTCTTACCGGATTTGCACTGTCATATAATCTTAGGAATGAGCAGAAAGGTCATGTGTTTCGCTCAAGATTCAAATCTATTTTAGTCGAACGCGAAAATTACTTCATGGATTTGCTGCGTTACATCCATCTTAATCCAATGAGAGCAGGTATCGTCAGCACTTTCGATGAATTGGCGGATTACATGTGGTCAGGACATCCTGTGATTGTTGGAAAGCATAAAAACTGTTGGCAATCGACTGCACTGGTGCGTTTTATGTTTCAGAACAGAGAAAAGAACTGGCGCGAACAATACATTGAATTTTTAGCAGAACCGTCAGATATCACTGAAAAGGCTTTTGATACAGGGAATTACATTATCTCGAAGGAAGGTCTCGAGGCACTTGATGATGCTGAAACTGAACCGGATAACATCGCAGGTATGGGTGTTCTTGGGAGCAGGGAATTTGCTCTGGAGAGGTACAAAGAACTGGATACGTACAGGGGAGTGATAAAGAGAGACAGAAATTTCCAGCACACACGAATTGAGAATGCTCTAAATATGGCTTCTGAGATATCAGGGGTGTCAAAAGCAATTATCAGGACAGGACACGGAAACAGGAGGGTATCCTGGATACGAGGGATTCTGGTACGGGTAATCATTTCTGAATTAGGTCTCAGCTTAACAGATGCAGCCCGGTATTTCAATATGTCATCATCAGGAATTCATAAGATACTTGAAGGTGAACCGGAACCACGAAGTCTGGAAATCGAAGCTGTCATCAGACAATCAATTAAATAGTCATTTGGACTTGAGAGACCACTGAATGACCTCTCAAATCCTTTATTGAAGATATCTCTAATAAACCCGACAACTAAGTGGAAGAAGTGACGTACGGTACCGTTACTTCTTCCAGGTCATCTCTGCCATTTGGTGGTAGATGTTCCAGCGGCGGGTTACCTCTTCCTGTGCAAGTACCATCAACTTCTTGGCATGGTCCGGTTTTGTTTTCGTCAGGCTCTTGAATCTTGCTTCATTATAGGCAAAGTCCGCGAAATCCATCGACGGCTCTTTACTATCCAGCCTAAGCGGATTCTCACCTGTACTGATCTTCCTTGGGTCGAACCTGAGAAGTGGCCAGAAACCTGATTTCACCGCATTGTCCTGTTCATCCAGCCCAAGAGTCATGTCGATACCATGTGCTATACAATGAGTATAGGCTATGATGATACTCGGTCCGTCAAAACTCTCTGCTTCAGCAAATGCCTTAACCGTCTGGTTGTAGTTGGAGCCGAGAGCAACCTGTGCAACATAGATGTTCCCGTAACTTATCGAGAGCATTGCAAGGTCTTTTTTCGGCTGTGGTTTTCCGGAATCAGCAAACTTGGCGACTGCTGCCAGCGGTGTTGCTTTTGAGCATTGCCCGCCGGTATTGGAATAGACTCCGGTATCGAGTACAAGAATATTCACATCCCTGCCCTGGGCAAGAACGTGGTCAAGCCCACCATAACCGATGTCGTAAGCCCAGCCGTCGCCACCCACTACCCAGACGCTTCTGTGTACGAAGTAATCGGCAACACTGTTCAGCATTCTTGCTTCAGTTGAGTCGATTTTGGTGAGAGCTGTTCTGAGTTGGTCAACACGTTTCCGCTGTTCTTCGATAGCCTGTTCTGTATCCTGTGGTGCATTCAGTAAAGAATCGGCAAGATCTGCACCAACATCATCTTTCAATTCTGTCAACAGTTCTCTTGCTACTTCTATATGTTTATCAGCCGTCAGTCTGAAACCGTACCCGAATTCAGCTGCATCTTCGAATAGACTGTTGTTCCATGCCGGACCTCTGCCCTGTGGATCCTGAGAGTAGGGAGTAGTAGGCAGATTACCGCCGTAAATAGAGCTGCATCCGGTTGCATTTGCAATGACTGTGCGGTCACCGAACATCTGTGTAAGCAGTTTAACATAAGGTGTTTCGCCACAGCCGGCGCATGCTCCGGAGTATTCGAAGAGGGGCTGCAGAAGCTGCGAACCCTTGATGGATGCAACATCGAGTTTCTTTCTGTCGAAGTCAGGAATATTCAGGAAGAAACTGTAGTTCTCTCGCTCGGGTATTCGAAGCGGGGGCTGATAAGACATATTGATTGCTTTCTGTTCCGGATTCTCCTTATTCTTTGCAGGGCAGGCATGGGCACAGGTACCGCAACCGGTACAATCCTCGGGAGCTACCTGAACAGAGAACTTCATACCAGTGAAGTCCTTGCCTCTTGCATCAGTGGATTTGAAGGTTTCCGGGGCATTGTTCAGGTGGTAGTTACCAAAGACCTTCATTCTTATTGCTGCATGAGGGCAGACAAGACTGCAGATACCGCACTGAATACAGATGTCTTTTTCCCAGACCGGTATCTCCTGTGCTACATTCCGCTTTTCCCACTGCGTTGTTCCTGTTGGCCAGGTTCCGTCGGCCGGCATATCAGAAACCGGGACATTATCACCGTCCATCCTGATGATCTTCGCTGTGACTCTCTGAACGAATTCAGGAGCATCTTCCGGTACGGTTGGAGGTTGTTCGATGGTACTTGTTACAGTATCAGGGTAGTCAACGGGGAAGAGGTTTGCAAGACTCTGGTCTACAGCCTTGTAGTTCTGCTGTACAACTTCATCACCCTTCTTGCTGTAGGATTTCTTTATTGCCTCTTTGATTTTTGCGATAGCCTCATCCTTTGGAAGAACACCAGATATGGCAAAGAAACAGGTCTGCATAATAGTATTTATGCGTCCGCCCATTCCTGTGTCATTTGCAACTTCATAAGCATCGATCACATAGAACTTCAGATTCTTGCTGATAATACTCTCCTGGACCACTCTTGGAAGCGTATCCCAGACCTTGTCAGGACCGTGATGCGAATTCAAGAGGAAGGTTGCACCTTTTGCTGCATAACCCAGAATGTCATACTTCTCGAGGAAGATGCTCTGGTGACAGGCAACAAAGCCTGCTTCGGACACAAGACATGTCTGGCGGATAGGATTGGGACCGAACCTGAGGTGACTGACAGTTCTTGCACCGGCTTTCTTGGAGTCGTAGACAAAATAACCCTGAGCAAAGTTGTCGGTTTCTTCACCAATAATTTTGATGCTGTTCTTGTTGGCTCCCACGGTTCCGTCTGAGCCAAGGCCGAAGAACACAGCCTGGATGATTCCGGGGAGTTCGATTTCGAAATTCTCGACTTCCAGAGATGTATTTGTTACATCGTCATTTATACCGAGCGTGAAGTGATTCTTAGGTTCACTCTTCAGGACTTCATCGAGTACAGTCTTAATGTGTGCCGGTGTATATTCCTTGCTCGAAAGACCATACCGTCCGCCAATCACTTTGATATCATCTCTGCCGTTTTCGTGCAGAGTGGTTACGATATCGAGATAAAGAGGTTCACCCGGTCCGCCTGATTCCTTTGTTCTGTCGAGTACAACAATCGATTTGACTGTTTCAGGCATGACTTTGAACAGTGCCTTTGCATCGAATGGTCTGTAAAGCCGGACTTTGATCAAGCCGACTTTTTCATCCTGTGCCTGCAGATATTCAACGGTCTCATGAGCGGTTTCGGTACCGGAGCCCATTTGAATGATGATGCGTTCCGCATCAGGTGCGCCTACATAGTCAAACAGGTGGTAACTTCGTCCTGTAAGTTCCGCAAATCTGTCCATGTAATGCCTGACAATTCCGGGCGTTGCAATGTAATACGGATTGACAGTTTCCCTACCCTGGAAATAGACATCGGGATTCTGACTGGTGCCGCGAACCACAGGTGAGTTCGGGTCGAGTCCGCGTGCCCTTGCAGCAATCACGAGTTCATCGTCAATCATCTTCTTGAGTACTTCATCCGGTATGGTTGCTATCTTCTGAATTTCGTGGCTTGTCCTGAAGCCATCGAAGAAATGAAGAAATGGAATTCTACTTTTAAGTGTTGCAGCATGTGCGATTACTGCAAGGTCCGACACTTCCTGAACAGAGCCGCTGGCAAGAAGAGCAAAACCGGTCTGGCGGACACCCATTACATCGCTGTGGTCACCGAAAATGGAAAGTGCCTGGCATGCAAGACTTCTTGCTGACACATGGAATACAGCAGGAGTAAGTTCTGCGGCAATCTTATACATCGAGGGGATCATAAGGAGAAGTCCCTGTGATGCTGTGAATGTGGTGGTCAGAGCTCCGGTCTGAAGTGCGCCGTGTACGGAAGCCGAAGCACCGCCTTCGCTCTGCATTTCCTGAATCAGCGGAATTGTATCCCAGATATTCTTCTTTCCTTGTGATGACCAGGCATCAGAATGTTCTCCCATTGGGCTCGATGGAGTAATCGGGTAAATGGCGATAACTTCGCTCAATTTATGCCCGATTCGAGCGGCAGCTTCGTTCCCGTCAATAGTAATCATTTTCTGTTCCATTTTCCATCCTTTTCAGTTCAGTCAGCAATACTGACATTGTGTTAAGCGGGTTATGTCATTTTCCCCTGTGAGCGGGGAAAAGGCACAACATCTCTAATATTCTTCATACCGGTAAAGTACATGAGTAATCTCTCAAAACCAAGTCCAAAACCTGAATGGGGAGCCGAGCCCCAGCGTCTAAGGTCGAAATACCATCTATAATCGTCCAAATCCACACCCAGGGCTTCTGCTCTTGCAGTTAGAACTTCGAACCGTTCCTCTCGTTGACTGCCGCCGATCAGTTCTCCTACTTCAGGGAAGAGCAGGTCGGTGCAGGCAACTGTATTCTCATCATCATTGAGACGCATATAAAACGGTTTAATGGATGCGGGATAATCAGTAACAAAGACGGGCTTCTTAAAAAGTACATCTGTAAGGTACTTCTCGTATTCTGTCGAGATGTCCATGCTCCACTCCGGAGATACTTCAAATTCATCTGCATTATCTTTGAGTAGTCTGATGGCTTCAGAATAAGTAATGCGGGCAAAATCAGCAGATATTATCGTATTATATCTACTGTCTAATTCCTTTTCATAGAATTTGTTGAAGAATAAAATATCTTCGGGGCATCGTTCTTTGAGGTATGATGCCAGGAATTTTAGGAATCTCTCCATGAGAATAATATCATCATCGAGGTCGGTAAACGCCATTTCCGGCTCTATCATCCAGAATTCTGCACAGTGGAAACGCGTGTCAGATGGATCCGCCCTGAAGGTCGGACCGAATGTATAGACTTTCCCCATTGCAAGCGCAAAAGGCTCTGCTTCGAGTTGTCCGCTGACCGTTAGGAAAGCCTGTCTGCGAAAATAGTCTGTGGAGTAATCCACAATACCGTTCTTCACCTCTATATCCGATAGGGGGAGGGATGTAATTTGGAAAGTTTCTCCTGCACCTTCAGCATCGCTTGCAGTAATTATTGGGGTATGGATATAGAAAAAGCCGTTCTCGTCGAAGAACCTGTGTATTGCCATACTGAGATGATGACTCATTCTGAAGACAGCACTGAAAGTATTGGTTCGAGGTCGAAGATGTGGAATACTGCGCAGGAATTCTATGGAATGCCGTTTCTTCTGAAGAGGGTAATCCCTGGCTGCTTCACCTGTAATCTCCAGACTCTCTGCATGGAGTTCGAGTGTCTGCCCGGAACCCGGAGAAGCAGCGAGATTGCCGGTGATTCTGATGCAGGTGCCGGTATTCAGCCTCGCCAGAGCGGCATCATCGAATCCATCACGGTCGAATACTGCTTGCAGAGTCTGCTGACATGAACCGTCGAAGATAACTGCAAAAGCAACACTTTTGCTTTTTCTTGCCGTTTTTACCCAGCCGTAGACAGTGACTCTGCTACCTGTAATCCCGTTGTCCAGAATGTCTCTGATAAGGTCTCGTTCTACCATTACTGCAACCCCAAATAGAACTGTGATGAATAGAATTTAATCAAAATTATACATACCATAACTTACATAGAAAAGTCATTATTGGCAATATCATTACGAAGGCACATTTGTCGACAGTTAAAGACGGAATATTGAAATGAGATGATCGGCTTTATCAGGCTCTTTTTACTATAGGTGATAGAATAATTATATTTCTAAATATGACTGCCTGATAGTTGCACCAATGGAACAATTGTGCAGTTACGCCGGTATTACGGTTGCGGGTTTAAACTATGACGAGAGATGACAATATGAAAAGAACAGTCTTGTTTCTGCTGCTTGCAGTCACGATTTTCACTGCGGCAGATGAAGAAAATCCTTATCTGCCGCGGTATGTTGAAAATACAGCATTTGGTCCGGGGGAAAGACTTGAGTTCAGTGTAGAATACGGCATCATCAAAGCCGGTACTGCTGTTCTCTGCGTAAGCGGACCTGAATCGCACTATGGATTTATGGCATATAGGATTACAGCAACCGCTGAATCGAACTCAGCATTCAATACTTTCTTCAGAGTACATGATACAAACGAAGCCATGCTCGATATTGTGCAGTTTCACACGCTTGAATTCAGAAAAGACCTGAATGAAGGCGATTTCTCTCATAGCGAAGAGGTGTTCTTCAATCAGGATGCAGGGACTGTATTTTACCCGGGAGAGACAGATTCGACAAAGAGAAACATGGAAATCCCCGCTCACGCCCTGGATGTACTTTCCTGCATGTATTTTGCCAGAACCCTACCTCTGGAAGTTGGGGAAACATATTACATAGATTGTCACACTGACAATCGAAATTACCCCCTGGAAATTACAGTGTATGAAGAGGAGACGATTAGGGTACCCGCCGGTACATTCGATTGCATCCTTGTCGAACCTAAACTCGAATCTGCTGGCGTATTCAGGAACGAGGGGAGAATATGGATCTATATGACCAATGATGAAAGGCATATGCCTGTTCTTATGCGCAGTGCCATTGTAATAGGAGAAATTGTCTGCGTACTTGAGGAATACACCGTAACCGAACCGCTTGAAGTCGAGAATCCCGGATTCCCAGTTTTTGGAGTCGAGACTGAATGAAAACTTCAGGAGAACTTTGCATGAATTTCACGGGTGTTGTTGATTTCCTTGCAGGTGAGGGGTATAAACTTGAAAGCGAGAAGATACTTGTCAACGGCATTCAGGCTGTTTTCAGCCGAAGCGGTGTTTCATGTAAATTCAACTTCTATTATTCAAAGAAGAATGGATTCTCGATTGTCCCCGCAGGTGGTAATCCTGCATCCCTGAACTCTATTTCGATGCTTCTCGAATCAGGCGGAGAGTCAGACATTCCGATGGAGGGCACCTGGATAGGTACTGACGAAGCCGGTAAAGGTGATTATATGGGTGCCCTGACAGTCGGGGCTGTGTTCTGCGATGGTGAAACTGCTGAGAAACTGCTGCAGATTGGGTGCAGTGATTCTAAGAAACTTAAAGATTCTTCCATTCGGAAAATTGCAGGAATGCTTAGGAATGAACTTGGTTCGGCATGTACCACGGTAGCTGTAGAACCCCGTGAATACAACAGGGAATTTCAAAGCTTGAAAAGTATGGGAAAAAACAGTCTGGATATGCTTGCCGGATTGCATGGACTTGCCATAAAGAAAATAATTCAGGCAGGTATTTCTCCTGACAGAATAGTCATAGACCGCTTTTGCCCGGAAGAGAGAATCGAAAAACATCTTCCTAAAGGCAGGTACAGACTTGAACTTCGAATTCACGGAGAAGATGATCCCGCAGTTGCCGCAGCATCGATACTGGCGAGAGATGCTTATCTCGACAGTCTCGACAGAATTGAAAATAGGTACAATCTCCCTGTATCAGCAGGTTCGGGGGCTCATACGGATGGAATCGTGGGAGATATAATACAGGCTTTCGGGAGAGAAGTCTTAAGCGACATTGTCAAGCTCCATTTCAGGAATACAGACAGGCTTAAGAGAAACACTTGACAGATTGAGAAATAGTCAAGATATTTCATTGTTGATTGAACATAGTCAACTGAAAAAGTGAAAATGTTCATTTATGGTTATGATAACTGAAAGGAGTTACTATGAGGGGTATTCTGATTGGAGTACTGGCTTTGTTTCTTATAACACTTGGATTGGCTTGCGGTGAAGCACCGGAAGTCGGAGAAACCGGTTCGCAAGCTACAGCGGTTGATTCAACTGAAGTAATTGAAGAAGCTATTGAAGAAAAAGTTGAAGATGGCGACGTAGTCGTAGAAGTAGTCGAAGACAAAGAAATCGAAGAAGAAGTAGTAGAAGACAAAGAAATCGAAGAAGAAGTAGTCGATGACAAACCTGTTGAAGAAGAAGTTGTAGAAGAAGAGAAACCGGAAGCAACTGAGTAGAAGTATTTCGATATCTCGGATAAACATTTGGAAGGCGGCGTTATGCGTCGCCTTCTTTGTTAAATTCAAAATCCGACAATTGACTTAGTTCACCGGACAGAAAATTTATCTTCCCATCACTGAACCAGTGTTTTGGAAGAAGATCGAAGTATGGTGGTCTGCCAAATCGCCTGCCTGTCAATATCAATATTCTGCGTTGAGTTTTGCTTCTAACTAGTCTGCCGGCAGCCTGAATAACCCTCGTCATACCGGGAATTGCCATTGTACGAAGAAATCCGTCATGACCTGAATCAGTATAGTACTTCCGAAGAAGTTCAGCCCGCAGATCGATACCCGGCAGCGAGGGGCTTATGACAACGGCACCCCTCAGAGTGCTGCAGCGGAAGTCGACTCCCTCGCTGAATATGCCGCCCGAAACCACGAGAACGAGTTCATTGCCGGTTTCAATCCGGGTTATGAACTCAATTCTTTCATCGGCACTCATTCCTCGTACCTGCGAGATAAAAGAGATATTCATTCCTTCGAGTATTCCGGCTATCAATTCGAGATATGCATATGATGGAAAGAAAACCAGCCAGGTGCCGTGAACCGATCTATGAATTAATAAGAGTTTCTGTGCAAGCATGTAAGCAGTTTCCATGCGATATTTATATCTTGTATCGATAGTTGGGTCTATCAGAACCCGAAGACTTTCAGATGGAAACGGCCACGGTATCTCCTCCCGGATAGTCTTATCATCGTCAGGGAGTCCAAGCAACTCTCTGTAATACTCAATCGGATTCAGTGTTGCAGAAAAAGCCAGAGTGCTGTAGCATTTCTTAATCCGATCACCAAGATGTTCAGCCGGATCCATGCAGAACCATTGAAGTATCCGGTCAGCACCATCTGAGCGAAAAAGCAGTTTGTATCTTTCGCCGGGTTCCGGGCCGATGCGGATAAAGTCATTTACCGAACGAACAAGACTACGCAGTTCGTCACTCCATCGATTCGGGAGAGAACTGATTGCTTTTTTCCATCTGACAGCCTGCAGCGGTATTATCACGTCTTCGGGAAGGGACATTTCCAGAGAGTGCTGATTGCGAAGGAGAGAGGAACAGGTATCGAATAAATCAATCCAGGGGTGGAGTAGTTTCGTGAACTGAATATTCTCCGACAGGGCATTTTGAAGGTGGTCAATCAGCGATAGCTTAATTTCAGGAGAATAATATCCTCTGGCTCTTTCAGGAAGATTGGCGGCTTCATCGATGAGAAGCACACACATCCCAGATGTTGTTTTCTCGTCGAAGAAACGATGAAGATAGACATGCGGGTCGAAAGCATAATTGTAATCGCAGACTATGACATCGCAGCGGAGCGCGAGTTCAAGCCCCAGCTCAAATGGACATACTTCCGCCTTTTCAGCTTCTTTCATCAGATTGTCACGCGTAATTACAAGTGAGTCCAACAGCCTTTCAATCACCCCGGAAGACTCGACACGTGATGCGAATTTATCAGCAAAAGGACACTCAACCGGATTGCAGGAAGAGTTGTTCGATAAGCACACTTGCTCTCTCGCAGTGAGGAAAATTGTTCTGATGTTGAGAGCATTATGAATAATCAATTCAACAGTTTCCAGTACAATTATCTTATGCGTGTTCTTTGCAGTAAGAAAAAATAGTGCCAGACGTTTTCTGATAACTTCGGGCATAACTCCAGTGAGTACTGCTGCAGTCTTGCCGGTGCCCGTTGGTGCCTGAAGTATCAGGTTCGATGAGTTATTAACAGCCTCTACACTCAAGTCAATCATGCGCTTCTGTCCCGGACGGAAATTGGAATATGGAAACGCAAAAGTCTGAAGTTCAAGCATCAGTACGGATCTGCGTTCATCCTCAGTATTGAGAATCCCTGCAATTCTGATTAGTGTCTGCTCCCATTCAGCTGAGATGAGTGGGTCAGACATGTCAATTGCCGTATCGAAACGGTTCAAAGGTTTTGTTCCTGATACAATGTAGGTTAACGTTGGTTTGAGATGGCGGTTATTCCATTGCTCATTCTCCCGAAGAGCAAGAGTATAGAAACAAAGTTGAAGAAGATGCCCCACCTGCGGGGTGGGGGGAACTGTCATTTCGGTATTATTGGGAAGTGTTTTCACTTCTATGATTTCAAGTTCGTTGCCTGATTCCCTGATAAGGTCGATTCTTCCGCTAATCCGGAAATTGATACCATCGACATTTCGACAATATTCGACGGAAATTTCCCGCTCATATCCTTCTTTGCAGAGTTTTCGCTGAAATGAAGAATGCAGGCGGTTTCGTGCTCTTAGGTCAAGGGGGGTTTCGGACGGAACAAGAGTTACGGGTAATCTACGAAAAGCAATAAGTTCCGTAATGCTGACGGAAAACGTTTTCGTCTCAGGGTTGTAACCCGTGATCATCAGTCAGAAAGCAAAATATGGTACCATGACACTTAATTCTACCTCAACCCAGGGACAGTTTCCTCGGGTCCCGTTAGCATTGGCGAATTAAATGTCACGGTACCTTTGTGCAATTAATTCCTTTGTCCCCATAGTACTACCTTTGCGGCATGAGTTGTGTGGGGTGTTGTGAACCGTGCAATATAGATACCTGACGGTACCGTTGTATCCCCAGAAGTGCAGTCCCATACAAGTTCATGTTCGCCGGCTTCGAGATATCCGGTGTGAACAGTGGCGACTATACGACCTGAAAGGTCGAAGATCTCAAGTTCGGCATTTGCAGTATTTCCCATTGAAACGGGAAATACAAGCATCGAAGATGCCGGATTTGGAAACGGGGTCCCGAAGGAGGTTACGAATGAACTGCTCGCTGTCTCAATACCGGTTGTGTTGATGATTCCCCGGGAAGGAAGCCCGTTATGTGCAGTAACCATCCAGGGCATTTCTGATATCGATGTAAGCGAATCGAATGTAAGTGTTATCATACCGAGAGAGTCAGTCAATCCCCTGGCATAGATTCCTTCGTCTTCCTTGCGAAGACAGACAAGAGCTTGTTCTACTAAACCGGAATCATCGGTAACAGTGAAGTTCGCTGAAGTGCTTCCGAGCGGAAGGTCGGCAGGTGCAGTTACGGTCAGTTCCTCAGGAACAGCTGTTCGAAGGTCCATAGTAGGATCTCCGAATACCTGAAAGAGGTCCCATTCATCTTCAGCATAACCTTCCCAGCTTCCGTAGGGATTGAAGGGAGCTGCTGTCTGCATTTCGAGTTTTCCGTTTGTCATTGCCTGTCCTGCGAGATATCCGCCGCCTGGGTTTGTATAACTGGCGGGTGGTGAAACGAAGTCATCATTGAAACTCTGATACATTCCATATACGATGTAGTCGTTGAAGTAACTGTAGGAAGTTGCACAGGCGGCTATGGTCGCAACAGCACCGCCGTCCATTCTTGAAAGGTATTCAGCGAAACAGAGGTTGCTGTTGAATTCACCGGTACTGCAGTTGAAACTGAATACAACCGGAGTTTCTTCTCCATTGGTAAGTTGAGAGAGGTCGGAAATATAGAATTCGGGGTCTCCCCATCCGCTGATAGAACCGTGGTCCCTGTGCTGAACAAGGAACACACCGTCATTGATTACATCTATGATGTTCTGAGTGGTGCCTTCGAAGGTAATTTCAGAAGGTACCTGCTGACCGGCGGACGGGAGATCGTTTCGGTAGTAATACGGCGGCTGTACCGTTGCATCTGTGACATAGACTCTGTGTGCTGTTTTGCCGTAGATGTCTTCATAAGAATCGTGAACCGCTTCGCAGGAGAAGAGAAACCATCTATCGGCCGTGTTGCCGCCGTAGGTCTGTAGCATTCCCGCACAGAGAAGTTCATTCCAGAAATCTGCATCCGTCAATGGGTCGAACTGCCATTTCAATTGTTTGCTTTCGATGTTGGGATAAAAATCAGTCGGAGTGCAGAATCTGCCGTAATAGATGTCCGAAAAATAATCACTTCCTTCCACGCAGGTGTACCTGTTATCGCAGTAAATGCCCGTTGTGGAGGGGTATGCCGGGATATCAGGGCCGTCTCCGACAATGAGAAGGAAAGAGGGCGGAATATTCCATGTTTCATAAGCATCCTGAATGTAGGTTTTGATTTGCGCGGATGTCCATGTCCCGGCAGCGACAACAGCAGTTATGTATCCCTGTTCATGTTTTGCTGTAAGGTATGCATCCATCATTGTCTCGACAAAGTCATCTCCGGCAATGATCAATAGATCTGCTTCGGTAATGTCTCTTGCTTCGTCGATAGTGCGGGCAATTGTAAGACCGCTTGAAGCGGATTCGGAATTGTAATCTGTACCGAGAACTTCATGGTTCACAAACTGTCTGTAGGATGATTCGAAGAAAGGAGAGTGGAGTCTTTCATCTATTGTCACCACTCCGCCGAAATCGATTCTTATACGGATTTTCGAAATCGCAGTAGCAAGTTTTGTTTCAGCATCCCATCTAATCGGGCAGACAGAGAACCTTCCAACTGTTACGCCGCGTAGTATCCCATCTACGGTACTTCGAACCGGTTCATCCGGATATGTTCCGCCTGTATATGCTGAAGGTACGATAGTGAAAGGCGCCGGTTCCGTTGCGTTGTCAGGCTGAATAGGCTGCATGGGATAAGGGGTAAATTCTCCAAGTACAACTGTACTGAGAGCTTCGATGGTGTACGAAACTGAAGGCACGGAAGGCAGTGCAGCAAGGAAAGAGATATTAGGGAGTTGCGGATAGCCTTCTGCAGAAGCAGTTACAGTAGCTCCCGGGATATTGAATATAGTGTAATCAGTTCCGAATTTATCTTCGGTAATCAGTTGAACACCGGGAATCGTAATTTCAATCACCATACCTGTCGGTGTGGCTTCAAGAACCTCAAGTTCGGTCTGGCCGGTGCCGTCGATACCGAAATCGACCCAATTAGCGAAGAGTGTTGCTGATAAGAGGATTGTTAAACAGACTGAGAGTTTCATTGATTTCCTTTCGTTTGAATTACTACAAAAATAGTCAGAATACAATAGTGAAAAAATTTCTCAGGTGCAATGTAGCAGAAGGATGAAAATACGATGTCAATGCATAAGTTTGTTTAAAGAATTATATTTATACTCGCGTGAAACTAATGTATAACATCTAACTGTAGATTAACCTGTAATTTACACTAATCGGAGTTGATTTGATAAAGAGAAAATCAAAGGAAAGACGGAAAGAAATCAGGAGAGAGAAGAGAGTCGTAATATCGGCATCTGAACGGATCAGCATGCTCCCCCCGTATTTGTTCGCTGAACTCGATAGGCTGAAGGACACAGCCCGCGAAAGGGGAGTGGAATTGATAGATTTCGGGATTGGCGATCCTGATATCCCGACACCGGAAGGTATCGTCTCTGATGCTCAGAATGCAGTTGCAGACCCGGCTAATCACAGATATCCGTCCGGACGGGGAAGTGTATCATTTCTGAAGGCAGCATCATTCTGGATGAAAGAACAATTCGGGGTGGAAACAGGGACTGACATCTCGATTGGCTCTGTGATTGGAACCAAAGAGGGAATTGCACATGTCCCGCTCTTCTTCTGCAATCCGGGTGATATAGTCCTTGTTCCGAATCCGGGTTATCCCGTTTACAGAGCATCGGCAATATTAGCAGATGCTACTCCGGTCGATTTACCCCTGATCCAGAAGAATGGCTTTGCCCCGGACCTGCAGAGGATAAATTCAACCGTTCTTGACTCAGCACGCATGATGTATCTTAATTATCCGAATAATCCTACAGGAGCGGTACTTTCGCGCGGCACGATGAAGGAAATAATCGACTTTGCAAAGCGGGAGGATATCCTCCTCGTGAGTGACAACTCATATAGCCACATAAGGTTCGATAGAATCCCGCCGATGTCATTTCTTCAGATTCCGGGTGCTGCTGATGTGTGTCTCGAATTCCACAGTCTTTCGAAGACATTCAACATGACGGGATGGCGCGTTGGATTTGTGGTTGGCGGAACCCGACTGGTCGATACATTTATGAGTGCAAAGGAGAATATCGATTCCGGTGTTTTTACAGCGATACAGAAGGCAGCCGAAACAGCACTTGGAAGCAACCCGTCGAAAATACTCGAAATTTACCGAAAGCGTCGTGAAATACTCGTGAAAGGACTGAGAAAACTCGAATGGGAAGTCTGTGACTCTCCCGGGACATTCTATGTATGGGTGAAACTTCCGAAGGAAACACGATCCATACAGTTTACAAAGAAACTACTGTCGAAGACCGGCATAGTAGTTACCCCCGGCAGCGGGTTCGGTACATACGGTGAGGGATACATCAGGTTCGCGCTTACGATACCTGAAAGTGAGATATTTAAGGCAGTGGGCAGACTCGAACAGCATGAGCTCTTCAGTCACAGAATCAGGGCATGGTTAACGAAGGAAATGGATTAGATGAACGGCATGCTTAACGGCACACTTATCCTCAAAGGAATTGTGGTCCGGTTGAAGATAGGTGTATTCCCGTTCGAGAAAATCACCCCGAGGAATATACCGGTAGATCTCGAATGGTCTGCCGGTGAAATGTCAGAGTCTAAACCGGACTATACGGATGTTACTGCATTGCTTGCAGAATATGCAGGGCAGGAATATTCATACATAGAAGAACTTGCTGAAGATATACTGAACCGGCTTCTTGATAAGTTTCCGGGAGCATGGTCAGTTAAAGTGACAAAGCCGTTCCCACCCGTAAGACCGATAATGGAATCAGCATCATATACAGTAAAGGGGAAGAGCAACGACTGAATTTGCAATAGGACTGGGGAGTAATCTCGGGGACAGAATGAGAAATTTGTTCGATGCCTGCAGGTTCATCACCCTGAATGGGGCAGTTGATGAATTCCGTATATCGAGTGTTTACTCTACGCCACCTGCAGGCGGCTGCACCGGTGGTGACTTTCTGAACTGTGTCATTGCCGGCTGTTTCAGCGGTACAGAGATGGGTCTCCTCGGACTGTGCAGAGGCGTGGAAGAGAATCTCGATTCTCCCGAGAAAAAGATGAATAGTGCTAGAACAATCGATGCAGATATATTATATTTCGGTGAACTCATTATTGAGGGGATTGAATTGATTCTGCCGCATCGGGGAATGCACCTGCGGAAATTTGTACTGCTACCGCTTTCAGAAGTATCAGACAGGATAGTTCCCGGTCATGATAAATCCCCTGCTGCTTTGCTTGAAGTGTGTGAAGACGAGAGTGAGATAGTGCTATTCCTTGATCGCCCTGCAGAAGGAGAACTCTGGAAGGAGGATGTGCTTTTTGTATGACCGATAGCCTCAGATATATTGTGATTGAAGGTCCGATAGGTGTTGGGAAAACCACCCTCTGCGAGTTGCTGGCAGCAGATTGGAATGCAAGGTCCATATTTGAAGAGGTTGAAGAGAATCCTTTCCTGGCAAAGTTCTATAAAGACCGTGATACCTATGCGTTTCAAACACAGATATTCTTCATGCTGAGCAGATATCGGCAGCAGAAAGAACTTTCTCAGCTGGATCTTTTCAGTAACATTGTCGTCTCTGACTACATGTTTGCGAAGGATAGGATATTTGCATCTGTCAACCTGACTGAAGATGAGTTTACACTCTATGACAAACTTTCACAGACTCTGGCACCTGATATTCCCAAACCCGATCTGGTAGTCTATCTTCAGGGTTCTGTCGATTCTCTTCTGCGGAGAATATCACACAGGGACAGACCCTATGAAGGCGATATGAGCAAGTCCTATCTGAACAGGCTGATAGATGCATATAACGATTACTTCTTCAGGGGCAGGATGCACCCGACTCTTGTCGTGAATACCGATAATGCGGATTTCAGACAGAGAGGTGCTGATTTCACGGGACTTCTCCAAGCTATCGAACTTCATGCCGGTGGTGTAGAGAGCTATGTGCCTTATATGGGCGGGAGAAAATGAACCCATGAATGTCGTGTACTCCGAATGCGAAATAAGGGGATTGGTTGACAAATGGCATCACAACAATCTGACAGTCGCGCTTGTCCCGACAATGGGTGCATTGCACGAAGGACACTTAAGCCTGGTCGAATTAGCTTCATCGAGCGCTGACCGTGCTGTTGTTTCTATATTTGTGAATCCTGCCCAGTTCGGACCCGGCGAAGATCTCTCCGAATACCCGCGAAATCCGGAAGACGATATTAAAAAACTCGGAGACTACGGAGTGGATGCTGTCTTTCTTCCGACTGAAGATGTTGTCTATCCATCCGGTTTCGCAACCAAAGTCGATGTAACTGGGATAACTGACACATTGTGCGGACGGTATCGTCCGGATTTTTTCAGCGGAGTCGCCACTGTCTGTGCTGTACTCTTTCGGATTGTGCGCCCTGATTTTGCTGTATTCGGCAGGAAGGATGCTCAGCAGTTTGCAGTGATAAAGAGAATAGTAGAGGATTTAAGGCTTGATGTAGAGATTATAGCGGGACCGATTATCAGAGAAAGTGATGGTTTAGCAATGAGTTCCCGGAACAGATATCTTACTCCGAAAGAGCGGGAACAGGCATGCGGCATTTATCACGGACTTATATGTGCATCTGAAGCGTACCATTCCGGAGTTGCCGACACAAAAGTTTTAAAACAGACAGCTCTTAAGGAATTTGAAAAGAATGATCTGCTGGAACTGCAGTATCTTGAAATAGTAGGTAGAAATACAATGCAGCCGGTAAAGGAAATCGACGGAACGGCATTGATGGCAGTGGCGGTGTATGTTGGAAAAACACGGCTTATTGACAATGTACTTCTTAGTTCAGCTGATTGACAGGGAGGTAATGAATTGAACAGGTGCTTTCTTGGTGCAAAACTCCACAGAATGAAGATCACAGAAGCGAATATAGATTATATGGGATCGATTACTATCGACCGCGAACTGCTGGATATCTCAGGAATAAAACCCGGTGAACGGGTGCAGGTTGCCGATATAGATACGGGGAACAGGTTTGAAACTTATGTATTCGAAGGAGAGCGAGGAAGCGGGACGATATGCATCAACGGGGCAGCAGCAAAGCTCGTTCAGGAAGGTGACCTTGTGATTATCCTTCAGTATGTATGGGTAGATTCGGATGAGACTCCGCCAACTCCCCGGGTAGTGATAGCAGACAGCAGCAACTGTAATCCCGAACTCTTGAAATCATGACAGCTTGTATTGTTCTTGCTGCCGGTCAGGGAAAGAGGATGGATTCTCCTCTTCCAAAGGTCATGCATCCGATTCTCGGCGATCCGATGGTTCTGCATGTCTGCCGGGCGGTACGGAAGGCAGGATTCGATGACATTACGGTTGTTGTGGGTTACGGACGGGAAAAGGTCATTCCGCTGCTTGAGGAAGAAAATGTGAAATGGGCTGTTCAGGAAGAACAACTCGGTACGGCACATGCGGTCGTATGCGGCCTTGAGAAAGTTATCGCAGATGATGTAATCGTTCTTCTGGGCGATGTGCCTCTCATCAGGAGTGAAACAATCCAAAAACTACAGAAGCTGAGACATCTCTCCAACGCAGGAATAGCAGTCCTGACAGCCTTCCCGCCAGTCGTTGATGGATATGGAAGAATCGTAAAAATCGATGATGAAATCCATGCGATAGTCGAAGAACGTGACGCAAACCCGGCGGAAAGAGAAATCAGGGAAATAAACACCGGCATAATGGCATTTGACTTCACTGTATTGATTGAGATATTGAAGGAGATAAAGCCTGATAATGACCAGAGTGAGTATTATCTTACTGACGCTGTTGCGATCGCACGGAAGAAAAGCGTAAAGTGCATTGCTGTACCTGCTGCAGACTGGCAGGAGGTTGCCGGAATTAACGATAAGACACAACTTGCAAATGCAGAAGTATCGATGAAGAGTAACCTGAATCGTACTGATTGGAATATTTAGATTGAGAAGACTTTGGGCACCGTGGCGGAGTGAGTATATCTCCGGTCATACTGGAGATGATGAAGAATGTGTGTTTTGCAGGATTGCACGTTCCCCGTCCGATGATACAGAGAATTTCGTATTGCACAGAAGAGACAGATTTTTCGTAGTACTTAACAGATATCCCTACATAAACGGTCACCTGATGGTCGTACCTGAAGAACATATACCCGATCTTTCAGCTCTGCATCCGGAAGACAGGGTTACCTTGATGAATCTTTGTGTTCTTTGCGAGACGGCACTGAAAGAGGGAATGAACTGCATGGGCATGAATGGCGGATGGAATATCGGAGGGTGCGGCGGTGCAGGGATAGAATGTCACATTCATATACACATGCTTCCGAGGTGGCGGGGAGATGTTAATTTCATGACAACCGTTGGACACACGCGAGTAATGTCAGAGTCGCTTGAAGGTACTTTTAGGAAACTGAAACCATATTTCGATAATGGCAGGAGGTAGTCAGCATGAATGCAGCAGCAGGCAAAAAAAGTGGAAATCTCTGGACATGGGTTGTTTCCGGATTTGCACTTATCATAATAATACTGACAATCGTTCTTCCCCCACCGGGAGATAACACAGATCCGGAAGGTGATGCTTTAGCCGGTAAACAGGGTGAAATGGTCGACACCGAGGAAGCACTGCAGGGAGATACTGTAAGGATACGAGTCCTGAATGGAACCGAGAAAGAAGGTTTTGCTTCCAGAACACAGGGCAGATTGATAGCTGTGAATGACTCTCTTGTGCTGATTGCACCTGAAATTCCTTTTGATGCACCGAACAAGCCTTATAAAGAGACGATAATCGTCTCACATAATGCTGATCTGACCGGTGCAAGGTTTATTGCGGAATGCCTTGGCCTGACTGACAGCAGCGTTGTCTGGGAGATACCCGCAGACGGGACTCAGGATTCGATCAATGTCACAATTTATCTCGGTGAGGATATCTAGTTATTACGCGGGTGAATATTCGTTTTTATCCGCAGCTTGAAACTCGGAGGTGATATTTGTCACTTGATGTATTGGATATTTTCGTGAAAAGTGCACATGAAAGACATGGTTACGGTGTTGTTGCGCTTGACATGAGCCGCGAACCGCTTCCAATGGAAGTATTTTTGATAATCTCTGCTGAAAATCGTATTCAGTGCAGAGCCATTTCTGACTATTTAGAGAGAACCGGCAGGGAACATGCCCGTCATGTTCATCACAAGGAAGGATATGAAGAAGGAAGCTGGATACTTCTCGATTTTGTGGATCTGGTCATACATGTATTCATCGATGATACACGGGAGTACTATAATCTCGAAATGCTCTGGAGCGATGTACCCAGATTGGAATTCAAAGAGGAAGAATTAGATGGGGCAGGGGAAGATGTCGAGTCCGAAAGAAATTCGTAACAATATAGCCGCAGCCATTAAAGAGGCTGTTATGGATCTTTGGGGAGACCTTGTTCCGCAGGATTACACTGCAACTGTTTCAGTTTCAAAGAACCTTGAATGCGGTGATATATCTTCTACTGATGCAATGGTTCTTGCCCGCATTATACGCAAAAATCCCCGCGAATCTGCTCAGATGATAGTTGACTATATAAATGACAGCATTGAAGAAATATCTGAAATCACGGTTAATGGTCCCGGTTTTATCAATTTTACTTTTTCATCGGATTATCTTGGAAATGTTGCAGTTCTTCTCGCAGAAAACGGTATCCTTCCGCTCCTGCCACACACTGGTACAGGCAGGAGAGTGCTTGTCGAATTCGTGAGTTCGAATCCCACAGGTCCGCTGACAGTAGGACACTGCAGGCAGGCTGTTCTTGGAGATACCATTTGCAGACTGCTCGAAACAGCGGGATGGGATGTATCCCGGGAGTACTATTTCAATGATGCAGGAAGACAGGTCAGGTTTCTTGGTGAGTCTCTTCATGCAAGGTACTCCGAACTGAACGGTCTCGGCTGCGACATACCTGAAGGCGGGTACAACGGTAAGTATGTGATTGACTGGGCGGAAGAACTTGCAAAGGAAAAAGGCAGAAAGCTCACCTGGGAAAATGACAGCGGGATATTCATTTCATTTGCAGGTGAAAAAGCGATGGAAATGATACAGTCCGACCTGAATCTTCTCAACATCCGTTTCGACAGGTACTTCTCTGAAAGCGAACTTATTCCCGATTCCGTGGAAGAAGCAGTATCCCTTCTTGCAGAGAAAAATCTGATATATGCTGACGCAGAAACACCATCGAAGAAGTGGCTGCGATTCACAGAACTTGGCAGACCCGAAGACAAGGTCATTAAGCGCGAAAACGGTGAATACACATACAGGATGCCCGACATTGCATATCATCTTGACAAGTTCAGGCGGGGGTACGATAGAATCATAGATATCTTCGGTTCGGACCACATAGATACAAGCCGTGATGTCCGTGCTGCGGTAAGCATCCTGCTCGGTGAAGACGAAGTTGAGGAAAAACTCGATGTGATTATCCATCAATTCGTGACCCTTCTCAGAGACGGAAAGAAAGTAAAGATGTCCACAAGGGCAGGGGAGTTTGTAACTCTTTTAGACCTTGTGAGTGAAGTCGATTCCGTCGATGTTACGAGATATCTATTCCTGGCAAAGCGTGCAGAAGCGCATGTGGACTTCGATATCGACCTTGCCCGCGAAGAATCGGGAGAAAACCCGGTATTCTACATTCAATATGCATTTGCCCGCATCTCCGGACTTTTGAAAACTGCTGCCGATACCGGGATAGGATTAAAGGAATTCAAAGCAAGGGAACTTACATCTTTTCTCACAGGGGAGCATGAACGGGAACTTATGAGACTCCTCGAAACTGTCCCCGGAGTATTATCAGGTGCCATTGAATCTCTTGAGCCGCACAGACTCACTGAATTGCTTGCAAATCTGGCTGCGGGTTTTCACAGGTATTATCAGCATGTGAGGATTGTCGATGCAGAGGAACCTGATATTTCCTGTGCAAGGCTTCTTCTGTGCAAAGCGTGTAAAAGATGCATTAGCGAACTTCTGTTTATTCTGGGAGTCGAATCTCCGGAAGAAATGTAATTGTTATGATTTTGAAAGGAAATATTTATGGCATTACTTGTAGTCGGCTCGGTTGCTCTAGATACAATCACAACTCCGGCAGGAAAAGCGGAAGAAACACTTGGCGGTTCAGCAATTTACTTTTCACTCGGAGCATCATGTTTCGATGTTGTTAAGATCGTAGGAGTAACAGGACCTGATTTCCCTGTCATGGAGAAAAGACATCTGGTGGAACGGGGCATTGATGTAGAAGGAATGACTACCGGGCAGGGACCCACATTCAGGTGGGAAGGAGTCTACGGAGCAGAATTTGGTGATGCGCGGACAATCAGAACGGAACTTGGAGCATTTGCGAATTTTCAGCCTGAGCTGCCTGAAAGTTACACCGGTACTCCGTACATATTTCTTGCAAACATTGCCCCTGAACTGCAGTTGAAAGTCCTGCAACAGGCAAACCGGCCAAAGTGGGTTGCTATGGACACAATGAACCTGTGGATAGACACTCAGCGCAGCAAAGTTCTGGAAGTGTTCAGCAAAGTCGACATCGTCTTTGTGAACAGCACGGAAGCAAAAATGATCTCTCGGAAGAAGAACCTCTTCGAAGCAGCCGGGTACATTCTCGAAAAAGGACCGCGATATGCTGTGATAAAGATGGGTGCAGCCGGTGTGATGCTCTTCGGTGGCAGCAGACCATTTGTAATGCCCGCATATCCGCTCGAAAAGGTAGTCGATCCCACAGGTGCCGGAGATTCCTTTGCTTCAGGCATGCTTGGCTATCTTGCGGGATGTGACAGTGATTTGAACTTCGAGAGCATGAAGAGGGGTCTGGCTTACGGGACGGTCAATGCGAGTTATGCCGTCAGCGGATTCGGTGTTGAAGAGATGCGGACTCTGAACCGTGAAAAAGCAGATGAGAGACTGAAATACTACCTGTCCACCAATCAGATACCCAACTCGAACATCTGATGAAATCAGCCGGATATAAGGACAGCGGTGTCGATATAGAAGAAGGCAATCGTGCTGTATCGATGATGAAAGAAGCGGTTCGGAGCACTTTTAACAATAGAGTTCTTTCTGATGTAGGGCACTTTGGGGGGCTCTTTCGAGCTGAATTTCCCAATGTTCGGGAGCCCGTTCTGGTTGCAAGCACTGACGGTGTTGGAACAAAATTGAAAGTAGCCGCAATGGTGGGAGACTATTCCACAGTAGGACATGACCTGGTAAATCACTGCGTGAATGACATTCTTGTCCAGGGAGCTTTCCCGCTGTTTTTCATGGATTACATTGCCTGCGGGGAACTGAAAGCAGAAACAGCTGCCGATATTGTGCTGGGACTTGCCAAAGGGTGCAGTGAGAACAACTGTGTTCTCCTCGGCGGCGAAACTGCTGAGATGCCAGGATTCTATAACCCCGGTGACTATGATGTGGCAGGAACGATTGTGGGAGTGGTGGAGAAGAGCAGAATAATCGACGGGTCGAAGATAAGACCCGAAATGACGATTATAGGACTGCCGTCATCCGGTCTTCATACAAACGGATATTCGCTGGCACGTAAGGTACTTTTCGAAGATTCCGGGCTTGGTCCGGATGACACGCATCAACTACTCGAAGGTGTGACCATTGCAGATTCCCTTCTTGCTGTCCACCGGAGTTATCTGAGTTTGATGCAGCCCTTGTTTGAGAGAGAGTTAATTGTGGGAATAGCGCACATTACAGGCGGTGGTATCCTGGGCAACCTGTCGAGAATACTGCCGGAAGGATGCGGAGCAGTTATCGAAGAAACATGGGAAGTTCCGCCAATATTCAGACTGATTAAAGAACTCGGCTCAGTCCAATCGACTGAGATGCGAAGAGCATTCAACATGGGAGCAGGACTCCTGGTTGTTGCAGAAACACACCTGCAGAATGAGATAATCTCTGAACTTGAGCAAGCCGGAGAAGAACCTTTTGTCTGCGGGATGATAACCGTTGGCTCCGGTGTATCATACGATGGCGGATAACCGCGACAACAGTGCGCTTGTTGCACTCTCCGGCGGTGTAGACTCCTCAACGGCACTTATGATCGCACTCCGTGAATATGATACTGTGCGGGCTGCCTATGTCGATGTGATAGGCGAAGGTCCCAATCCCTTTGCAGTTGAAGTAGCCGGGCATTTCGGGGTCGAACTGATAAACTGCAAAGTACCTGCGCAGTTCTCGAAAGAGGTGATAGAACCATCTGTGAAGATGTCCCGCGGGGGATTTACCCCAAATCCCTGTGCCCTCTGTAATGCCCGGATTAAATTTGCTACATTGTTCGAGTTGCTGAAACCCGGTGAAGTGCTCATCACCGGACATTACGCAATAAATACAGTAGAGGGGATTTTCCGCGGAAGCGACATCACAAAAGACCAGAGTTATTTCCTATCACTTGTAAGACGAAGTATTTTGAAGAGATGCAGATTTCCCCTGGGTGAAATGATCAAGAGGGATGTAAGGAAAAAGGCAGAAAAAAACAGAATTCCATTCCGGCGGGATGAAAGCATGGATCTTTGCTTCGAGATGCCATATATCGATGAGGAACCTGGGAATATCCTTGATATCGACGGCAACTGCATAGGTCAGCATGATGGAATACACAGCTTCACGGTAGGACAGCGCAAGGGGCTTGGTGCTTTTGGAAGTCGAAAGTATGTGGTCTCCATCAACCCCGAGTCATCATCGATCGTAATTGGAGATAAAAGTGACCTGCTCAGTAGCGGATGTACAGCCGGAGAGTTGAATGTTATCAGCACTCTTCTCGGAGAGAAATTTCAGGCGCTGGTGCAGATCCGATATCGCAGAAAACCGGTAAATGCTGAGGTTGAGGTACACAGGGAGAACAACCTGACAATTCACTTTAACACTCCTGAACAGGCGGTTGCTCCCGGACAGGTATGTGCAGTATATCTTGATAACAGGCTTTTGTGCGGAAGCATAATCACCTCAACCGTCAAACTGCTAAGGGGAGAGTGATGTCCGATAAGATCAATTCTGAAATCCGGAGTCTGAAAACGGAGAAGAATGCCGTAATACTTGCACACAGTTACCAACCGCCCGAAATCCAGGACATCGCAGACTATGTTGGTGATTCACTGGGGCTCAGCAGAAAGGCGGCAGCATCAGATGCTGAAGTCATCATATTTTGCGGTGTTAAATTCATGGCAGAAACAGCGCACATCCTTGCTCCGGAGAAGAAGGTTGTTCTTCCGGAACCAGATGCTGGATGTCCGCTTGCCGACTGCATCGATGTTCCGCTTTTGCGCGGAATGCAGGAGCTCTATCCGAAGTCATCGACAGTTCTGTATATCAATTCTCCGGCGGATGTGAAGGCTGAAAGTTATGCCTGCTGTACCTCTGCGAACGCACTTAAGGTAGTTGAAAGTGTTCCCGGTGATGAGATAATATTTGCTCCTGACAGGAATCTCGGGGAGTTTATCTCGAGAAAGACAGACAAGAAAATCCACCTGTGGCTCGGAGCCTGCAGGGCTCATGCGAAGGCGGACATCACGGATCTCATAGCCAAACGGAAGCAGTATCCGAATGCGGAGATACTGGTTCACCCCGAGACATCTCCGGGAATATGGGATATTGCTGACTATGTGCTTGGCACAGGAGGGATGATAAGGCATGCCGCCAACTCTGAATTGAAGCAGTTTATCATCGGAACGGAAGAGGGCATGGCGTATAAACTCAAAACTCTATTTCCTGACAAAGAGTTTATTCTCGGCGGGAACATATACTGCTACAACATGAAGAAGATTACACTTAAAAAAGTACTGCTCTCCCTTCAGAATCTGGAACCTGTGATTACACTCGACCCTGATGTGAGAGAAAGGGCATATATATCTGTTATGCGGATGACGGAGACAGGATGATGAGTAAAGCCGGGAAAACAGGAGTAGGATTGACTCTTAACTGGTACAAAAACCCTTCTCCAAGAGATGCTATTCAGGGAAGATGGCGATACGGGATCAATCAGGTATATGTCGACATGGTTAAGGGAACAGGATGTTTCCCTGTCGGTATCATTCCCACGCAGGATTTCGAAGAGTTGTTCAACCGGATTGATTTCATAGTAATAACCGGTGGCGGAGACATAGACCCGGAAATGTACGGTAGCGAAAACAGGGGGTTACTGTCCATAGTGCGGGAACGCCCTTCCTGGGAAATCGAACTTTATAAACAGGCGCGAAAACGCAGGTTACCGGTGTTTGCTATCTGTTTCGGATGCCAGTTGGTAGCAGTTGCAGAAGGATCGAATCTGATACAGGATATCAGGTCGGAAGTATCAACAGAGATCGAGCATCATGGCATTGCTTCGAGACCGCGCACTCATACAGTAGAGATTATGGACGGTTCCGTCCTGCATGAACTGCTCGGAAGCACTGCGGAAGTAAGTAGTTTTCATCATCAGGCAGTAAGGGAAGTACCTGATGGATTTACTGTCTCCGCAAGGTCATCAGACGGGATTGTCGAAGCGATGGAGTCCAATGACGGTTTGGTTCTAGCAGTTCAGTGGCATCCGGAAAGAGACAGTACAGGCCCGATTCTGATGGATTATTTCATTAACGGATATTTGCGCAGGAAGTGATATGCTCTATCGAAGTGTGCCTGAGTACAGAGAGAGAATATGGGGTTCTATAGATTATTCCGGCAGACAGGTCGGAGAGATTTACTGGATATTTCACGACAGCGATGACCACTCTACAGTTCTGATTTCCCAAAACGGAAACAAAACAAGCATTACCGAACTAATTCACAAAAAGGAACTCCACGGCAAACACAAATATCCCATTCTCGTAAAAACTCTCTACACAGCCGATAAACTGTCGGTACAGGTACATCCCGGCAAAAACGGGGGCATTCTTTTCAAGGAAGAAACCTGGATCGTTCTAAAGGCTACTTCTAACTCACAGATATTCGGCGGATTACTCGACGGTATGGATGAAAAGAGATTCAGACAGGCACTCGAAGATGAATCTGCGGGATCGGTGCTTCGAAAGGAGACAGTTCGCACCGGGGACATTAGACACATACCCCCGGGAACGGTTCATTCACTCGGGCCAGGGCTGGAAATACTGGAAATACAGACCAACTGTGATGTTACCTACAGGCTGTTCGACTGGAACCGCCGTGACTCAGATAACAACACCCGTGAACTTCACATCGAGAAAGGACTCGATGCAGTCAGGTGGACAGATAATGCTGGCTTCCGCGATGCCGGCAGCAATGGTATTGTCGATGAAGGAGTTCTGGCGGATTGCAGATATTCAATCAGAAACACGGGAACATCCCGCGAATACTCGACCATTCCCCCGAACGGAGTATTCTTTCTTACGGAGGGTACCTGCCGCATGGGTGAGATACAGGCAGAAGCACCTGCATGTTTCCTGGCAGATGCCGATGGCGGAGAAATATATTTCGACGGATACGGATTTATAGTTACAGAAAAGGAAAAATGACATGAAAAAGGATATTTACGGTGTTATCATAGCAGGGGGAAGGGGCACCCGATTTTGGCCGGTTTCGACCGAAGCCCGCCCCAAGCAATTTCTCGATTTATCGGGGGACGGTACCATGCTTCAGAAAACAGCCGCCCGGTTTGACGGACTGTGTCAGCGGTCGAAAATAATCGTAGTCACAGGGAAACAGTACAGGGATCTCGTTTTCGAGCAGTTACCCTGGTTAATGCCGAAAAATCTCCTACTCGAACCTTCCGGAAAAAACACCGCCCCCTGCATCGGATGGGCTGCAGAAGTAATCAGAAAGAGAAGTGGCAGAGATGCAGTAATGGTTGTTGCTCCTTCAGACCACATCATAGACGACGATGAGAAATTCAGGAAGACTATTGAAACTGCTGTAGGCGGTGCATCGAAAAGTGAGTTGGTTACAATTGGAATAAAACCGGATATCCCTGCAACAGGCTATGGTTATCTGAAACAGGGGAAAGCCGTTGGAGAAGGTCTTTTTAAGGTAGCTGAATTCAGGGAAAAGCCTGAAATAGAAACTGCAGAATCATATCTTATATCCGGAGAGCATTTCTGGAATGCCGGCATGTTTGTCTGGTCGGTTGGAACCATACTGGATGAGATAGATGAGTATATGCCGGCACTTGCCGGGAATCTAAAGAAACTGACCGGAAAAACGATTCCGCCTGTTAAAGTGTGGGCGTCGATTGTTCCGGAGTCTATCGATTACGGGATAATGGAGAAATCAAAAAAGGTCTCTATGGTCATTGCATGTTTCGAGTGGGACGATATCGGAGACTGGCCCTCTGCTCGCCGATGCGGTATAGGGCGGGGTAGGATTATGAGTGTGGATTCCGAGAGCGTCACCGTATGGAATGAAGGCAGACTCACAGTATTACTGGGTGTATCCAACCTGTCCGTCATCGAAACAGACGGGGTAACGCTTATAATGAGTGACGAATATTCACAGAGATTAAAAGAAACTGTTTCGGAAATCGCGAAGATAGATAAGAAACTTACCTGAGCGATTAGGTTAACTGTTTGTCCGCGGCCCTTCCGCCTGAATCCGTACCGGTGCACCGGTCGGAATCCACTGATAACACCAAGATGCAGTTATTTCACCCATTCTGATGCATCCATGTGATTGGCGGGTGCCGAGATTATTTACACCCGTTCTGAATGTCTGATGCATTCCTATGCCACCGCGGGGGTCGATGCATACCCAGTAAGGCATTCTGATATTGTAGGAGCTGGATAAGGGCGCTCTATAGCGGTATAGAACCGGAAATACTCCGACGGGAGTGTCATGGCGTTCCTTACCGGTGGAGACGAGGGCAATGTTCTGCTCCCTGCCGTTTTCAAGAAAAATCACTGTCTGGTAGTCGATAAGTATACATGCTTCACGGTTGACGACTGTTTCCGCAGGTAAATCCAGCGTACCGCTTACAGTAAGACTAAGAAGTGCAAAAAGCACTTTAGAAACTTCCAGAAGTGTAAACACATCCCCCCCCTTTTCGCCAGTTTATTCTCTAAAAAGTCAAAACAAATGTCAAGGGGACGGAGGAGTCAGCAATGGGGACGGAGGAGTTAGATGTGCTCGGTCAATGTATTTAATTCTAACTCCTCCGTCCCCGATAATATCATTGACTTTCGCGGGGAATATTTGCAGGTTTCAAAGATGTATATATTCAATAATCAATCGATGGAGGATGAGATGAAAAGTTCTAGAATGATCAATCACTTAATTGTTTCTGCATTTGCTCTTCTTATTGTATTTGCTGCGTGTTCTTCACCCGCTGTAACAGGGATGAAAGTACACATTCAGAATGGTGAATACGAAGACACCATACACCTTGCAGATAGTGTCATTGCCGAAGGCGATTCACTGAATGCGGCAATATGGTTTTACAGAGGACAGGCTCAGTACAACCTGTCGGACTGGGAAGGTGCCAGTGAGTCTCTCATGAAAGTTCATTCACTGGATGTAAAATCTCAGTTTGACATACTTTCTTACTGGGGTGCATTGTATAATGCTGCTGCATTCAGATTGAATGATGGAGATATCGATGGTGCAAAGTACCTACTTGAAACAGGCAAGGAACTCATGCACGCAGTGCCTAATTTCGACCTGCTGCTGGGTGAGATTGCTCTGGGTATTGAGGAAGATGTCGATGTTGCACTCATATGTTTCAATTCTGCCTGGGCATTGGATGAGATACAGATTGCTTCGCTCGAAGCGAGTATTGCAGACACTGATGAACCGGCAGAACTTTATTACCTCGAGGGAGATCTCGATAGAGCTGTTACGATAGGCATTCAGGCACTTTTCAATACAGGGGTGATAAATACGATGAAAGCCGTTGAATGCGATGTCGAAGAAGAGAAAACTCAGTTCTACCAGGATGCCAAGGATGCATTCAGTACGGGACTTCTTCTCGATCCAACCAGCATAGACATCCTCAAATCACTTGCTGAAGTTTACATGATGGAAGGTGACTATGAGTCTGCCATCACGGTCTATGATGAAACTCTTCTCAACATTGAAACCGGTGTAAATGAAGGATGGATACCCATAGAAGACGCTGTGATGATATCTGCCAACATACTCGTATCAAAGGGATTTGCACTGATAGAGATGAATCGCTATGGAGACGGTATCAACGAATTGAATCAGGCTCGTGAGATGGCTGGGAATGATTATATGGTACTGGCAACCCTTGCTCATGCCTGGTTCACAATGGAAGAGTATGATGAAGCTCTTCTCGTGCTGGATGAGACCATAATTCTCGATGGACTTACCCCCGGTGAGTATGCAAATGCCTATTATATGATATTTGCCTGCAACACACGGATAGAAGAGGATGAAGCGGCAGCTGATGCTCTTGAAACGGCTCTGGAATATGATCCTGAAAATGGTGAATACTGGGGGCTTCTTGCCAGTACTTACAGTAGACTAGGCCGCAGGAATGCCGCAATCGAAGCTATGGAGAAAGCTGAACTCTACGGAAATTAACTGTCCTAAGTACCGTGACACTTAATTCGAAGAATTAAGTGTCATGGTACTATGAGTAACACCAATACAGCACACGGGACACGAAGAAATCATGTCCCTGGAATTGAATCAAGTGTCATGGTACTATGAGTAACACCAGCCTAATTTGAAGTGAACAACTGGGCTTCGAGCAGCCGGATACCCCATTCAAACCGTTGCCGTGCAATGGGTGAGAGGTAATCCCTGTCATCGAGAATCTGATACTGGGTAAGGGCATTAATCATATCTGCCGAGTACCAGTAACAGTCAGCCAGGTGTGCTCTTGCATCGAGGAAATTCGGAGAGAAGGCAAGAACCTGTTCATAGTAGTCTATGGCAAGCGGGATGTCTCCGGAGTACTCGGCAATATTTGCCCTTGCACCGAGAGTATACGGATTCCGGGAATGAGCGATTGCGCTATCTCCGTAAACCGCCGCAAGGCTGTCGAATCCGGATAACTGCAGGAGTACTCCCGAAGTAGAATACCCCCATGGTGAAAGCGAGTCCGCACCCGGTAGTACCGAGTTTACGGCACTCTGGGCCGAATCACCCATTCCGCATGTGAAAAGTGCAGATGCCATTATGACAGTCGAATCTGCCCGGCTTCCCGAATGCTCCAGAAAATCTGTGAATGCTCGCGCAGGTATCATGGGGGGGGGAAGAAGTTCCGGGTCACGGATCCCCGAGAGAAGAAGAACAGAGTTTTCGAGGTATGGGTCTTCTATCATTTTCGCAGCAGTCAGTGCTGATTCCCAGTCTGCTTCAGATGCATTCTGCCATACGGCGAGAGTAAGCAGACGCGGGTCTTTCAGGTTTTCGAAATCTCCAGTCATTGCTGTTGTCAGTTCATCGGGAATATAGGCTCCTGTCAGAGCGTTCAGAGAATCGACGGCGGTCATTGTCGAGTATTCTATGGAGATTGAAGATGCATAAATCACGAGAGCATTCAGGTTGTTTTCGACCGACCGGGATATGTCTGCAGCTTCATCGAAAGCATTCTTTGAAATCTCATAAAGCGGTGTTTCCAGAATATCGGTCTCAAGCAGCGGGTCGAAGTACCTGTAACACAGATGCAGGAGGTCATTATCAGTCAGGTAAGACCTCTCAGCATATACAACTGTTAGATTGTCCTGATAGAGGGGAAGCCAGTCCGGTGATGCTGCGAGTGTATAGAGAACAGAACCGGTATGTTTCGGGTAGTCCATCAGAACGAGTCCGATTCCCCTGTCATTTAGTATTTTCAGATGCTGACAAGCCAGATTCGTGTCCGGCATAGTTGTCAGGAAGAGATATTCTCCATAAAGATCTTCGGGGAACAGCAGGCATCTGCCGTCCATGTAAAGCGGAAGTTCATCCCCGAATTCATATTGCAGGTAGCCGGATATTTCATTTGTATTAAGCACTCTTGCGTTCAGAAGTTCAGGATTTTCCCTGAGATATGCAGCCATTTCGACCGGATATATCGACCAATCGATACCTGCCCCAACTTCACGCGGCGGTCCGAACTCTCTCGGAATACCGATGATTGGTGGAATCAGGGCTGCTGCAGAGAGCAGGACTGCGGGAATTGCAGCAGGCAGGCGTACATTTTTCAGGAGGTGCGGTATCCAGGCAACTGCAGCAAGAGCGAGTAAATCGATATTACGGCTTGTCACTATTGCGGCTGCCGAGAGAATCAGGAATGCCCCGATTTTCACAGGGGAGATATCTTTTCTCTTCCAGATGATGATTCCCCAGGTACCCGCAAGAAGAATGACGAGTAGAATTGCGGTTGTACTCAATGCATGACCGGGCTGATAATGAGCGTGGAACGGGCTCCACCATTCCCTAATGCTTTCACGGAAAAGTGGCTGTTCATAGAATTCTGTCAGATAGGCAAGGGAACCAAAGTCATTTGGATGAATACCGGCACACAGTATTGCACTAACAAGCACCCCTGCCTTTTTCCAGCTCTCCTTCCAATCATGTTTGAAAAATGCCTCTGAAAGCGGTATGGAAAGTAGGAAATACCCCGTGATGAAGCCCGCGTGGGTATTTATCCAGAGTATCTGAAGCGGGATAAATATGAGCAGACTTTTGAGAAACCCGCCGGTACCACGTTCTATGAGATAAAGGTATAAAGAAAAGAAAAATATCGTGAATATGTGCGGCCGGACGATCCACCGTCCGTGGCTTATGACAAACCACAGGACTGCAACAACTATGATGCTCCGTGTACCTGCACCTCTGCGCCTGGCAGTCGCACAAATCAGCACTATCGAAAAGAGGATAATGAACATCTTGAGAATTACCGGTCCGGACTCACCCGGTGCACGCCAGGAAGCCGCAAATGCAATTTCTGCTCCCCATTCCTGCTGCAGCCATTCTTTCCCCTGAACAGTCCATGTGAATGGGTCGGAAGTACGAATGGTTCCGGAATCGAGTATGTCCCCGCCATTTCGGATGTGCCAGAAGAAATTGCCGTTGTGAATCGGAGTAAGTGTGTATACGGCACAGATACAGAGAAATAATGCAAACAGAATTCGATTAGCCGACTTCTCAGTAACTTTCAAGAATACTCCTCACACGGTCGCGGACGACTTCATCAGGAGCAAAATCCATCGCGATGATTGCAAGGCTGTCTCTTTCTTCGGGATTATCTGTCTGAATTGCCCTCATTGCCCATATGTCGGCAAGTATGGACCTCTGATAATAATCCGGTACAGAACCGGAATAACTGAAAATGTCATAGTCTGACCACTCCAGAGGGTGTTCGACTTCAGTGAATAGAATACCTGAAAGGTGAAGGTATTTTTGCTCCCATCCCCGTGTGGCATAGACATCTCTTCCGTCAAAGGTTGAAGGCAGTTGGTCGGGGGGATATGGAGGTGAGAAAAAGCACTCATAGATATCCATTGGAAGTATGTCCGGACGCCTGTCCTCCACATCCATCAGATAAGCGGTGTGGAAGGTGATGAATCCAATAGAGCAGTAAACTCCATTCAGGGAGACCGCCCGCATGGAATCTTCTGCCAACACCTTTGCGGCATCATCCCCGCTGCGCCACGAACCGGCGAGACCGAATGCTGCGGATACAGTCACTAAAACGATAGCGATAATTGTACCGATGATTCCTTTCTTGATAAGCCTGTTTATTCCACCGGATGCCAGTATCACGGCAGGAACAAGCGGAAGCCAGACAAGGCTGTAGATGTCCCTGATGCAGTAAACTGAAATGAAAAGCAGAGTAATAAACAGAGTAGCGATAACTCTCTTCTGAACCTTCAGTCTGTCCGAGTAAAGAATGAAAAAGAGGAGAATAAAGCCACCGGTATACCCAAGTCCGGAACCGAGAGCACGGATGCCGTCGAGAGTCGGCAGTATCAGTCTGTGGCCGTAAAGTGTCAGGTACTCCCGGAATACCGCAAGTGAACTTGGATGTGAATAATGAACGAGAGCGCTGAATGTCGCTCTTATCGGAACAAATAACCAGAGTGTGGCAGGAATGACTGCAAGAAGAATCCATCTTCTTAGATATTTCTCTGAAAATGCGGCAGGCAGGATCAGGAAGGAGATAGGGTGCCCGCCAAAAACGGAAAGGGAAAACAGGTATGGGCCGCATCTTCTTTTTCTGAAAGCAATGGCAATGAACACAAGCAGCAGAGCCAGTGTGTGTATTTCAAGGACATTCATCTGACTCATGATTGGAAAGAGAGTGTAGAATAGAAATGCTCCGAGAATAGAAGATGCGCGTCCTGCCCCGAAGGTAGAAAGGGCAAATGAAAGGGCAAGAAATCCAAGCCCTGCAAAAGCAGAAGACAGGATTCTGTGAAAGTTGTAATCTGCAGTTCCGGATACGAATATCTCACCGAATGCACGAAGGAGGAAAATGAAAAGGGGGTAGCCAGGTGGATGCGTGGTTCCAAGACAGCGGGCGGCTACTACATATTCGGTTCCGTCGAGAGAGTCGAAATTGGGCGGTCCCGAGCAGTAGGCCAAGCACCCGATGAACAGGGTAAGGAGAATACCCCCAAGAATATGCTTATATCGAAACAGCATTTACCGAATCCGTGCATCGAGAAGAGGTGATTTCGATTCGGTTCTTCCGGATGTCAGGTAATGAGCAAAAATGAGTTTATGAGGAAAAAGGAATGCTGCATACTCAGCCGACGCTTCGAGTCTGCGCCATTCTTCAGCTTCATATCCCGCGTGGCAGACCAAAACCATGATTCCATACCGTGGGGAATTCTGAACTGTAATCGCCCTTTCTGCCATAATTAAAGCAGAATCCGGCTTGCCGGTGGCGAGATAGAAATCTGCAGCAGTTTCTAGAGCTTCCGGTGATAAAGGACTCAATCTCAGGCAGGTATCGAGGATGTCATGTCTCGAAGATTCACCCGTAACCGCCAGTTCTGCCTGAAGGAGCCCGAGCATCAGTGGCACGGATGAGGGGAACTTCGCAATTCCTTCGATGTAATAAGTTTCATAATCTTCATTCAATAAAGCAGAGAGGTGGATTGCAAGTGCATAGTGTTCCACTGCCGCATCGGGATGTGTGACAGCAGCCCTTGCGTATTCGGTCGCATTCTCATAATTACCCATCGCGATGAATGCACTGGCAAATGCCCCGTATAGATGCGGAGAGGAGCCAGCGGAAGCATGCAGCCGGTTCAGAAGGGATGTGTCGGCGCGTTCTACTGCCATTGTGATCATCAATCCTGTCGGGTTGATATCATCGAGTATTCCGGTTTGAGATGACAAGACCAAGAGGCTGTCGAATTGATCCGGATTATCTGTGAGATAAGCGAGGTTCAATCCTGTTTTCAGGCAGTCTGCACTCGAATCTCCGAGTGCGGATGCAATCTTCCATCCCCATTCTGCTTTCTCGTATTCTCCTGTGGAGATTTCGGCTCTTGCATATGTCAACATGCTGCCGCCAGCCGCTGCGGAGTAGGAAGCGGGGATATCAGCCATTTCCTGTTCTCCGCTTCTATTCAGATTTTCTGCAATACCACTGTAATAATCAGTCTGGACATCACGCGGGTGAATAGGTGTGAGGAAAAATGCAGCGATAAGAACCAGGAAAGACGGAATAAGAGCAAACCTGTATCTTAATGCTCCCGCAATAAATGCCAAAATTACTATTGCATAAATCATACTGCCGGTGGGAAAACCGGAAGGACTCCATGCGATGAAGAAGAGCAGGATATAAATCAAACCCCGGCGGATAATCCGGCTTATGGGCAGTATTGTTATGAAGACAGTCAGGAGTACAAGAATGAAAGTGAGCCAGCTTACGGCGGCTGCAATCCAGAGAGATATGAAAAACAACAGTGCTTTTGTCTTTTCCTGAAGTTCAAGAGATGTGAAGATCAAAACTCCTGCAGCAACGGCTCCCGTAATTGAAACAGCATCAGCAAAGGTCATCACTCCTTTCATGGATACTGTGAGAGCGAGTTTTCCCGCCAGTATGATAACAAGACCCTCTGCCCGTGATGCCAAAGAGCGCAGTATTTGTGAATGCTTTTTAGGGAAAGCAATGCCTGCCAGCAATGCTGCAAACACAATGGCGGGAATGATGTCTATTATGAAAAGCGTATAATGAACCGAACCGGTTAAATGCGGCGAAGTTGCACTGTGCCATCGCATGAACTCCTGGGTAATGTCCGTGTGTGGGAATATTTCTGTTGCCGCAATGTGAACAAGTCCGGGCCATGTAAAGAAGATCAGAAATACAGGTGCAAACACAGCTGTTGTCAGAATCCCTCTCAATATCGACAAACGCTTCGATACCGCCCATGTGAATACTCCCGCAAGAATACATCCAATTGCTGCTTCGACTCTGATTCCGGTTGTTGTTCCGGGGAGAGTGACGGCCGGATTGAAGAAATTGAGAAGAAAATGTCCCGCATTACTACGCTGAAGCGGGAAATAGCCAATTGCAGATGTCGTTCCGGCAAGCAGGTCAATCAGTGGGGGAAGAAGTGTCAGTGTCCAGGCGAGAACCATCAGTCTCATCAGTTTGCCTGCCGGGTAACCGGACAGTCTGTTCAGCAGGAATGTAAGCCCCATCATCGGAAAGATATATGCTGCGGGAAAATGAAAGAGGAATGCCGCAGCTGGAAATAACATTCCCGCAGAAATCGATTCGAGCAGATTGCGAATGATGACAGTGGTAGTAAAGATGGACAGGAGTTGAGTAGGTGTTAGATTGCCGGAAGCCGAAAAATCAATCAGCCGGTTAAGTTTTTGCTTAATCAAAATGGTCATCCTCAAAGATATTATCTGAAACATTCAGGATCCTGACCGCAGGAATCATATCCGGGATAGAGTCATTCCAGGGGATACCGCTAAGTAATCTTATGGTTGCCAGGAGATTACCGGCAGACAGACCAACAGGGGCGGTACCGTTGATTGAAGGTCCGCCGAGAACAGCCCAACCTCTGCTGATATTTTTCACAGGGGGAGAATAGAAAACTACGCTCAACAGATTTGTCAGTTCCGAGTCGAACCAGACAGATGCCAGTTCGTTGATCTGTTCGGCACTAAGTCCATTCTCTATAGATATAAGAAGATCAGGTCTGTATTTGTCCATAATATCTCTGACAATGATGTTTCTTGCAGTCGGTTGGTTCCATGTATCTATATTCAAGCCATCGAGGACTTCCGGGGGTGAAGAGGAGACAGTAGTCAGAACTCCGCTTGTAATCATGATGTTATCCCGGTGCAGTGAGTCCGACAATTCAGCACAGTTAACAAGGCATAGAAGCAGATTGTCATCGATTGCTGAATTCAGCAATGCTGCCGGCATGTCTATTTCAGAACCGTCTGTGGCAGGAACGAGAACAGCCCGCGAAAGGCATTCCCCGGGTATATCCATGGGGAGTTCGGGTACAGGTTCTACATCCGTGAAAACGATAAGAACCACAGGGGTGTATTCGAAAGGTTCCGGGGCTGTATCAGTTCTTCCGCAAGAAACCAGAAAGCAGAATGGTAAAACCAATGCAGCAAGTCTAATGTTCATATTCTCCCAAGTTAAGTATTCAAATTACAATCTAAATATAATTGATTGAAGTCAGAACAAAACATAAGCAAAAGAAGATCGGGAGCAGATACTCCCGGTCTTGATTCGAAATGTGAAAAGTGTTATTGAATGACTACTTTTCTTGTCGCTATCTGATTACCTGCAAAGAGGCTTAGGAAATATGTTCCGGGAGTCAGGTTATTCTCATTGAATATAAGAGAATGACTTCCCGCAGCTACATCATCGTCTATAAGCGTAGCGACAGTCCTTCCCGTCACATCGATTACTTTGATAACAGCATTCCCGGCAAACGGCAAGTCGAAATCGATGGCATCACCTGCACAAAGCGGATTCGAAGAGACCGAAAGGTCGATGAGAGCAGGAGTATCTTCGACTCCTTCTATCCCGGATGCATAAGTGATGTCGAATTCATAATAGTGGTCGAGACTGCTTTCGCTCAGGAATGCAGGGAAGAAGATGACATAATCCCATCCGGCAGCCTGTACCGCCACAGTCTTATCTCCCGATGTCGCATCACACTCGTACCAGGCGAACTGATTGTCAGCCCCTTCATCCACCATGATCGCGCCAAGCGACCATTCGAAGTAGTCCCTGCCGTTGAAAGCCATTTCGACCCAGCCGTCCTGATAGTCCGTAAGATCGACTTTTATCCAGTGAATGGCGTAGTTTTCCGGTTCATAGACACCTTCATCACCGCTTGCAGGCAGTGATGAGATATTGTGATAGTAAAATACATAGGGTCCGGGGTTCCACTGAGAAGCTTCATTTCCGTATAGATTGCAGCCGCTGTACCAGTTGCTTGCGGTGAACCAGCGGTACCAACCGTACTGCATGAAGCCGTATTCCCAACTGTGTCCATAATCATCGAACATGTCTTCCTGTGCTTCCATCATATTCATTGAGGTTGAAGCAGCACAGTTTTCCCAGACAGTCCGGGGGGCAGTTACATTGAAGCGGAAATCCATGTAGAAGGGCCAGAGACAGCCCCCGTAGTAGTACATTCCGCTCATCTGTTCTCTTATATCCCACCAGGGTTTACGAAGCGGGTTGTCACCCGAGCTTAGATAGTTCCAATAGTCATTGATATCAGGATAAACCTGTTCTTCCATCCAGACAGCACAGTTCTCCATGAACCAGACAGGTTCCTGGTAATCATATGACATCTGAATGGCATGTTGAAATTCGTGTGCAACAGTAACCTTTGCCAGATTTGTACTTAAGCCCTTGCAGATGACAATATGGCTTGCGCTGCAGTTCTGCGTTGAATCAGGCGGGTGATATTCACCGCCGCTGCTGCAGTACCCAAGTGGGCCGATTGACATGATATAGATGTCATAGAGATTACTTCCACCGTAGCCGTTGTCAGGGGGGGGGTGTATGTAACCCATGTCTTCACATTCTACTTCCCATGAATAATCTGCTGCTTCAGCAACATTGTTCGCATAAGTTTCAGTCGTGGCATCGGCACCTGAATTTGTCCAGTGAACTAGAAAATGGCCGTTGGGAGAAATAAAAGTGTATTCCGTTCCGCTCAGATTCGGACGGCCGCGGGAAGTACTTTCAGAAGATTCTTCGAGAAGGGCTGGAGTTCCGCAGCGTTCTTGCTCCGCCGGTGTGTCAGCAAATATCATCGCCGGAATAAGCACCAGCATCAGAACAGAAACATGTTTCATATTCTATGTCCTTTCAGAAGGAAGCCGGGGCATTTGAGCCCCGGCTGTATTGAGTGTAATCAATTTATGTACTAGTCTGCAAGTATGACTTTCTGAGTAACTCCGCCGCCCGGGGCGGTAAGTCTCAGGAAATAAGAGCCCATGGCAAGTCCGTCTGCATCCCAGGCCAAGTTGTGTTCGCCGGCGGTAAGTTCGCCCGCATGGATGTTCTGAATCATTCTGCCACCCATGTCGTACACATTGAGTGTGGTGAATCCGGTTTCGGGAAGATTGAAGTTAATCATGCTTCCGCTTGTTATGGGATTCACGGCGTTGAGAGTTACCATAGGTTCGGGAATAGTGCCTTCTATACCGCCTGTAAGGGCTTCAATTGTAAAGTCATAAGTCATAGTGAGTGTTGTCTCATAAGTAGCCTGGAGATAGAATATTACATAATCCCAGCCTTCTGCATCCACACCTAAATCGAGAGTGGCAGGAGTATTGTCGACTTCGTAGTATGCAAAGGAACTACTTCCATCTTCATTGTAAAGTATGGCACCCACTACCCAGGGGAAATGATCTCTACCGTCGAACTGAAGTTCAATCCAGTGCTGGTAGTTTTCAACATTGACCTTTATCCAGTGGTGTCCGGTGAACTCCGGCGGGTAGACACCTTCATATGAAGTATGGGGAAGAGAACTGACAGTATGGTATGAAAATACATAAGGCCCCGGTGTCCAGAGAGATGCTTCTTCATAAAGGTAATAACGGCTGTTCAGACAGTTGGAACCGGTGAACCAGCGCCAGGCGGCATATTCAGCGAGCCAGATATCAAGGTCGAGACCGTAATACTCTGCTGTTGTGTTGAGTGCATCCCACATATTGGCACCAATTACATCAGCACAGTTTTCCCAGACCATTCTGACAGCTTCCTGTCCGCCATGGCGTACATCCATATACATAGGCCAGGGTGAAGCACCGTATTCATAGAGTCCTTCGTCCATTGTGCGGATGTCATACCAGGGACGCCGGAGACAGTTGTCACCGCCGTGAAGGTAAGAAGCATAACCATTATAGTCATAAGCATAGTTTTCTACCCAGACTGCTGTATTCTCCTTGAACCAGGAAGGTTCCGCTGCTTCATATCCGTTCTGAAGGGCGTGCATGAACTCATGTGAACAGGTCTCTTCGATGGTGTTTGTTCCCCAGGATTCGTTTGCACTGATTGCAATATAGCTGGCATAGTCAGCTTCGGGTGACATTGGATCGGGGGGGCAGCCGGAACTGCTGCACCAGCCAATCACACTACCCTCGATGTTGATGATATAGATATCCAGTTTGTCGTCTCCGCCCTGTCCGAGGTCTGACGGCGGAGCATCCCATCCCATTTCATCGACTTCGACATCCCAGCTGTGTGCACAGGCATCAGCAACTGTATTTGCCCAGGATTCAGATGTCCTGTTAACACCTGCATCAGTCCAGTGAATCAGGAAGTTATCAGTACTAATCAGGTATTCCGGATCACCGACTTCAGGTCTGGCACGGCCGTCACGGTAACTGTCCTGGACCGAAGCGGTACAGTCATCGAGAAGGGATGTGATAAGGTCCATTGCAGCATTGCCGCAGGGGACATCTGTAGTCCCATCCACAAATTCGGCAGGGACAGAACTTCTGTCGCTCAGGCTTGCACTAAGGTATTCGACTGCCTGGTCCGGCGTGAGAGTACTGTTTTCAACAGCATCCGAAATTCTCGAAACTACCGTATCGGCAGCGGAAAATGCGAACATAGCAACCAGGAACAGGATAGCGAACTTCATTATTTCCTCCTAATTTGGTGTATTTATTCAGTTAGTTTACATTATTTACATAGATATCAAATTTAAACATTTACAGGTGTAATGTCCATAACTGAAGAACAGTTCCACAGAAAAAAAGTGCCAGGCACTTTTATTTTGCATGAACCACAGCACACACACCAGTTATAAAAGTGCCTGGCACTTTTTGACGGATGGGGCGAATGGGGACGGAGGAGTGTGTTACGTAAAGTACTCCTCCGTCCCCAATTGTTATATTACCATACTCAAAAAAGGAGGATAAATGAAAATCACATTCTACGGAGCAGCACAGGAAGTTACAGGTTCGCAACATCTTCTCGAGGTTAGTGGAAAGAAAGTCCTATTGGATTGCGGACTGCATCAGGGACGTCGGAAAGAAGCAGATAAACTCAACCGCGATATGCTCTATGACCCTGCGGAACTCGATGCAATAGTGCTTTCACACGCACATATAGACCATTCAGGTAATCTCCCTACAGCGGTCAAAAAAGGATACAGTGGAATTATACTTTGTACCCAGGCCACCCGCGATCTCGAAGCGATAATGCTTCCTGACAGTGCTCATATACAGAAGTATGATGTGGAATATGTAAACAGAAAACGGGCAAAGAAGAACCTTCCCCTAATTGAGCCGCTCTATACAATCGAAGATGTGATGAAGACGATGGAACGCTTTGTCTCCATTCCTTATTCCATGTCCTATCCTCTGTTTCCCGGGATTTCCATCCGTTTTCTCGATGCGGGACACATACTCGGTTCGGCACAGGTGGAGATAACGATAGAGGAAAACGGTAAGAAGACAATTCTTGTCTACTCAGGAGACCTCGGAAGACCAAGCAGACCATTGCTCCGAAATCCGGATGTATCTCTGAGAGCAGACATACTCATGATGGAAAGCACCTACGGCGGGCGAAACCATGAAAAACCGGATGAAGCCCGGTCGAAATTTCAACAGGTGATTGATGATACATACGCAAGGGGCGGAAAAGTAGTTATTCCGTCTTTCAGCGTCGGCAGAACTCAGGAAGTACTGTATTACATCCATGAACTGAAAGCTGACGGACTGCTTCCTGATGACTTGAAAGTCTATGTGGACTCTCCGCTTTCATTCGATGCAACCGAAGTATATAGGCTTCATCCTGAGTGTTTCGATGCCAAAACCCGGGCGTATCTTCTCGAGCGCAACAGTCCGTTCCGCTTCAAGGGACTGCGTTTTGTGCAGGATGTAGAAGAATCGAAGTCCCTGAATCATGATGACAGTCCGATGATAATCATCTCCGCATCGGGGATGTGTGAGTCCGGCAGAATTCTACATCATCTCAAGAATAATATTGAAGATCCTGCGAGCACCGTTCTGATAGTTGGATTCATGGCAATGAATACTCTCGGCAGGAGAATCCTGGATAGAATAAAACCGATAAGAATATTCGGAGATGAATACACACTCAACGCTTCTGTAGAAGTTATCAACGGATTTTCTGCACATGCAGATTCAGATGCACTCCTTAGGTATGCACAAACAGTCGGCAGGAATGCCGGTAAAATCATCCTTGTACACGGCGAAAAAGAACAGCAACAGGTACTGGCATCCAGAATACTCGATGACATGGGCAAGGAAGTGTTTATACCTGACCGCGGAGAGTCATTCGAATCCATCTGATGAAACTCCTGCAGTACTGAGGGGTACATTAAGAAGATATTAAGTATATTTCGCTGCAACGAATTGGAGTTATTAGATGATTTATCTTGCTCTTGTGCTGGCATTGCTTACAGGTGGTTACCCTGGATTTCAACCTCCTCCCGAAGGAATGGGAGAGGAGATGCAGTCCTTTTCTGCGCGTGCTTATGCTCTCGGGGGCATTTCGGTTGGAATCACAGATGGTTCACGGCTTTCGGTACTGAATCCGGCAGCCTCCGCCTGGGCCGAGAACAGCGGTATCTGTTTCAGCGGGATTCTCCGGAGCGGGGATGCAGCACCATGGAGCAGCAGCGTGAACTTCCCGTCTGTTTCTGCACTGTTCCCGGTACACAAAATGATTGTGTTATCTGCGTCCATCGATGCTCGAAGCAGTCTCGAACAGGAAGCAGCAATGAGTTTTCCTGATTACACCGGTAATCTGACATGGTCAGGCGGACTTTCGGAAGTATATACCGGATTTTCAGTTGCGGTATCCGAACTATTCGCATTCTCACTGGGCGGCAAGTGCACATTCGGGGAAGTGGAATCGAATGTTATTCTCTCTCCGGCAGGACAACCTCATAATATTCCCATAAACACGATATACAGGGACAATACCTATCTTCAGCAGGCATGGGGCGGTGTGCTTGGTCTTATGCTGAATACAGATTACTTCTCGCTTGGATTCTCGGTAACGACAGACCGCTCAGGGGATGTTGAGATTGTCAGGGACTATTCCGGTTCCGGAGCCGATAGTTCCGAAACAAGATACTCCATTCCGGGTGAACTCAGCGCCGGACTCTCATTCAATCCCATAAGGCAGCTGATGATGTGTGCTGACATCTACACGAGAAAAGCCATGAATGTTATGGGAAGTCACACGGATGACGGATGGGTATTGTCTGCCGGTACTGAACTGGATGTTGGAAGAGGTGTCGATATTCGGGCAGGCTTTGAACATATAGATGGTCTGTGGCTCGATGGTGCCAACCGTATCACGTTTGGAACCGGTTTCGGCTTCGGGGATGGACGGGCAGGAATCGACATTGCAGGCGGGTATCAGATTTGGGAAGATGAAGCGGGAGAGAGTTTCGACGAAACCACTATCTATTTGACGCTTTGGGCATCCGGATACTGGCTCGATTGATTCGGAAAGCATGATGATTCCATTCAAACAGATCAAATTGCTTGCACTCGATGTCGACGGTGTCCTTACTGACGGTGTTCTTTACTACGGACCCGATGGAGTGATGCAGGCATTCAACTCTAAAGACGGTGCGGGAATGATAGAACTTCGAAAACAGAGTTTTCCGGTAGCACTTGTCTCATTCAGAGACTTTCCCGCCACTCGACGCCGCGCAGCAGACCTGAACATAGAACTGCTGTGTCTCGGAAGTCCTAAAAAGGCGGAAGCACTCCGTGGGCTTGCCGAACATCTTTCCATTGAACTTTCTGAAATACTCTTCATGGGTGATGGCAAAATGGACATCCCCGCAATCGAACTTGCCGGAATCGGTGCCTGCCCCGCAGATGCTCACCCCGATGTCATCGAAGTGTGCGACATTGTCACAAAAGCCGACGGCGGCATGGGTGCAGTGCGCGAAGTTATAGATATGCTCTTGAAAGATGCTGAACTTGACTCCCCCGAATAATTCCGGAACAGCAAACGGATTAGGATGAGCCGCCTTCCATTTAGAAAGCTACGGCACAGGATGTACCTTCCTGTGCTTGAATCATTGTATAGCATAACAGAAGCAGTCTCGAGAGAAACTCTGTGGAGTATCTCCGGAATTATTGCACGGATATTCTGCAGTCTGAAACTCAGTTCGAATGAAACGCTGGAATTGCACAGGCGGACAGTCATGCGGTCGCTTGGTCTTGAATGCTCTAGTTTCGAAATCTACAGAAGCTTGGTTGCAGGTTATCTCGATTTTCTGCACCTGTCTCACCTTGATGATGTTGAATTTCAGGAAGTTATCACAGTAGAAGGAGCGGAACATCTTGCAGATGCTCTTGATGCCGGGAACGGCTGCATTCTCATCACAGCACACTATTCGGCATGGGAACTCTCCCCCCGGGCAGTAGTAAATCTCGGACACAGGATTGGAATTATTCACAAGGAACTTGATGACAGTGAAGTTTCTGCATTCCTGAATGACCTCCGAAGAAAACCCGGAGTCGATTCTGTCGACAGGAGCAGGGGTCCCGGGGCTCTCCTGCGGCTTCTCCGGCAGAATGCAGCAGTCGGGATATTAATAGACCAGGATACTATGGGAGCTGACGGTGAATTTGTGGATTTTCTGGGGATTCCTGCAAGAACTCCAACAGGCCCTGCGAAGATTGCCCTGCGATTCGGTATTCCCGTTTCGACTCTGCACATAAGGCGAAACAAAGACAGAGACTATATTCTCGTGATTGACAAACCGGTTGACACTTCTACATTTTCCGGCGATGATGGACATATTCAGTTAACCGAAGTTTTGAACAGGCGAATAGGAGAATGGATACATGAAGACCCGGCTCAGTGGGTATGGATACATAAGCGCTGGCATCATCGTCCTGACGGCAGTACTGGCCTGCGGTAATCCGGCTCCCGTCGAAGCGGTTTCAGAAGAAGAGCAGACACAGGCATTAAGTACCTTTACATTTGTACAGTCATCGGGGGGAACCCGCTCCTGGAAATTGGAAAGTGATTCAGCGCATTATATTGAAGGAGACAGTGTACTTCTTCTGTCCAAAGTCGAGATTACCTTCTATGAGTCAAATGTTCCTGAGAGTTTCCTCAGTGGTGATTCCGGCAGGATCGAAATCCGAAATAACCGTATGAGGCTATGGGGCAATGTAGAAGCCGAAAGTGTCGAGCACAGACATCTGTCAGCTCCTTCGATCGAATGGGAAGAGGAAACCGGACTTATCCATAGTGACTGTCTTGTAATTCTCACGGATACTCTTGCTTCAGGCATCAGAATCTGTTCGGGGGTTGGGATAGACCTGAATACAAAACTGCAGGGGGATGTGGATAGTCTGTTCAATGCGGAGTACACGGAAAATGATGATATCCGATAAGCTGTCTGTAACCTTGGTGATGCTGTTGATTCCTTTGGGTGCCTTTGCGGGTATTTTCACAGCAACATCCTCGAGTGCTTCTATTCGTGAGGGTGCATCAGGAGAGATGCTAATGGAGCTGACAGACAGTGTAGTGGTGACTAATGGCGAAGTCGTGATAACCTCTGATGCAGCTACAATATGGGAACTGTCCGAAAGAGCTGTTTTCAGCGGAAATGTGAATTTCGAATCGGATACTGTTTCAGGACACTCTGATTATCTCGAATTCGATGCGAAGGACAGCATCCTGATTATTAGAGGCAATGTGTTTCTATATGACGGTGAAACAGAGGTGCGGGCGGAAGAAGTTGTTTACTATATGGATTCTGAAAAGGCGACGGTGAAAGACAGTGTTGTTATGACAGGTGAGTGGCTGGGAACCGTTTCAGGACAGTACGCGATGTATGATTTCGAGCGGAACAGTATGTTCATTACTGTCGACCCGCTTCTGATACATACTGAAGATGAAGATACAATGTATGTGACAGCTGATCGGCTGGAGTTTTTCTCTGATGAGAATAGAGCAGAAGCCCAGGGCAATGCAGTTGTTACAATTCCCGAAAGGGAGATTGTTGCTGAAGCTGAGTATCTGTATTCCTATGGTGATGAAGACCGCATAGAACTCTTTGGCAGTCCGGAACTGACAACAGCTGACGGTGAACTTTCGGGAGACGAAATCGAAGTCTATATGACGGAAGACGGGGGAATATCTTCTGTTATCATCGAGGGTAATGCTACCGGTTTCTTCTCCGATACCAATGATGATCCCCCGTCTGAAACATGGTTCACATCGCAGACAGCTGATTTCTTCTTTGTCGATGAGGAGATGGATTTGCTGTATATAGCCGGTTCGGCAAACCTTGTGTATAAAGCAGGGGGTGAAGCTGCAGAACAGCAGGAGATAAATACCGTAAAAAGTGATATATTCATCATTACATTTGAAGACGGCAGTGCCGTCGAAGTGACTGCAATCGGAAATGTGAGCGGGACATACAGTTACCGGGAGGACAGCGGTGAGTAAGCCAGTCGGACAAACAGATACGGAGATTCTGCGTACGCTCAATCTGGTCAAGAAATACAGGAAAAGAGCTGTTGTGAATGGAGTCTCCATTACTGTTTCATCCGGAGAAGTGGTTGGTCTGCTTGGCCCGAACGGGGCAGGGAAGACCACTACATTCAATATGATGGTCGGCTTCATCCGTCCCAAATCAGGAGAAGTGTTTCTGGGTGAGACTAGAATCACTAAACTCCCGATGTTCAAGAGAGCCCGTCTCGGCATAGGCTATCTTCCGCAGGAATCGAGTGTCTTTCTAAAGATGAGTGTAGAGGATAACATCATGAGCATTCTCGAAACCATCGGAATTGGAAAAGTCGAGCGGGAAAAGCGTCTTGCCGTGCTGCTTGCAGAACTTGGCATTGGAAAAATAGCAAAGCAGAAGGCATATACACTTTCAGGGGGAGAACGCAGACGGGTAGAAATTGCGAGAGCATTAGTTACCAGTCCTTCATTTCTTCTTCTGGATGAACCATTCTCCGGTATCGACCCTATTGCCGTGGATGATATACAGGAGATTATCCGTAAACTGAGAAAGAGCGGTCTGGGTATACTCATCACTGACCATAGTGTAAGAGAAACACTTTCCATCACAGATAGAGCATATATTATGTACAACGGGAAAATACTCCTTTCAGGGGCAGCACAGGAGTTGGCAGATAATCCTGAAGCACGGAAAATATATCTTGGAGAGAGGTTTACACTTTAGCATGCCCGGAATGAAGATGGAGCAGCGGCAGTCCCTGGTTCAAACCCAGAAACTGGTGTTAACCCAGAAGATCATGCAGGCTCTCGAGATACTGCAGCTGCCTTCGACAGACCTAGAGAACATGATCAGCCAGGAACTCACTGAAAATCCGCTTCTCGAAGCATCACAGAGTGAACCGGACAAAAAGGGAACTGAGCAGATTTCCGAAAGCGGAAGCGATTGGGATGATGAACCATCCCGAAGCGACACCGGAGAAACAGATCCGATGGATATCCTGAAACAGATAGATGAGCACAGCGGAATCTCACAATCGAGTTCTTATAAGTCAGATGACGACTATTGGTTTCCCGAAGCGGAGAGCAAAATTTCATTTTCAGATCATCTGCTGCATCAGATATATGCCATGGAAATTTCCCCCGAACTGGAAGAAGCCGCAATTTATGTAATCTACTCACTCGATCGGCACGGACTGCTCTCTCAACCCGAATATAAGCTGGCGGTTGGATGGGAGAACGAGCCTGAATTATTGGAGGAAGCGCTGGAAATAGTCCGTTCACTTGAACCGGAAGGCGTGGCAAGCACCACTGTCGTCATGTCGCTTCAAACTCAACTGCTGAATAGGGGATTTGAGGAAAGCAGTCCGGAGTATAGAATTGTTACAGATCACTTCCTCAACATGGCAGAAAAGAGAATCAAGAAGATATCAAATGCTCTGCATTGCACACCAAAAGAAGTGCAGGATGCAATCGATGGGATTTCGAAATTGAATCCCTGGCCCGGAAGCGGTTTTGTTCTCGATGTTAACTCAGTCATCATCCCTGATATCATCGTAAAAAGACTCGGAGATAAATTCATCGCCGAATTAAATGATACCCGTTTCCCGACACTTTCGATTTCATCGAGAAACAGAAATATTCTCGAGTCACCCCAAACTTCCGACACTGAAAAAGAATATGTCACGAAGAAGTTTCAAAGGGCAACCTGGTTCATTAAATCGATAGCTCAGCGACAGGATACAATCACCAGAATAGGAGCATTTCTTGCTGATTACCAACATGACTTCTTTGAATACGGAGTAGAAGAACTCAAACCGCTGAAACTTCAGATGGTTGCAGATAAACTGGAATTGAACCAGTCCACCATCAGCCGGGCCAGTAATGGCAAGTACCTGCAGTCTCCGCAGGGAATTCACGAAGTGAAGTTCTTCTTCAGCAGAGCACTTCCATCCGATGGTGGAGAACTTTCCAGCCGGAGTGTGAAGGATGAACTGCGGAAACTCATTGATTCAGAGGACAAAAACGACCCGCTTTCTGACTCTAAACTGACATCCATTCTCCAAAATCTGGGAATCGAAATAAAGAGACGGACAGTTGCTAATTACCGAAGTCAAATGGGTATTCTCTCAGCTTCGAAAAGAAGAAGATACTGACATCGACAGGAGCATGAATGAAGAATCAAATCTCACTCGAACAGATACAACTTGAATTCCCCGAAGGATGTAATGTCATTCTGGGTCAGTCGCATTTCATTAAAACAATAGAAGATGTTTATGAAGCAATCACCGGTACTCTACCCGGAGAGAAGTTTGGACTGGCTTTCGCAGAAGCATCGGGACCTAAACTGGTTCGGAGTGACGGCACGGACCTGGAACTGCAGCAGATTGCAGAGAAAAACATTCTCAGGCTTGGCTGCGGTCATGTGTTTATAGTTGTGCTTGGCAGGGCATATCCGATTCAGGTGCTGCCGCGAATAAAAGATGTTCCGGAAGTCTGCCGGATATACTGTGCATCTGCTAATCCCCTGCAGGTAATCGTCGCAAGGACCGAACAGGGTGGGGGTATTCTGGGTGTTGTCGACGGGGAAGCACCGCTTGCAGTCGAGATAGAAGAAGATATCGAAAGCAGAATCGAACTCCTTAAGAGGATAGGATATAAGCGGTAGAATCTATTCAGCCGCCCATTTCAGAGTCTCTTCAAGCGCTTCCTTCAATGGTGTGTCAGCTTTCCATCCGGTCATTTCTTCGATTACTTTAAGTCTGTCAGCGATACTGTAATCAGCAAGGATTTCTCTTGTCTTTTCACGGGTGAAGAAAGGTGTCTGCCCTGAGATAGCAGAAGTTACTTCTGAAACGAAACCGCCCAGTTTTACGAGTGGAGCAGGTATACGAAGATAAAGGATCTTCTTCCCGAGGGCCTGCTCTAGTTCTCTGTGAAACTCACGCCATGTGAACAATTTTTTGTGGAACGGAGTGATTGTCTTCAGAAGTGTATCAGGACAATCGACAAGTATCGAAAGCAGTTCTGCCATATCCTTCACATAGATTATTGGAAATTGTGAGTTGGACATCCCAGGGGAGATGAAAAGGCCATTAGCTGCAAGCCTGAAAGTGTTCAGAGATGCAGAATCCCCGGGGCCGAATATCCCGGGCGGGCGGACTATAATCCAATTTTCTGTTGAAACCGTACATTTCTCGCCCAGCAATTTACTGCGTCCGTAGGATGTAATAGGTCCTTTCTCATCTGGCCCTGCTGCCGCCACGCTGGACACATAGATGAAAACAGCATCAGGGGCAGCTGTATTCCGAGCGCTAATCATGTTCTTTGTGACCAGGGCATTTGCACGGTCGAATTCTTCCTGACTTCCTGCACTGACAGCTCCTGCAATGTGCAGAATGGCAAATACGTCCTTCAGATAAGGCGAAATGCTCCCGGGGTTCATGAAGTCCACGCAGGCATGTGTGCATTCAGGGGGAAGTTCATTCGTGGATGATGTATTTCTCAACAGAGCGGTTACTGCATATCCATCATTTATCAGTTGTTTTGCTGTATGTCTGCCGAGGAAACCCGAAGCACCTGTAACTACGATTTTCTTCATTTTCCGTTCCGTTGACTTATGTACTTTACATCATTAACTTCACAGTCAAAGTTGATTCTATTATAACCAGCAGGCAAGTCGGAGGAAATCAATGCAAGATGTCTTTCAGAAGTGTGCAGAATTTGACAGAGCAGACGAAGTTAAAAAACTGGGTTTATATCCATACTTCCTACCGCTGAGCGGTCATGTAGGGGCTGAAATGGAGATAAACGGCCATGGCGTCATCATGCTTGGTTCGAACAACTATCTTGGGCTGACAGATGATCCGTATGTAATGAAGAAGGCACAGGATGCGATAGACAAATATGGTACAGGATGCACGGGAAGCAGGTTTCTGAACGGCACACTGGACCTTCATATAGAACTTGAAGCTCGGCTTGCCGCCTTCCTTGGAAAAGAAAGAGCAATTACTTTCAGCACGGGATTTCAGGCTAATCTTGGCGTGATATCAACAATCGCCGGCCGGAATGACATCATTTATCTCGATAAACTGGATCATGCGTCGATCATAGACGGTACAAGGCTGAGTTTTGCAAAAGTGCTAAAATACAGGCATAAGGACATGGACCATCTTCGCTATATGCTCGGAGCCAATTCAGATAAACCCGGATTTATCGTTTCTGACGGGGTCTTCAGCATGGAAGGCGATCTCGCCGATATTCCCGAACTGGTGAAGGTAGCAAAGGAGTTTGGAGCAAGACTCCTAATCGATGATGCTCACGGAGTTGGTGCAATGGGTGCAACGGGCAGGGGGACTGCCGAACATTTCGGAGCAATGGATCAGGTTGATCTGCTCCTTGGCACATTCAGCAAATCCTTTGCCTGTATAGGCGGATTCGTTGCCGGCGATGACAGGGTCATAGATTACATTATGCATACAGCACGTTCGATGGTCTTTTCCGCCAGTCTTCCACCGTCCGCTGTTGCGACGGTCATTGCAGTTCTTGACATACTCGAAGAAAAACCGGAACTTGTTGCACAGACGCATCATGCAGCAGAGCGGGCACGAATCGGACTTACTTCACTCGGCTTCAATGTAGGTAACTCCGAAACTCCGATAATCCCAATTGTTGTGAGTGAGGAATATCTGACACTGATGTTTTGGAAAAAACTATTCGATAAAGGTGTTTTCACAAATCCGGTGGTAAGCCCTGCCGTTGCTGCAGGCGGTGAAATGCTCCGAACGAGTTATATGGCATCATTAACAGATAACATGATTGATAGAGCACTCGATATTTTCGAGGAAGTAGGAACTGAACTGAACATTATATGACGGAGGTATTATGTCTTTCACAATTGAAGTAGCGGAAAGCAAATCACAGATGGAAGAATTTCTGAATCTACCCTATATGTTATACAAAGACGATCCTTTCTGGGTACCGAATGTAAAAAGCTTTCAACGAGAGATTCTAGACAGCACAAAACACCCGTTTTTCAAACATGCTTCTGTTACTTTCTTTCTGACACGGGATGACACTGGTAAGGTAGTCGGCACTATTGCGGCAATAGTAAATCATGCGCATAATGATTATCACAAGGATAAAGTCGGTTTTTTTGGTTTTCTCGAATGCATTGAAAATCAAGAAGTATTCGACCTGCTTCTTGATACTGCATCAGCTAATCTAAAAGAACAGGGTATGGAGCAGATTCGCGGGCCGTTCAATTATTCAGTCAATGAAGAGTGCGGTATGCTGGTAAAGGGTTTTAGTGACTCACCCAGATTGATGATGACATATAATCCTCCTTACTATGCCGATATGACGGGAAACGCAGGTTTCAAGGGTATCAAGGACCTTCTTGCCTATTCAGTCGATGGGCTAAAAGCGGATTTCTCGAAGGTTGAGAGGATTGCCAAAGTTGTAGAAAGACGTATGGGAACGGTGATTCGCGATATCGATAACAAGAATCTCAAGGAAGAAGTTCCGCTAATAATAGACATTTTCAATGAGTGCTGGAAGAACAACTGGGGATTTGTACCCATGACTGAACTCGAACTTGAAACTATGGCTAAAGAACTGAAGATGATCATCGTTCCTGAACTGTCTCCCATAGTCGAAGTGGATGGCAAGGCTGTTGGCTTTGCCGTAGGTCTGCCGGATGTCAACAAGGCTTTCAAAAAAGCAAATGGAAACCTCCTTCGGCTGATACTCGCTCTTAAAGTTCCTCCATTCAAAGTACATCCGAAATGGGTAAGGGTTACGCTGCTTGGGGTTCGCGAGGAGTATAGAGGTAGAGGACTCGAAGCAATTCTTATCGACCGTGTGATCAAAGAAAGCGAAAAACGCGGTATAACAATGGGAGAAATGTCCTGGATACTCGAAGACAATGTCCCAATGCGTGCTATCCTCGAAAAGAGCATTAATGCAGATGCTTACCGAACGTACAGGATCTTCGAGCGCAGTCTGTAAAACTATCGTTTAATGAGAATACTATGAGTTGCGGAAAAGTAATTTTGTGTTTGATCTTCCCACCCCTTGCGGTATTGGACAGAGGATGCGGTTCTGTTCTAATTGTATCTCTTCTCACTTTGGCAGGCTGGATTCCGGGTACAATTGCTGCTCTTGTCATATGCAACACAGCCGAAGAAACCACTTCCTATTGAACATGAGAGGATTCTATGACCGCTGATGAACTGAGACATCTATACATCGAATTTTTTATTGAAAAAGGACATGTGGAAATTCAGGATGCGTCGCTAATTCCTGAAAATGACTCGACAATCCTGTTTGTACCTGCCGGAATGCAGCCTTTGGTGTCGTATCTACTCGGAGAAAAACATCCTTCAGGTGACAGGCTCGTGAACTTCCAGAAATGCATACGGACAGGCGATATCGAAGAAGTCGGCGACAGAACTCATCTGACTTTTTTCGAAATGCTCGGTAACTGGTCACTTGGGGATTATGGAAAGCGTGAAGCAATTACCTGGAGTTTTGAGTTTCTGACATCTGAAAAATGGCTTGGACTCGATTCATCGAAACTCTATGTGACAGTATTTACAGGAGACGATAAGACCCCGCCTGATGAAGAATCTGCACAGATATGGAAAGAGGTCGGAATCCCGCCTGAGAGAATATTCGCATTCGGCAGGGAGGATAACTGGTGGGGACCCGTTGGAAACACCGGACCCTGCGGGCCTGACACGGAAATGTTCATCGATACGGGACTCGATGCCTGCGGCAGTGATTGCCGTCCCGGATGCAACTGCGGGAAATATTTCGAAATCTGGAACGATGTGTTCATGGAATACACAAAAACTCCCGATGGAGAGTTTCAACTGATGGATTCTAAGAATGTCGACACGGGGATGGGGCTGGAAAGAACTGTTGCAATGCTGAATGGGAAAGACAGTGTGTTCGATATACCGCTGTTCCAACCGCTTCTTTCGGGTATCAGGGAATTATTCGGAAGTAGCGATGAACCGGATGAAGATGAATGGAGATCAATCCGCATTATTGCCGACCACTTAAGAACGGCGACCCATATGCTTGGGGATGACATGGGTATTCCTCCATCTAATCTTGACCGGGGATATGTTCTTCGAAGACTTATCAGGCTCGCTGTCCGGCACGGGATTAAACTCGGTATAGAGACACCGTTCACAAAGAAACTTGCTGAAGTTGTCATCGAAACTGAATCTCCTGCTCATCCTGAACTTACCCGGAACCGCCAATATGTCCTCGATGAACTCGAAGCAGAAGAAATCAGGTTTGAAAAGACTCTTACAGACGGATTGAAGGAGTTCAATAAACTCCTTCCGAATCTAATGAAGAACCCGAAGAAAGTAATACCGGGAAGAGTCGCTTTCCGTCTGTATGATACTTATGGTTTTCCTGTAGAGTTTACTGCAGAACTTGCAGCCGAAAACGGTATGACTGTCGATATGGAAGGCTATGCAAAGGCATTCGAGAAGCACAGGAACCTCTCCCGCAAAGGCAGTGAACAGAAATTCAGCGGTGGTCTGGCCGATAACAGCGAGATGGTCACAACACTTCATACGGCAACTCACCTTCTTCATCAAGCTCTCCGCAACATCCTCGGCGAGCATGTCGAACAAAAGGGGAGTAACATTACCGAGAAGCGTTTGAGGTTTGACTTCAGCCACCCTGAGAAAATGACCGATGAGGAGAAGAAGCAGGTTGAAGATGAAGTCAACAGGATAATCGAATCAGGGCTTGAAGTTACCTCAGCGGAGATGACACTCGAAGATGCAATTGAACTCGGAGCAATAGGTCTTTTCCGCAGCAAATACGGCGAGAAGGTAAAAGTGTACCGAATAGGTGATTATTCGATTGAAATCTGCGGCGGCCCGCATGCAAAAAACACATCAGAACTGGGTACATTCAGTATCAGGAAAGAACAGAGTTCGTCTCAGGGAATCAGAAGGATAAAGGCGGTGTTATCATGAGTATTAAAATCCTTCTTTCATTGTTTCTGATATGCACTGCTTTCGGGCAGATTCCGGATTTTTCGGGTACATGGGAAACCACTTACGGTACAATGTACCTTCAGCAGAACATTGCTGATGTTTCCGGATATTATGAATTCGGCGGAATGTGCACAGTCGAAGGAAGGATAGATTCCGATGGAAGAATGGTATTTCGCTATGCAGAGTCTTCTGCTGCCGGAGACGGATGGTTCGAACTTTCTGATGACTCTCTCAGAATAGAAGGAGAATGGAAGGTTGATGGAAGTAATGTGTGGTACGACTGGGAAGGTTACAGAGCCGGTTCGGATGCGGGTTCAGGGAACTGGCTGGTTATACTCGAAAGTGAATGGCAGACAGGGATGGCTGAGAATGAGTATTCCTTTGGTGAAATGCTTGCAGCCTGGTTTGCCCGTGTACCTTCGGTAACTGTCCGCCACCGTTTCATTCACGATGTTGAAGACCTGACCGCATTCTGTCTTGAGATATCATCTCTGCCCGGTGAAGTCTGCCTTGTTATTTCTTCACACGGGACAGAATACGGGATAGAATTGTTAGGGGGAACTGTTACTGCCCGCGAGTTGACAGGTGCTTTGATGCCCTGTACTAACCTGAGTATGATTCATTTCAGCAGTTGTTTGATAATGGCGGGAGACATGCCTGATGAGATTATTGCTTCGAAGAACTGGAATGAGGATTTCATAGTTTCGGGATATACAGAGAGTGTAGACTGGGGTGCAAGCGGAATTATCGAGATGTTCTATTTCAATCAGATATTCGATGCGGGATACACACCTGCTGAAGCAGCTCAGAGTGTTATCGAAGATATCGTTTTCGCTACAACAGGAACTAATTGGAATGATGGAGCGGGATTCATGTGGATTCCGAGATAAGTGAACATATCACTTATCTTACCCTGATGGGACATTCCTTCGCAGGAGGAGTGTCCCCTATGAGTACCTGCCAAAATATCGTTATCAAGAGGAGGAAGAATGAAATTTCTAAAGAAACTGTGTGAAACGGATGGGGTATCCGGACATGAAGATGCTATTGTCGAACTTATGAAGGAAGAACTCAAAGAGTATCTCGATAGTATCGAAGTCGATGCCATGAAGAACTTCATCGGACTTAAGAAAGGCACCACAGGGAAGAAGCGGAAGAAGGTAATGCTGGCGGGTCATATAGATGAGATCGGATTTCTCGTCTACAATGTAAGTGATGTAGGATATGCATCCGTGGTTCCTATCGGCGGCTGGAGTACTCCGAGTATCGCCGGTCACACCGTACGAGTGCACACTCGAAAGGGAGAAACCCTTAAAGCAGTCGTGCAGACTCCTGCAATTATGGACCCGGAACAGGCAAAGAAAGTCCCGAAACTCAAGGATCTTTATCTCGATTTCGGGCTGAACGCAGATACTGTGAAAGAAAAGGTCAGCCGTGGTGACCGTGTATGCATGGACACGCAGTTCTCGGAACTTGGTGACTGCCTGGTTGCAAAGGCATTCGACGACCGAATAGGAGCATACATAATTGCAGAAGCCATAAAGAAATACAGGAATCCTAAAATCGATGTCTATTGTGTCGGTACTGCACAGGAGGAAGTGGGTCTTCGCGGTTCACGCGTAGCGGCACAGACGATTAAACCGGATATCGGAATTGCAGTCGACATAACAGGAGCGGGTGATACACCGGGATTCCCAGCATCACTCAAAATAGCAGACCTCGGCAAAGGTGTGACAATCAAACAGATGGACGGAAGTGTTATCTGTTCAACTTCACTCGTCGATTTCATAAGAGATATTGCGGAGAAGAAGAAGATAGACCACCAGATGGAAATACTCATGCGCGGGGGTACTGATACTTCCAGCATGCAGCAGTTCAGTCCGGGGGCTCATTCAACCTGTCTGTCCATCCCGACAAGGTATGGTCACAGCCCTGTTGCAGTCATCCATAAACATGATGTAGAGACTGCAATCGAACTGCTCGTTGCTGTGCTGAATAAGGCTCACCTCTTCAATTAAAGGGACAGTATACTTAATTACATAAGTAAGCCTAGTTAAAGGGACAGTATACTTAATTATTTTGATGAGTCAGCACCGTATGTCATTTCTTCCACTCTATCAGTACCGTACGTCACTTTTTCCACTAAAGGAATTTGGCAAATCAGTCAGGACTTGAGTGGAAAAAGTGACGTACGGTACTAAATGCTCAAGACTATAGTGGAAGGAATGACGTACGGTACTACTTGCATAATTAAGTATACTGTCCCTTTAATTACTGATCATCGCTTCATGATCGGCCGCCCGCTCCGTCATCCCGAGAATTTTACAGGTGATTGCAGCATTGGTATGTCCCTGCAGCCACGGCACCGTTTCCGGGGGTGCCAGAACCGCCTGCCGTTCGAACAGTTCGAGTGCAACAGCGTAATCCTTCATGTGAAAAGCCCTGACACCGAGTGAACCGATGTACTGCTCTTCGGGTATTTCAGGTACGGGGTAGATAAAAGCGGGAATCAACAGCAGCAGTCCGGCTAATCCGAGAATGATTCCTTCAAGAGGAGCCTTTCGAATCATCCGAAACAGAATTGTTGAACCTGCTGCAGATACACCAAGCAGAACCGGTAGGATTGGTAGAAAATACCTCTCAGAATAGAAGATCAGCAGAACGGAAGCAAGTGAAACGGCAATCGGAAACAGTGCGATGCCCCGTCCTTTACCCCGCACGCAGAATGGTATCAATCCGAGCAGGAAAACAACTATGATAAACCCCCGCGGTACGAAATAAAACGGCATGATCGGATTGAAGGAATTTACCCGCTGAAGTTCATAATACTGGTCGAAGGGTTTTAACCCGAAGAAAGCTCCTGTCTTTTTCATCAACAGGATAAATTCATCCCCCGGATTGTGAAGTACCCATTCTAATGCAATGTTCTTCCAATAGCTGTCGCATTCTTCGAGTGTAGTCATCCCATTGCTCCTCGCAACATCTATCCCGACTTCGTGGAAGTCCTTTTCTCCAGTCTCCACTAATCCCAGTGACGGCAGGGAAGAGCCGTAGGCAGATGATTCAGCGTTATGCCCGAGAACCAGATTCAGTCCGGTTGCTCTCGGAAGCGGATAGAAACCACCGCCTGCCTGTTCATGCTGCCAGGCAAGAAATACAAGCGGAATTGTGAAAACCAGCAATCCTGCAAGGAGATTCAGCCAATTGCGTTTTCTGATCCATTTGACGATAGGAATCGACAAGAGAAGAAGAAAGGGGGGGCGCAGTCCGGTCATCAATGCCGGAAGAAATCCCAAAAGTGATGAACGGAAATATGTGTCTTTATAGATTGTTTCGGTTTCGAGCATGACAAAGAAGACTATGATTGCTCCGAGAATACTAACGGGAAGAAGTGTGAGTTCATAGAATACAGCCGGTGCGTACAGACCGAAAACTGCCGAAGCAAGAATTGCAGGCAGGGCGCTAGAACCAAGTCTCAATGCCAGTTTGTATATCATCCATGCTGTCAGGATACCGGCAAGGCTCTGTAGAATGAAGATGCCTGTCCTGTCTAATCCTGCTAGATAGAAGGGGAGAAGGATGTACCGATAGAGGGGGCTTGCATACACAAACGGACCGATATGCGAACCTTCAGTTAATGCCTGCGCTGCTGCTTCGAACTTTCTGCAGGCAAGGACGGGCCAGTAATACAGTGATGTTCTGCTTCCGGTATAGTATCCCCACAGATGGATTACCCGCATGAGAGCAGCAAAACCCAATGTGAAGGCAGCACCGGTATTTCTGTTTATCATTCTTGATTTTCCCATTTCTCAATCATACTTGAAACTGTTTTGTTTGCACGGGCATGTAAAGGGTGGGAATGTTGTACGTGACATTGAAGCGATAAATGCTTAAAATAGAATGTGTAAAACAACATCAACTTTAGTGAAAGGCATAATGTGAAACTGTTAATCTCAGCACTGATGTGTCTCTTCGTTTTGAGTGTTTCAGCGAACGATATAGTCCGCGAAGCAACAACTGACATGGGAGAGCCCTGCATTGTCACAGATGATATTAGGGCATTGGTAACAACCTATCCAACCTGGGATTTCGTTGAAACAATCATCACGGGAGGAGTACTTCCATTGGATACTATCCCAACCGAGTATCTCCCTGTGGATTCGATGGATGTCGAGATTATCATCACTGATGGTGATGAATATGTAATCGCAATGGATTATGACAGCGGGACGCTTTCGGATTCAATCGTTCCATATGAACTTACTCAATCAGCGGTTGAAGCTCTGGATATTGCTCCTACCTGGATGCGTGACGACCTCGAGTGGAATTTCCATCTTCTGTCTGCCGACAATCAGGACAGGTATGCCAACCTGATTCTCAATGTTGCCGACCAGAGAGTGCTCGATGAAGTTATCTTTCAGGTGGCGCATATATCGTGGACTATTCTTGCAAACCCGTCATGGGATGAGACTCTCATCGAAAACAACGCCAACTGGATATACACGATCGATGATGATTTGCAGTATGTCACAGTCAATGATTACGGCGGTGATGACTACTATTCCACGACAGAGTACAGAGCTCTCGAAGACAGTTCTGTTGTGTATGTTGAAATAGACAAAGAACTGTACTATTGGTGGATAGTAATGCCGAAAGTCTCAGATGAAAAACCGCTTCAGGACAATTCTGTCTATAATATGTTCTGGCGGGAATATCTTTACACACAGAACGACACCGGTTACCCATTGCTTTCGGAGGTCATGTCCACCTGCGAGTATATCTGGGACGGAGAACAGAACCACTGTCCCACCTTTGTCGATTCGACTCAGGCAGTTCACATGCTTACATGGTGGGAGTTCAACACAGTAACAGAAGGCGCTTCCGGCAACAGACCGATTCAGCCGAATGTCATCGCACATGAACATAACGGCAACTGCGGAGAAAATCAGGACCTTATCTGCGCCGCAGCCAGAACAGTTCTCCTGCCTACATTATGCACAATGGACATACTCGAAGACCATGTGTGGTGCGAAATATGGTGGGATGATGAATGGCACCCCTGGCAGCCTGACTGGGTCGGCAATCCCTACATAGGCTACGATATCGACATGGGCGGTTCCAAGGAGAACTCCTGTATCTGGGACTGGCGGAATGACGGATGGACCTGGGATGCAATAGCCACTTATTCCCTCGTATGTACACTAAGCGTTCACCTTGAAGATTCTCTTGGTGTTCCGGTGGACAACGGGCGTGTTACTCTTGCAAGTGAATCATATTACCCGCCCTACTCGCTTTACCGCGGTACCTGGGGAGTGACTGACCAGAACGGTGACATTCAGTTCATTCTTGGAAACAACCAGAATTATTACATCAGTATCGCCACATCTATAGGTAATTATCCCGCAGGCGGCTGGGGAAACCTCATTACGAACAGCGTTGCAGGTGAACATTATTACTTCGAATGGAAGCCGCCCAATCCAATGCCAAATCTTGAGATAACAGAAGCTGCTTCCGGTTCCTGGTCGAGGTACTTAATCGAAGTCAGTTATGACCTGCCTGCAGACATTCAGAACGACAGGGATTTCTGGGCAAATCCCAGAAGTGAGTATGCGTATCCTCTCGAAGACGGTCATCTTCCTTTCTTCATCGTTGATGCGAATAATCTTGGACTGTATCTCGATGGGGAACCCTTCGAAGCATATGAAGTAGCAGACGGACTCACTGAAAACAGTGTACTTTTCTACCCCCCGCATGGACGGGATTATTTCGTAGTTTTCTCAGGTGCAGAACACACCGGATTCGGTACGTATGCCGATATTTCAATAAAACTGTGGGAGCATGACGGAACCGGAATAACCGGTGTGGCACCCGGTGTTACATCTGTCGAGATAGCCCCCAATCCGTTCTCTGCAGAAACAGCAGTCAACTTCACAACGTTATCTGCGGGAACTACAACGCTAAGCGTTTATGATATCACAGGCAGACTGGTAACCGAAACAACAGAAGAGCAGTTCGAAGCCGGAGAGAACAGCATTCTCTGGCGCGGAATCGATGATTCAGGCAGAGAACTTGCAGCGGGCACGTACTTCCTGCATCTCGAAGCTCCCGGAATCGATTACGTCGAGCAGGTGACACTACTTCGTTGATAAATTAGGGACACTATAGAAATGGTGACAGGCGGCTTTTCTATGGTGTCCCTAATTATCTCCGGAGAAAAGTGCCAGGCACCGTTTGTGTTAAAGGTGTCTTGCAGCATTTATCGTCTTATATTCGGGCATGGTTTATATCGGAATTGACTACGGTCGAAAGCGCACGGGATTTGCCATATCCATTTCAGGTGTAGTTATGCCTTTAGAACCCCTTTCGGATACAACCTGGAAGAAGATCGATAGCAGGATTCACAGTATTATCAACGAACACGGAACATCCACAGTTGTTCTTGGACTTCCCCTGACTGCGGGCGGCAAAGAGACTGAACTAAGCTGCGAAGTTGAGGAGCTGGCTGATTACCTTAGAAATGAGGGACACATAGTCGAACTTGTTCGTGAAACGGGCACTACAGTGGAAGCACAGGCCTTGCGGAAGAATAAAAGACGCGATGGGAAAATGGATTCGATTGCTGCTGTTATCATTCTCAAACGCTATTTGGGTTTAGCATGAAACGCACAGCTGTTTATGTAGTCGCCGGTGTGCTGCTTCTTATGCTGGCTATGTCACTTTACTCGAGATGGTGCAGTTATCCGCCCGGACAGGGTAAAGAGTGTGTATTCGAAGTGAAGAGCGGGTGGGGTGCGAAGCAGATTGCCGGAGCTTTGGCAGATTCCGGCATGATTAGGAGTGAATTCTATTTTCTCTGGAAATACTCTGCCATACAGGATTCAGCCCCGTTGCAGGCCGGTGAATATCTTTTGAACGATTCGATGCTTCCGGACAGTATCATGATGACTATAGCGCGGGGGGAAGTTATTCCCGTTGCCACCAGTTGGGTGACGCTTGCACCGGGGCTTGTGCAGGAGCAGTCACTGTCGGCAATATCATCTTCTCTCGATATAGAACGGGAAGTGCTGGATAGTTTGGCGTTTGATTCAGTGTTTCTCGAAGAACTCGGGATTGTCTCACTCGAGGGATATCTGTATCCTGAAACCTATGAGTTTGCTGACTCGTTGAGTCCGTCCGCCGTGATTTCGAGAATAGTTCAAACCGGACTACAGAAGTTCACGGAGAACGCTGCCGAACTTATGGAGGAAACCGGACTTACACCCTATGAGACGATTATTCTGGCATCTATCGTTGAACGCGAAGCGATGGCTGACGAGGAGTATCCTGTCATTGCAGGGGTGTTTATCAGCAGACTCAGGCGGGGGATGAGATTTGAAAGCTGCGCCACTGTGCAGTATGCTCTCGGAGAGGTCCGCGAATATCTTACATACCGGGATATCGAAGTGGAAAGTCCGTACAACACATATCTTCATGCCGGTCTTCCGCCCGGTCCGATCTGTTCGCCTGGGGAACTCTCCATCAATTCTGCATTGAATCCCGACACACTTGAGGTTTACCTTTATTTCGTGAGTAAAGGGGACGGGAGCGGTACTCATTATTTCTCGAGAACCTATTCTGAACACCTTGCAAACAAACGGAGAGCGTCGCAATGAAAGTGGAGTTGACGTGAAGTTATCCTTTGTTATTCTATTATGTTAAGAAACTAATTCATATAGTACAGTCATTTATCAGGAGGAGATTATGACAGAAAAAAGAAAACTCGGATTCCTTGAGAAGGCAATCCGGATAATCCCGGGCTATAGAGGCTATAAGGGAAAAGAAGAACGCCGTGACAATGATCAGCTATTCAGAATGATGCTGGTCAACAGGCTTGACGAACTCCGGAAAACCGTGAACAATCTGGCTTCGAGACTTAAGGGTCCCGATGCATTTACACTCGCCGGCGGTCTGGACAGTCTTATCAAGAAACTTGAAAAAGTACAGGATCAGATTCGTTTTGCCGATAGGGGATATAGTGGCTGGTTCGACATGCACAAGGTAAGGGAAAGCGAACTGGATAAACTCTATGAGTTCGACGTTGATCTCAAAGTAGATGTGGAAGACCTCGAGGATGCTTTCACGGACATGAAGAATGCGGAGACAGCAGAAATACCTGACAAGGTCGATATCATCATCGGACTTCTCGATGGACTGAGTTCGAAAGTAGCGGGTAGAAGTGCATTGATGACGGACCTTGAAAATAACAAGCCGATAGATTAGTGAGGTAGTTAATAATGTTTAAGAAGATGCAGATAATCGAATATCTCGATGAAACGGGAAAACAGATGGCTCATCGGATTCCTGAAAGCGGTTCGGGAGAATTTCGCCTTGGCAGTCAACTTGTCGTTCGGGAGAATCAGGAAGTAGTATTCTTTCGTGACGGGAAATGCATGGATGTATTCGGTCCCGGCAGGCATACACTTACAACTCAGAACATCCCTATACTCGCTACGATGGTAAGCACACTCTTCGAGGGTAAGGACTCTCCATTCCGTGCTGAAGCCTACTACATAAACAAGAAGACATTCACAGACCTGAAATGGGGTACAAAAGAGCCTATAATCTTCCGTGACAAGGAACTGTCGATGGTGCGTCTCCGGGCTTTTGGTAATTTCTCGATGAAAGTTATCGACAGTAAACTTTTCGTCAACAAACTTGTCGGTACCGAAGGACGATATTCAACAGATGAGATTGAAGGATTCCTGAAGGGGATGATAATCTCCCGCCTTGCCGACCTTCTCGGTGAGACTCTCGAAACGATATTTGACCTTCCTCAAAGTTATGATGAGATAGGGACACTTTCCAAAGCCCGGCTGTATGAGGATTTCGAGAAGTATGGAATTCAGATGGTCGATTTTTATGTTCAGGCAATCACACCGCCAGAAGAAGTGCAGGAGAGAATCGATGAGCGGAGCGGCATGGGAGCACTTGGCAACATGGACGATTACATGCGCTTTAAGACGGCTACAGCAATGGGCGATGCTGCCAAAGGTGAAGGCGGTGGCGGAGCGGCCGGAGCCGGAGTCGGGATGGGTGCAGGTCTCGGTATGGGAATGACCATGGCCAACATGATGGGGAAGACCATGGCCGGGGGGAACTCCGGAGGTGGAGGAGGAAGTGCAGCATTGGTTGCCTGTCCTGCCTGCGGGAAGAATATCCCCGAAGGCAAGTTTTGCCCCGAATGCGGCAAGCCGCTTGGCGAAGTATGCCCTGCCTGCAGGAAGCCAGTAGCAACAGGGGCAAAATTCTGTCCTGAATGCGGTGAAAAAACGGGCGGGACTGTCAAATGTCCCAAGTGTAATGAAGATATTGATGCAGGGGTAAAATTCTGCCCCGAATGCGGAGAGAAAATAGAATAAATGGACTCCCGGAGAACAATCCACTCGCTTCTGCAGCAGGCAGTAGGCGAATATCCTGAGAAGATCGCCATTTACGACGATTCGCGCTCGATTACCTATAAGGAATGGCATAATATATCCCTGAACATTGCTGCAATCATGAAAGATGCAGGCATCAGGGAGGGCAGTGTGGTTGGCGGCGTTTTCACATGTTCCGCATTCCTCCCCTGTGTGTTCATAGCTGTTTCGATGCTAGGAGCACGAATGGTATCCCTGAATACGGCATGGCCGGAACAGGACAGAAAGAGAGTCTTCGACAGGTGGTCTGACCGGTTCATCGTTGCAGAGCAGGGAACATCCATTCCAATCGAAGAGTGGAAGGATGTGGAGCGAATTGTTGTTGGAAGTTCGATATACCACAATCCTCCCGCTTTGCTTGACTTACCGGAAGTTCAGCCGGATGAAGTAGTGTATCTAAATGTCACATCCGGTTCCACAGGTGTTGCAAAAGTTGCATTGACAACACATGCTCAGTTAGTGGCAAATACAGCAGGGGTCTGCTCTACGCTCGGATTGACACGTAATGATGTTCACCTTTCACTGTTTGGTGTATTTGGTCATCCGCATGAACTTTTCATGAGAGGATTGTATCTCAGTGGCACAACAGTGCTGACTGAGAAGAGATATCCACGCGATCTACTTCATACTATATCGAAGAGAGGTGTCACCGCACTCATGGCGCTTCCCCCGCAATTCATAAGTTTACTCAGGCTTTGGGGAAGGTCAGATACCGACATGAGCAGAATGAGAATTGCTGAAGCCGGCGGGATGTATGTTTCGAGAGAATTCGCAGAGAAATTCCAGAGTGATACGGGGGTCGATCTGATTCCTGTGTGGGGAAGTACTGAAACTGCCGGGGTTGCCCTGGTGGGAGAGTCCGATTCAGATGGTTTTACGAGGATTGTTGATGGTTATTCAGTGAGGATTGCAGATAGCGACGGCAGGACTGCTGATGACGGTGGTAGTGGAGAACTGCTGATCAGCGGAGATGCCGTGGTGGATGCCTATGCAGGAGAAAGAGCATTTTCCGAAGAAGCTTTCTGTGATGGCTGGTACCATACCGGAGATATCTTCAAAAAGGAAAAGGGAACGTTAAAATTTCTTGGAAGACGCGGCGGTCTGATCAAAGCCGTTGGGCTGAAAGTCTATCCCCTCGAAGTCGAACTTGCCATACTCAAACATCCGTCGGTTGCGGATGTGTGCGTGGTTGGCGATGACCATCCGAAGCGAGGTGAAATGCCGGTGGCCTATGTCATTGCTCGCCCCGGATTCGAGTTGGGAGTTTCAGATCTGAAAGAGTTCCTCAAAGGCAGAATAGACGACCATAAGATTCCGAGGAAAATCCTCATAGTTGCCGGGCTACCGCGCACCCCATCAGGCAAGATAGACAGAAAATCTGTAGGTACCCGCGAAGTCAAACCCGACCACAGAAGCGAATTGCTTCGCTCGGATGTAGAACTTGTGCGTTTGCTGAATCACCGGGCTGATCTGATGAGAAAAATAGGTGGTGGTTTCGATCCAAACTGGGTCGATGACCAGGAAGACAATGCGGTCGGACATAATCCGGGTCCCATATCAGACAGTTCCATCAGAGAATTGATTAGATTTATCATAGGTGAATTTGGGAAGAGGTAGTGTTGGAAATAAGGTCAGTTAAAGTAGGCAATGTCGTAATTGGAGGCGGTACTCCCGTCATCATAGCGGGTCCCTGCTCTGTAGAGAATGAGAGCATGCTCATGGAAGTGGCGAAAGCAGTTGCCGAATCAGAGGGTTCGATTCTCAGAGGTGGTGCTTTTAAACCAAGAAGCTCACCGTATTCATTTCAGGGGCTTGGTGTCGAAGGATTGAAACTCCTGCAGGCTGCAGGAGCAAGATACGGATTGCCTGTCGTGAGTGAAGTCCTGGCAGTAAGCCAGATAGAAACTGCAATCGAGTACATCGACATTATTCAGATAGGTTCTCGCAACATGCACAACTTCCCGCTTCTTGCAGAAGTAGGAAAAACGGGTAAACCGGTTCTGCTAAAGAGGGGTTTTATGGCCACAATAGAAGAGTGGCTGATGGCTGCGGAATATCTTGTTAAAGAGGGTAACGATGAAGTAATTCTCTGTGAAAGGGGAATCAGGACATTCGAAACATGGACCAGAAATACGCTGGACATTTCTGCTGTTCCACTTGCCCGTAATAAGGGCGGATATCCCGTAATTGTAGATCCGTGCCATGCTGCCGGAAGACGGGACATACTGGAACCACTGGCACTTGCAGGACTTGCCGCAAGTGCAGACGGAATAATGCTTGAAGTTCACCCCGACCCTGACAAGGCACTCTCAGACGGGGGACAGTCACTCCCGATTCCCGACTATATGGAGTTAGCGAAGAAATTGCTTAAGTGATACACTGAAACTCAAATAATTAGGAGGTATGTGTGCATCTTGGTATACTGACAGGCGGAGGGGACGCTCCGGGTCTCAATGCTGTCATCCGGGGAGTTGTTTTCAGAGCTGCTTCCGGCGGACACCGGGTAACCGGCTTTCTGCGCGGGTGGAAGGGTGCAATCGAGAACACATCCGTTAAACTGGACATCGAAACAGTGCGCGAGATTCTACCGCAGGGCGGAACAATGCTTTTTTCCTCCCGTACAAATCCCCGAAATGTCGAAAACGGTTTCGAGAAGATCATCGAAACAATGAAGAAAGAGAAGATCGACTGTCTGATTGCCTGTGGCGGTGAGGATACTCTCGGAGTGGCACAGGTGCTGACCGAGCGGGGAGTACCTGTGATAGGACTTCCTAAGACCATCGACAACGACCTTAGCGCAACGGACTACACTTTTGGATATGATACGGCTATAAACAATGTAATGACTTCGATAGAGAAGCTCCATACAACCGCTCGAAGCCACGAAAGAGTCATCGTTGTTGAAGTAATGGGACGGCATGCCGGCTGGATGGCCTTGTACGGGGGTCTTGCAGGCGGTGCACACCTGATCCTGGTACCCGAAGAAGAATTCGATACAGATGAAGTGTGTGAAGTGTTGAAAAAGCGCTACAGCGAAGGACGAAAATATGCTATTGTAGCAGTCGCTGAAGGCGCAATAGACCCCGGTTTACAGCGGCACATAATGCACTCTGCGGAATCAGACCCTTTCGGGCATGTGCAGCTGGGAACAGGAATAGGTGTCGGAGAAGTTCTGAAGAATGAGATTGCCGACAGGACCGGAATAGAGACAAGACATGTTGTTCTGGGGCATACTCAGCGGGCGGGTTCCCCGTCTGCATTCGACCGGGTTCTCGGGACAAGGCTGGGTCTGAAAGCCGTCGAAATGGCTGAAAACAAACAGTTCGGAATGATGGCTGCTCAAAGAGGTACTGAAGTAGTTGCGGTCGACCTTGCAGAAGCGGTAGTTATACTGAAAACCATACCGCCTGACGATTACGAAAAAACTAAAATTTTCTTTGGATGATTTAGGAGGATTCGAATGGCAGTGAAAGTTGCAATTAACGGTTTCGGACGAATCGGAAGACTTGTGTACAGGCAGTCTCTTGCCTGTGATGACATAGATATCGTTGCAGTCAATGACCTTACGGACCCTAAGGCACTTGCTCACCTTTTGAAATATGACTCCGTGCACGGGCGGTTTCCCGGTGAGATGAGCATTCAGGGTGATGTCATTACAGCCGGTGCAGATAGTTTTAAAGTACTCAGCCAGCCCGACCCTTCCAAACTTCCCTGGAAAGAGATGGGTGTCGAGATAGTCATAGAAGCTACGGGTTTTTTCAGAACACATGAAAAGGCATCTTTACACCTTGGTGCCGGTGCAAAGAAAGTGCTTCTGAGTGCCCCTGCAAAAGGCAAAGATGGTGCTGACCTCACTGTAGTCTGGGGCGTGAACCATGAATTGTACAGACCGCAGAAACACAACATTCTCTCATCTGCCAGCTGTACTACGAACTGTCTTGCCCCCGTAGCGAAAATCATCAACGATTCATTCGGGCTGAAGCGGGGAGTAATGACTACGATACATGCCTATACCAATGACCAGAAGATTCTGGACCTACCTCATAAGGACTTGCGCAGGGCAAGAGCCGCCGCTGTCAACATAATACCGACGACAACCGGTGCCGCTGCAGCAGTCGGACTTGTAATACCCCAGCTTGCGGGAAAACTCGACGGGATGGCAGTCAGGGTTCCTGTGAAGGATGGTTCTCTTGTCGACCTAGTCTGCGAACTAAATTCAGATGCAACTCCTGAAAGCGTCAATGAAGCGATGAAGAAAGCAGCAGAAAGTTATCTGAAAGGCATTCTCGAATACTCGACAGAACCGCTCGTATCGAGCGACATCATCGGGAATCCGCATAGTTCGATCTTCGATTCACTTGTAACAAAAATGATGGGTCCAAGGCTGCTCAAGATTCTCTCCTGGTACGACAATGAATTCGGTTATGCATCGAGAATGGTTGATTTCGTCCGATACATGGTCGAGGTAGGTCTGTGAGTTACCCGAAAATAACCGATGCGGACATAAAAGGGAAAAGGGTCTTTCTCCGGGCGGACATGAATGTTCCTATTCACGATGGAAAAATTCTCGACGACAAGAGAATGAAGGCGGTTTTTCCGACTATCAACTACATTCTTGAAAGAGGGGCATCGGTAGTTATCGCAAGTCACCTGGGAAGACCGGGTGGAAAAGTGGTACCGGAGTTAAGCCTTAAACCTTTTGTAGGTAGGCTTCAGGAATTCCTCGACTGCAAAGTGCTTTTTGCTCCGGATTGCGTTGGAGCAAGAGTTAAAACCCTTGCAGACGCTCTTAAACCAGGCGAAATACTGCTTCTTGAAAATCTGCGATTTCACTCTGAAGAGATGGACAATAACCCTGCATTTGCCGCTGAACTTGCTTCGCTTGCGGATATCTATGTGAACGATGCATTCGGAACCTGTCACCGTAGCCATGCGTCGATGGTGGGAGTTCCCGAAATTTTTGGCGGTGGCTTTATCGGTTTCCTGATAAAGAAGGAACTCAGGATTTTCGGATTTGTTCTGAAAAATCCCGCGAGACCACTAACTCTTATTCTCGGGGGTGCCAAAGTATCGGATAAAATCCCTGTCATCGATAATCTACTCCCGCATCTGGATTACATTCTCATAGGCGGCGGCATGCTCTTCACATTCCTGAAAGCCCGGGGATATGAGATAGGGGGCAGTCTGCTTGAAGAAGACAGGGTGGAGGCAGCGGTGGACATCATTGGGAAAACAGCAGAACTCAGGGTGAATTTCCGCCTGGCTACCGACGTTGTAGTCGCATCATCACCTGATTCGGGAAGTGATACAGAGGTAGTGTCTATCAGAGAAATACCTGATGACAAGACCGGATTCGACATAGGTCCCGCATCAGTAGAGATGTTTGCTGAAGTTATTCAGAAAAGCAGGACAATTGTGTGGAACGGCCCGATGGGATTGTTCGAGAAAAAACCATTCGGTGCAGGAACGCTGGGAATTGCCACTGCTCTTGCAGATGCAACCGTTTCAGGTGCCTTGACGATTATAGGCGGCGGGGATTCTGCCCGTGCGGTTAAGGAAGCCGGTTTCGCCAAGAATGTCACATTCGTTTCCACAGGCGGCGGAGCATCCCTGAAATTGCTTCAGGGGAAAGAACTCCCCGCACTAAAGGTTCTGAAAGGTGTTCAGTGATGAGACAGATCATCGGCGGCAACTGGAAGATGAATGGTAATTCGGAAGCCGGACTCAGATTCATAAACGAAATGAAGAAACTCGGCTCAAAGGATGTATCAGATGATATAGTGATATTTCCACCGTTCACAATTATTTCCGTTCTTGCCGGGGTTGCGATTGATGCAGATATAGCACTTGGCGGACAGGATCTGTACTGGGAGGAGAAAGGTGCTTTTACGGGTGAGATCAGTACGGATATGCTGAAGGACGCAGGTGCCGAATGGTTCCTTGCAGGGCACAGTGAACGCAGACATGTTTTTGGTGAGACCGATGAGATTGTCTCGAAAAAACTTTCTGCTGGACTGAAAGCCGGACTGAAAGGGATTCTCTGCGTCGGTGAACTCATCAGTGAGCGTGAAGCAGGATTGACTGAAGAAGTTGTGAAAGAACAGATTATTGCTTCTCTTGGTGATTGTGAGGCGGCGACTTCAGATAACTTCGTAATTGCATATGAACCGGTGTGGGCAATTGGAACAGGACTCACGGCAACTCCGGAAGAAGCTCAGCGGATGCACGCTTTGATAAGGGGATGGGTTGCGGAATTGCGTGGAGATGAATTCACCTCCGGCCTTCGAATCCAGTACGGCGGCAGCGTCAAACCTGAAAATGCCCGTGACATCCTTAGTCAACCCGATATAAACGGCGCTCTTGTAGGAGGCGCCAGTCTGAACTCCGGCAGCTTTGCTGCAATAATAGGGGACGTTGCTGAATCTGTTAACTTATAAGACACAATAGGAACAATACTGTAATAAATCGGCTATAGTATAGGTATAACGGGACACGATGAAATCATGTCCCTACAGAACACGGGACATTCTCCGGATTCGTGGTGCAAACGGGAAGGGTATAACAATGCTTCGGAATTCCGAAACACGATGAAATCATGTCCCTAACATATTCACCGCTCAAGCGAATCAGCTTTGCAGTACTTATCCTCTTTCTATATCTTCTATTTGAAGTCATTTTTTTCGGTCTATTTGACTTTATCGATGACCCGATTCTTAGGCAGGCTGAAGGTGGTTTCATTGCTATTGTAGCTTTGTTTCTTCTCTTTCGTAAATTACCGACCGTAGCATCACATTTCCGCGTGGACAATCCACGAACTGCTTTACTCTCTACGCTGATAATAGCAGGGCCGTTTCTGGTAATAGCAATGATGAGTAATCCGGAATTTATCGGAGTTTCTTCTAACTGGTTTATTTATGCGGGTGCCTTGTTTTTTCTTGCAGCAACGGAAGAGATACTATGCAGGGGGCTTCTCATGGATGTATTCAGCTTCAGGGGGAAATGGCAGGAGGGAGCAGTTTTCTCTTCACTGCTCTTTGCTCTGCTTCATATCGGGAATTCGAATCTCTCCTTTTTGGGACTCTTCAACATATTTCTTGCAGGTATCGTATTCGGTTTGATGCGAATGACTACTGACGGATTGGTACTGCCGACAGTAGTTCACTGGTTCTGGAACTTCTTCACGGGAATGATATTCGGATGGAGTGTAAGCGGTCATAAGTTACTCCCGACATTATTCAGGTGTGAAGATACGCCGCATTGGGGGAGTTTTGGACCAGAAGAGTCCTACCTGCTTATAGTAACCCTGGCGGGAAGCATACTCTACCTGATACTGTTTATGCGGAAACAGGAAAAACACAGAATATTCACTGATTAGTCGAATTGCAGACAATTGTCCTTCTAACATCACTGCATTCTCCCGAAGTGAGACGAACAAAGTAGATACCCGAAGCTGCATCCAGATGATTCCAGTCCAAGATATGTTCACCTGCACTGCGAATCCCATCTGATATTTCTTCGATAATCCTGCCGTCGATACTGTAAACTGCAATATTTACATCATTCTCTGCATGCAGCGAATATCTGATGGATGTTGTTTTACTCGATGGATTTGGGAAAGTACTCAGTATCCCAAAACTGAAGATGAAATCTGTCTCTTCTATTCCGGTAATAGTCCAATCTATGCTTACAGTATCAGCCGTGGAGTAGTTGAATCCGGGACTTACGGCAGCCACTTCAATAACTGTCGACGTCTCTTCTCCTTCACGGATTACAGAAGGCACGAAGTAGGCGTTATTGGGGGTTCCTCCAAGGAAGGTTCGTGTAGAGTCGGCATTCTGCCTGAATACGAAGTAGGTATAAGCAGGGTCTGGAGAGTGATTCCATTTAAGTCTGATTGTCCCGTTATTATCATCTATCTGCTGAAAGGCATCGACAGTCAGTCCGGATGGCGGAAGAGGAGTGTCCGGTTCACTCGTTGTTATACCGAGTCTTCCAATCTTGATCTCATACTCCGGTTGTGCCTGATCAGTATCGAACCTCAGTGCAATAGCGTTCAGGTATTCTCCGGAGTGAGAACTCAGGTCGATCTCAGTTTCATTCCAGCCATCAACCATAGAATTCCCGACATCGAAATATGTGAATGTCTCCCAGTTGTTAAGTGCCAGACCGATCTCAAGACAGGATGCATCACCGACTTCTCCGCTCTTCCACGCAACGGTAAGGATGTTTTCATCCGATAGTCTCACAGCAGTTTTATATAGGTGGAGAGCGGTCGGGAAGCCCGGATAGAGACCGCCGGATATCTTCAGACAGGTTCCGCCGCAAAAGGCATCATCCCAGTCCAATTCCGGATAAAGCGGAGTTCCGCTGCTTTCAGTGACCCAGCGCCAGGTGGGGAGAACATCCTGAAGAGCACGGTTACTCCAATCAAACTCAGCACAGACATCCCCTTCAATGGCGTAAAAGTGTCCCTGCCCTGTATTGAAGTTGGTTACGAAAGGTATGCTGATAACGGGAGATGTAGCGGGGACATAGTGTGCCATTCCCTTCCATGGACTTGTTGTCTCGGTGTTAGCCGGGTCACGATTGGCTCCAACCCAGAAGCGGTTTGCTCTCTGGTAGAAAACTTCGTGAGTAGGTGAGTTCGAATAACACCAGTTCGGGCAGTAGAAACCCAGAGAAGTCATGTGTGCTTCACCTTCGGGGAAGACTCCGTCCCAGTTCACGTTGGTGTAGTACCCATTTGCCTGAACATCGACCCCGGCATAAAGTTCATAAGGACTTCTGCCGAGATTTTCAGCATACTCAGCTGAAAGCCGAAGTCCGTTTGCAGACCACCAGAAATTCAGGAACATCTCATTGGAGATTATTCCATCATCTTCGAAAAACATGTCATTATTGATATTCAGTGAGTTCTGCCAGGCGATTCCACCTGTTTCTATCATCGCATCGTACCACATTATTCTGATGTCCGAATTAATCTGAATATATTCCATCAGGTCTCGCATATCCTGTGCAAGTTGAGTGTTTCCACCCGCAGTCTCCTGATTGATGAACCATCCGTCGAAACCGTAATATTCAGCAACCTCGATCAATTTGTCGGCTACAGGGAAAGTATCTCCATCTTTCTGTACAAAATCCCATACCCAGTCAATCTGGCCCCCATACACAACAGGAGGGAAGAAGATGGTACCATATACAAACACTCCATTGCGATGGCCGGCTGTAATCACACCCGGGTTGGGAGCAAGTATCAGTCCTTCTCCTGCAGATCCGCCCCACATGACTAGCAACTGAGTGTACTGCCAGTAGTTGAATGTATAGCAGTCGAAGACATTTGTGCCCTGAGACGGATTACCACTGGTCGAAGGATACATTATCGAAAGTGCTGCTATTCTTGCTTCGTATTCACGGGCATGCTCATTTACCTTGATCGGTCCGACGAACCTGTTGGAAAGTTCGATTCCGCTTACATTGTAGGGAGCGTCCGGGTCTGATTCCGGTGTCCAGGTCAGCAGGTCATTCGGATGCCAATAGGAAGCGTAAGGCTGCCCGGGCAATTGCGCTGAAGCAATACTGACTGTAAGTGTGAGGAGAATAAGAAGTGTGAATAAACCTGATTTACATATAGTCATAACTGCCCAATCCGTTAAGTGCCTTTAGAAAAGTTGATGCGTACTAAGGAAAGAAGAAATCATATCTCTAATATAACATAGCAAAAGATAGCTGATTGCGGAATTTTGGTGTTTATTGAAGAATGCGCTGATAAACCCGACAACTGAGTGGAAGGAATGACGTACGGTACCGTTGTATTATATTTAGGGAAGGAGGTTTTGTTTGAGCAGGATATTACTGGTTAATCCGCGGTCGGCGATTGGTGTGTATGACGAAAGTAAGATTAGGGTTGCGATAACCGCAGCGCCGTTTGTCACACTCGCAAGTCTTGCCTCGTCACTTCTCGAAGACGGGCACGGGGTTAAGATTGCAGACCTGATGATAGAAGGCGCACCAATGTCTGCTTATCGGGATTGCCTGAGAGAGTTTCAGCCTGACTATGTCGGTGTTACATTTACTACACCACTCTACAGCGAAGCCCGGGAACTCGCATCGATAGCGAAGGAAATTCTACCCCACACAATAGCAGTCTGCGGCGGGATACACGCTACATCACTACCTCAGCAGGTTCTCGACGAAAGCGAATTCGATATTGCCTGCATAGGTGAAGGTGAGATTACAATCAGGGAGATCTGCAGGGGGAGAGACCTTACTGAGATCGATGGCATTGCTTTCGGTAAGGGTGATGGTTACACGTTGAATCCCCCTCGAAAACTGATTGAAGACCTCAATGAACTCCCGCTTCCGGCATGGCATCTTCACGACCTGAAATACTATCACTCTCCCCACATAGCATCCCGCAGAAATCCTGTCGGCTATATGGAAACGAACCGCGGCTGCAATCATTTCTGCACATACTGCAGCCAGAATGTATTCGGCCACAATGTACGGTCGAAATCGGCGGACAGAGTGGTCGAAGAGATGTTCTACATGCTGAAGTGCGGATTCGAAGATATCCATGTAAAGGACGATAATTTTACAGCAGATATAGATAGTGCAAAAGAGGTCTGCAGACTTCTGATAGAGTCGGAGTTTCCTGCACCGTGGGCACTTCCAACAGGCGTAAATGTGCACGATTGCGACAGTGAATTTTTCGAACTGGCTGCCGAAGCCGGATGCTATCAGGTCTCCTTCGGTATCGAAAGCGGTGTCGAGGAATTACTCAAGAGGGTTGCCAAGAAGCAGACCCCCGCACAGATAAGAAGAGCAGTCACACTTGCGCATGATGCCGGACTTGAAACCGTCGGGTTTTTCATGATGGGTCTTCCCGGTGATACTGTCGAAACAATGAAGGAAACAATTCGTTTTGCCTGCAGTCTTCCTTTGACTTATGCAAAGGCATCGATGACTCTTCCTTTTCCGTCTTCTGCTCTTTTCAGACAGATAGACAGGGAAGGGAGAATACTCTCGAAGGACTGGGACAAATACAATTTTCACTCGACAACAGAAGTCTGGAAACACGAGAATCTCGATTGGGACACAATACAGCATTACTATGCGTTGTTCCACAGAAAGTTCTACTTCCGCCCTTCTTATATTCTGAAGCGTCTTTGGCGGGACATTAAAATGGGACAGTTGCTCGATGATATCAAGGCGGTGCTGAAGAATGACTGGTCAGGTTAAATGAAAAAAGGGAGTCTTTTCTCAATGTACTGGATGCTTCTCCTACTTATTTCAACCCTGGTCGTACTGCTCTTCCTGATGTTTGCCGTAGACTGGCCGGTCTCCATAATCTCTGTGGATTCCGTCCCAACCGGGGCGGTCCTCACCACGGAAACAGGTTTCATCTGTATACTGCCCACAAACATACCAGTTCCGGAAAGCGGGCTCGAAGTCAGCATTACTCATACCGGACGAGTTCGGGTCGATACACTGATTCATGCAGACGAAACGGTTTCTGTCATCATAGTTCTACCCTTCGTATTTCCGATTGGGATAACATCGGAGCCGGAGGGGGCAGAAGTTTATATAAATTCTGAATTGTACGGCAGAACTCCACTGGATATAGAGATGGAAACTCCGGGCACCCACACTATAAAACTTGTTCTTGATGAGATGATAGTCATGCGGGATAGCTTTACCATTATTTCCAACCGGCCGCGGTACTTTCACTTTCTGCTCCCGTGTCGTCTTGAAGACAATATGATGCACATTCCTGATGCCGATCTCGCAGTAACTGCATCTGATACTGTCATTGTCCGGGAAGTTCAGGCGGGAGACGACTATCTCATTGGTATTTTCGAAGTAACCAATCTCGAATTCTGTGAGTACCTGAAGTACCTCGAACCTAATCCGGAGTCAGACAGCACATGGCGCTGGGGGAGAACAGACCTGATAGAAGAACTCTTCCCGGGTGACTTTCCAATACCGTTTAGAATCGATCTATTCGGACAGTGGAGCGTCATTGAAGGACTCGATGATTATCCTGCCGCAGGAATGTCTGTACAGGCGGCTGCAGGTTATTGCAGCTGGCTGAATGAAACTGGTCTCGACTGTGTTGTCTACCGTCTCCCTACGGAGTATGAGTGGACCAATGCAGCACTCGGGGGGGGTAATGGCCCGTATCCATGGGGAGCGGAAAGACCGGATGGAACTCTCCTGAATCTGTCTGATTCCGGAGAAGGAATGCTCAGGCGGCATCCTTCGATAGATGATGGATTCTCGCTGACTGCACCGGTAGGAACTTATAAGGCGAATGACTGGGGACTCTATGACATGGCGGGAAATGTCTGGGAGTGGTGTATATCCGGTGATTCGGTAACATATGCAGCAAAAGGCGGCAGCTGGCTTTCATCGATGGATGACTGTATGTGCGGTGCTGTTTTTTATCCCGACACCACACTCGGATTTCCTTTTGTCGGTTTCCGGATTGCAGCTACAGTTGACGAGATATGAGGTATGGGCAGGCTCCGGTGATGCTGATTCATCCGCAGAAATCAGTGTATCGACCGTAATCACCCCGCGTAAAATTGATAACGAGCGGTTTCGGTATGCCCCCTGGAAGCCGCTGCTAAACTCTCATATGTCAAAGGTCGTCATTTCGCTTATATTTACACCGAAGTATAAAATTATTAACCTTTTGGAAGGTGAACATGGTACAGATATTTTCTGGTGTTTCTCTTACTGCCCGGGATACATTGAAGAACATCCCGCAGTTGCTTAACGAAAGTGCTGTCAAATTCCCTGACCGAGCGATATTCAGGGAAGCGGATAAGAACGGCAAGTTCAAAACTACAACCTACCAGGACTTCCGAAAGAACGTAACTTCCCTTGCAAGGGCAATCCTCGACAAAACAAGTAACCCTATAGTTGGGGTTGCCGGAATCAACAGTGTGCAGTGGTCAACAGTTTACTTTGCCACTCTCTTTGCGGGTGGTACAATTGTCCCCATCGACAGGGAAATACCTGTCTCCGAAATACTCACGATTCTACACTATTCACATGCGAATCTGTTCTTCGGAGATGAAAAATACATGGAGGAACTGCGGGAGAAGAGCGTTATCAGGGAAAAGGTTGGAATCATTGCAATGAACTGTGCTCACTGTTCCGGATTCGAAGTGTTCAATGATGTTCTTCGGAAGGGAGCCGGAAGTGCAGCCAAACTCCCGGAGGTATATGACACAGGGAAACCCGGAGCCATCTGCTATACGTCAGGGACAACCGGGCAGGCAAAAGGCGTAGTTCTCACACAGGACAATCTCATTGCCAATGTAAGGCAGATGGTTCAGTCCATAGACATCACGGAAGATGATACCTTTTTATCTATCCTGCCTGTGCATCACACATTCGAGGGAACGGCGGGATTTCTGTATCCGATTTCCAAGGGATGTACTATTGTTTACTGCAGGGGAATCCGCCATGTTGCGGAAGACATGGTAGATGAGGGTGTCTCTTGCCTGCTGGCAGTACCGCTTCTGTGGGAGGCGATGTACAAAAAAATATTCGGCAAGATAATGGCTATGAAAGGTGGATCGCTTAAATACAACATTGGTCTGACAATCTCAACCGTAGCCGGACTGTTTGGTGCATCCGGTGTAAGAAAAAAGATATTTTCAGCAGTTCATGATAAATTCGGTGGGAAACTGAGATATTGCATTTCAGGCGGAGCCGGAATCGATGACAAAGTTGTAGCGGGTTTCGAGAAACTCGGATTCACATTTCTGCAGGGATACGGTCTCACTGAAACATCTCCAATGATGACCTGTAATACTATCGACGACAATGTATTCGGTGCTGTTGGGAAACTGGTTCCCGGTGGGGAAGGCTTTATTGATGCCCCCGATGCCTACGGAAACGGCGAAATAATCGTCAGGGGTCCGAATGTAATGGGTGGTTACTTCGAAAACAAGGAAGAAACTGACAAGATACTCACAAAGGACGGCTGGTTCAGCACCGGTGATTACGGACATTTCGACAAGACAGGACATCTGTTCATCACAGGCAGGAAGAAGAATGTAATAATCGCAAAGAACGGTCAGAATGTTTATCCCGAAGAACTTGAGATGCAGATAGGGAAGGAACCGCTCATCCTCGAATGCATGGCTGCCGGCAAACTTGTCGAGCCTAAAGGGGAGCAGATCTGGATGATAATCGTACCCGATATGGAGAAGTTCATCGAACTTGCTTCAGAGCAGGAAATACAGCTTAAAACGGTGTTCATCGCTGATTACATGAAGAATGTCGTCAAGGAGAACAACAAGGTGAATCCACTCTACAAGCATATAACACGGATTATCATTCACGAGGAAGCATTCCCGAAAACAACAACAAAGAAATTGAAGCGTCGGGATGTTCTGAAGAGTGTTGGTTTATCAGAGGAGATCTCCTGGTCGGTATAGCATTTTCACCGAGAATTAATTATATATCAGTTCGGTAGGAAATACAAACCGAAGGAGAATAAATGGATGATGTAAGAAGGTGCACCAGGTGCATCCTACCTGAATGCTATCCCAATGTGGATTTTGACGAAAACGGTGTCTGTCGCGTGTGTCGGGAGTACCCTGAGAAGTACGGTAATATCGACTGGGATACCCGCGAGAAGGAACTCTCGAAAATACTGGACCGCTACCGCGGCAAGGGGTTGAAATACGACTGCATGGTTCCGTTCAGCGGGGGCAAGGACAGCACATACACCCTCTGGCTTCTCAAAGAAAAGTACGGAATGCGCTGTCTTGCATATAATTTCAATAACGGCTTTGCAGATCCCAATGCATTCTTATTCGCCAAGAAAGCAGCTGCCCGCCTTGGCGTGGACATGATAACCTACGATCCGGATACCGAACTCCTGAACAGAGTGTATAAACGGGCACTGGAAACAACCGGTGAGTTCTGTGCAGCCTGTGTTGTCCTGATGCCCACGGCAATCTTCCGTGCGGCCGACAAGGAGGGAATCCGTCTCATTGTCGCCGGATTCGCGGATGAACTCGAAGCTCCACCGCCTGAAACATCCTACATGGACAGGGTCTGCTTCAAGAACATGATGAAAGATGAAATTTCACTTAAAGAGATGAAATGGGATTATTTCTTCCCGTCCTGGAAGCGGATGTTCGGAGTGAAACAGATAAACATGCCGGATTTCATTCACTGGAACCTTCCGAAAATATATGAAACCCTGAACAGAGAGCTGGATTTCGGTAAATCGATGGCAGATGTCCGCTACGACTGTCTCGGGACTCCGCACTCCAGTTTCCTCTTCAAGTCTCGAACCGGGTTCGGCAAATATGAGTATCTGTATGCCAACATGGTAAGGGCGGGAGTTATTTCCCGTGAAGAAGCCCTGAAAATCGTGGACGAACGCGAGCCGAAGGAAGCCCCTGAAGGATTCGATGAGTTCCTTGCCGGAATGGACTGTGACCGCTCCATTCTCGATGGAATTGAGAAGAAGTCCGTCTTCAACTTCAAGGGAAGAAACAACTTTGTCCGCAATATAGCCATGGCGGTACGCAGACTGCTTCCATAACGGATAAATTCAGAGAAGGAGACTTTTGGAGAATTCACACAGTCCGAAAGTTCTCCTTCTTCTGCTTCCTGTAATCCTGATATTCTTGTTTTCATGGCAGAAGAGTGTTACAGGTGATGAAGCACTTTCAGTTGAACTTGCATCAGGCACATGGAGTACCGTTGTTTCAAGTATAGGTGCCGATAACCATGTTCCGGGGTGGTATGCCTTTCTGAGCATATGGGTCAAGCTCTTCGGCACTTCGCTGCTGTCCCTCCGTCTTTCGTCTTTATTTATTGTACTGTTGTTACTGTCTTTTGCTGCAAAGTATCTGAAATTCGAAAGCACACTGATTCTGGCATTCAGTCCTTTCCTAATGCATTTAGCACTCGAGATTCGAATGTACGGATTGCTTGCTTTATGCGGACTTCTTCTGTATGTCGCATTGAGAGAATATCTGCGGAATCCGGGTGTCAGGACAGCAGTACTGACAGGTTTGGCTGTTTCAGCCGGAACCTGGGTACATCATTTCGGCTGGCTGGGATTACCTGCCGCATTGACTGTGATGCTCGCAGACAGGAAGTGGAAAGAAGCCGGAATCACATTATTCGTTCCGGTAATACTCTATCTTCCGTGGCTTTCGAGAGCTTTGCAGCAGTGGGGAGTTTTCGGGAGTACAGTAGTTTCCGGGTCCAACGCATACTTATCTTCTGCATCCATGAGTTCGCGTATACTTGGCATTCCTTTCTCGCTGGGGGGGACATTACTCCGATTTTCATCAGGCACGGCGGTATTCAACTTCGGACTTTTCGAGATAAGAGCAGTTGGTCTCTGGTTGATTCCGGGTGTAATCTGTACGCTCTGGATACTCTTTATGGTTTTATCTGGTATGCGCCATAAGGATAAGATTGCGCTTTCCATTCTGTTCTGGACACTTCTTCCGCTTTGTCTGCTTCGTCCCAGTGCCCGGCATTTCGCACTTGCATTCCCCGCTTTCATGGTACTTGCTGGATACGGACTGCAGAAGATAAGAGAAAAGTGGAATCCTGCAGTATATCTCACACCTGCATTGCTTTTACTGATGAACATTCCGCTCGTGCTCCGCCCGACAGTCCCGCAGAGATGCACATTCGACAGGGATTTCAGGGAAGCCGCAGATATTGCGGTAACTGCTTCAAATGAGAATGACATTCCGATAGTAATTGACATCGACCTCTATTCGACGCTTGGAGTGATGTACCATATCCGGGAGGTAGGAGGAGCCGATTTGGTTGTTTATCACCCCCATGAGACTCTCATTAACAGCGAAACGATATTCTACACGGATATTGATGATGCCCTTGAATATCTTACAGTAGATACCGATTCCCTGTTTAACGAGATAACTGAAAATAACCGCGACGGTTTTATCTTGATAGCCAATGACCCATTAGAAGCCCGGAATTACGGAAGAATAATTGGTGATCAGAATAGACATATCCTCGGAAGCAGCGACATCATGGCTGATAATGACCTGGTCGGAGTACTTTTGACACACTGCCTGATGAGAAAATTAGAACTGCAGAACAGTTCAGGAGCATTTTCCGTGTTTCAGGTTAAGCTGATATGATGAGAGTTTGAAGAGTGTTCAGAGATAAACCTCGTACACAGCTCAAAAACTCAATTGCGATGCTGGCAGGTCAATTCTTCGGTAAGGGTACTCTTCTCATATCACTCATGATACTTTCAAGGTATCTCGATGATACACCGTTTGGAATGCTGGTATTTGCAGTAGCAATCAGCCAGATACTCATTTTTCTCGTCGACCTTGGTGTTTCCATCATCTCGAACAGAAAATTCAGCATCGATACACAGCATATACAGGAAGTCTATTCGACTGCTCTCGGACTGAGGATGCTGACAGCGGTCATTTCGTACGCTCTCTTGATGCTGGTCACATATCTGGCAGGATACGGACATCAGCAGATGGTCATCATAGCACTTGTCGGATTCGGTTCGGCAATGGAAGCCGGTGCAGAACTGCAGTATGCAGTTTTCAGAGCTCGTGAAAAAATGTTGTTCGAAGCCCTGTCACGGGGAGCAGGCGGTATTATATCACTTCTTCTTGTCATACTTGTGGTCCACTTCGACCTCGGTGCCGATTCTGCAGCGGCAACATATACGGTCAGAGCGTTCTCAATGTTGTTGATGAGTTTCATCTTCCTGCGAAACTTCGGGATTAGGATATTCCCCGGTTTTTCCCGTCGAAACATGATGAAACTATTAGCTGAAAGCTGGCCTCTGGGGGTAATGGGATTGCTGTTCGTTGCATTTCAGAGACTGGACAATATATTTATCGAAAAATTCAGAGGAGTGGAAGCGGTTGGTGCCTATCAGGAATCCTATCGTATTGTAGAAACATTCGTTCTCCTGATTACGCCCAGCCTTCTTCCGGGAGCTCTGTTTCCCGGTTTGTGCAGGGCTTTCGAAAGCGGGTGGGAAGAAGTAAGAAAGAAGATGATCAATATTGCGGAAATAGTCACCTGGATTGCAGGTGCCGTCATGATCCCCATCTTTGCAGGCGGGACAGATATACTGAGATTGATTTGGGGAGAAGACTTCACCAGGGGGCAGAATGCGGATGAAGTTACAGGCGCTTTCATAATACTCATGGCTGCAATACCTGCACTATTCTGGATGAACTATCTTGTTGCAAGCGTGATTGCTGCAGGGAAGCAGAAGACCACCGTGCCTGTCACTTCCATTGCTTTGATATTAAGCATTGCTGGTAACTTCCTGCTTGTTCCGCGAATGGGAATTCAGGGTTCGGCTATTGTGGTTTTGACTGCAAACCTGATAATGTCGCTGGCATATTACGTCATTCTCAGAAAGGGCGGATCGCTGCCCTTGTTCAAAAGTCTGTGGAAACCCGCCATCACTGCCGCTGTTGCGATCCCACTCATCTTCCTCCTCCACGACCAGAACATCTTACTCCGAATGGCAGTACCTTTCGCGGTTTATGCCGGGGTCGGACTTAGAACCCAACGTTTGTGAAAGACGTAAACGCAAATAAAACGTATATATCCTTAAAGCAGTATTCAAATCAAACCCGCTATATGGTAGTATCAAAGGACTGACACCACTATATATTACGGTTGGCATTTCGATTATTTCTAAACTATACTACACAATATAGGATGTAACATTTAAAGAACTGACAACCGGTGGCAGAGTGGCGAATAAAAAGAATAAAAAAGTTGAAGTTTACGATGAGAGTAAGGTAACTACACTCTCATCAATCGATCATATCCGCTTGCGGACAGGCATGTACATCGGCAGACTCGGCAACGGGTTGAATCCCGATGACGGTATTTATGTCCTTTTCAAGGAAGTGATGGACAACTCGATAGATGAGTTCATCATGGGTGCCGGAAAGCGTATCCGTGCTGAACTGAAAGACCGGACAATGTCGATTCGAGATTACGGCAGGGGTATCCCGCTTGGAAAACTCTTCGAATGCGTCTCCGAGATAAACACCGGTGCGAAATACAATACAGACGTATTCATGTTTAGCGTTGGGCTTAACGGAATCGGTACGAAAGCAGTAAATGCTTTATCAGAACATTTTCGCGTAGAAGCATATAGAGAAGGCAAATGCAGAGAACTGGTATTTTCAAAGGGGCAACTCAAGAGCGACAAGACAACAGATACAACAAAGCGAAACGGAACTTATGTCGAGTTCATTCCCGATGAGGAGATATTCGGGAAATACACTTTTCGCAGAGAGTATCTTGAAAACAGATGCCAGCATTATGCCTACCTTAACGCCGGGCTGAAGATACAGCTCGATGACAGGGAGTTTATCTCCGATGAAGGGCTGAAGGACCTTCTCTACGATGAAGCTGAGGACACCGCGATATATCCTGTGATGTTCTACAGGGAGAAGACTATCGAATTTTCCCTGACCCATACCATTGAGTTTGGGGAACGCTATCTTTCTTTTGCCAACGGGCAGTACACTTCGAGCGGCGGCACGCATCTCTCTGCCTTCAAAGAGGGAATACTCAAGGGAGTTAGCTCCTACAAAGGGGATAGTTTCAGCGGCACCGATGTTCGCGAAGGGATAATCGCTGCAATTTCCATCAAACTCAAGGAACCTGTCTTCGAATCCCAGACAAAGACAAAACTAGGTAATAATGATATCAGGAGCTGGATAGTTAATATTGTGAAGCGGGAAGTGGAGCAGTACCTCCACAAGAACCCGGTAGCTGCCGATATTCTCATCAACAAGGTAAAGACCAACCAGAAGGTAAGAACTGAACTAAACAGTGTAAAGAAAAAAGCAAAGCAACGCGCCAAGAAAGTCGCACTCAGAATTCCCAATCTCAAAGACTGCAAGGTCCACTACGGTGACGATGACCCCCGGGCAGAAGACACGACAATATTTTTAACGGAGGGTGCAAGTGCATCCGGCAGTATCATATCGAGCCGCGATGTCTATACTCAGGCAGTCTTTGCTCTCAAGGGTAAACCGCTCAACTGCTACGGGCACCGTCAGGCAACAGTCTATAAGAACGAAGAAATCTATAACATCATGCGCACTCTGAATATCGAAAATGACATAGACGGTCTTCGCTACAACAGGATTGTCCTGGCAACGGATGCGGATGTCGACGGAATGCACATTCGCAATCTCCTGCTGACACTTTTTCTTCACTTTTTCGAAGGGCTTGTATTAGACGAGCATCTCTTCATCCTACAGACACCACTCTTCAGGGTACGGAACAAGAATAAGACTATATACTGCTATTCCATTGATGAACGCGATTCAGCCATCGAAGAAATCGGCAAGAAAGCTGAAGTTACCCGGTTTAAAGGTCTGGGTGAAATATCCCCGAGTGAATTCGGCCAGTTTATTGGCAAAGACATCCGTCTCGAACCTGTTCGCATCACCCGCCTGAAGGAAATCCCCGATCTTCTGAATTTTTATATGGGTAAGAACACACCTGACCGCAGAGAATACATCATGGATAATCTGATATGACAGGAAAATCGGGACTCGGCAGGATATTCGACAGAAACTTTCTCGAATATGCGTCCTACGTGATAAAGGAACGTGCAATTCCCGACGATGCCGACGGACTAAAACCCGTTCAAAGGCGAATTCTCTGGTCACTGTTTGAAATGGATGACGGTCGTTTCAGCAAGGTAGCCAATGTCATTGGTCACTGCATGAAATACCACCCGCACGGAGACCGCAGTATAGGAGATGCTCTTGTAACTCTTGCAAACAGGGGTTACTTCATCGAACGGCAGGGAAATTTCGGCAATATCTATACAGGAGATGAAGCTTCAGCCGCTCGATATATCGAGTGCCGCCTGACCAAACTTGCCCGCGAGACCATGTTCAACAAACGGATTACTGATTTCGTCCCAAGTTATGACGGCAGGAACAATGAGCCACTTCTTCTCCCTGCAAAACTCCCGGTGATTCTTCTTCTCGGAGTAGAAGGCATCGCTGTCGGAATGTCCACCAAAATACTTCCGCATAATTTCGTGGAGGTACTGCAGGCACAGATACAGTGTCTCAAGGGGCAGGATTTCGAACTTTTTCCCGATTTCCTGCAGGGCGGAAGAATAGATGTCTCCGATTACGATAGAGGCAGGGGTAAAATAGGCAATCGGGCAAGAATAGAGAAAGACGGGCAGAAGAATCTCATCATCCGTGAACTCCCCTGGGGTACAACAACTGAAACGGTGATAAACTCAATCGAATCTGCATCACACAAGGGCAGAATAAAGATATCGTCCATAGACGATTACACCACCGACAAGGTGGAAATTAATATACGCCTGGCCCGTGGAGTTTCATCCGATGAAGGTCTGAAGAGGCTGTATGCGCATACGGACTGCGAGAAAACCCACACATCCAATATCGTGGTTATAGAAAATGAGAATCCCGTAGAGACAACAGTAACAGAACTTGTTCACTTCTGTACAGGCAGGCTGGTTGAAATCCTAAAACTGGAATTGAAACTCGAACTCGGAGACCTGAAGGACAGGCATCACTGGCTGACACTTGAACAGATATTCATCGAAAACCGTCTCTACCGCGAAATCGAGGAATGTGATTCATGGGAGAAGGTCAGAACTACTGTAAAAGACAGCCTGAAACCGTTCATAGAAGAGACTAAAATAGAGTTTACGGAAGAAGACATCGATAAACTTCTCGCATTGAAGATAAGGAGAATCTCGAAGTTCGACATAGATGCCCACAAGTCAGAAATGGGTGATATCAAGAAGCGTATGAAGGAGATTCGTGCAGACCTCCGGAATATCGCCGGCTATGCCATTGCATATCTCGAAAAACTGCTCGACGAATATGGGAAAAACTACCCAAGACTCACAGGTATAGAGAGTTTCAAAGACATAGATGTAAAAGAGGTTGCCATACGCAACCTGAAAGCCGGTTACAGCCCTGAAACAGCCCTCATAGGAACATCCATCAAAGGTGAATTCACATACAGCGTTTCAGACTATGACAGGTTCGTCTTCTTCCTCGAAGACGGCAGATACAAAGTCATCCCGATGCAGGATAAGTATTTCATCCCCGGGAAACCGCTTCTCGTAGATGTACTGAACAAGGAAACAATCTTCACAGCCGTGTATAAAGAGAAGAATACGGAAGTAGCATACATAAAGAGATTCAAAGTCGACAGTTTCATACTTGACAAGGAATACAGGGTCAGTCCCGAAGGCTCTGAAGTCATCTTACTCACTGACAAACCTGAAATGCAACTGGACTTCTGGTTCGTCCGGACGAAGCGGATGCGTGCCCGGAAAGGTGACTGTCTCATCTCGGAATTCAAGGTGACAAGCAGCGGCGCAAAGGGAGTTCAACTCTGCGGACGGAAGATGATATCCAGTTTCAAGGCAACTGAGGTCGAAGAGAAGAAACCCCGCACCAAAGAGACCTCAATCGAAGAGGGAAATGAATTGAAGAACGGCAGTCAGGTGAAAAGAAAGGAACCCCCTCCAAAAGAGACAACATCTCCGGCTAAAGTGAAAGAGGAGTCCACTCCGAAGAAGAAAGTATCATTCGAAGAAGCGATGGAAAAGGCTGAACAAGCTCATGAACGAGCATCGACAACAATCGATGAAGAGAAAAGCCGAAAAGACGACGACACCCCGAGCCTTTTCTGAGTTCCGGTGATAGTATACTTAACTACCGGTCTTATGGCAATTAAGTATACTGTTACCAGAATTAAAAGGCTCTATAGAGTGATCTTCCGCAGTCGGTCGATCGGATTATCTTTTGCCGGAACGAAATCCTTCCCAGTAATCATTTCATAGAGTTTAATGTAGCGGGACGAGAGTTCGATTACAAGGTCATCGGGAGCAGCGGGGAGGACTTCGTCGTTGTAGGGGTCGCAGTTGTCCCGGAACCAAAGGCGGAGGAATTCTTTGTCGATATTCTCGGGTTCGAGTCCTTCACCGAATCTCCGTTCGTAGGTGTCAGCTATCCAGTAGCGGGAAGAGTCGGGTGTGTGAATCTCATCTATGAGGATGATGTTCCCGTCTTTGTCCATACCCATTTCATATTTCGTGTCGACGAGGATTAGCCCGTTTTTGGCGGCTATTTCCATTCCCCGTGCAAAGAGTCTTTGGGCAATATATGAAGTTGTGTCCCATTCATCCTGAGTCATCAGTCCTTCATCGACAATACCTTCGGGGGTGATGGATTCATCGTGTTCATCGCTTTTGGTTGTAGGGGTAATGATGGGTTTCGGGAATCTCTGATTCTTGACCATGCCGTCGGGGAGGACATTGCCGCAGATGTTCCTGCTGCCGTTATTGTAGAGCGTCCAGGCTGAAGTGCTTGTACTTCCGGTAAGGTAGCCACGCATGATGAATTCTACGGGGAATACTTCACACTTTTTAGCGAGAGTAGCATTGGGGTCGGGTATGGAGATGACATGGTTGGGGACTATGTCCTTTGTCTCTTCGAACCAGAAGGCACTTACCTGATTGAGCACCTGTCCCTTGAAGGGAACTGATGCAAGGACTCTATCGAATGCACTCTGTCTGTCTGTCGTGATAAGCAGGATTTTGTCTCCGAGGTCATAACTGTCACGGACTTTGCCGCGCCTGCCGTTGGGCAGACCCAGTGAGGATGTGTCAGTAAGGCACTTGTCGAGGTGTTCTCTGATGGTCTCTTTGCTTAACATTATGCTTCCTTCGGCTGAGATTAACGATTGTTTTCCGATGGTTGTATGATAGTCAAGTTTTCGATGATTAGAAACCACTTACAAAGGTAGATTGGATAACAATTATGAGCAATGATCACGCAGAAGAGAAGAATCTAACCTGGCATCATCACGGAGTTACAAGGGAAGATAGAGAAAAACGGACAGGGCACAGAGGTGTCACTATCTGGATGACAGGGCTTTCGGGTTCAGGTAAATCTACCGTTGCCGATTATCTTACCGAGATGCTACACGAGCAGGGGGTAATGACCGCTATCCTAGATGGTGACAATGTACGCCAGGGATTGAATAGTGACCTTGGATTTTCTCCGGCAGATAGAGATGAGAATATTCGTAGAATTTCCGAAGTCGCAAAACTGTTTACATCATTTGGCGTTGTTAACATTCTTGCTTTCATCAGCCCTTATCGCAAGGCGCGGGATTTTGGGCGCTCAATTCAGGGAGAGAATGACTTCATCGAAGTATATGTGAAGGTCCCTCTTGAGGTAGCGGAAGAGCGTGATCCAAAGGGACTTTATAAGAAAGCCAGAAGCGGTGAGATTCCTTCATTCACCGGCATATCTGCCCCCTATGAAGAGCCGCTGTCTCCTGAATTGGTGATAGAGACCGCTAAGAATTCCCCTGAAGAATGTGCATCTATGATAATCGATGTACTGAGAGAAAAAGGGATAATCAGCTAATGGGGCCGGAGGAAATTAGTTGCACGCTGAATTGCAGAAGAAGCAGATAAATCAGCAAAAGGGGACGGAGGAAATTATTTGCATACTGAAGTACAGGGGCAGCAAATAAATTCCTCCGTCCCCAATATATTTAGTCCACTTGAGAAGCGGGAGAAAAAGCCGTTCCGGCTTCATCTGCTGTCAGGAATATCGTTTGGTGCTGCCATTGCAGTTGCTGTGAATCATGAATACATAGCAGCAAATGGACTGGGTGCTTCCGTATGGCAAATTACTCTTCTGACTATGCTCTGGCCTATAAGCAATCTATTCTCGGTATTCATCAATCACTGGATGGACAGAACCGGCAGGTACAGCCTGATAATACTACTTGTCGGTGTGCTGCTGAGAATTCCGCTTACCTTGATGTATTTTTCATCAAATGTGAACATCATGCTGTTGTTACTTCTGCTGTATTTCGCTTCGAACAGCGTCATAATTCCCGGACAGAATGCTGTCATGAAACAGTGTTACAGCAACAGGAACAGAGCCAGACTCTTTGGATGGTTCTCGAGTGTTCTGACTTTGGTGAGTCTGCCTTTGGCTCTCCTTGTTGGAGCCCTCCTCGATGCTGATTTCCAGTTCTACAGGATATTGTTCGTAGCGGAAGCAATATTCGGAATCAGTCAGGTTGTGTTCTTGTCGTGGATGACTCGCGGCATGAAGCAAAGGGACGCAGATACGGTTGAACCCGAAGACAAAACTCATTTTCTGAAAAACCTGTGGGGAATATTCCGGAAGGACAGGGAGTTTGTCTATTTCGAAGCATACTTTTTTCTGTACGGTATGGGATTCCTAATGCTGCTCCCTGTGATTCCCTTCTTTGCTACAGATGTGCTGGAATTGTCCTATGAGCAATATGCAGTGGCAAAAGGGGTTATTGCACAACTTGGAGTTCTGTTCCTCTCTCCGTTCCTGGGAATGAGACTCGACAGGCTTAAACCATTCCGCTTTACCGGAATCATTTGCCTTATTCTTGCTTTATATCCAATGATTCTCGCTTTGGGTTGGTGGTTTCCGCAGATGGGAGAGATGTTCTTCTATCTTGCTTTCGCTGTATTTGCCGTGGGCATGGCAGGTGTGAGGATGTCATGGAGTATGTCCAGTATGCACTTTGCACCTGAAGGGGCAGAGGCTACTTATCAGGGTTTTCATGTAACTCTTACTGCTGTAAGGGGCGTATTTGCTCCTGTTATAGGGAGTCTGATACTGTATTACTTTGGATATACGGAAGCATTCATTACAGCTGCACTGATGTTCACAATAGCAGGAATTCTCTTCCTTCGAAGATACCGAATAAAAGAGAAACGGAAACAGCTGTCACACATTCCCGGCTGATTCCTAAGTAATAAGAAACTCGTCGACAATTTCTGGGATGGTGATGACGATATTTCTGTCAGCCTTCATTGCTGCCTTGGCGGCGAAAACTGCCCCGGGGTTTCTTGCCCAGGCTCTTCGCGCCAGACCGTTCGAGACATCCCAGTTCAGCATGTTCTCAGCCCTTTGTCCCGCATCAGGAGTGCCGTCGAGAAGGAGGCCGAAGCCGCCGTTGATCACTTCGCCCCAGCCGACACCGCCACCGTTGTGAATGGAGACCCAGGTTGCTCCGCGGAAGGAATCACCGATTACATTCTGAATTGCCATGTCGCAGGTGAACATGCTTCCGTCGCGTATATTTGAAGTCTCCCTGTAGGGTGAATCCGTACCTGACACATCATGATGATCGCGCCCCAATACGATTGGAGCTGAGACTGTCCCGTCTGCAATTGCCCTGTTGAATGCTTCAGCAATCTTCATCCTGCCATCCCTGTCCGCATAGAGTATCCGTGCCTGGGAACCGACTACCATTTCATTTTCTTCAGCCTGCCGAATCCAAAGGACATTGTCCATCATCTGCTGTGAGATTTCACCCGGAGCATGTTTTGCCATTTTTTCGAGAACATCGACTGCCATTCTGTCTGTGGTCTGAAGGTCTTCATGTCTTCCGGATGTGCAGACCCATCGGAACGGACCGAAACCATAATCGAAGCAGACAGGACCCATGATGTCCTCCACATAAGATGGGTATGAGAAAGTACCGTCTCCATTCAGGATTCCTTCGGCTCCGGCGCGGGATGCTTCGAGAAGGAATGCATTGCCATAATCCCAGAAGTACATTCCCCGCTGAGACATTTTGTTTATCGCCTTTACCTGACGGCGGAGGGATTCCTGTACCATGCCGTGGAATGAATTAGGGTCATCGACCATCATTCTATTGGATTCTTCGAGTGTGAGCCCGGCCGGGTAGTAACCACCGAGATAGGGATTATGAAGAGAAGTCTGGTCGCTGCCGAGGTCGACATGAACATCTTCTTTAACGAGTTCTTCCCATAGATCCACGACATTGCCGGTGTACCCGATTGAAAGCGGTTCTCTGTTTCTGATTGCTTCCTTTGCTCTCTGTATGAGCCTACCGAGGTCGTTCTCCACTTCCTGCAGCCAGCCCTGTTCGTGCCTTGTTTTGACCGCCTTTGGATTCATTTCTGCAATGATGCAGACCGCACCTGCAATAACAGATGCTTTTGCCTGGGCGCCACTCATCCCACCCAGTCCTGATGTAACATAGAGTTTTCCGCTGAGGTTTTCTTCGGGCGGAAGCCCGAGATATTTCCTTCCCGCATTGAGCAGTGTGATAGTAGTGCCGTGTACTATTCCCTGCGGTCCGATATACATAAAACTGCCGGCGGTCATCTGTCCGTAGGATGTAACTCCCAGTGCCGCCATTCTGTCATAATCGTCCTTCGAACTGTAATTCGGGATGACCATTCCGTTTGTGACAACTACTCTCGGGGCATCTGGATGAGATGGAAAAAGTCCTAGAGGATGACCGGAATAAAGAACAAGAGTCTGTTCTTCCGTCATTTGAGAAAGATATTTCATTGTGACGAGATACTGCGCCCAGTTCTGGAATACGGTACCGTTACCGCCGTATGTGATGAGTTCGTGCGGGTGCTGTGCTACCGCGGGGTCAAGATTGTTCTGGATCATCAGCATGATTGCTGCAGCCTGCGGGCTTTCTGCAGGATATTCATCTATGGGCCGGGCTTTCATTGCATACTCCGGGCGGAATCGCCGCATATATATCCTGCCGTCTTCAGCAAGTTCATGGACGAATTCCGGAGCAAGCAGTGTGTGCCATTTCTTCGGAAAGTAGCGGAGGGCATTTTCGACTGCGAGTCTTTCTTCTCGTGCATTAAGGACATCGGGGCGGGGGGGGGCATGATTGACATCCTTCATGTCAGGCGGGTACTCGGGGAACTTCTGCGGAATGCCTTGGCGAATATCATCTTTGAAACTCATTATTTCCTCCTGCAATATGTGCGAAACTAAAGTAATTTGTGTATAGTTATTCTATGAAATAATTTCACTAATTTCCACTGACGAGGATTACCATGAAAAAGATGTTCATTATTCTGTTTACTCTTTCTTACATTGCTTCCGCCGGATACTGGTCATTGATGAACTATTCCCCTTACTCACAGGCAGATTTGGAAGAGTTTCTTTCAGTCGGATGCGAGATAGTCCATGTGTATGATGACGGCAGCATCGATTTTGTGGCGAATGCCCATGAGCAGGAACTTCTCCTAAAGATGGGGATTCTCTGCACGAGCAGAATTGATGACCTGGAGCGCTTTTACAGCCGGCAGTACGGCAGCAGGTCGATGGGTGGATATGCCACTTGGGACGAGTTGTCCGTATGGCTCGATGACCTGCACGATACATATCCGGCAGTTACAAGTGAACCTACTTCAATAGGCGATACTTATGAAGGAAGACCGCAGACAGTTGTTAAAATCTCATCGAATACGGATTTCTGGTATGACGACCCGACTCTTCCCAACTGCTGGTACGATGCGCTGATTCATGCAAGAGAACCTGCTTCCATGCGGAATCTCCGCTTCTTCATGCTGTGGCTTTGTGACAACTACGGCAGAAACGGATTCTGTGGGCTGCAGGCGACATGGCTGCTGGATAACAGGGAAATCTGGTGTCTTCCATGCAACAATGTTGACGGATATGTGCGTAACCAGACGACTAATCCGGGTGGCGGCGGGATGCACCGGAAGAACATGAACTGGAGTGCAGGCGGGGACGGAATCGACCTCAACAGGAACTGGGGAGTAGGCTGGGGGGGCTTGGGCTCGAGCAGCGACCCGTCCTCCAGTACATACCACGGGACAGGTCCATTGAGTGAACCTGAATCAAATAATATTGATGACTTCTGGCAGGGGCACCCGCCAGTTCAGATGCACTCGACTCATGCCTACGGCAATATCCTGATCTATCCCTGGGGCTATAAGGATGACCCGACGACTCATGCTGCCCAATACAACGACCAGGCTGAAATAATGGTGCAGTGGGGAACAGGTGAACTTCACGGTCCTTCCGCAGAAATACTTTATTACAGTGCGGGGAATACGCGTGACCACTCCTACGGATTATATGGTGCAATGAGCTGGAACCATGAAACAGGCGGGGATTTCGCGGGATTCTGGCCGAGTCTAACCGAGACAATAAAACTCACCCGTGTAAACCTCCGAAGTTACCTTGTAACGGCATTCCTTGCCGGATGCCCCGATGACCCGCATGTGCCTGCCACACCCGTGATGGATTCCATCGGAGTTGTCCAGCCGCCTTTCAGCATCTCATGGAGCAGTGTGCCTACAGCGGGTGCCTATGCCCTTCAGGAATTATCAGGATATCAGATATTGGTCGATGACCACGGGACTTCGGGCCCGTTCACACTGTCGAACTGGAGTGTTTCGGGAATCCAGTATCATTCGGGAAACTCAAGTTACAGGTCCGGCGGTACAGGAACGATGACCTGGACAGAGACTGTCGTCATTCCTGATAACGGCGGGGGCAGACTGAGTTTCTGGTCGTGGAATACGGTGCCAAACGGGTCTTGTCAGGGAAGTATTGAAGTTTCGACCGACGGGGGAGAGAATTGGTTCTATCTTCAGACTTTTACAAGAGATGATCCGGTCTGGAGATTTAACATTCACGAGCTCGACGAGTGGCAGGGGGATACGCTGAGTTTCCGCTGGGAGACCTACGGATATGAAAGTGTTTTGTACATCGATGATATCAAAATAGAAGTGTGGGAGGAAAATGAATTCATCAGTATGACGATTCCTTCGAACTCCTATGAATTCACGGAACATGAAACAGGAGAATACCGTTATCGCGTTGTTGTAATGGACCCTGACTTCGGACCCGGCTGGGCTTCCGAATCGATGTCCGCTGATATTCAGAATACAGGAATTGAAGAAGAATCTGCATCATCGTTCATTCAGACAGGGCTCGGAACGATAAGTCCCAATCCGATAAACACCATCGCTGTGATACCTGTGACAGTTGCACCGCAGGATGCGGGCAAGCTCGAACTTTTGATTTATGATATTGCAGGCAGGTGTACAGCTGATCTGTCTAATGAAGTGCAGGAGCAGGGAACGCATACGGTACGCTGGAATTGCAGTTCGGATACTCCCGGGGGAATCTATTTCATGGTTCTGCATTCACCGGGTGGAAGCAGAATACGCAAGATGGTTGTTGCACATTAGGAGTAACCTTGATAGTCGATCATTCGGAAGCATCCGCTGTCGTGTATGGAATTGCAGGTTCTTGACCCATGGGTTGTATATCCCTAATGTTTGAACATACTTATACTTTAAGAATGACCTTAAGGAGTTGAAATGTCTGGACACAGTAAATGGAGCAGTATAAAGCACAAGAAGGCAAAGGCTGATGCCGCCAAAGGGAAGATCTTCAGCAAACTCGTGAAAGAAATTACAGTTGCGGCACGCGAAGGCGGCGGGGATCCTGAATCTAATTCCAGGCTCAGGCTTGCCCTCGATACCGCAAAGTCTCACAATATGCCAGCAAACAACATAGAAAGAGCGGTAAAACGCGGTACCGGAGAACTCGAAGGGGTGAGTTACGAAGAGATAGTCTATGAAGCCTATGGTCCGGGCGGTATAGCCATTCTCATAGAAGTGCTGACCGACAACAAGAACCGTGCTGCTGCGGATATACGCCACATACTCCAGAAACACGGCGGGCATTTGGGTACACGGAACAGTGTTGCATACAAGTTCACCAGAATCGGGCAGATAACGATAGACAGTTCGAAGGCCACGGAAGACGAAGTGTTCGAAGCCGGACTCGAAGCCGGTGTAGAAGACATCGTAACGCAGGACAACCTGATTATTGTCACGACACCATCATCGGATGTATTCGATGTGAAAAAAGTCTTCGATGACCTGAATATCGAAGTCGAAAGTGCCTGTGTTACAAAGAAACCGGATTCACAGTTATTCCTTTCGGACAGGGATGCAGAAAAGGCAATACAGCTTCTCGAAGCCCTCGAAGAAAATGATGATGTTCAGGATGTGCACTCAAACTTCGACATGTTGGAAGAGTAGATTGGATTCAGAGGAGAGTATCGTATATCTTGGAATCGACCCGGGGCTGAAAACTACCGGATATGGTCTTGTCAGATATAACGGGAACTCTGCCAAACTTATCGATGCCGGTACGATTAGTTCAGATGTTTCGTTGCTCCTTCATGAGAGAATTCATGAACTCTATACAGGGCTTATTGACTTACTGGATTCCTTTGAACCTGACATAATAGGTATTGAGGAGATATTTGCACATTACAAACATCCTGCAACAGCAATCAAAATGGCACATGCCCGCGGAGTGCTTTGTCTGGCATGCATGATGAAGGAGATAAAACTCGTCTCTATACCTTCTACACAGATAAAGAAACTAGTTACAGGCAATGGCAGAGCGAGCAAGGAACAGGTGGCGAGTATGGTAAAACACATTCTCGGCATTAACGAAGATATTAAACCCGATGATGTGACAGATGCACTGGCGGTAGCAATAGCCGCTCATGAAAGCGAGCGTAATGATAGAATATGTAAGAGGAACAATTGAAGAGATAGACGAATCGACGATTCATCTGAGAATGGGCGATATAACTGTCGGTGTTCTTGCTCCGGGTTTCTTCATCAGGCAGGTATCGACAGGACAGGATTTGAACATACCTGTGTATTTTCATCTTCAGATGGAAGGCAACAGGATAGTCCCTATTCTTGTGGGATTTTCGAACAAACGGGACAGGAAGTTCTTCACGGATTTCATTTCTGTCTCCGGTGTCGGAGTGAAGGCGGCAGTCAAAGCACTGGCACAGCCTCCCGAAGACATTGCAGGGGCGATTGCATCAGGCGACCATGCATATCTGAAAACGCTTCCGGGAATAGGTCTTAAGCGCGCAAAACTGATAATTGCACGGCTTCAGGATACGATGAAAAAGACATACGGGATTACACCCGGGATAACTGCCGATAAAGGTGCGTCGGCGGAAGCCCGGTCTGTGCTGGGGCAGCTCGGAATACCTTCCGGTGAAGCGGGCGACCTTCTCCGAAAAGCTGCAGCAGAACTGGGTGATAAGGCAGATGCTTCCGAACTTGTACGGTTTGCCATGAAGAACAGAGGAAGATGATGAGCAGGGAATCAGTTGTTTCAGGAGAAGAGCAGAATGCAGATGAATCTGTTCTGACATCTCTCCGCCCGCAGAACCTCAACGAATATGTAGGGCAGGAGATGGTTATTCAGAACCTCTCGATAGCAATACAGGCGGCTCTCGGCAGGGGAGAGCCGATCGATCATATCTTGTTTCACGGCCCACCCGGACTGGGTAAGACGACACTTGCCCATGTTATTGCTAAAGAGATGGACTGCGATCTTGTATCGACAGCGGGACCCGCTCTCGAAAGGGCGGCTGACCTTGTCGGCATTCTCACAAATCTCAAAAGGGGAGATATTTTATTCATTGATGAGATTCACAGGCTTCCGAGAGTCGTGGAAGAATATATGTATCCTGCAATGGAGGACTTCGCAATCGATTTCATCATCGACCCGGGTCCCCATGCAAGAACGATGAAACTGGACCTGGAGCAGTTTACTGTTGTCGGAGCTACCACGAGAGCCGGCCTTATTACAGGTCCCCTGAGGGACAGATTCGGGCTTTCACTGCATCTGCAGTTCTACAAAGTAGCCGAACTGATGCAGATAGTCTCCCGTTCAGCCGACATACTCAAGGTCACCATTACCCCGGGTGGAGCGGAAACAATAGCACTCCGTTCGAGGGGGACACCAAGAATTGCCAACCGGCTACTGAAACGGGTGCGTGATTTTGCACAGGTAGAGGAGAAGGAGATACTCGATGAAGATGTCGCTGTCGAAGCAATGGATATTCACGGCGTGGATGAACGTGGTCTAGATGAACTCGACCGCAGGTATCTGCGCGTGATTATCGAACAATATTCCGGGGGTCCGGTCGGGGTTGCGGCACTCGCAGCAACTCTCAATGAAGAAAAGGATACGCTTATCGATGTTGTCGAGCCGTATCTTCTTTCAGCCGGATTTCTGAACCGCACAAGCCGGGGCAGGACTGCTACTGACAAGACCTGCAGACATCTCGGGTTTCAACTTCACAGAGACGGCGAACTCCCGCTGAAATGACGGATAAAACCCTTCTTTTGCATGCATGTTGTGCTCCCTGCATGACTGTGGTGCACCGTGGATTCTATGATGCAGAATTCGATGTTGCAGCGTATTTCTTCAATCCGAATATCCACCCTTATAAAGAATGGAAAAGGCGTTTCGATACTTTTTGTAATTATTGCACGGCAGAACAGATAAGGAATATCTATGATGATAGTTTTCCGCTGGAAGATAACTTAATAATGCTGCTTGCAGCGGAGAACAGGTGTCTCGCCTGTTTCGAGAACAGGCTCCGGGCGACTGCAGAGAAAGCCGATGAACTGGGAATCAGGTATTTTTCGACGACGCTGACGGTGAGTCCGTACCAGGACCATAAGTTGATAATGGAAGCAGGTGAAAGAGCTTCTGCGGAAAGTGAAGCAGAATTCATCTATCGGGATTTCAGCGGAAGTTACTGCGAATCCATAGAGTTATCACGGGAAGCCGGATTATACCGCCAGCCCTACTGCGGATGCGCGATGAGTGAAAGAGACAGATACATGAGATAAATGAGCATATCACTTATCTCTTGGTTAAAAAGTATCATATCACTTAATTCTACTCCTACGAATATTTGTATAGTAATCTAGTTAAGATGATACGGTACTACATACAATTCTACATAGATAAGTGATATGCTCACTTATCTCTGCTTGAGAGGATGAAAATGGACAGGATATTCGAAATGAAAAAGAAGTACTTACATTACTTCTTAACAGTACCGCAGAACCCCGGAACTCAACCGGGAGAAGATCGTTGACTGTGAGTATTACCTTGAGATGCTGAATGATGCGGGTACTTACAGTGGATTCTGTGATAGAGTAAGAGAGACTGGAAATATGCTCTCCACCGAAAAAGCCAAAGCTCATGATCTGAATGGGAACATGGTGCAAATCCATGAAGTGCTGGGGCAGGAGTTAAAGGCAAAAAAACCGGGACAGGTTGGACGTAATTAATGTAGCTACCACGCTGCAGGAGTTGATTGAGTCACTGACTGACTTCGAGGCGCAGGACAATCTTGATCAGATGGAGAACAAGGCTGCCGGTACTGTCTGTTCGATAATGAATGCTGTTCTTCAGCTGGCTGCGGATCCACGGGAATCGAGGGAAAGACGACGTAATCTGCATTTTCTGGAGAATTCCTGGAAGGAACTAAAAGAAGCTGATCCAGAAGCATCATGGGAGAAACTCTTATCCTACAAACCATACGTAACAGGATTGTTTTTACCGACAAGGTACTCGAGATGCTGGGAACGGTCTTCAGGGAGGTTCATAATGGATGACACAGTTAAACAGGCACTTTCCATGGCGAAAGCTGTGCTGGGTCAGTACTCCTCCATATTGGGACCGGATAACGCTAAACCAAAAGCGCATGGAAACTATATGATTCCTTAGTAGAAACAGCAGAAGCAGGCGCCGAGGGGATGACTTTCGTTAGTGATCCGACCTATACTGAACTCTTCCAACTGCTTCCTGAACTTTCAACCGATGTACCTCCTCCATCAGAGAGACCTGTGGATACAGGAACTGATACAGATGCAATCCCACCTATCATTACCTACACAGCTGCTTACCATACGGCCTTTAACCTTCTACCTCCGGACGACCGGGAAAAACAGTCTGAGTACTATCAGCGAATCTTCGATATGGAAGAAGCAGCGACGGATTCTTTAGACTTTAACATAATGATGCTTGAAGACGATGTGGTTCTCGACCTGACCCGGGTAATGGTAATCGAAGCAGCTGTGAAGACCCTTGAAAGAGCTGCAGAACTTCATTCTCCAACAATCGACTTTCAGCAAAAGCATGCTATTGACACATACTCAAAAGTCAAAACAGCATCAGAGTTGGTGTTCGAAGCTACCTTTATGGCAGAATGTTCCGGGCAAAGCACGAATGGGATACAATGTTAATTGAGTTAATGAATTTGTTCCTTCGTGTGTTCTTGATCTTGAGATTAACAAAAGGCAGAAAAACAGCATTGCACGACTGCGAAGTACTCGTCGTTTCATGGCTGAAAATTTCGGTCTCACCTGGGACGATATTTTTGCTAATCCCCGCTATCAGCTTTATTGGAGCAAGATAGTATGGCCAAAGGTTCCTGACAAAAAGCGCGAAAACGCCATTTAAGCAGCCCGGAGGATTATCGCGATTATCTTAAGGAAAAGTTCTTTGATCCTATTGTAATAATGAACTCGCAGTCAGCAACGATGCTTCAAAAGCGATTGTACAGCTTTGGGGAAAAGAATACCCTGCAAAGGAAACATTGCAGCTGCTGCAGAATCCACCCAGACCGAAGATAAGTTTACAAGATAAGTGAGCATATCACTTGTTTATTAGCACCTGTCGTCTATTCAAGTACCAGCTCTAACGGGACACGAAGAAATCATGTCCCTACAGAAGGAGGAGTGTCCCCTATAAGCACCTACCAACATAAAAGAGATTTACTTACGCTTTCGTCATCGGAATACCAAAGCGTTTGGCGAAGAGGAAGATGAGGTTGCGGAAGCCGTCGCGCCACAGATTGAGTTTGGCGTCGCCCAGGCGTTCTGAATAGCTGAACGGGACACCTATCTCTTTGCATTTGACTCCCTTTTTGCGCCATACTTCGATTTTGAGTTCTTCGGAGAAGGGCATTCCACCGCTTGTCAGATTCAGACCATCGAAGACATGTCTGTGAAAGACCCACATCCCTGACTGGCTGTCGAGAATCTTCTTCCAAAACAGCAGCATGGTAAACAATGTGAGAACAGCATTCCCTGAGAAGCGCAATGTGTTATTAAAAGTATGTGCATGGTCGTCCGGAATTCGTCTTGCAGAAATGAAATCGATGTCCTGAGCGATAAGTGTATTCACAAGCATGGTGATTCTGTCGACCGGATATGTCCCGTCCGCATCTGACGTGGTCACGATGTCTGTATCGATTGCATCGAAACCCGCCATGTATGCATGGCCGTATCCCTTGATGGGCTGGTTTACTACTTCCGCTCCGAACTCCCTCGCAACTTCGGCAGTTTTGTCTGTCGAGCAGTTGTCAACTACCAGGATCTTGTCCACGCAGTCGGGAACAAGTTTCAGAACAGCAGGAAGCCCCTGCTCTTCATTATGCGCGGGAATTACAAGCCCAATTGTCTTATCCTGTATCATTATTCCCCTACTCCGGTTTGCAGAACCGACACGGAAATATACAGATTAGGAGTTCTTTGAGGTAGAGAGGTATGCAGTGAAGCGGGAAAGCAGCCGACGGAAGGTCCCGCGGTGGAAAAGCAAACCGGCTGTGCGGAAGAGCTGAGCGGGGCGCAGGTAGAATCTGAGGAAGGCTCTCTTCTGCAGTTTATTGAGATGCGCTTGAGTAATTCCCGCAGGCGGAGCAGGGCATTCCGTGTTGTGAAATGCCTTCCAACCGTCGGATGCAAGGTCGTGATCTTTGAGGTAGTTATCGCCGTCCTCAGAGCCCGGGATCGGGAGGAAGGAGGCGAATTGAGCCCATTCTATCCCACTGTCGACTGCGAATAGTATTGTTTTTTCGATGTCAGCACAGGTTTCACCGGGGATACCGAGTATGAAATATCCTGCAACGGGCAGTCCGTGCCTGTGAATCAGATCTATCTTCTCCTGTATCTTTGTGGTGGTTGTGGCTTTCTTTGTTCTCTTCAGGATTTCGTCCGAGCCTGACTCTATTCCGCAGTGGATGACATACCAGCCTGCTTCTTTCATCAGGTCGAGTAGTTCGTCATCGAGAGAATCAAGTCTTATGCCGTTCGGAGTGGAAAAGAGAGTAGGAAGATTCCTCTCGATTGCTTCTCTGCAGAATTCTTTTGCGTAGTTCCTGTCGAGGGTGAAATTATCATCTTCTATATGAATTTCCCTTACTCCGAAGTCATTCACGAGAAGTTCTATCTCTTTCCACACATGTTCAAGCGGTCGCCTTCTGATTCGCCGTCCCGTCACCCGGAAGCCTGCGCAGAAAGTACAGAGATATGGACAGCCACGGGAGGTGATTATCGGAGCGTAGGGAAGTTTCTTCAGCACTACACCGTTTGGGAGTCCGCGGTACAGGTCAGGAGGAGCAAGATGCCATGCAGGTACAGGGAGTGTAGAAAGGTCCTGAATGAAAGCCGGTTCTGCCGGATGAATGTCCCCGCGGAAGATCACTCCCTTCGCCGGCAGTGAGTTAGGAGACTCCAGTACTTCGATGATTGTTTCTTCAGATTCTCCGAGGAAAACCGCATCGACTTCCGGAAAGTCATCGAAGGCAGCAACTCCTACGGAAGATGAGTGCGGACCGCCGAGAAAGAAGGGAATATCGGGAAGAGTCCTGCGCATGCGAGTAATCTCTGACTTCAGGATGAAAACATCCGAAGTGAATGCAGATATCATCAGGATATCGGGTTCAGCACCAATGACATCATCCAGCAGCGTTTCTCCCGAGTGCCCTGTCAGAGCGGCATCGACCAATGTCACATGGAATCCTGCATTTTCAAGGACGGCTCCGAGAGACAGGAGTCCGATAGGGGGGACAAGGTTGGAACCTGTGCCGCCGGGCCGCGGGGGGTAGAGAAGACATATGCGTTTCATTCCGGGTTCCCGTCATTGATCAGGATATATGTATTTGTGATAAATGACCCGTCCTGAAAAACCGTATCCTGCACAATGTCCATATACTTGAAAACGTAATTCGCTGAAAGGGTGTCCATGAAAGATGAATGTTCATCGAGAAGCGGTACTATCACGCTGTAGGAAGCCGAATAATCCAGAGGTCCGCAGATTTTATGGAGGGAGCGGACAGGATACGGTTCATCCACAAAGCCGAGTGTCGGATACTTGAATGCGGGAACAAAGGATTGCGGTACTATCACGGTGTCACCTCTCGATTCAGCCCATTTGGCTGCATCGCGGATCTGCTGAAAATGAAGGACAGAAATTAAAGTGGTATCATATTGTTTGTCAGTCCTGTAAATCAGATTCGAAGATGCGGTCAGGACGATGAAGAGTATTGAAACTGCCGGGAGAATGTACCTGTTAGATGCCTTCGAGAGCACCCAAAGTGCAAGCACGATAACTGCTGGATAGGCGGAAAGTACATAGCGGTAAAGGTCGAAGCCAAGTCCGAATTCAGTAAGATACTTGACGGATGCCATGAATATTATCATTAGGATTATGACTAGCATCATTGAGAGGATCGTAGCGGATGGCATTCGGCGGTATCTGAATAACAGGAGAACGGTTATGATGAACAGGAAGAGTGAATACAGCACCGTTAGGCCGAGAAGTGCAGTCAGGGAGAGAGATAAAATAAACAGCCCCGCCAGCCAATAGGGAAACTTCTTCAGAGCAATCATCGCTGTTCCGGCAGTCACAGGAATCCACCTCCAGTCTGATATCAGAAGGTGCTCCGTGAAATAGACTATGCGTTTCGAAAGTTCAGTCCAGTTGATGGTGATCTCCCGTGAGAAACTGTGGGTAATCTGAATGAAATATCCCTTCACGAGGTAGTTTGCCAGAAAGGTCAGTCCAAGTACCAGGATGGGCAGGCAGTAAGTAATCAGCCTGACAGGTTTCCTGAATCCGTTCGTGATCAATTCCGCAAAGAAGAAAGCCCCTGCAAGAAGAAGCACCTGCTCGCGCATGATGACAGCAACCGAACATAGTACAGCAGCCTTGACGAACCTGCCTTTGGAGTGAAAATAAAGTGCCCAGACAGCTGCGGCAACCGCAGCTGACACAGGAAGCGGAATAAAACCCTGTGTGATGAACACGGGACTGACAAGAAGAGCAATTGCAGAAAACACTCCAACCTGAATTTCCGCCAGTTCCCTGCCGAGTTTGTATATTCCGGCAAGAGAGAAGAACACACAGAGAGCCGGCAGGACATGCGCAGTCATTGCAGTATCTCCGAAGACAGTCAACAGGATTGCCCATAACCAGAAGAAGTAACCGGGATGACCTACGCAGTCTTCGCCCTTCATCTCTCCATGCGGAATAGGGGGGAGTCCGTTATCAGCCATCCAGGTGGTGCTGTGATAACCGTAGTAATACGCATCACCGAGAAACGGCATTCTGCCAAACCAGACGAAGAACAGAACAAGGACTACGATGAATACAGCCCCGTAGAAAAGCCTGTCGGTCTTATCGCGGAATGACATCATTAGTTCTCAGGAACCGGTACTGTACTACTGCCGGAGATTGGTGTAATTCTGAAAATATCCACTTTGAAATCACCGGTATTTACCTGAGTGAAGAAATTCATTTGCGAATTTGCCGGCACCAATTCAAGTGCCGTGTGGTAAAACAGGCTGTCGGGAATGTTGTCATTCGGTATGACCAGAGTGTATGAGACACCCTCGGCCAATGAATCGGATTCCTCGGATAGGGTCCGTGCAGGAAGGGGAGTACTGACATAGCCAAGAGACGGTTCGAGCAGATAATCCAGTTTGTCCTGTGGGAATATGAGAGTATCCTGCCATTGTTCAGTCTCTTCGATCGCATATATGATGCTCTGTGGAAGTGCAAGCCCTGCAAGTGTAGTATCTGATTGATTGATATACGGAACTTCGCGGTTGCTGAGTCCTGTCAGGATGATGAAAGCGACCGTAACCGAAATGAAAATGCGTCTGTCGGTGTTTTTTGCCAGTCCGCACAGAAGAAGCAGAATCAGAGCCGGATAAACTCCGATGACGTATCTTAGCAGGTCGAGCATCGTATCGTGACTGACAGCCATGATGAATACATGGAAGAAGATCATAAGGAAGATAAACAGAATTGCAGTCATGTTAAAGTTCTTTGGGAGTTTCCTTTTCCCGATGATAAGCAGCAGCAGAGTTAGTGCGAGCAGAACCTGATAGATTAGGATAGGAGTGCCTTCACCGCTTCCCGTAAGTGCAAGAAGAATTACGGAGGGAACGGCGATGTATTTCCATACTCCTTTAAACGTTCGCCACAACAATGCACCGGAAAGGGCTGTAAAGGGAATCCATTTGTAATTGAAAGCCAGCAGATGCCCCCCGAAAAGGTAGAACCTGTGAGCAATCCAGTTCTCATACACCCTCGGTGCTTTACCGACATAATTCTCATGCAGATACCAGCCGCTTACGAAACGGTTGATGAACATCATTGCTACTATGACAAGAAGTGGGGAGCACCACAGAAGTAGTTTCATCGGTTTTCTTATGCCGCTTCTTAACAGTTCAGTCAGAAAATACGCTCCTGCAAGCAGAATACCCTGTTCGCGGAATATCACTGCCAGAAGACACAGAAGAGCTGCGGCAATGTCATTCCTGCGATGGAAGAAATAGAGAGACCAGACTACAGCCGCACACAGGGCGGAATCAGGCAGCGGCCTGTAAGCCTGTGTTATGAATAGGGGGCTGACAAGGAGAGCTGTGGCAGAGAGTATTCCCGGAAGAACGCCTGCCAGTGCCCTACCCAGTTTGTAAGTTCCGTAGAGTGCAAAATATGTTGCAACTGCAGGGAGGAGGTGAGCGACCCAGACATGCCTTCCAAATACCCGCATGAGAACTGCCCATAACCAGAAGAAAAATGCAGGATGCCCCATGCAGTTTTCACCTTTGCCACTGCCTGCAGGTATGGGCTGAAGATTGTGCACCTCCATCCAGTTTGCAGTCCGGTACCCGTATCCGTACCCGTCTCCGTAGATAGGAGAGTTCATGAACACAAAATAGAGTGACAGGACTGCCAGGATGATACATAGATTAACCCATCTGTCTGTGAGTCTATCCCGAGTGCAGGTGATGTTCGATGTCATCTGTTAATCAGTCAGGAGCAATCAGATATTCCGGCTTCACGACAGTGGTTCTCTCGCAGTATCTGCATCGGTATGTGACAGTGTCGGCATCTTCGAGAATAAAAATGTGCTTTGCACCGATCTTATTGGTTGCGCAGTTGGGATTCGGGCATTTTACAACAGTTGCAGCGGCCGGAAGAGAGATTGGACGCTTCTCCGCGACGGTGCTGTTCTCTATGATGTTGATTGTGGCTTCAGGTGCAATGAGAGCAATCATATCTGTTTCATCGGATGAGAGTATTTTGTTCTCTATCTTCACGACATCCTTGCCGCCGGGGTGTCTTTTCGATTTGAACCCGATTCCTATCGTTAATATACCTTCATTTCCCAGTCCGAGTATCTCAATCACCTTCAATGCGAGAGGAGTTGGAATGTGGTCAATGACCGTGCCGTTCTTAATTGCATATACTCTGTATGCCCTGTCCATCATTCGAGCCCTCCCGTCACCAGACCGAGAAGTGCCTGTCTTGTGGGAATTCCATTATGAGCCTGTTTGAAATAAAGTGCATTGGGCAGTGCATCGACTTCTTCGGAAATCTCATCGACACGCGGAAGCGGATGCATAATCTTCACATCTCCACCGAGTAGATCGACCGTGTCAGGTGTGACCCTGTAACTGTGTGCTACATTTTCATATTCCTGCGGGTCACCGAATCTCTCCTTCTGGATTCGTGTCACATACAGTATATCAAGTCCGGAGTCCTGTGCTTCATCGGGTTCCCTGAAGACATTGTATCCTATGCCGTGTTCCTGCAATTCACGCAGTGTTTCTTCAGGCATTCCAAGGGACGGATGGGAGATAAATGTAAGTTCTGCATCGAACATCGCAAGAGCGTGTGTGAGAGAGTGGACTGTCCTGCCGTATTTCAAATCGCCTATCATTCCGACTTTCAGCCCTCTGAGTGTGCCCAGGCTTTCGTGTATTGTGAAGAGGTCGAGGAAGGTTTGAGTCGGGTGCTGGTTGGCACCGTCGCCTGCATTGATCACGGGAACATTGAGGAGTTCGGATGCCATTCGAGCAGCTCCCTCGACAGGGTGGCGGATGACCATCGCATTGCAGTATCCCGATACAGTTCTGACAGTATCGGCAAAAGTTTCACCCTTGCTCTGTGAAGAAGTACCGGGGCTTGCAATTCCGAATACCGTTCCGCCTGCCTGCAGGATTGAAGATTCGAAAGAGAGCCTTGTCCTTGTGGATGGTTCGAGGAAGAGTGCGGCAATGGTACTGCCGTTCAGGAAGTCAGGTTTCCCGCCTGATTTCACCTTCCCGGTTCGGTCTACAATGGTAAGCAGGTCGTCGACTGACATGTCCCTGATGGAGATTATGCTTCTGTCCCTGAAAGAGCCCACAGAGTCCTCCTTTCTAAAAATCATAACCGATTATATCTTTGAGTATATATAGTACAATGTATTAAACTCTGAAAGGATAAAAATGCACGCACTTATTGACAGATTTCTGAAATATGTTCGAATCGACACGACTCCCGATGAATCATCACAGAGTCTCCCGTCTACACCCCGTCAGATAAACTTTCTGGCAGTACTCGAGAAGGAACTCAAAGCAATGGGACTCGAAGAGATTCACCTGGATGAAAACGGAACTCTCTTTGCGACACTCCCCGGGGGAATAGAGGGAGAGACCATAGCCCTACTCGCTCATGTGGATACTGCACCGGACGCACCGGGAAAGAATATAAAGCCGGTTATTCACGAAAACTGGGATGGCAAGGCTATCGAACTCAGGAACAGTGTGATCATAGACCCTGCAAGGTCGACCGACATGATGCGCTACAAAGGCGGCAGCATTCTCACATCAGACGGCACCACACTGCTTGGTGCGGATGACAAGGCAGGTGTCGCTGTAATAATGGAAACATGTTCGAGACTGCTTGCTAATTCTTCCCTTACTCGACCTAAAATTCGCATTGCATTCACGACTGATGAGGAGATCGGAAGGGGAATGGACGGATTCGACACCAAAATACTGAATGCGGACTTTGCCTACACCGTAGACGGCGGCCCGATGGGAAGAATCGACACTCAGACATTTACTGCAGTATCCGCTGTCTGGAAGATAAAAGGCAGGGAAGTGCATCCGGGAAAAGCCAAAGGCGTTATGATAAATGCAGTTCGCGTTGCCGGTGACATATTGAAGGAACTCCTCCCGAATGAGATGCCTGAGAAGAGCGAGGGTGAAGAGGGGTATGACTACCCGATGAAGATATCCGGAACGACAGCTTCCGCTGAAATAAAAATGCTTCTCCGCGACTTTACATCAAGCGGTATGGAAAAAAGAAGAGAACGGATGAAAGCAATCCTGGATAAAGTACAATTCGTGTACCCTGATGCGAAAATAAAACTAGAACTGAAGGAGCAGTATCAAAACCCCCGTGATATTCTCAAAGTCGACCGTAGACTCATCGACTATGCACTCGAAGGTTCGAAGAAGGCTGGAGTCCCCGCAGTTGAAAGCAGCATAAGGGGGGGAACCGATGGATCCCGCCTGTCCTTTATGGGGGTGCCGACCGTCAACCTGCCAACAGGCGGAGAACAGTATCACTCAAGGCGCGAGTGGATTGCCGTCGAAGGAATGGAACTATCTGTCTCCATCCTTTTCGAAACACTCAAGATCTGGGGCAGGGAGATAAGGTGCCAGGACACTTAATTATTGAGTGACGTATGCTATAGCTTAAGAATAGTTAAGTGTCCTGGCACCTTATCTCGGCGCCGTCACTTTCAGTCCGTTCGGGGCAGGAAGAACATGTTCCGGAGAAAGTTCCGCTGTCAGTATTTCCCCGAAGGTCCGAATAGCGTTTTCCAGTCCAGATGGTTTCGAAGTCATCATCGGTGAAGTTTCCGATCGGGTCGGAAGTATTCCAATAGGGGCAGGGGTTCACCTTGCCGTCCGGGTCGATGAACATCCAGCCGGAGAGATACGGGCAGCCCGCACCGGAGCGCACATCACCACCCTGGGCGACCGAGAGGATGATACTTGCCTGCTTCGCAAGAGTGGAAGCTCTGTCAATCTCGGATTCGACTTCTTCGGAGTTCATTTCGATTACTTCAGAGGAGATATCCAGCCCTTCATAGGGAACGAGAGGGACGAATGCCACAGAATCTGCACCTGCATCTTTTGCGAGTTCGACGATGCAGCTTAACTCTGCAATGTTCTTTCTCTGGAGAGTTACACTGAAAGATATCTTCGGGAATTTCAGTTTTCGAATTGCCTTTTGTGTCGAGAGGTACTTCAGATTGGATATTATTGCATTCAGGTCTGCTCCGCCGCGAATTCTTGAATGAGTTGCCGGTGTTGCTCCGTCTATCGATACGAAGAGAGAAGTCGGCGGAGTCTCGATAATTCTGTCCGACATTTCTTCTGTGAGCATTATTCCGTTCGTAACAAGTTCGCGGATGGGGACATCATATTCATACAGGATTCTCATATACTCGGGGAAATCCGGGTTCATGAAAGGTTCCGCACCACATGAGAGACTCACTGAACTTGCTTTCGGGAAAACATCTTCAGCTATCTTACTGAAGAGCTCCGGAGAGATGTCATGCCACTGCCGCTCAGGGTCCTTGTCGGAGAGTTGCATCGGGCACATGGAACATCTGAGATTACATTTGTTTGTTGTATCCATGCGTATGTTGAGGAATCTGTTCCCGCGGAAGCGAATCCAGGGGAATCTATGAGAGCGAATCAGATAGCTAACAAGCACTGCTTTGACTTTCAATACCTTCTCCATTCAAGCCACGAACATCAAAGAGACTATGTTCAATTTGACATCAATGTATTATATAACAAAAATGGATAGATATGCTGAAACTCATCAAGGGGGGTAACATGGGTAAGAAATTCAGCAGTCAGGGAACATGGCTCGGGGGACTGACATTTCAGATGAATGTCGATGGTCATAAGATTATACTCGACGGTCCTGAAATCTACGGCGGAAGAGACATGGGTATAATTCCGAAGCAGTTGCTGCTCTGTTCGCTTGTCGGGTGTACCGGAATGGATGTGGTTTCTATTCTCGGCAATGAGATGAAGAAGAAATACGAACTTCAGGTAACTGCAGACGGAGAACTTACGGAGATGCACCCGGTTATCTACAGGTCAATCGAAATCATATATCATTTCAAGGGCAGGAATCTCTCCAAAGATGTACTGAATGAAGCCATACAGCTCTCACATACTAAGTACTGCAGCATTACTGCAATGCTCAAGGAAGCTGTGGAGATCAGTTACCTGATCGAAATAGAAGACGGGGATGTCTGACACCTTCGACATACCGAGTGAGTAGAGGAGCTGATTACCCGTATGAAACCTTCTGTACTCATTCTCGATTATTCCACCGATAAGTCTGAAACTGACTATGTTAAAAAATATATTCAGGAAACCCCTGTATCAGGTGTCTTTGTCTATCATGGCGGACAGATTCCCGATGTAAATAACTACACACATGTGATTCACACCGGCTCCGCCCTGAGTATCTGCAAAGATGCAGAATTCTTCCCTGAAGCCGAAGTACTCATTCATAGATGCATAGAACTTGGAATTGCCCAGATGGGAATCTGCTACGGGCATCAACTTCTTTGCAGGGCACTATGCGGAATGTCTGCTGTTCGGAAGTGTGTTAATGGACCAGAAGTCGGATGGAATCATGTCGGGTTATGCGGCAGTTCGCTTGTGATTGATGAGATACTTGACGGATGCCGAATCTTCGAGTCACATTTCGATGAAGTGACTATGCTTCCGGAAGGCTCAGAGATTGTATTGACGAATTCACACACGGAGATTCAGGCATTCATGAATAAACGGTTTAATCTGTTCAGTGTACAGTTTCATCCCGAGTTCGACCTTGCGGCGGGAAATAAACTGATAGAAAACGACCGTGTACTTTTCGAGGGACATGGGATTGATGTGAACAAAGTCCTTGAAGGCAGTCCTTCGCTGGATGCAGGCCGGACATTTTTTGGTTATTTTATGCGGGGATTCAAGAGAAAGGGGAAACAATGAAGGAAGTATTAAAGGACCTCGAACCAAAACTGCTCTGGCACTGGTTCGAGACAATATGCCGGATACCCCGTTCCTCCGGACATGAGAAGATGATGGCTGACATGCTGGTGAAGTTTGCAGAGAACAGGCAGTTTCAATACAAACGGGATGAAGTTGATAATGTTCTCATCACCGTCCCGAGCAGGGGAATCTCTGCGTCCCGATTACCGCTCATGCTTCAAGCGCATGTCGATATTGTAGCAGAGAAACTATCTTCATCAACACATGATTTTCTGAATGATTCCATCGAACTCGAAATCGAAGACGGTTGGGTAACGGCAAAAGAGACAACTCTCGGTGCTGATAACGGGATCGGCGTTGCCATAATGCTTGCAGTCCTCGATTCAACCAATATAATTCATCCGCCGCTCGAATGTCTGTTCACGACAGATGAAGAGCGCGGCCTTACAGGAGCTGCGGAGTTAGACCCGGATTGGTTCGATGCACGGAGAATGATTAATCTCGATTCCGAAGAGGAAAATGCGATTACAATCGGCTGTGCAGGGGGTGTTGATTTCATCGTGTCCGATGAACTCGTACGTTCCGATACCGCAAAACCTTCTTTCACCATTGAAGTAAGCGGGCTTCTTGGCGGGCACTCCGGAATGGAAATTGTAAAGAACCGGGCAAGTGCAGTAAAGGTGTTGGCACGCGCAATCAAGGCGGTGATGCGGGAACATGAAGTAGGGATTGTGAGTTTTGCGTCCGGGCAGAAAAGAAATGCCATTCCGAGAGATGCAAAATCTGTGATAACCTCGGATGCCGGACAAGAGAGCATTCGCAGGATAATCGGTGAAGTAAATAACGAACTTCTAAATGAGTATTCATTTATCGATGACAATATCGCCATACGTGTTCTGTCATCGGGAAACAGTGATATTCCCTTTACAGCAGACTCTTCAAAGAAGGTCATCAATCTTCTTCTCGCACTTCCACACGGAGTCGTTAAAATGATGGGTGTGAAGAAGGATGATGATAAGAGTGAAATGGAAGGTAGAGATTTTACTAAGAAAGAACCGCTTGTTGAAACATCTCTGAATATGGCTATTGTTTCAACTGAGAGTGATAAATTAACAATTTCTTTTTCGGCTCGCAGTCCTTTCAGAAGTGCTAAGGACACTGTCTGTGATAGCGTAGGTGCTATCGCTGAACTTGCGGGATGCAGGTTTGAAGTCGGTGATGCCTATCCGGGATGGATGCCTGACCGTTCATCGAAGATCCTTGCTGTTGCGGGGAAAGTATGTGAAGATGTTTTCGGAAGCGAACCTAATGTGGAAGCCATTCATGCTGGACTCGAATGCGGTCTCATCGGCGAGAAGATGCCCGGACTGGATATGATATCGATAGGTCCTGACATAAGAGACGTACATGTACCTGGTGAACGGGTAAATATAGACTCAGTCAATAGATTCTGGAAGTTCTTTCTCGAACTTCTGGCGCAATTGGATTAAGGTGATTTTATGCCTAAAGTAGTAATTCTGGATGACCTCGGTGCTGAAAAGAAGGTTATCCTCGAACGTTTCAAGGCTGTAATGCCCGGTGATTATTCACCGGTGTGGTATGAGGGCGGCAAGGGGACAATTCCCCAGAAGACAAAATATGCCGTGGTCAGACATGTTTCTGTAACAAGAAACATGATTCTCGACTCGAAACTTGTTTTCATAGCAGTCTCCAATGACAGAACCGACAACATCGATATGGAAGCAGCCGTGGAGTGCTCCGTGAAGGTGACAAGTGTTCCCTGCAGCGACCCCATGCCGCTTGCCGAACTCGACCTTCTTCATGCAATGAGTCTTCTGCGCAAACTCAAGGCTTCAGATACTGCCGTTAGAACCAGTAAGTGGGAAATGCGCGAAGTCGGAAAGAAACTGTTCGGCAGGACTGTCGGAATCGTCGGAGAACTTCCATCGGCAGTTTCATCTGCGAGTCTTTATGCAGCAGCAGGCTGTCGCCTACTGTGTGCTGCAAAGGAAAGGAATCCGGAAATGGCACCCCATGGGGTGAAATGGGTCGGATTCGATGAACTGCTTGCAGAGTCAGACATTGTCACGCTTCACGCAGAACTCCCGTCTGACGGCGGTGGTGCTCTCATCAGTTACCCTGAACTTGCCAGGATGAAGAGAACAGCAATTCTTATCAATGTAACAGGCGGGAAGCTCATCGATACAGATGCACTTGCCAGAGCTCTCGAGACAGGAAGACTTGCCGGGGCAGGTCTCGATGTATTCGAGACAGAGCCGCCGCTTCCCGGAAAGAGAATACTGCATGCACCCAACACAATACTAACACCCCACATTGGTTTGCAGGTAGAAGAGGGTGACGAAGGGCACGGACGCACAGTCGAACGGCTCGACAGGACTTTTAGGAACCTGAGAGCATTCATAGATAAAGAAAAAAGGGAAGTAATCGAAATAGTGGATGAACATGAATGGTAAGCAGGTCGATATGAAAGAATATCTGGAAAATATGTTCGATGAAACACTTGCCCTGTTGACTCCTGAAATATCAGAACACGAAACCGCTTCTCTCTCAGATGAACAGATATCGGAACTTGAATCTCGTGGAAACGGATGTTCCGACTGGTCTCTGGTCAGGATTGCCCCCGGAATCCGGCTGGATGGAATAGAAGACTGCTGCTTTTCAGGAGAAGTCACAATCACTGCATTGTCTGATACAGCACCCGAAGCATGTGAACTGACCATGAAATATTCTACATTCATGGGTGTGCATATCTGTTGTCCGTCGTACATTGTGCACTGCGGTAAGATCGAAAACATGAAGATCTTTCCGTCTGTGTATATTGAGAACTGCGGGAGGGTCATTCACAATCCGGGTTCAGTCTGCGGATGCGGCGGCATGTTGCATCTCGGGGTTGAAACAGGACAGAGGTGTGTGAGAAGTTTTCCGTTGCTGGATGTGGAACTTGCAGCAGTGCTGTCGAACGGCCACACAAAATTCGAGATTATTGAGCTGTATGAGAAGCAGGTTGATTCCTTAGTCGACAGTTTGAAAGAGACAGATAAGGGTATAATCTCATCCGATGCAGTACTTCTCGATACATCGATTATAGAGAACACTTTCATAGGTGGTTCCGTTCGAATTTCAAATGCCGCAGCAGTCAGGGATTCCATTCTTCTTGGTAGCGATGGACATGCAGCTGAAGCGACGGATGGTGCGCTAGTTCACAATTCAGTACTTAAATGGGGAGCAGCAGCGAAGTCGATGGCTATTGTCGAAAGTTCTGTTATCGGGGAATGCTGTACAGTCGAGAATCATGCGAAAATAGCTTCATCATTTCTCGCACCGAACAGCTGCATAGGGGAGGGGGAAGTAACCGCTTCTCTGGTTGGTCCATTTACCGCAATGCATCATCATTCCCTTCTTATTGCCGCCTGGTGGCCTACAGGCAGGGGGAATGTCGCCTATGGCGCCAATGTGGGAAGCAATCACACATCGAGACTACCCGACCAGAGTATCAAGCCCGGGGAAGGTATGTTCTTTGGACTTGGATGTTCTGTGAAATATCCTGCAAATTTCACCCGTGCCCCCTACAGCATCATTGCATCCGGAGTAACAACGCTTCCGCAGCGCGTGGAATTCCCATTCAGCCTTATCTGCGAACCGTTTGAAAGACAGGAGAGTGTTCCGCCTGCATACAATCAGATACTTCCGGGGTGGGTGCTGTCCGATAATCTCTACTCTGTCATGAGAAATGCCGCGAAGTACATCGAAAGAGACAGGACTAAGTTCTGGCAAAACGATCAGGGAGTATTCAAACCCGAAATAGTGAACGGGATGATAGATGCACTGCAGCGGTTTACCGCAGCTGAATCAGCCGATATCTATACAGAGAAAGAAATCCCCGGACTCGGCAGGAACTTCATGCTCGAAATACATAAGAAGAAAGCGGTGGAAGCGTACAGCTTCCACATCATTTTCTATGCCCTGAGCGGGTATATGCGTGAACTTGAGGAGCACCCGGGAGAAGATCCTATGGCTGACAGTTCGCCTTCTGCCAGATGGGAGCATGAAAGAAATATCCTTCGGAATTTCTATCCCGATGTCCCCCGAGAAGAACTGCTTGACATACTCGCAGGTTCCTGGAAAAAAACACTCATGGATGTCCGGGACAGCAGGAGCAGAGATTTCAGCAGGGCTGAGAAGATAATCGATGATTTCACTGAACTTCAAGGAAGCATCGATGAAGATCCATTCATACTGCAAATCACCGTCATCGAAAAAGAGAGACAGAACGCAATCAAAAAACACCGATAAGTACATGTAGGACATACATGTACAAAGTGTGTTTGACTATCCCAAATTCTATACTATATTGCTTGGTATTATTATATACAAAGGAGTAGAATTCTGTAATGACGTATCTGAGTGAATTTCTGAATCATTTCTGGCGGACTTCACTGGTGCTTGGTCCTGCTCTTGCACTCGGACTTCTGATAGCCGGATTGCTTCACGTTTTCGTGAAAAAGGAGAAGATACTTTCTCATCTCGGTAAACCGGGTTTTCTCAGCTGCCTGAAAGCAACGCTTGCGGGCATTCCAATTCCGCTCTGTTCATGCGGGGTCATTCCGGCTGCACTTGGTTTGAGACGTGACGGTGCTTCCCGCGGAGCCGCCACATCCTTCTTTATAAGCACTCCACAGACGGGAGTGGACTCCATCTCCGTAACATGGGCTCTTCTCGGTTTTCCGATTGCTCTCGCAAAGGTAATCACGGCTCTCATAGCCGGTGTTGCAGGGGGGACGATAGTCGATGCAGCAGATAGCAAAGGGATCACGGAAAACATCGCACAGGAGTGCATCCTTACCGAGCGGGGTTCTAAATTTGCACGAATATGGAGATACTCCTTCAATACGATTTTCAGGGACATCTATGGTTCTCTTCTATTCGGCATAACGGTTTCTGCTTTGATTATGCTTTTCATCGAGCCGGGTCAGCTTGCCGATGTCGAGTTGCTTCAGGGACCGCTCGGGCTTCTTGCGGCTCTCCTGGTGGGAATTCCCATGTATGTGTGTTCGGTGGCTTCAGTACCCATTGCAGCGGGACTCATTCACGCGGGATTTCCGGTCGGCAGTGCACTTGTGTTTCTTGTTGCGGGTCCTGCGACAAATGTGGCTACGATTAGTGTGATTCGAAAGTCTTTTGGGAGTCGTGTATTTTTGATTTATCTGTTTACCGTGGTAATTACAAGCCTTGGTGCCGGACTCATTCTAAATGACCTGAAGGTCTCACTGCCGGAAGTGCTTCAGCATTCAGCAGACAACGGTCACCCATTCAGTATTTTAGAATACATATTCGGACCTTTGATTCTACTGGGAATTGCATACTTCCTGATTGCCGATATACGCAGACGCATGATCCAAGAGGCTGCATCGAAGAAAGAGGATGATGCAGTTCTGTTGAATGTAACTGGAATGAGCTGCGGTAATTGCGAGAACAAGATCATGACTACTGTAAATAAACTACCAGGAGTAAAAAGCACAGTTGCTTCATCGGCGGAGAGCACAGTCCGTATATTCCCAGCAGAAGAAACTGAATTCAATATCAAAGATGCCATAAACGCAATCGAAGAAATCGGCTATACAGTCGATAAGTAATTTTCGTTAAGTAATCTTATCCGTCAGGCTCCGATAAATCCTGAAACGCAGGCCACCAAGATGTTTCCCGCCGAACCAGCGGGCAACAAGAACAAAGGTGTTCTTAACATCCTTCTTGCGCAGTATATCGAGGATGCAGTTACTGGATCCGCTTTCCCCGCCGTCATTCTTCTTTTCTAAGATAGAATTGTTTTCTTCCAGGCGGACAGCCCAACTTAGATGGGTTGCTTTTTTAAGCCGATATTCCGTAACAAGTGTCTGTAGAAGTGAAGACAGGTCTGTATCTGCAGAAACCGAAACAGCGAAAGCCTGAAAACGGTCCCTGCCTTCATGGTGCCTGGCACCGACTTGTACACTATTCTGGATGCCCATTACCCCCAGTTCCAAGCACAAGTGCCTGTTCGAATATCCCGGCAGGATCGATGGTTCGTCTGATATTTTCCATACCTGCGAGTTCATCTTTTAAATACATGATATCAAGATACTCTGATTTGAGTCTGCCCAGACCATGTTCAGCCGACAGAGTTCCACCCATTTCGACAGCAAGGGCGGCAATTTCATACATGGCAGCTGCCGCGTTTTCGATATCCTCTGAATTCTCCGGGAGTACATTCGCATGGAGATGTCCGTCACCCGCATGTCCGAATATCAGAAACTTCAGTTCTTTATCTTCGAGAATCTTCCGCATACCAAAATAATATTCACGAAGCCGGTCGGAGGAAACCGCTCCATCTGACCCGAATTTATGTATTTCAGGGAGGTCCCTTCTCAATCCGGCAATATCCTGATTCACCGAATCCGGCAGGGCATGCCGGAAATCACGAAGCCGCTTATGCTCTGCAGTTTCGAAACCGCCCCATGTACTGTCGGGGTTGATTCCAGCCTGATTCAGAAGCTCATCGAGTTCCATTAGTATGTCATCCAGTTCATTATCATCGAATGCTTCACATCTGATAAGTATGACAGCTGATGCTTCTTCAGGGGGGACAGGGAAGTCCCCCGGGTGCGAGCGGATGAAATCTAGGGACTTGTCATCCATCATTTCCAAAGCCCTCAGTTTCAGTTCTGTTTTTCTACTGAGAAGTGTAGAGTAGAGTTCCCAAAATGAATTGCTGTCCGGGGCAAAAACAGCAAGGTCTATCGTGTATTCAGGTTTGGGGGTAAGCATCAGAGTTACCTCTGTGATAAGCCCGAGCATACCTTCCGATCCGATGAACAGGTCTATCAGATCCATTTCAGGATGTACGAAGAAACCTACGGTGTTCTTTTGGGGCTGCGGTTTGCTAAGGGTGGGAATCGTAAGTGTCCCGAGAAGCGGGTGAGTACATGAACCGGTTTTATCAAAATGATATTCTCCACGCTGAAGGTCCACTACTTCACTGCTCGGAAGGACTATTTCGAGTTTTTTTACCCATTTGCGCGTCGAACCGTAGAGAAAACTATCCGAACCCGATGCATCGGTTGCAACTGTCCCGCCTATGAAAGCCCCCTCTTCTGTGGGGTTGGGCGGGTAGAACTTATCCGGGATGTTCAGAGCGATAAACTGCCTGAGTTCTTCTATCGTAACACCAGCCTGTACGGTTACTGTATCACCGCTCAGGGTTATCGACTTTAACGCTTCGTTGGAAATGACAGCACCGCCTTCCGGCAGCGCACCGCCGACTATTCCCGTTCTGCCGCCTGAGAGTGTTACAGGGGTATTACTCTTCGAACATTCTGCTATGTAAGCAGCTGCTTCTGTGGCAGTTTCAGGCCAGACAACTTCAGTGCAGAATGCGCCGTCGAGATTCGATTCGTCCCGTAGAATATCTGCGCACAATTCTTCGATGCTCTTTCTACCTGTGATCCGTCTCATCATTTCCTTTGTTTTTGCTATAGTGGAACAGGTTGTATAATTGGTACTATAATATTAAATGGGGACGGAGGAGTAGTTTAGGTAAACTACTCCTCCGTCCCCAATGACAACTCCTCCGTCCCCAAGGGAGAATTATGGAAACCTTTGTGATGAAAGTGCTGAGCAGCTATGCAGGGAAGAGCGTTGAAGAGGGTGAAATAGTATTCGTCGAGCCTGACAGGATACTCACCCACGACAACAGTTCGGCAATAATAGGGAAGTTCGAGAACACAGTGCCGGACGGCGAAGTAAGATATCCTGACAGGGTTATAATAGTTCTCGACCATGTAATACCTGCTCAGAGTAGCAAAAACGCATCTGGACACAGGAAGACCCGTGAATTTGTAAAGAGACAGGGAATCGAACATTTTTACGATGCAGGTACCGGTGTCTGTCACCAGGTGATTCCTGAAGAAGGGCTTACAGTACCCGGTTCCATAATAGTGGGAAGCGACAGTCACACCTGCACCTATGGTGCATTCAACTGTTTTGCAACCGGCATAGACCGAACCGAAGCAGCAGGAATCTGGATTACCGGACGAACATGGTTCATGGTCCCGCCTACTGTCAGGATCATCCTGAACGGTTCCTTTGAACCCGGAGTATCGGCCAAAGACCTGATACTGACAATAATCGGTGACATCAGTGCTGACGGTGCAACCTATATGGCTGTCGAGTTTCACGGACCCAGCGTCGGAAACCTGAAAATGAATGACAGGATGACTATAGCCAACATGGGCATCGAGATGGGTGCCAAAATAGCGGTATTCCCGTTCGATGATATTACTGAAGAATACTATAGAGATAACAATATGGATATGGGCTCACCGCTCTGGAGCGATGAAAACGCAAAATTCGCCCGTACACTGGAATATGACCTCTCTGAGATTGTGCCGGTTGTTGCACGTCCCCATAAAGTCGATAATGTTATTCCCGTATCGGAACTGCCCGAGACTAAAATAGACCAGGTGTTCCTCGGTACATGTACTAACGGGAGGATAGAAGATTTGCAGGCTGCTGCTGACATTCTTCGCGGGAAGAAAGTGCACAGGGATGTCCGGCTTCTGGTCGGTCCGGCATCACGGAAGATAAGCATCGAAGCAATGGAGAAAGGTATCATGCAGGAACTTGTCAAAGCAGGGGGGATTCTGCTTCCGCCGGGGTGCGGGCCGTGTCTCGGTGCACATCAGGGAGCGCTTGCTCCGCGAGAGAAGTGCCTGTCCACTGCCAACAGGAATTTTCGCGGAAGGATGGGGGAGAAGGAATCAGAGATATATCTTTCAAGCCCGGAGACTGCTGCGGCATCAGCACTTACCGGAAGAATTTCTGATCCGCGAGGGGGAGAATAATGGCAGTATTCATTTACAATCAGGATGACATAAACACCGACCTGCTATTCCCTGGAAAATACACATACACCTGCTCGACAGGACCTGAGATAGAGGAACACCTTCTAGAAGATCTCGACCCTGAGTTTTCAAAGATAGTACAACCGGGTGACATCATTCTTGCAGGTATGAATTTCGGATGCGGGTCGAGCCGTGAGCAGCCTTCTTTGGGGCTTAAACATGTAGGAATAAAAGCAATTATAGCAAAGTCATTTGCACGCATATTTTACAGAAGTGCAATAAACCAGGGGCTTCTTCTTGTCAAATGCCCTGAAGCGGTCGAAGCCTGCAATGGAGACAGCGATGTTACCATCGATGCCGCAAGGGGAATTGTCACGATTGACGGCAGGGAGTTTTCTTTTCCGGCGCTTCCAGATGAAATGCTGGAAATTCTCAATGCAGGCGGTCTTCTCGAACATATACGGCAGAACTTTGCAGAATCCGGGGGCAGCAGCTGATGCCCGTACGGATTTTCATTGTCATACTGCTCATTGCAGCAGTGTCCGGTACTTCTGCTGAGAGCATCAGCATTTCACTAGCACCTGCGTTTTCCAATCTCGCACCTGCGGACAGTGCATATAAATCAATATTCATGAATGAAGGAACCACTATCGGGCTGGATATCGGCGTAAGAGCACCGGGAATAGAGTTTCTTTTATTCAGAATAAGCGGCGGATACTTTCGGAAGAATGCGGCAGAGACAATAGAAGATACAGAAGTAACTGCCTTTCTTATTTCGGCAGGACCGGTATTGTCCTATGAGTTTTATTCGCCATTTTCCCTTTGTGCAGGAATTGCGGCAGTCTATATAGACGGGGATTACAGTGGGGCAGGATATTTCTGGCAGTCGGTGGAAGGTTCGGGTTCATCAGTCGGTTTCGAGTTTTCAGCAGGTTTCGAATCTCATCTTTTCGGCCCGGTTTCTGCAAGAATCGAATACAGGCAGGCCTTCACGGACATTACGACTGACATGGCTTTGATAGACGGCGAAGAAACGAATATATATCCCGCGTATGCCACGGACCTCGGATTCTCAGAATTCCGCATTTCATTTCCGGTAGAGTTATTCGGCTCGGATAAGGCAATATTCTAAATGTTGACTTTATATCTGCTTTTGCGTAATTTCCAGTTCCGCGGAGCCGGCGTAGCTCAGTTGGTAGAGCAGCGCATTCGTAATGCGCAGGCCAACGGTTCGACTCCGTTCGCCGGCTCCATTCGTTAGGCAGGTCAATGAGAACAGATAAACCAATAGTCAGCGGTTCAGGTATCCGTGGCATTTTCGGCGTTTCACTTACAGTCGATACAGCCATGCGGTATGCTACGGCTTTCGGCAAACTGTGCGGTTGCGGGAAGATTGTAATAGGTAGAGATACAAGGGTTAGCGGACCGGCTGTTACTGCCGCTGTATCTGCAGGACTGATGTCTGTCGGTTGTGATGTCGTGCAGCTGGGCATCGTGCCTACTCCCACTGTTCAGCTCGAAGCCATGAAACCGGGAATTGCAGGGGGAATTGCAGTGACATCGAGCCATAATTCGGGTGAATGGAATGCCCTTAAACTCATTGGCGCGGACGGGGTATTTCTCAGGTCTGGAGCAAGAAACAAATTCCTGAAAGTTTTTGAATCAGGATGCGATTATGTCGACTATACCGAAGTTGGTACCGAAGAAATAAAAACAGATGCGATAGAAGAACACATCCGGAAGTTGATGACTCTTCCCTGGGTTGTGCAAAGTGGTAGAAAAATCAAGGCAGTCATCGATGCTACCGGCGGTACCGCTGCTGAATTCGCCCCGAAAGTACTTGACGTTCTCGGTGTCAATTATGAAATCATCAATACCGAAATGCTCCCCGGTGGCAATTTCCCGAGAGTGGCAGAACCTGCTGCCGAAAATCTCACAGAACTTTCCGCTGCGGTTGTGGAACATGGTGCGGATGTCGGATTTGCATTCGACCCCGATGGCGACAGGCTTGCACTGGTTGATGACCGCGGAAGGATAATCGGAGAAGATTATACGATAGCACTTGCTCTCGATTTCATCCTTCGGGAAAGACCCGGACCTGCCGTTGTTAATCTTTCGACGTCCCGGCTGGCGGAAGATGCAGCAGCCCGAAGGAGATGCAGACTTTACAGAAGCCCTGTTGGTGAAGTGAATGTCGTGGAAGAGATGGAAAGGTGCGGTTCGGATATCGGTGGCGAAGGAAACGGCGGAGTAATAGACTTCAAGTGTCATGCAGGGCGCGACAGCGGAGTCGGGATGGCCTGTGTCATATCGCTACTCCGGGATGAACCGGAACTGACACTCGGTGATTGGGCTGACAGTTATCCCGATTATGTAATGTTCAAGCATAAGGAAGCACTCCCGGTCGGATTCGAGACTATCAGGGATGAGTTTCTTGCATCATATGGCAGTCCTGATGACGAGAGAGACGGTCTGTGGTATAAAAGAGAGAACGGATGGACGCATATCAGGCCATCCGGTACAGAACCTGTAATCAGATTCATTTCGGAAAACACGGAAAACGTCATCATCGAGAGAGATTTTAGAATATTCAGGAAGATTATGGAGAAAATATGTGTGGAATAGTCGGATACATAGGAAACGGGAAAGCCTACAACATTCTCCTCGATGGAATAAAGAGACTTGAATACAGGGGCTATGATTCTGCCGGTTACGCTCTCCAGGGTGAAGATGGATTAGTCGTTCGCAAGTGCGAAGGACGGGTTAGTGATCTCGAAAAGATAGATGCAGGAGATATCTCGAAATACAAGGTTGGAATAGCACACACCCGCTGGGCAACTCACGGGGTACCTTCGGAACGGAATGCCCATCCGCACACAGCACTCGACGGTAAACTTGCACTCGTTCACAACGGAATAATTGAGAATTTCAAGCAGTTGCGGACCGAACTCGAATCATGCGAAGTTGTCTTCGAATCCGAAACAGATACAGAAGTGATTACTCATCTTGTGGCACTGGAATTGGAAAAAGGGCTTGAATTACTCGAAGCAGTTAAGTCCGCTCTCAACAGGGTTAGGGGCGCCTATGGAATCGCAGTTATCTACAGCGAGGAACCCGACACACTTGTAGCAGCACGGTACGGAAGTCCACTTGTGGCCGGTATTGGTGACGGAGAGTATTTTGTGGCAAGCGATGTTGCTGCCATAGTGTCACACACTAGAGATGTCATCTATCTCGAAGAGGGTGAGATTATAAAGATAGGGCTCAGCGGAATTTCCAGCGACAACGGTTCGTCAGCACTTATCCGCGACAGAATCGAAAAGGTGGAATGGGAAATTACAGATATCGAGAAAGACGGTTTTCCCCATTTCATGCTAAAGGAAATCAGCAGTCAGCCTGAATCACTGGCAAATGCTTTCCGGGGCAGACTCGACATTGAAAACGGAACAGCACATCTTGGCGGGCTTGATATGTCGGAAGATGAGATGAAGAACATAAAGCGTATTGTCATTACGGCCTGCGGAACTTCCTGGCATGCGGCGCTGATAGGAAAATACCTCATCGAATCTCTTGCCCGGATTCCTGTCGAAGTCGAATATGCTTCAGAGTTCAGATACCGCAATCCGGTTCTCGGACCCGACACAGTGATGATAGTAATCAGTCAGAGCGGTGAGACGGCAGATACACTGGCAGCCCTGAAACTCGCCAAGGAACGGAAATGCAGAACACTCGGTATCGTGAATGTGATTGGCTCGACAATGGCCCGCGAGACCGATGCGGGAGTTTACATCCATGCAGGGCCGGAAATCGGTGTTGCATCGACCAAGGCATTCACCTCACAGGTGATGATTCTCACCCTGGTTGCTCTGGCATTTGGACGTGCTAGAAATGTACTCAGCAGGGAAGACGGACTGGGTATTGTAGAAGAGATACAGGAAATACCGGGCAAGGTTGCGACCATTCTCGAGACTTCCGGTAATATTGCAGCAATTGCACGGGAATTCACCTATGCAAGTCATTTTCTTTATCTCGGGAGGGGATTGAACTATCCCGTGGCGCTTGAAGGTGCCCTGAAACTCAAGGAAATCTCATACATCCATGCCGAAGGCTATCCAGCAGCAGAGATGAAGCACGGACCTATAGCACTTATCGATGAGATGATGCCGATTGCAGTTATTGCAGTAAAGGGAGCTGCTTACGACAAGATTATCTCCAACATACAGGAAGTAAGAGCAAGGAAAGGCAGAATACTCGCAATCGCAACGGAAGGTGACACCGACATCGAATCCTATGCAGACTGGGTGTTCACGGTTCCCGATACACTCGATATCCTCGTTCCGATACTCTCCGTGATACCGTTTCAACTTCTTTCATATCATGTGGCGGTTGCACGCGGGTGCGACGTCGACAAACCCCGCAACCTCGCCAAAAGCGTGACGGTGGAATAGAATCTTGTCAAATGAAAACGGGAACGAGAACGGGATCCCGACCCTGAAGAAAAAGGGAGTATTCTCGAGGTTCTTTTCCCTTGTCTGGAAGTGCCTGAAATTCTTCTCCAAGAGACTGTATAACAGATGGAATGATGACAGTGTGTTCTTCTCTGCTGCCGCCATTGCCTTCAATGTTCTTGTCACGATTATACCGCTGGGATTGCTGATTCTCACATTCAGCGGTCTTGCCTATGAAGAGAGCGGCAGTCTTCAAAGCGGTCTTCAGTCCTGGCTGGAAACTGCAAATCCGCTTATCCCGGAGAGTATACTGGATGAAGTAGAAACAATTATTTTTGCAGGGAAGACAGGTATTCCCGGCATTATTGGCTTTGTCTTCCTCCTGTGGCTTGTCAGCCGTCTGTTTGGGACCATACGTACCGCATTCGACAGGATATTCGAGGTTCCCAAAGGGCGCAACATTGTTCTCGGAAAGCTCTATGATTTCTTTCTTGCCCTGCTGATAGCAGTCTGTTTCACATCGGCGATCTTCTTCTCCACTATGGCGAAACTCGTCATAGACAGTACGCCCGAAGCAGTATTTGAAGTTGTTTCAGGCTGGCCCATAATCGGAGCGGTGACGGGCAAGGGGATGGCCGGCTTCTTAGGGCTTGTTTTCACAGTGCTGCTCTTCTTCACGCTTTTCTGGGCAGCTCCCAACAAGAAAATGACCAAGAGTCAGGCGTTAGTTGCCACCATCATCACCACTGTATTCACCTGGCTGGGTTCGATGGCATATATTGCGGTTGTTAGTAATGCCAACTGGGGAATAGTGTACGGTTCGATGGCAATGCTGATGGCGACTTTCTTCCTGCTTTACTGGGAATGTGTAATTCTGCTCGGAGCCGCTGAAGTAAGTCAGGTTATCGTGGAGTGGCGGACCATCAGAAGAACCCTGAAGACAAATCTGACAGAAATAGAAAGCGATAATTCCTGAATGGACTTTTGCTGATTAGACGTTGAATCTAATCTCTATTAAATCCCCGTCATTGACGATGTAGTCTTTTCCTTCTATTCCCAGTTGACCTGACTTTCGCAGTTTCCCTAAATCCGGGCAGTCATGGAAAATCTCATAGGGAACTACCTGTGCGCGTATGAACCCCCGTGCAAGGTCTGAATGGATGGTACCTGCAGCATCGAGAGCAGTAGAACCGCGCCTGACCGGCCATGCTCTGACTTCATCCTTCCCGATTGTAAAAAAGACAATCAGGTCGAGAGTGGTGTATGTTCTTCTGATAAGGCGTGAAAGCCCCGAGCCGTCATATCCCATCGAATTGAGAAACTCACTCCGTTCATCCGGTTCAAGGTCGAGTAGTTCGAGTTCGAATCCTGCATCTACAGCAAGAATCGAAGTGCCATGCTCTTTCATCTGTGCCTTGACAGATTCTTCAGGTGTCAGCGGTTCACCCATTCGATTTGAGATGATGATAAGCGGTTTGAGAGACAGGAAGGCATAAGGTGCAACTGTTGCCTTCTCGTGCTGTTCCAGACCAAGTGTGCGCAGGGGGTTTCCGGATTCGAGATGTTCAATGATTTTTCGAAGCAAATCCGCCTCCAATGAACTTCCTTTGCTTTCCTTCACAAGGCGTGCCAGTCTTCTCTCGCCAACAGTTATGTCGGCAATTATAAGCTCAGACTCGGAATCATCGATTTCCTTCGAAATATCTCCAAGAGCATAATTCTCGACGACAAGCACGAGCACGGTAGCAGTCCGCATTACTGACAGATTTCGGGGAGCAAAGATGGGGGAGGGGATATCCACAAAGACAACAGTGGCGAGGACTTCCTTCTCGGGGTCACTCACTTCAGAGAGGAAATCGAGTCGTTCATCCGGCACTTTGACTGTAAGCGGCTTGGCCGTATCTGCATCTACCGATCCGGCAAGTGCACGAAACAAAGTTGATCTTCCGCAACCCGGGTGTCCGATAAGTGCAATTTTCATGCAACCTTCTTTTCAAGTAACCATGAAACTTAATTCTACCTCAATCCATGGACATGATTTCTTCGTGTCCCGTTAGTATCGGCGAATTAAATATCACGGTTACGAATATTCACTTACATACGCATTCATCTAATATACACAGCATAATAGAAAGTCTAATATGGTACCGTGACAGCTTAATTCGCTATCCAAGTCCTACGGTGAGTAGTAAAGTTAGGTGTCCGGTTTCACCGGACATTGATAGATGTGTGGTTATGCAAATGTCATGGTACCTTTGTGCTTTGTACTGGTGCTCTCGGGCTTACTATACATTCTTGGTGTCGAGTGCGCTGTAGGATATATTACACCAAAGGAGGAGATAGTGAATATAGTAGCAGTAATCCTGGGCGGTGGCAGGGGAACCCGTCTTTTCCCCCTTACCCGGGACAGAAGCAAACCTGCAGTTCCGATAGGCGGGAAGTACAGACTCATCGATATTCCGGTTTCGAATTGTATCAATGATAACATTCATCAGATTCTTGTTCTGACTCAGTACAACAGCGAAAGTCTCAACCGGCATATAGCCCGTTCATACAGATTTGACAGGTTCTCAGGCGGTTTCGTATCAATACTCGCAGCTGAACAGACCCATGAAAACCAGGACTGGTTTCAGGGAACCGCGGATGCAGTCAGGCAGAGCCTAAAGCATATCAAGAGCCTGAATCCGGATCTCATCCTGGTTCTTTCAGGTGACCAGTTGTACAGAATGAATTTCAGGGAGTTTGCCCGGCATCATATCGATACCGGTGCAGATATATCCATTGCCACGAAACCGGTCAATTCCATAGAAGCTCCATCGCTCGGTATTATGAAAGTGAATTCTGATGGAATAATCAAAAAATTCAGGGAGAAACCTGCAACCGAAGAACTCGGCGGGCTCAGGAGTTCACAGTACGGAGTCACAGATGACAGGCCCTTTCTTGGAAGCATGGGTATCTATATGTTCACTGCAGGAGTGCTGGAAGATGTTTTGAATAATAACCCGGATGTAACAGATTTCGGGAAAGAAATAATACCGGGTTCGATAAATCGACTTAAAGTAATGTCTTTTATGTTCGATGGATACTGGTCGGATATCGGGACTATTGAGAGTTTCTTCAGGGCGAATCTTGATATGGCAAGAACTGACCCGGATTTCGACATGTATCACGATATTTCTCCGCTCTTCACCAGAGCCCGTGCACTACCAGGTGCAAGAGTGAATGAATCTTCCCTGAAAAATACAATCATCTGCGATGCATCTGATGTAAGCGGTGCGGAACTTGAGAACTGCATCATCGGAATCCGCGGGAAAGTAGGGAAGGGCACAGTCATGGAGAACTGTGTCTTCATGGGGGCTGACTACTGGGAAGGACACTTCAGTGACCCCCGCAATTCCAATCCTGCATGGCCTCGTCTCGGTATAGGTGAGAACTGTGAGATAAGGAATGCAATAATTGATAAGAACGCCCGCATAGGAGATAACTGTACGCTGACGAACCGGAAGCGAATCAAGAACATTGACTATGATTCTGATTTTGACAGTTATCACATAAGGGATTATATTATCATCATACCGAAGGATGCGGTAATCAAGCAGGGAACTGAGATATAAAAGGGGACTTGACAAATACAGAATCTCTCGGTATAACTTATGAAGTTATGAAGTTCATAGGTAGAAACAAAGTTCTACCATGATTTCATTGTTGGTGTGCAGGTGTAAAGGTTCATCTGCAAACTTGGTTTTAACCAGGAGGAAAATATGAGATTTACTCTCGTTTTACTCACAGTTCTTGTTGTGGCTTCCTTTGCAAACGTTCTCGGCACCTATGGTGGCGATGCCCGTCTGTTCATCGATAATCCAGATGTAATCTTCGCATATCCCGGAACCATCGGCAACTTCCAGTTCGCCAGAGTTACTTCGACTAGTGGATATACACTCGGCTACTTCGGCGGTCTGATGGATATCGACGGAGCTACATGGGGCGGTCTTCACAACCACAACGGCAACATGCTCAGTGTTCTTTACCACGGCGGCGACTTCGGTATAATTGCGGAAGTTGATTATTCAACTGCTACAATTGCTGATACTGTCGGATCACTAAAAGATGACAACATGGCTATCGCTCTTACTTTCGGTATGGAGATGGACCTAATCGGTGATTATACAGATATCGCAGTAGGTATCAACTATGCATCACCTAAAGGTACACTCACTGTTGGTGACGTTGAAACCGTAACAGAAGAACCTGTTATGGGATTTGGTGTTTCACTCAGGGGACACGATGAAGGCGCTCTCTTCAATCTCTTCCCGATCATAAGTGTCGGTTATGTATCAGACGGACTGAAACTTACTTATGACGATTCAGTTACGTATGATGAAAGTGAAACAGTAATCAGTTTCAGTGCCGGTGCAGGTATGAATAAGATGCTTGCCGATGATACTCATTTCATCGCTGGTGTATTCCTTAACTTCCGTCAGGAAGCATCTTCAGTCGAAGACAGTGATGCCAAAATGAGCATCGACATCATCGACTGCCACGGTGGCATCAAACAGCAGTTAATCAGCTGGCTTTCACTCAGAGCCGGACTTACTGCCGTTACCAACTACACAAAGGAAGGCGATGCTGATGCAGACATCGGAACCGCTTTCACATCTGACTTCGGTCTCGGTTTCAACCTTGCCAACTGGTCACTCGAAGCCACAATAGCTGAAGACTTCCTTCACTACGGACCCAATGCGATCAGCGGCTACGAAGGCGAACTCCTCGGCGAGATCGAACTGACCTACACATTCTAATTACACTTCCATCGTAATACATGCGCCGTCCCTTCGGGGGCGGCGCTTAAATAAGGTGCCAGGACACTTAATTATTTACAAGGCAAGTGGGTCTCATACAATAATCAAGTGTCCTGGCACCTTATCTTTGGACCTGGTTTGATCTTGTGGATTGATCTTCCGGTTATGCGCTCGGCAGCTGCTATGAAGTCTTTATCACCGCAGGGACGTCCCGTTTTAGTGTTCTTTCTGATAAGTTCGATATCACTCGAATCTTCGGATAGATACTCTGTCCAATCTTCAACCGAATCGAGAATGTTCGGATCCGAAACCAGGGGGTCATATTTCTTAATCCCCGCATGGAATGCTGCACTTGACCATTGATACTCAAATGGATCCTGTACTATCCCGGCTCTAACCGGATTACACAGAACATATCTTACTGCTGCATGGTAGTGCTGCAGACTCATGGGAGTTGAGTAAAAGCGACTTTGGAAAAGTGCACCTTTCACACCATGCCTTTTGTTGAATGAGCAGGAATAGTACTTATGAGCCTCGCCAATGGCTTTGGACAGACTCTCCTCTGAACCGGGAACCACAATGAGGTGAACATGGTTAGTCATAAGGCACCAGGAGAGTATTTCAAGGTCGTGCTTTTCTGAATATTCGGAGAGGAGTTTGATATAGAAGTTAATATCAATCTCGGATTCGAAGATATCCATCGAACGAACCCCACGCTGAGTCACATGATGCGGAATCCCCGTTAACACAATTCTGTCTTTTCGTCCCATACATACATTGTCCTCCATAAAAGGAGGTTTGTCAAGGGGGGGAGGGAAAAGGTGACAGGACACTTAATTATTCGCAGGATACAGCCGGGCTCATGCAATAATTAAGTGTCCTGGCACCTTATTTATTTATTGCGGATTTTAGGCGGGCGGCTTTGTTGGGGTGGATAAGGCGGGTGCGGCCGGCTTTGTCGATAAGGCTGTTCGCTTTATTCACAGCTTCTATTTTGTCTTCAGGCTTTTCAGCTTCGCGGACGTTGCGGATTGCGGTTCTGAGCGCACGCATCTTGCTTTGATTGCGCCTTGCTTTTATCGCATCCGTGCGGTTTCTTTTCACCGATTGTCTGCTCCTTGCCAAAGGGGAGCTCCTTTCATAAAATATTACTATTGTGTATGATTTTATAATCAAGTAAACTATTAAGGCGAAAACTAAAACAAAAATGGTTGAAAGTCAATCATAAAACGGAGGTTCTATGACAAAGTTCTTTATTCCTTTCCTTGCACTCCTGATAACAGTAGGTGCAGGCGCAGACAGGCTTGTGCGTATCCATGATGTATCACAGACCACCGTCTTTTCATTTATGGAAGACAATTACGATGTTGCAAATGTCGATATGAGTAACTCGTATGTTGACCTTTTAGTGGATGAAGAAGAGGTCAATAATCTTCTGCTTACCTATCCACATGTGAAAGTATTACCCCGCGAATGGGGAGAACTTCTTCCCGAGAACGCAAAAAATGCGGGATATTATTACAGTCCTGACGAGAATTGGGAGTTCTGGTGTACTCTTGCAGAAAACTATTCAGACCTGGCAGATACTCCAGTTGTCGTCGGACTGTCACATCAATCCAGAGATATCTACACGATCAGGATTACAAGCAATGTCGGAGACCCCGACTACAAGCCGGCTATGTACTTCTCTTCACTTATCCACGCCCGAGAGCCGGGGGCGAACAGCGTGATCATAGATTTCGCCAGCTGGCTCTGCACGAATTATGACAGCGATACGAGAGCGACATGGATACTTGACAATACGACCGTGTATTTCATGCCCATCGCAAATCCGGATGGCTATGAATACAACATGCCCGGCAACGGTGACTGGCGGAAGAACCGCAATGGTAACGGTATCGACCTCAACCGTAACTGGGGCTACATGTGGGGATATGACGACCAGGGTTCAAGCCCTTATTCCTGGTCGGACACTTACAGAGGTACGGCTCCGTTCTCAGAAGTTGAGACACAGGTGCAAAGGGACTTCATCATAAGCATCGCGCCGATTGCAGCGATGAACTATCACACTTACGGAGGTTATCTTCTCTATCCCTGGGGATACGAGAACATACCAACGCCGCATCAGAGTACATTCGAGTCATGGGGTGCTGCAATGACTCAATACAACGGGTATCAGTACGGAAGAGCCGAACAGATTCTCTATGCTGTAAATGGTGAGCAGAATGACTGGTGTTACAGTGGTGACAGTGTTCCGGCGATACTTGCCATGACTCCTGAAGTAGATGATAATGGATTCTGGGGCGGGCAGAATGATTCCACGCTGATTGCTGACTTCTGCGCAGAATGCCGCTACATGAATATCTGGCTCTGCATGACTGCACCCGGATTTGTCGGGGTTGAAGGGCAGTCATGGAGTCAGACCGGTTCTCTGCTTGAAATAAGTTCCCTGTGGCCCAATCCTGCTCTTTCGAGTGTTGGATTCCGGTTAACTATACCGACAGGAAGCGCAGTCGAAGAACTATCCGTATTTGACATTATGGGTCGCATCATGGTAGAAATGTCTACAGATGCTCTTCAACCGGGAGAGAATGTGCTGAACTGGAGTATTCCGGAATCTGTTCCCGCAGGTATATATACACTTCGAGTGTCTGATACATCAGGAAGAGTTGTTTCTAAGAGATTCACAATACTGGAATAGGATAGAGAAAAATGCCCAAGAAGAGCAGGTCTTCTGAAAATCAGACCTATTATGAGATACTCGGAGTGGGGGTCAATGCGACTCACGACGAGATAGAGGACGCGTACCACTCCCTTGCACGGCAGTATCATCCTGACGTAACAAAAGATGATATAGAACTTACCCAGCAATATATGCTTATCAATGAAGCTTATCTGGTGCTGAGTAACCGTGTAGACCGTGAGAAGTACAATCTTATGATGAGAATCGATGTTGCAATTCCCGATGTGAAGAAGGATAGGGCTGATGTTGACGATGTCGAGACCGTTGTACCGAAGAAGAAAGTGGTACTCTCAGACATCCGGCTTCTCGATGCAAAGCTCAAGCGGGCCGTGAAGCGGGCATACATGCTATGTAAACAGGCGGATTTCTGGCAGGCGCACAGGGTATTGGAGAAGTTTCTGAATACTCACCCCGAAGATGTGGATCTGCGCAAGATGCTTGCAAGGGCAGCACTTGGGATGAATCGTTACCGCGAAGCGGTCACCCATCAGAAAGTGGTCTGCAGAAACGAGTACTTCAACGCCGACAGTTATGCCATGCTGGGTAAAATCTATCTTAAGGCAGGTCAGCTTGGTCTTGCTGAGAGAGCATTGAGTGATGCACTCAGCTGGAATTCGGATCATGCCGGAGCAGTGGCTGATTTAACGGAAGTGCATCGAAAGCAGGAAGAACAGCTGCCACTCGCCCAAAGGATGGCACGGAAACTGGGGAAACTCCTTGAGAAGGGTAAGAAGGATGAATAAGAGCAGCGGGGATAAGTTATTTTATTCAATTGGCGAAGTCAGTGAGATGACAGGTCTCAAACCTCATGTACTTCGCTACTGGCAGACAGAATTTCCGTCACTCAATCCTTCCAAGAATCAATCGGGAAACAGAATGTACCGTGCTGAGGATATCGTACAGGTAAAACTCATCAAGAAACTACTCTATGATGAGAAATATTCGATACCAGGTGCTAAAATCAAAATAGAGGAGATGAACAGAGACGATTCCTTTCAGATGGAGTTTGACCTTGATACACACACTGTTCCGGCCGAGTTAATACAGGAAGTATGTACCGAGATAAAGGAGATGGTCGAGATACTTGACCGAGATCCGATGGAGGTTGACTCGGGATGGAGTAATCGATAGTTATTGACGTTCCGGTCGGGGCGTGGCGCAGTCCGGTAGCGCACTTGAATGGGGTTCAAGTGGTCGCTGGTTCGAATCCAGTCGCCCCGACCAAATTCTTATTACTCCCGAGAGAATTATAATGATGGCATACTCACATTCAGCTGCAAACATGATAGAATTGCTGAAAGAAAACTTCCCAAGTGGGGACATGCGTATTCTCGAATCCATGAGGAATATTCCCAGAGATAAGTTTGTCGGACCCGGTTTTGTTCATCTTGCCTATGAAAACTGCACAGTTCCGATTGGAGATGATCAGACTCTCAGCAAACCCCTGACCGTCTATAAGTGTCTCTCGATGGTGAATTTAAACGGTGCTGAACATCTTCTGGAGATAGGAAGCGGTACTGGATATCTTGCTGCAGTCGCATCTCGGGTGTGTGACAGAGTGACAGGAATTGAGAATAAACTCAAGCTGGCAAACGAATCCCGCACACGAATCCGAAATCTGGGTATTCATAATGTAACAATCATCTATGCCGATGGAAATTCGGGATATGATAAGAACGCACCTTATGATGTAATAGTCTTCAGTGCCGTATGTTCGGAATTACCCGAAGCAGTCACCGCACAGATTAGAGAGGGCGGGCTTATCGGTGCTCCGGTCAGAAAGGGTGAGAATCAGGTATTCCGGATCTGGAGGAAGACAGATGGAGTACTGGAGTTTACGGGAGATGAATTCGATTGCAGATTTGTACCTTTAACGGGGAAAACGAGCTGAATATGATAGACAGTCTGTTCCAGTGGATAGCGGGAATTCCTGCTGTTCTGCAGATGATGATACTTTCTGCATTCCCGCTGACGGAGCTTCGCGGCAGCATTCCATTTGCCTTTCTGAATCTAGAATGGACCTGGCCCTGGTGGAAGATATATCTGCTGGCTGTGGCGGGGAATATCATACCGATACCTTTTATTCTGTGGTTTCTGGGTCCTGTAAGCAGGTTTTTAAGCAGATGGCGGTTGTTTAAGCGTCTCTTCAACTATCTGTTTGAAAAGGCAAGGAAGAGAGCAGGGACGAAGATAGAGAAATACGAAGCTTTAGGACTAACATTGTTTGTCGCAATCCCGCTTCCTGTGACGGGGGCATGGACAGGATGTGTTGCCGCTTTCCTGTTTGGAATTCCGAAGAAGTATGCAATACCATCTGTTGTTCTTGGTGTGATGATTGCGGGAGTGCTCGTAACACTGATAATGACCGGCGCTCTGGCGGGGTTCGACTTTCTCGTAAATGCCCACTGATTATGCGGTTTGCATTCGAACACAGTTCATAATAGATTTTGCAGTTGTCGGGGCGTAGCGCAGCCCGGTTAGCGCGCCTGGTTCGGGACTAGGAGGTCGGAGGTTCAAATCCTCTCGCCCCGACCACTCATCGTACAAAATACTGGAGATTGTCTTTTATGCAGGATAGAAAAATAGCGGTTGTCGGCGGCAACACAGCGACAGATGAAGAGTTAGACTTTGCTGAAAGAACGGGCAAATTGCTTGCGGAGAATGGTCGCACAGTTGTCTGCGGCGGCGGTTCGGGAGTAATGGAAGCTGCCTGTAGGGGAGCGGCCGGTGCAGGCGGAGAAACTGTTGGAGTCCTTCCCGGTACGGAAGCATCAGATGCAAATGAGTGGGTCAGTACTGTCATAGCAACGGGGATGGGTACTTCGAGAAACAGAATAATCGTCCTAAGTGCTGAAGCCGTCATTGCCGTAGGTGGCAGATACGGAACCCTTTCTGAAATAGCATTTGCACTGCAGGCGGGCAAACCTGTCTGTGTCTTCGGTAACTGGGACGGAATCGACGGGGTTGTTCCTGTCAATTCTCCGGAAGATGCAGTGAGTTACATACTCGACAAAACGAAATGAGGAAATATGCATGGTATTGAAGAATTGGCTGAATTATTGCGGGATGTACCGGATTTCCCGATTGAAGGCGTGATATTCAAGGACATTACAACTCTACTCACCCATCCCGGTGCACTGATGGATACAGTGAAGTATATGGAGACTGCTGTAAGCGGTATTCATTATGATGCTATTGCCGTCATAGAGTCTCGCGGATTTATCTTTGGCTCTGTCATGGCTGCAAGAGAAGATAAACCTCTCATATTGATAAGAAAACCGGGCAAACTTCCGGCAGACACTGTTTCGGAGGAGTACACGCTCGAATACGGCAGCAATGTAATCGAGATGCACAGAAATTCGGTTCCAAAAGGCACAAGGGTGCTGATTGTCGATGACCTGATTGCCACGGGCGGGTCGGCGCGGGCAGCAGCTTCACTGCTCAAAAAAGACGGGTGTGAAACTGCAGGTGCCGTATTCGTTATCGACCTGCCGTTCTTAGGCGGGATGGATAAACTTCGCAAAGACGGTATTGACGGATATGCACTGATAGAAGTAAATTATGAATAGTTGGAAATAATGCACATGATTGCTAATTGAAAGGAAAAAAATGTCAAAAACCATACTGATGTCACTTGTTTTATTGATACTTGTTTTTGCAGGCTGCGGTGATTCACCGCCGGCTGATGGCGAGAGCTCAAGTGTTTCGGAATCAGGACGTCAGATCGCTAAAGTACCCGAATTCGAACTCTCTTCACCTGAAATCGAAGTCGGTCAGTGGGTGAAATATGGAACTGAAGACCCTGCGGAATATGTGATATTTTCAGTTGTTGCAGCTGAAGTGTATCAGGGTATGGAATGTCTCTGGGTGCAGGTGGGAAGCGAAGAGTTCACCGGTCAGGTTCTTGTGGATCCGGCTGGATTCGAGATTTTGTTGGAATATTCGACCGAAGAATGGATTCTGTTTACAGATGACCCTTCAGGGTATATCAGAATGAAAATGGAAGAGAGCGAAGACATGCCCGCTCTTCTTCTTGAGGACGAGAGCAGGGCACTTATTGTCGATTTCATCAGAGCAATTAAGATCGTCAAGTTCGATTCGGGAGGCTCCGTCATGGCAATCGACCTAACGGGGGTTGCTGACTTCGTCGAAGAACAGATGGAAATCCCTGAGATGATGGCGGCAATGGAGCAGGAAGTGCAGAAGACTGATGGAGCTGAAATGGACTCTATTCTGGCTGAACTGGATAATCTGCAGATCGATGTTGGTGTTTCAGAGTTTTTTGTAGAAAGCACAAGGGAAACGATGGATGGATATACAATAGCTGTAGAACATCCTGAATGGTCAATTACCATAAACCTTTCAAACGAAATACCTATAATCCCGTTTGCATCCGCAAAAATAGTTTCTTCCGAAGAAACAGTCTGGGTCGAAGTTATGGATTACGGTTTCGAGGGCGCAGTAAACCAACTGCCCGAAACTCCCGAACAGACAATCCTCGCAATGATGTTCCTTCAGGGCATGGCACAACAGTTTGGACAGGGTAGTACTGAGAGAACCAGGTAACTGACAGTAATTCTCATATAAGTGTGTCCGGTGTTTCCGGGCACACTTTTTTTTCTCTCCTTTTTAAACTATTCTATTACCATGAATCTTTTTGAAAAAGAGAATAGTGACATACCCGAAAATATGAAGCCGCCACTTGCAGATCTTCTTCGTCCCGCCCAACTCGAAGATGTTGCAGGACAGGAACATCTACTCGGAGACGGTGCGTCCTTCAAGACTGCTTTCCTGAACGGAGCACTCGGTTCTTTCATCCTCTGGGGACCACCCGGAACCGGCAAGACAACGCTTGCCCTGCTTGTTTCCCAATATACAGAACAGCAGTTCATCCGATTCAGTGCCGTCACCGGCGGGGTGAAACAGGTACGCGAAATCGTCAAAGAAGCAAAACAGCTTCGACATACAGGAATCAGGACAATGCTCTTCGTCGATGAAATCCACCGATTTAATAAAGCACAGCAGGATGCGTTCCTGCCCTTTGTGGAGGATGGTACAATCAGGCTTGCGGGAGCGACTACAGAGAATCCTTCTTTTGAGATAATTGCACCACTCCTGAGCAGATGCTCTGTGTATGTGCTGAAACGCCTTGGGAGTGACGATATTCTGTCGATATTGCAGCGGGGAGTGACGCATCCCGGATTTACGAGGTATTTCGATGGGAACATAGAAGACGGTGTCCTTGAAAAGATTGCAGGTACTGCTGATGGTGACGGACGGCGTGCTTTGAACCTGCTCGAACTACTCACCGGACTGGCGGGGGACAAAGACATTACGCTGAAACTTGCTTCAGATGCAATAGCATCATCTCCGCTTGCCTACGACAAGTCAGGAGAAGAACACTACAACCTGATAAGCGCTCTTCACAAGTCACTTCGGTCGGGTGATGCGGATGCATCGCTTTACTGGCTGGCACGCATGATCGTGTCGGGGGAGAACCCGTTGTATATAGCCCGGAGGATGATAAGGTTTGCATCAGAGGACATTGGTCTTGCAAAGCCGTCAGCCTTAACCGTTGCAATGCGGGCGGCAGACGCCTACAGATTCCTCGGATCACCCGAGGGTGAACTGGCTCTTGCCGAAGCCGTGTGCTATCTGGCATTGGCACCCAAATCCAATTCTGTATATACTGCATGGAAGAGCGTGCTTAGACTTGCATCTGAAGGCAGCCACCCCGTTCCACATCATCTGCGGAATGCCCCGACTGCCCTGATGAAAGACCTTGAATATGGAGCCGGATATCAGTATGCTCACAGCAGGGAAAACAGTATTGTCACACATGTGAATTTCCCCGAAGAAATCGGTGAAGTGGAGATATACAGACCATCTGATTCCGGGAAGGAGTCTGCAATCCGGCTTCGACTGCAGGAATGGAAGAAACTCCGGAATGACCGGCGTGCAGAAGAGAAGAAGGGAAAGGGATGAGAGATTCCGTCGATCAGGATACGGCATTGAAATACAGGGAGAGAATGGTCCGCACTGATATAGGCGGAGCAGGGATTGCCGATGAGAATATTCTGGATGCATTCTCTACGGTTGCGAGAGAGAGATTCGTGTCAGACGGAACGAGTCTCGCTTCCGCCTACGGCAACTATCCGCTTCCCATCGGACACGGGCAGACAATCTCGCAACCTTTTATTGTTGCTTTCATGATGGAACTTCTCGAGTGCAGACCGGGGGAAAGAGTGCTTGAGGTAGGTACCGGTTCAGGATATCAGACAGCACTTCTGATTGAAGCAGGAATGAAAGTTGTGACAGTTGAACTTATCCCTGAACTCGCATCCGGAGCACAGAAGATAATCCGCGACATGTACCCCAGCGGGGATGTCGAATTCATAACCGGAGACGGTTACGACGGATGGCAGCAGGGCGCACCCTATGACGGGATTATAGTGTCAGCAGCACCCCTGCACATACCGGAAGCACTTGAAGAACAGCTCAGCCCGGATGGTGGAAGACTGGTCATTCCCGCTGGAACCGGACAGCAGCGGATATATATAGTTACACGAGTCGGAGATGAGTTAATACGGGAAGAATCACTTCCCGTCAGATTTGTACCGCTTGTTAAAGGGAAAGAAAATGATTGAATGGAGAGACGATGTTAGTTACCGGAACCCGTGCGAATAATGTGTTTCAGGAACTTAGGGAGCACCTGAAAAAGGGGGTGATTGTAACCCACCCGGCTGACTGTGACCTCAGTGGATTCTCCGGAGTGGTACTCATTTGTCCTTCATCTCCTGTTGAGACGGAGAAGTTTGAGCAGAACACGGAGAGGATGAAGTGTCTTCCTGTCGTGATAGGTTCAGTTGAGATGGTTGGGGGTAGTTACACACTTCCGGCTGTATATGTACCGGAATCTGATTTCGGGATGGAATTCGCAGCGAATCTTGCTGCCCATAATTACGTCAGTCCGAAAATGGAAGACTTGTATCATGTTTTGCATTGGGCGAAGACCGGTACGTTGATGTCATTCCTTGTTCACAACATGAATAATGTACTTACACGGATTATGGGCAATGTGGAACTTGCGACTCTCTTCTCCGGTGATCCTGATAAACAGGCTGAAAAACTGGAAATAGCTGTTGAGGGCTCAGAGACAATGCGCGATATCCTTTCGGACATATCGAAATACAGCAAAGTGATAGAAGATGATGGAGAAGTCTGGTGCACTGCCTATCTGGATTCACTCCTGAAGATGGCGGAGATGTCAGCCGGCAATTCTGTCGAGATGACAGTCCGGGGGATAGAGGACAATGTGCAGTTCCCCGTACAAAGGCTGAAATACGACTCGATGCTCGGAGCCATGTTCGCCACAGCAACATTGAGCGTTGCCGGCAACGGCGGAATGGAAATCTCTCTGCAGAAGACGGAATACAGTATCGGCATATCTATAGATTGGACATCACAGAAGAGTGATGATGAGATTGCAAAGAGTTTTTATGAAAGAGCTCTTGTGCTGATGCGGACACTTGCGGTACTGGCACCTTCTGCAGGCACCGCGTATGTCATAGAACACTGGAGCAGAACTACAGGCAGGTCATTACTGACAGTCCCGATAGAAGACTGACGAGATACACAAGCCTATAAGGAAAAAATGGACATAACAGCAGCGGCAATACTGGAATTATTCAACAGGAAACCCGAAGCAAGACTGAAAATTTCCCAAATCGGGAAAGCACTGGGATCTGAGTTCAAGAACGTAGTGGGTGCGGTCGAATACCTTGAATCCGAAGGACTCCTGTGCAGTGCAGGACGTTCCAACTATGCTCTTCCTTCAGCTCTGGGAATGATAAAAGGAGTTTTGCGGGTGCGAAGCAGCGGCAAGGGTTTTGTATATGCAGAAGATGAAAAACTGTTTATCATCCCGGCAAACATGAACAATGCCATAGACGGTGATGTCGTGCTTGTGAGGAGATTGAACAGTGTTAGCCTGAGCGGTGCATACAAGGGCAGGATAGTGAAAACACTTCACCGGACCCGCAGGGGTTTCAGCGGGATTACACGAAAAGCCGGAAGGGGTTGGGTACTCGATCCTGTCAATCCTGCTCTGCCAAGGAGAATTCCGCTTCACATTCCGTCTGACACTGATCATGAAATTACTTCAGGGCGGGTTGTATTTGCAGAAATCACTGAAACCGGCGGAAGAGTGGAAGCAACGCTTACTGCTGAATTAGGCGGACCCGATTCCCCGAAAACACTCCTGGATTCGGTAGTTGCAGATGCAGGGGTTTCTGTGGAATTTCCCGAAGATGTACTCGATGAAGCGCACCGGCGTGCCTGTGCAGAATATTCTCTCGCCGGGCGGGAGGATTGCCGTGAACTTTTCACAATTACTATAGATCCTGCCACTGCACAGGATTTCGATGATGCCATTTCGATTGATACAGATAAAGATGGCTTTATACTTTATGTTCATATTGCTGATGTGGGGTGGTATGTACTTCCGGGGAGCCTTCTGGACACAGAGGCTAAAATACGAAGCACGAGTATCTACCTTCCGGACAGAGTTATTCCGATGCTTCCTGAAGTCCTTTCAAACGGCTCATGCAGCCTTCGTCCTGCTGAGGACCGTCTTACAAGAACGGTGATAATCCGATATGACAAAGAAGGAAACAGAGAAAAATTCGATATTGTTCCATCGGTCATAAATTCGAATAAGCGGATGACTTATGCTGAAGCCCTTGAATATCTCAATGACGAGGATGGATCCATTGATGAAATTGCATCGGCGTTTCAGAACTTCAGGACACTCTCGAATCTTCTTGAACAGCAAAAGACTGACAGGGGAGCACTGGATCTTGGCAGCGATGAACTTCAAACGGTGTTTGGAAGCGACGGATATCCTTCCGGATTCGAAGAAGTACCGTCTGACAGGGCGCACAGAATGATCGAGTATTTCATGATAGAAGCCAATACCGCAGTGGCTGATTACTGCGGCTGGTCTTCACTTCCGGTCCTCTACCGGGTACACGGAGAACCGGGAAAGGAAGCTGGGGAGAGACTCCGGGAACAGTTGCAGGATATCGGGATAGAACTACCCGGAAGACGGATTCCCGCAGCAGGAGAGATGAATAAACTGCTCGAAGAGCATAAAGATGCTCCAGTCATATCCCTGCTGAGGAATTTTATCCTCAGATCCCTCAGAAAAGCGGTTTATGAACCGCAGAACAGGGGGCACTATGGATTGGCCCTGCACAGTTATCTGCACTTCACGAGTCCGATAAGGCGGTACCCTGATCTTATTGTACATCAGGTTCTCACGGCAATAGACTCCGGCAGGATCCCGTGCGGAAGCAATGTCATGAATGAACTCGGGCGCGACTGCAGCCTGAAAGAAAGAAATGCCGACATGATGCAGCGGGATGCAGATGAACTCATGGGACTTATGTATCTGTCCCGGCATCTTGGCGCGGAATTGCCGGCAGTCATTACGGGTATAGAGAAGTTCGGGGCGTTCGCACAGGTGTGCGGTGTCCCGGCGGAAGGTCTTATACCGCGCAGGGAACTGATGAATTACAATGTCCGCCACAGGGGAGATGAACTGTCACTCGGCGGCAGTGTTACAGTAGCAGTCATTTCAGTCGACATTCTCGAGCGAAAGTTAACGCTCGATTTAGTACCGGGGAAAGGTTGATGATTATGCATGATGACATTATCAGTGCAGTGGAGAAATGGATTTCAGACTATGCTCATTCTGCCGGTGCGCAAGGTGTTGTTGTCGGTCTGAGCGGCGGGATTGATTCAGCCGTTACCGCAGCATTAGCCGCTTCAGTGCTTGGGCGGGAGAATGTGCTTGCACTGCTCATGCCCTGCCTGAGCATGGAGGAAGACACTATAGACGGCAGAAGGATAGCGGAGCATCTGGGAATACAATACAAGGTCATCAACCTGGATGGTGTACTTGAAGAGTGCATTGAATCAGGGGGATTCGATGAATCAGATATTCTGAACATTGCTAATATCAAGTCCAGAATAAGAATGCTGATGCTCTATGCTCATTCTCAGAACAGGCTTGTTCTCGGAACATCCAATCTCTCTGAAATGGCAGTAGGATACTGGACTAAATGGGGGGACGGAGCTGCTGATTTTCTTCCAATCGGACAGTTCTACAAGGATGAGGTAAATGAACTGGCGTTGCGATTGGGACTTCCCGCATGGATGATAGAAAAAGTCCCGTCAGCGGGGCTTTGGGAAGGTCAGAGCGATGAGCAGGAAATGGGTGTGACATACAGTCAGATAAGAAGTTATCTCGAAGGCGGAGATGTCGACAAACCTGCTGCAGATACGATAGAGAAAATGATAGAAACCAGCCGACACAAGAGGGAGCCGATAGCGGTATTCAAGGCAAGGGAGTGGATTGAAAACCATGACTGACAGAAAAAAAACGGCACTGATTAGTGTCTGGAACAAGGACGGACTCGTGTCATTTGCAGAAGAACTGACAGCAATGCAGTGGAGGATCTACGCTTCAGGCGGAACAGCAAATACCCTGAAAGATGCTGGTGTGGAAGTAATTCCCACAGAAGAGATAACCGGAATTTCATCACTTCTTGGCGGAAGAGTCAAAACTCTGCATCCTGTTCTTCACGCCTCGATACTCGCGGCAGGGAAAGACAGGAACGAGATGGAGAAGAACGGTAAACCTGTATTCGACATGGTTATTGTCGACATGTATCCGTTCGACCGGACTTCAGACATGGAAGCGGATGACCCTGAACTTGTCGAACTGATCGATATCGGTGGTCCCACAATGCTCCGGGCAGCTGCAAAAAACTGGGTGCATGTGATATCCGCAGCCGGCAGGGGCACATATCCGGAGATTATCGATGTACTTAAGGGGAATGAGAACACTCCTGAATTCCGGCGCAGAATGGCTTCGAGAACATTCGATATCACCTCCCGGCATGACATGGATGTATCCGTTAGTCTTGAACGCGGTTTTGTGCCTGAACTGAGATACGGTGAGAATCCGCATCAATCCGCCTGTGTTCATTTCACATATCCGTTAGAGGGTTTCGCAAAGGCGGAAATACTCGGCGGGAAACCACTCAGTTACAATAACTACATGGACGCTTCGGCAGCCTGGGATCTTGCAAGCCTGATGCCTGATGATGTTTATTCAGCCGTACTCATGAAGCACGGCAATCCATGCGGAGCCGGCATTGGTAACAATTGCACCGAAGCATTCAAGAATGCATTCAGGGCGGACAGAGTATCTCCCTACGGCGGGATACTCGCTCTCAACCGAAGAGTAGATTACGAACTCGTTGCAGAACTCAAGGGGCTGTTTCTTGAAATCGTTCTTGCACCTGATTTCGATGAAGATGCATTACTAAGGCTCAAAAAACGCAAAAAACTCCGAATACTAAAGATGCCTTCCGGTCCCGACATGGCACAGCAGATGAGAAGCATATGGGGCGGAATCCTGTTTCAGGATGCAGACCCGGATATAGATTCTATCGCTGATACGGAGGTCGCATCAGAAAAACAGCCGTCTGTAGTCGAAATCAGGGCAATGGATATTGCATGGAGAGTCTGCAGATCGGTCAAGAGCAATGCAATTGTTATTGCTGATGAAAATGGTACTTTGGGCGTTGGAGCGGGGCAGATGAGCAGGATTGAAAGTCTCGATCTTGCAATCCGCCGTGCTGATCGGGAGGGTAATATCCTGAAAGGCGCCGTTCTGGCAAGTGACGGATTTTTTCCATTCAGGGACGGACCTGACAGGGCTGCTGAAGTCGGTATCTCATGCATTATACAGCCCGGCGGTTCCATTCGGGATAATGAAGTTATCGAAGCCGTGAATGAACACGGCATGTGCATGATATTTACGGGGAAAAGGCATTTCAGACATTGATACGGAATAAATGAAACTACTGTTCATTATCTTGTCGCTGATTATTACTTTCGTACTATATGCAGGTACATATACAGAAATAGACTCTCTTATTCTGACCGGATGTCACGATCAGGTACTGGAAGAACTTTATTCACTGTTGAATTACAGCAGCTCATTCGACGAGACCCTCTTCAGAATTGTCGGGATGTATCACGGTTCCGGAATGGAAGAAAAGTGCCTGGCACTTTTGGACAGTCTGGAGAATTGCGGATTCGGTCCACTCAATGGATGGAAGATATCCCTTCTCGACCTCTCCCGAAGGGGTAGTGAAGCGTTCGAACTGGTCAATCCCGCGGATGTGTATCTGTCAGCTTGGATAGCAGGGCGGAATAACATCGAATACACTCCTGGTATTCTGCCGGTTCCCGGTGGAATAGCGGAGAGAACTGTCAGAGTGATCCTTGCCCCGGACGGATCGCTAACACCTATTCAGGTCGGTCTGGCAGTTCGTGATGCCCAACTGATTCCTTTGCTCAGGTATGAAATCCTCGAAGAACTCGAACTTACAGTCGAAAGTGCTTCTCAATGGTGGGACAATTCTGCTGAGTCTTTGAGCAACATCTTTCCATCCGAAGAACTGAATTGTCTCCTGACATCGAGAGCACAGTACCTGTGTTCGAGAGATGAAGCATGGTGGATTGATATGCTGACTGAGGACGGCTCCTCAGGCGCAGCGGCATCTGAATTGATAATCAGATATCCCGGGAAGTATTCTGAAAGCTGGATGATAACTGATGCCATGATAGACGGCGGCTATTATCTGCAGGCAGAAAGTATTGCTGCGATTTCCGATAATATGGTATTCAGGTTTGGTGTCGAGATGAACCGGCATTACTCCGGATATCGATATCAGAATTTGCTTGAATTATGTGACTCCATTCAGGAAGATGCTCCCGATTCTCTTCGTGCAAGGGTGGCACTGTTTCGAGCCCGTGCATTGAGAGCAATGAGCAGACCACCACAGGAATACTATTCGGCATACCTGGAGTTTTCGACTGACTGGCCCAACCATCCGGTGGCAGGGGAAGCAGGATTTCTTGCTGCGCGATATTTTGACAGTGAAAAAAACTGGAATACAGCCGCCAATGCATATCTTGCGTCCATCCGCTCCGGAAATACAGATACCCGAGCCTACTGGCGTGGTGGATTCTGCCTGTATATGTGCGGCAGGGGGAGTGTGGGTGATTCGCTCTGGCAGGAAGGTGTAGAACTTTATCCCCATTCCGCATGGAGCGATGAAATGCTCTACTGGAGAGCAAGGTATGCAGCAAAATGCGGGAATTCCGCTCTCTCAATTGAACTGCTCGAACGGTGTGCAGAAGAACACGCGTGGGAGTTCTACGGTCTGCTTGCAGCCCGTCGCCTTGGCAGACAGTATATCAGTGTCGAATATCCCGATATTGTGCTGCGGGCAGATTACATCACCGATACCGCAGTCGATATGATGATGAATGGATACGGTACGCTGGCACGCTCTATGCTGCTGGATGCGAAGACCGGTGATATCGGCACAAGAGCATCTGTCTTGTCCATGATGGGTGAGCACGGGAGCACATTGACACTTCTGCGGCGTCACGACAATGAAATGCGGGCAAATGGAGAAGGTATCCTACATGATTCGCTGCTCTGTTTCTATTTTCCTTCACCATATCGGGCTTTGGCTGAAGATGTTTCTGAAGGAATGGCATTCGATGCCGAACTCCTGACAGGACTGATGAAACAGGAAAGCTATTTCAACAGGTGGGCAGGGTCACCTGTCGGAGCCCGCGGATTGATTCAGCTTATGCCCGGAACCGCAGGGGATATAGCGCGATGGTATGGGCTTGCACCGCTGACGGAAAACGACTTTTATATTCCTGAGAATTCCGTTCTCTTCGGAGCTTACTACCTTAACCGGCAGTATCTGCGTTTTGACAACAATCCCATAATCGCTCTTGCCGCATACAATGCCGGCCCCGGGAATGCCGTCATCTGGTATGATACCTACGGATACGATCCCGCTGACCCGGAACTTTTCATCGAAAAAATCACATTTGTCGAGACACGGGGCTATATCAAACACATCCTGGCTAATCGTTGGATTTACGATTTGGTGCATCGATGAGCAAAATTGTTAAATTGATTACTGTATCTGCCTTGTCTGTATCGTTCCTGATATCCTGTTCACCCGTCAGGGAGTATACGATTTACCCTTCATCTGTAAATGTAGAAGTGAGTAGTTTCATGGAAGTGGACTCATTGATACTCTTTGGCAGTTTCCGGAATGCATCCGATTCTCTTCTTTCTATGCTGGGACGCGACGAAATTTCAGATGCATCGGTACTCTTCAGATTATGCGGACTCTATTCCATTCGTGCCATGGAGGATGAGTGTATTGCAATTCTGGACAGTCTCGAGAGAGCAGGACAAGACTCACTTCACGGCTGGAAAGTTTCACTCCTGAGTCTCGACGGAAGATATGAGGAAGCACTGGACTTCGTACCCGAAGAAGACGCGCTCCTTTCACAGTGGATAAATGCGAGAATAGAATCTGCTTATTCTAACGGATGTGAAAATCAAAACGGTAACAATCCGCAGGAGCAAATCATATACCTGCCGCCTGACTGGGACGCTGCTGATTCTCTCATAGAGAGTACAGATACAGAGGGTGTTGTTTTTGCTGTGCGGGAAGGCAGCCCGGTCATTAAGGCAGGTCTCCAAATGGCAATTCTGCTGAGAAGTGGAGAATACTCCGCTCTGGTATCCCTGTGCGATAGTGTTTCTTCAGCCGGCGCACCGCGCTCTCTCGAAGCTCGGAGCAGATTGTTCATGTGTTTTGTCTTGAGGAATTCAGGCGCGTATGCATCAGCAAAGTATGGGGTGTATTATGCTTTCGCTCGGGAATATCCCGACCACCCGGAAGCGAGGAAACTTGCCTATCAGGTCGGAAAATACTATGACAACGAACATGAGTGGCGGGCTGCATCTGAAGCATATTTGCATTCGCTGAACTGTTCTGGTTCTTATGCGGGTGATGAGCGCTGTCACTGGCGCGGCGGATTCTGCGCCTACATGGACGACAATTACGCCCTTGCGGATTCGCTGTGGAGTGCAGGATGCGCACTGTGGGGCAGTGGATTCTGGTACGATGAAATGAAATTCTGGAGAGCCCGCCTTGCATCGGAGAGCGGAGATACCGAATTGGCGCAGGAACTGCTTACAGAACTGGCAGATGAAAGACGCTGGGAGTTCTACGGCATATTGGCAAGTCAAAGGCTTGGCCTATTACATAGTGTCGATTTAAGAATCCCCATCATCGATCCGCTGGAGTACCCGGCTGCAGCAAATACAATATCACTGGTGGAACAGGGATACGGGACTCAGGCACTTGAAATGCTGCGTGACAGCATATCTCCCTCCAAAGCGGCTCCAGTACTTGCACTTATGGGAAGATATGGAGACTGCATTTCGAGATTGAGAGAAATGGATAGTGACCTTAGAAATTCGAATTCAGGTATTCTGCCTGACTCACTGCTGGTCTATTATTTCCCTGCACCTGTGCTGGATATCGCTGAAGCAGCATCTGATTCGCTCGAGATCAGTTTCTGTATGCTCAACGGTATCATGCGGAACGAAAGTTGGTTCAACAGGAATGTAATTTCGACTGCCGGAGCAAGGGGAATTATCCAACTCATGCCCGGAACCGCTTATGACATTGCACGCTGGTGGAATCTTCCCCAGTTAACTCTCGATGAACTTCACGACCCGTCTCTTTCCATTCCGTATGCGGCACTGTATATAAATAGACAACTGAGACAGTATGACGGTGATGAGTCTCTTTATCTTGCAGCTTACAATGCAGGACCCGGTAATTCTGATCGCTGGATCGACATGCACGGGTGGAATCCGGATGACCCGGAACTGTGGATAGAACAGGTGACATACAGAGAGACAAGGATGTATGTTAAGAAAGTGCTCAGAAATTATTGGATAACGGAGTTTGTGTTACGATGAAATTTGCAGCGGCAGTATTAGCAGTACTTGGATTGTTTGTAAATCCGCAGACACCGACAACTCTCGTACATCCTCCATTCGGTCACTGCATGGGCATTTACCGTGCAGGGACGGAACAGCTTGCTATCCTCCTGGGCGGCTTGGTCAGGTTCGATGACCCCCAGGGAATATCCTGCGTGAAACTCGAAGAATGGGATAATCCTGAAAGCAGCGGTGATGATGACGAACTGGCAGTCTATGGAGTTAATTCAGGGACTGGACATATCATATATAATGCAGATATGTACACACTTGGGCTTTACGGTGAAGGTACTCTCGATAGTAAATTAAGCAGTCCGCACGGGATCGAAGCAAATTCAGAAGGGCTTGTTCTCGTTGCGGATACAGGAAATGAAAGGGTGGTGATTCTGCAGAGAGCAGGCAACCGCCTTGTATTCACCGGAACTCTTGCCGGTGACTTCACTGAACCCTGGGATGTCTCGATGGATGATTCCGGTCACATATACGTTACCGACCGCGGAGGGAATTCTCTCTACTATTTCTCATCACTTTCAGACACACTTCCGGAAATAATGGAGCTGGATTCTCCGAGGGGAATCGCTGTGATTGGCGATGAAGACTGGTTTTACGGAAACGGACAATTTCAGGTTGTGGCCACGGAAGACGGCAGCAAGATTGTACGGATAGAGAAAGGCTCTATAGTTTCCGAAACCACTCCCAATGATTGCGGCGGAGAGTTCTTTAATTATCTGGCTATCGACTTCCGTGGCAATGTCTGGGTGACTGACAGCGTTTCCTGCTGTGTGCATAAGTTCACTTCAGACCTTGAATATCTCGACAGTTTCGGTTCACCGGGCTCGGGTGATGACGAATTCCAAAACCCGACAGGGATAACTGTGTGGAAGAGATTCGGACAGTTTTTCATCGCCGAAAGCGAAGGAGCGAGATATTTCTGGGTCGGTGCCGACATCAGAGACATTAACATAGAAACATCCGGAAACGGAATTGTCATTGACGGAATCCTGACTGAAACATCGAATGTCTCAGCCCTGATTTTCGATGCAGACGGGACTGAAGTTGCGACGGTTACCTCACAGCGTATCTCTGCAGGAGAATTTTGCCAGGAATGGAACGGAAGGAGCCGTAGGGGAGAGTCTATCCCTGCGGGGGAATATAAATTGGTGCTTGAGATAGAACCCACCTATTCCAGCCGGGGATACTTCAGTAAAACATGGGAGGAGACTTTCTCTCTTGGAGATATACCCTAGAACAGGAGGTTGAACTGGGAGTTAGACTGCTGATTCTCACCTGTCTTCTGATTCTCTCCGCGTTCTTCAGTGGAACGGAGACTGCCTATTTCAGTCTTGATTCACTTCAGAAGAGACGCCTGAAAGACTCTGTAAAAGGAAGCAGGGCACTGAAACTCCTCTCGAATCCATCCGACCTGCTTTCCGGTATTCTCTTTGGCAATACAGTGGTCAATATCGCCGCATCAGCCATGGCAGCTTCGCTTGCCGCAGAGATGATTACAGGTATAGGTGAGTGGAGCCTTGCGGTCTCTGTTCTTATAATGACCTTCCTGCTGCTCATCATCGGGGAAATAACACCCAAGAATTATGCCATTATGCATGCGGAAAAGTGGGCTGAGAGAAGTTCCCTGCCGGTGAAGCTGTTTCTTCAGATAAGTCAACCTGCAATCAGGTTATTTTCAGTGTTCACAAGATTTGCATCCGGATTAACCGGTTTCAGCAGGGAAGATTTCAGGCTGACAGCAGATGACCTTGTCACATTAGTTGAAATGGGCAGAAAGAAGAATATGCTTGGAAGAGAAGCATCAGCTGCAGTAGCCTTGCTATCTCTTTCAGAGATGAACTGCACGCAGGTGATGCGGTCCCGGGTCGAAGTCGATGTAATACGAACCGGCTGGGATAGAGACAGGATAATGGGTATTATCAACAAAACTGATAGAACAAGACTTCCGATTGTCGATGGACCATCCGAAAAAGTCATCGGGTTTGTAAATATTGCGTCAATCATTTCGCTAAAGGAGAATGAATCAGTACAAATAGAAGAACTTCTGTCTTTTCCTGAAAATGCTCCGCTTGAAAGTGTGTTAGAGAACCTTCGTAGAGCATCGATGGAAATTGGTGCCGTATTCGATGAGTTTGGGGACTGGACGGGAATAATCACGGTTCAGGATATTCTGGATGCAGTCCTGCATTTACCGCTTGAAGAAGAAACACATCTTCCCGAAGGGGCATCGATATCGGGTGATGGCACACTTGATATTCCTGCAAATATGAGAATAGACACTCTATCAAGGCTGACAGGCACACAATTGAATGCAAGGTGGGCAGAAACCTGCGCCGGAATGATACTGGAGGAAACCGGAAAAATACCTGAGGCAGGGGATGAAATAGTCATAGGCACACTGAACTTCAGAGTTACTCTTGTGGTAGGTCCGGGAATTAAAAGACTGAAAGTGCGGATGATTGGGGATACTGACGAATGACTATCTTGATTCTCTTCATCATTGCATTGCTGCTCACAGCTTTCAGCAGCGGCACAGAGACAGCATTTTCAGCAGCAAGCAGACTTAAGGCATATACACGCATGCGTCGCAGGGAACGCGGTTCCCGTCTCACCCTCAAGTACCTGGAACAACCGTCTCTCTTTCTCATAACAACGCTTGTAGGTACAAATGTCGGTATGGTTCTTTCATCGAGCATTGTCGCTCACTGGGCATCAGAGTCCGGTATTGCCTGGGTTGAACCTGTTGCAGTGACTGCTTTAGCATTTTTCGTATTGATATTTGCAGAGCTCATACCAAAACAGTATATGCATCTTACTGCCGACAGGAATGTCAATCGTCTTGCACTCCCCCTGAGATTCTTGCGCATAATTTTATATCCGATAATCATTATTGCGGGACTGTTTACACACATAATCGCAGGCGGCCGTCAAAAGCTAGAGCTACTCACCGGCAGGAAGGAGATATACGGTCTCATATCCACAATACAGGGAGATTTTGGGAAACTCGCAGGCAGGATTCTTGACCTCAATGCAACAGAAGTAAACAAAATTGCCCTTTCACTCAACAGTATGTCGGGAGTGAGAATGAATATATCCCCTGAAGCACTGTTTAGGGAAGCAGAAAAATGCAATTCCCCATTCATAATCGTATATGAGAATGACGGGAAAAGACTGCGTGGTTACATAAATAAGCCTGACATCATCCGTGCCTTCGGAGTCCTGAGTGACGATGTTGTAGAGGGATTTCCATATTTCGATAGAAATTCTGTACTGATGAATGTCGTTTCTGCACTTTGGAAAGCTGACTCTCCCGCAGGTGTGGTAATCGGAGATCGCGGGCAGCCGGTGGGGATAGTAATTCTGGACGATATTATCGATTTCCTTCTTGGAGAACCCGAAAAACTCACACGTGTGCAGAAAATCACTGACTTCTATTGGAAGGATGGGAAAGCTGCCATCAGATAAGTTGATTTGGATAGGTACTGGTAAAGCGCCCGGAGGTTTTCTTCCGGACAACGATGTTCATGATGTAATTCCCAAGGCGATACTCGTATCAGGAGAAATAGGCATACAGGAAGCACTGTCCCGTCTTGAAGCACTGAGACCGTCCCGCGCCCCCTGGCTTGTCATGACTGATACAGCTTATACAGCCGACTGGCTGAAAGCAGGTGCAGCAGGATTCATTCCATGTAATACACCCAAAGGACTTGTGCATGCTGCACTGGCAAGGATAGGTGAAGTTGTGGATTCCGCAGAAGCAAGAAATCCACTCACCAATCTCCCGGGAAATGATGAAATCAAGAAAGAATTGAAGGAGAAAGTCCTTGCCGGAGGTGGTCTGGCCTGCTACTTCGATATCACGGGATTCAAACCGTTCAATGATTATTACGGTTTCACTCTTGGAGATGCGGTTCTGCGCGGCCTGGCAGAAATATTGACAGAGACTTTGCATGGGTTCTTTGTCGGCAATGTTGGCGGTGATGACTTTGTGGGAGTCTGCTCAGAAGAACAAAGAGATGTGTTTAGAAGACTTGTGGGTGAAGGAGTCTCAAAGTTCAACAGACGTGCTCCGGGTTATTACGGCAGGGGAGATGTTCAGCGAGGTGGAATAGAAACTCTCGACAGAACAGGGAAAATGAAGTTCTTTCCGTTCATGACTCTTACAGCGAGTGTTGTCTCGGGTAAAAACTGCAGTACTGTCGCTGGAATCGCACAGATTGCAGGACTTGAAAAGAAACGATTAAGAGGTGAATTCCAAAGGAAAACGGTTTCATCTGTTTTGTGTTCTGACGGCCGTATCCCGGCTCTCAGTGACTTTAGGAAGTGGTATGCCACAGGCTATTCAACTGATGATGCAAAAGCACTTCTGGAATCTGCAGGAATACTGAATGACAGGAAAATGAAGAATTGCCTTTGTGAAGTACTTCTCTCGGGTGAGACAGGTGATGTAAGAAAGAGTGCTGCAAGAGCGCTTGGTAAGCTCGCAGATACATCCACTGCTGATGTACTGCTTGAAGCACTCAAGGACAAAAATCCGCATATCCGTACTCTTGTATCGGATGCTCTTCCATATGTAATGGGTTCAAGCGCAGGTCCGCATCTTGCCGGACTGGTAAATGACTCAAGCACCTGGGTAAGACGCGCTGCATTGAAGGGGCTTGGAATGAGCGGCTGGAGCGGAGCTGCAGAACAACTCAGTAAAACCCTTAAATCAACTAAGAAGAAGACTGAATGGGCAAGGGATTTCAGAATGGAAAAGGCTGCTGCTCTCGATGGAGCAGCATTACTGGGTGGGAGCCTTCTAAGCGAAGTAAAGGATCTGCTTGATAACGATCAGGGAATCCCAATGGAGCTTGTTTGGAACGCAATGCTCACTCTGGGTGCTGATGATGTTGTAAAAGAAGCAATCTTAACTATCCGGGAGGGGAACCTGAAGTATCTGGTGACCTCCCTCGAACGATTGGAACATAAACAGATATCATCCGGTATTTTCGATGAGTTCGAGATTGTACTTGCAGAAAAACTGTACCCCGGCAATCAATATAATGCAAAAATCCTGTCTTTCATGTCAAATTCAGGTGAATGGGCTTGCGAGTGTGAGGAAAGGGGCACAAGACCGCTTCCGGCAAAGGTACAAAAGAAACTACTTGAAATGCTGGATGAATTTTCAGGCGGGGAGATAGAAAATCTCATTCATACAATAACAGCACGCAAGATTGAGATTCCCGTGGAACAGATCATGAGACTATTGAATAAAAGCGGAGAGAATACGCTGTCGAAAAATGCCTTGATCACACTTTTGCTCTGCATTGCAGTGAATGACACCCGCAGCATCAACCCGGGGGTACTTTTAAACAAATCCCTCCGGAAGAAGGAACTCTCCCGCGAAGAAGAAGTCGCCGCCGCCCGCTGCATAGTCGCCCTCCTCTAGCAGTACCGTACTCCACTTATTCCTCTTTAGTCGCTAAACACAATAGCCAACAGGCTAAAGTGGGAGAAGTGAAGTACGGTACTTGAGCTAATGTTGGTACCGGAGGAGGGCAGATGTTTAAGGGGACACGACTGAAGTCATGTCCCCACTATCACGCATGGGACATGAGAGTTCAAGCCCCGCATTGTTTGGTACCGGAGGAGGGACTTGAACCCTCATGTCCCGAAGGACAACGGATTTTGAGTCCGTCGCGTCTGCCATTCCGCCACTCCGGCCCTTATACGCATCTGTTACAGGCATCAAATTTAATGTTTTAAAGGAAAGAAAGCAATATCGTCTTGACAGTGAGAAAATATATAGTAAGTTTGATTGCTTGCGGGCCCATAGCTCAGTTGGCTAGAGCCACCGGCTCATAACCGGTAGGTCCCTGGTTCGAGTCCAGGTGGGCCCACCATAATACCCTTAAGAAATAGGGGTGGAAAGGGCGGGTAGCTCAGTTGGCTAGAGCACAAGCTTCACACGTTTGGGGTCGCAGGTTCAAGTCCTGTTCCGCCCACCATGTTCGATTTAGACCCCGTTTGGATGTTTTTGTATGGTGATGTGTTCAATTACGAACATGATTACAATAAGGGGATGTCCTCGGGACATCCCCTTTTCTTTTGAAGTAATTAGGAGAGTATGTTTTGGATGAGAAGATAAAGTTGCTGCTCGAACTCCAGATAATGGACACAAAAGTCGACCGTTTGCAGGAAGAGATCGATGCCATTCCCCGGGAAATAGCAATTCATGAGAGGGAAATGGAAGACCTGAAGAGAGATTACGAAGAGAAGAAAAAGGCGAAAGAAACCAATGATGGAGACAAAGCACAGGCATTGTCGGATAAGCAAGCCATGCTGGAGAGAGTGACTCAGATAAAAACACAGCTTCTCGATGCCAAAACGAACGAATTATATAGAGCGATGCAGGAACAGATTAAACATGCTGAAATGAAGATATCTGACCTCGATGAAGTTATTCTTGACCTGATGTATAAGGACGATGAATTACTTAGAGTTCTCGACGCTGCGGAACAGGAAATGGAAAGAGAGCAGCAAAGGTCTGAAAAGCGCAAAGCAATCCTCCAGGAGCAGAAAAAGGAACTCGAAGAGAAGATGGAGGTACTGTCTGCAGAAAGACAGGAAGTTTTCAGCCGAGTCGATGTGAGATTTCGAGACAAGTATGAAAGACAACGGTTTGCAGGTAAAGGACTTGTCGTTGTTCCCCTGAAAGACGGGAACTGTGGCGGGTGTCACACGAATATCCCGTCACAGGCGGGAGTCGAGATTAGCCAGGGTCAGACATATATCTGCCCTTTGTGCGGATGCTTTGTTATATGGGATGATGATAGTTCATTCTCCTGATAAAATAATTTACGGCCGGGCGGACGGCTGCTCCGAAAGGGGAGGAAAGTCCGGGCTCCATAGAGCAGGACACCGGAGAAATCCCGGTTCCGGTAACGGAAAGACAGTGCCACAGAAATGATACCGCTTCCTTCGGGAAGTAAGGGTGAAATGGTGAGGTAAGAGCTCACCGGGGAATCGGTAACGATTTCCGCATGGCAAACCTTGTCCGGTGCAAGACCAAGTAGAAAGGGAACCTTTAGGTGGGGAGTTGCTCGTTCCCCCTGACCTCTGGGTTGGTCGCTGGAAGCTGCGGGAGACCGTGGCTCAAGATGGATAGCCGCCACAGTTCTTTGAACTGTACAGAACCCGGCTTACAGCCCGGCCGTAACAAGCGTGACCAAGAGGTGTTGTGAAGGAATTCGTAGCCGGGACCCGGCACGGAAGTTAGGTAAATGTTGCAGACGGAACCCGGCTTACAGCCCGGCCGTAACAAGCGTGACCAAGAGGTGTTGTGAAGGA
>CAYRQP010000001.1:0-114859 GCA_964426545.1 uncultured bacterium | reverse complement strand
GGACCCGGCACGGAAGTTAGGTAAATGTTGCAGACGGAACCCGGCTTACAGCCCGCCGTAACAAGCAGAAAGGATATTTCAGGAGGTATTTTGGAGAAACGCTGGAAACCGCGTCCTGTTTCAGACCTTCACTTAAAGGCTGCTGAAAGGGTATTGGGTCTTCCTGACTCGCTTGCACTTCTTCTCGCAAGGCGAGGAATAACCGGTGAACACTTGAAGGCATATCTCAACCCGGATATTTCCACCATATCTCCCTGGGCAGAAATGCCCGGTGCACCGAAGGCATCCCGTAAAATCGCAGAAGCAGTTAACCTTTCGAAGAAGATTCTTGTACACGGTGATTTCGATGCAGACGGCATTACTGCGACTGTACTGATGTGCAGAGCACTCCGGAGTCTGGGCGCTGATGTCACATATCATGTACCCGACCGCTTTTTCGACGGGTATGGACTTGGTGAAAACAGTGTAAGGGCATGTATCGAGAAAGGTGCAGAACTGGTAATCACCGTAGATTGCGGGATGACCGCAGTAAATGAAGTAGCCAGACTCTCGACTGCCGGAATAGATACAGTCATTACTGACCATCACATATCTTCGGACGAACTTCCTGACGCTGTGGCTATCGTGAATCCAGTTCTCGCGGCGAAAGAAATCGGGAAATCTGCTCCCGCAGGTGTAGGTGTGGCTTATCACGTACTGTGCGGAGTATATGAAATTCTGGGTGCGGACAGTGATGTTCTCCGTGAGCTTCTTCCGCTTGTTACGGTGGGTACAATTGCAGATGTAGTTGAACTTCTCGGCGATAATAGAATCCTTGCAGCGGAAGGTATAAAGCGAATGCAGTTGAATCCTCCGGAATGGCTTTCAGAACTGGCGGGGTTAGCTTCGGTTGAGATAGAGAAGATCAACTCGGGAAATATCGCATTTCAGATCGCTCCCAGATTGAATGCATGCGGTCGCATCGGTCACGCTGCTCAGGCGATCGACCTCCTCCTTGCAGATGATGTCAGTGATGTTCGGAGATTAGGAACACTGGTAGAAGCAAACAACCGGCGGCGGAAAGAACTCGACAGAGAAACGCTTAACAGGGCGTTGAGCATGTATGCAGAGACTGAAGATGGGAACTGCATTGTTCTTGCATCGGAGGAGTGGCACAGAGGGGTAATAGGGATTGCAGCTTCACGGCTTGTTTCAAAGTTTGGAATGCCGGTGCTTCTGATAGCTCTGGATGGAGATGTTGGACATGGCTCCGCGAGGAGCATTCAGGGCGTATCTATATTCGACCTGATGACTGAGATTCAGAATGAAATGTCGCTCTTCACCGCATTCGGCGGGCATCATGCCGCTGCCGGATTTACCATCAGGAAAAAATGGGTACCGATACTCAGAACGAAACTCAATGAAATGATGTCTGATGAATCAAACAGCATTCATCTTGGGACTTCCATCCTTCTCGACGGCAGTTTGGATAAAGAGGACTTCAATCTCGATACTATAAATGCACTTTCAAAACTCGAACCGTTTGGAGAAGGAAATCGAGAGCCGGTATGGCTTGCGAGACATGTTCAGGCACTGACCTGGAACGAAGTCGGGAAGGACAGGAAACACCTTAGTTGTGAATTCAGGATTGGGTCGAGAGTTATCCGCAGCATAGGTTTCAATCTTTCGGACAGGCAGGCAATTCTCAATACCCCTGTGGATATCGCATTCAAACTGGCGGAGGATACCTGGCGAAACGATGGAAGTGTCCAGATGCATCTGGTCGATATACGGCGCTCGACATCACTGAGGACAGAATGACTTCTCTTGCAGACAGGTCAGCAGATGTTTTCACGGGAGACGAACTGGCAGGCATATCAGGCTATGCGGTACGCCCCCGGCAGATAAAGATGAGCAGAGCCGTTGCCGATGCTATCGAGAACGGGGGCATATACCTTTTCGAAGCAGGTACCGGGATTGGAAAAAGTTTTGCGTATCTCGTGCCCTCTTTTCTGTCAGGCGGGAAAGTTTTCATTTCAACTGCAACGCACACGCTTCAGGATCAACTTGCCCGGAAGGATATTCCTGCACTGCTGGATTCGCTTGAGATTGATTTTGCCCTTGCAGTACTAAAAGGAAGAAACAATTATCTCTGTCTGCGCAAATGGGACCGCAGCAGGAATAAACTCAGCTTCGATTCTGAATTCGATGACTGGGCTGAGAGTACACCCGACGGAGATATATCATCTATGCCCGGTCTATTGCCTGGTGCAGTCTGGAGACATTTTCGGGCGGATAGAATGGACTGTATCGGCAATTCCTGCATGCACCGTGGAGAGTGTCATTTTTTCAATGCCAGAAGCAAGGCAAAACAGGCTGATGTTCTCATTCTCAACCATCACCTGCTGATATCAGCACTTCAGGCAAAGGACATTCTACCGGGTGCTGACATACTCATTATTGATGAAGGTCACAGAATGGAAGACGCAGCGAGTGAGTGTCTTGGTCTGGCTATCAGTGAAGGCATACTGATTCCTGTTTTCGACGAACTTGGTTTCTGCGACCTCGAAGTCGAGAAGAAAGCTCTTCTGCTCGATAAGGCACGTCAGTTGTCAAATGCGATTGCCGGTCTGATGGACGGTTACACGGAGACAGGAATTTGGTATCCGGCCGAACATACAGAACAGATTGAAAAGGTAATGCAATTAGCATCTGAAATTGCTGAAGGAGTGGGAAAAATAGAAGACCTGGCTGCAGTATCGCAGGCTGTGCTGATGATTGCAGGGTCAGCAAAGGAATTAACTGCTGTATCGTCCGACAAATTCTGCACATTCATCGAAGTCAACGGGAAAAGAACTGTTCTCCGCTCAGTACCGCTGAGTGTAGGTGCTTCCCTGATGGACATCGTCTATACCGGCTTCGAGACAACCATCCTCACATCGGCGACATTGACCGCTGCGGGTAAATTCGATTTCTACCACAGCAGGCTTGGTACTTATGAAGCAGATACAGAGTCCTTCGGGAGCCCGTTCGATTTTGCTTCTCAGGGGGTACTTGCAATACCTGAGGATCTTCCTGAACATGACTCACATATTGAACTGACATCTATGGTATGGGAGTGGGGAAGAAGACTGGCAAGAGTTCTCGAAGGGAGAACAATGCTTCTCTTTACAAGTTATAGAAATCTCCAACTTGTCCGGAAACTGACAGAGGATGATATGCCCCCTGGGCTGACTCTTTATGTTCAGGGAGAGATGTCCCGCGGTGCGATACTTGAGAATTTCAGAGCAGATCCCCGGGGAATGATTCTCGGCACGGCTTCTTTCTGGGAAGGTGTGGACTTCCCGGGAGACATTTTAAGGGCAATCATAATCGACAGACTGCCGTTCAGTTCACCGGGACACCCCCTGATACAGGCGAGAATGCAGCAGATCGAGAAGAATGGGGGGAGTTCTTTCAGACATTATTCCCTGCCCCTCGCTGCAGTGCGGCTGAAACAGGGAACCGGCAGACTGATAAGGTCGCTAAGCGATACCGGAGCTGTAATGATCATGGACAGGCGAATTCTAACCCGTAATTACGGTTCGATATTCCTGAAAACTATGCAGCAGTTCCGCATGGTGGAGTGCGAAGACGTAATCCCGTTCCTCGTAGAACGGAACAATGATTCTTCAGTTCGGGTATAATCAGGTGAAAGGGAATATCCCATTGCAATTAGATAACTGCAATATAGTATATTTGACCTTACACATTATTGATACAAGGTAATAATGTTAAATATTTATGGGAAATTCAAAAGGAAGTTAATGATGAAAATTCTACTTGTTCTTACTATGATGGCACTTCTTGCATGCGGAACGGCAATTGCTTCAAATGAAGGGTCTGAAGTCAGGGTGGGAATTGTTCCGTTCGGCTACTGTGATTCTGACAGTAAATGGGTAAGCGAGAAACTATACGATACTCTCAAGGATGCATTCGAAGACACTCCGGAGTTCTCCTTCATCGACGACGGTGACCTCGAAGATGCTTTCGAAGATTTAGGATTATGTGATTTTCAGTATGGGGTCCCCCCTGATTTCGTAAGGGATGCAGGGGAGATACTCGATGCCAAGATAATCATTTACGGCAATGTGTTTCCTGTCGGTGAGGAGTTCCAGGTTCTTTGGAATGTCTGTGTTATTGCTTCGGGAAATACAATCAATGCCCCACCTGTTATAGTTCCCAAGAACACTGACCCAGTGGAAGCACTGGCAGATGAAATTGTACTTTCACTCGATGAGTTGATTGGCGGACGGGCACAGCAGGCAATAGATCAAGCGGAATTCAGTATCAGCATGCAAAACTGGGATATGGCTATCATGTTCTTAAAGCAGGCTCTTTCAGTCGACCCAGAACTGCATGATGCAAGGTTGCTGCTGGCTGAGATATATCTTCTCTCCGATGTCGATTCAGTCTCGAAAGCACAGGAGAACTATCAGTTCATTCTGGACATCGATGAGACTTTTCCGCAAGCTCTCATCGGAATGGGTGATGTATTCATGGAGCTTGACAGTGCAGCAACTGCGAGGGAATACTATGATCTGGCAATAGAGTATGACGATCAGAATGCTGATGCATATCTCGGGCTTGCAGCAGCCTATCAGGTGCTTGGTGAACTCGAACAGGCTGTCTCGAGTTTCGAAGAAGTGCTTCTTCAGAATCCTGACAACAATACCGTCAAATTCCCGCTTAGTCTTCTCTACTATCAACTCGAAGACTATGAGAACGCCATTCCATATATGGAAGATGTACTGGCAGTGAATGAAGGTATGGTCGGTCTGCGACAGAGACTGATTCAGTCATATATAAATACCGGCCAATATGGCAACGCAGCTGACCACTCAGTGATAATGCTCGAAAGTAATCCGGATAACAGAGATAAAATTCTATACACAGCTCAACTCGAGGCCAATGCAGGGAGATATTCCGATGCAGTCGACCGGCTCGAAGCATTGATTAGTGCAACCGGCAGCAAAGAAGCATACATTCTTCTTGCTACTATATATCGCGACAGAGGACAACGTGGTTCGATGCAGAATGTCTTTGCACGGCTAAGCAGTGCATACCCCAGCGATCCTCTGGCAAATTATATGATGGGCGCATTCTACTATCAGAGCGGAAGCAGTCTGGCAAGGATATCAGAACTTGTACATGAGAATATCCCGAGTTGGAATGACGCTATCGATGACCTGAACAAGGCAATTACCTACCTCTCAAGGGTAACCGGATACAGGGCTTCAAATGCGCAGACAATGATTAGTGCTGCAAACAACTCAATATCGCTTTGTGAAGAGAAAATTGACAGAGTGGAGAGATACAGTAACTGAAAATTGACTATTGCATATTGCCAGTAAGTTTATTAGAATAAACCAAAGTAATATGTTTTAATAGATAATTGTAACATAATTGCATATTAAATAGGGGTTAAATAGTTGTGGCATGATAATTGCACTACTATTTGCGGGAAATTTTAAGAAACTCATAAAGAAAGGCGTTAATATGAAACATGGTTTTACTCTGATTGAACTTATGATTGTGGTCGTGATCATAGGCATACTCGCTGCAATCGCGATTCCGAGATTCTCGAGTGTGCAGGAACAGGCAAAAGAGTCATCCTGTCGTGCACAGATGGGAAGTATTGCTACAGGTGAAGGTATGTACTACACCCGTCCGGGTCACCAGTATGCAGAACTTGCAGGTTTGAATTCTTCAAAAATACTCCAGGGTTGCGTAGAATGGAGATGTCCTGAGAACATTACTGACGCTTACAATCTCACAGTCAATAATGATTTTGAAAACCTTGAGAGTTACCTGCTCCTTTGTCCAACCGAAGACACGGGAACAACCGGTGAGCACGGTTATATCCAGACAGGTGATAAATCATGGGCCGGTGACTACTCTGACTGATGACTGATAGTCAGTAAGACAAATTATCGAAAATAGTGGGGAGCGGTAATTCGCTCCCCTTTTCTTTATATATTTCCTGATGATACAGATATCCTTTAATCCGGATATTTCACTAGCTTTGTAAACGAAGCGTCTCAGATGCAGGTGGATACAAGGCTTGCAAGCATATACTCCGGAGGCGTACTTAAACAGTACGTCGAGGAAGGATATGTGAGTATAACGAAGTAGACGCTTGCATATGTGACGCTGCAGTAAAAGCTGGTGAGATGTCAGGGTTAAGCAGGAAGAGATGATTCCGGGTTTATGATAAAAGAACAGTACAGACTGAAGAAACTTGCAAAATTGGTGCAATCCCGAAAGACTGTGCTTGACCTGGGCTGTACTGCTCTTCCAAATCCCTTCCTGAACAATGAAGAAGTTGTTGGTCTGGACGTAAGCGAAGGGCTGCTCCATGATAATTATTCGAAGTTGATAATCGGAAATGTCATGGATATTGATTCGATATTCGAAGAAAACAGTTTAGACTCGATAATTGCAGGAGAGATAATCGAACATCTCGAAGACCCTGTCTGTTTTCTCAGGCAGTGTCATAAGATTCTCAAGCCCGACGGAGTGCTTGTATTGTCCACCCCCAATCCCAATTCTTTAATTGAACGGTTTCTGACACTGACACTCTCCCGCAGGTACTTCTATACGGATAATCACCTCATGCTGTATCCACAAAGGTGGCTTATCAGAATGCTGGAAAGGTCGGGATTCACAGACATAAAACTTCATTCAGGCGGAATGATATTTCCAATCCTGTCACTGATTCCCTTTCCGAGACCATGGTGCTATCAGACCATTTCGACTGCAGTGAAAAAGCCGGACTGAATCAGTCCGATGTGCTTCTATCCGCGAGCGTGAATACTCCGGCAAGCAGCAGTTCGGCAGCCGTAGAAACAAGCCTTATCATCACAGCTGCAGTTATTACAACAGGTTCGGGAATTATCATCAAAGGCAGAAACAGGAACATGATTCCTTCACGCACCCCTATCCCGCTTGGAGCGAAGAAAGCGAGAAGGCCGATCATAGCTGAACTGTAATAGATACCTGTAAGAGTCAGATAGTAAGTGAAATCTATTTCCATCAGTGATCTGACCAGAAAGTAGAAAGACAACCCGTGTAATAGAACAGGAAGAAGGTAGATGACAAGATAACCAAGTCGTTTACGCCGGGATGGGAATACGTCGATTGGTTGTTTTCTAATGAGAAGAAGCATCTTGTTTATTATCCTATTGAGTAGATTGGTGAACAGCAGAAGAGCAATCAGGACAACATAGATTAAGGCACCAAACCTGATGTACGAAGGGAGTTCGAAACGGTTGATTGCAAACGAAACGAAGATTATTATGCCGGCTGCCGACAGTGAAGCGATATACTCAGTTACGGTAGCCGCAGTAACTTCCTTCTTTGAATGACCTTTGTATAGATTGAATCTGACGAGAAGGATTGTGATTTTACCGGGGACGAATCTTCCCAAACGAGACAGAAACCATGCCTTACCGGTTTTGGTCATAGAGGCATTGAGGTTGTATGATGAAGCAAGGTATTTCCATACGCACATATTGATTAGATGTGCTAAGGATACACACATAAATGACAGAGCAAGATATAGAGGGACGAAAGAAAAAGACCCCGCCTGCAGTTTATCTATATTCGAATAGACGAACCAGGTGACAAAAACAAGAACGGTAATGAATAACACCCTGCTGTACCATTTTGCAGTTACCGGTGATGACATTCTAAGATCTCACAGCCTGCAGGAATGTCCCTGTGAAGCGGATGTACCGCTGAGGAATTAACGAATTGTCATACATAGAGAAACCCCCCAATGACATCTTCGAAAAGAGATGCCGGTCCGGTACAGTCAGAAATCAGTTTCACTCTGCGTTCTTCGAATATGTCTCTTCGATTATCATTGAGCACAGCTGCCAATTTATCGAGCAATTGAGTTTCCTCATCAGATTTGAAGCCGTATGCGAGGTCATATTTTTCGATAAGTTCCAGGTAGGATATTCTACCAACGAAACTGTTTATCCTGAATGCCGGAGTGCCAAGGATGGCAGCCTCGGAAGTCATCGTCTGACTGTCGCCGAGGAAAAACTCTGCGAAGTATAGAGCATGATGAATTCTGGCCGGTGCTATGTCGAGGTGGTACTTTTCGGACTCATCGATAAGGGTCTTCTCGCTTGTAATGAATACTCTGATATCGTGTTTTTCACACAGTTGAATGACATTGCGAAGTAATCCCGGTGAAACACCTTTGATACCGATGTCATGATGTGCTGTGAGGGAAGCCAGCCTTATGATAGCGAACTTTTGTAGGTGGGGGATTCCAAGTGTGCCGTAAATAGAACTGTCAGGGGTAAATCTGTCGGGATGAAGGTATAACAATTCGAAAACTCCGTCGAACCTCTCCAGTCTTGATTTGCAGGGACCACTTTGGGTAACTGCGGGGAGTATTGTTGCATCCGCGAAAGGACAGCTTAGTCTATAGAGACTCGGCACTATGTCGAAATCGTCATCGACAAAGAAAATGCTCTTTCTTCCAAGCAGGCGGGATACTATATGAGCTGCACTGTACTTCGATATCCACAGGTCAATATCGAATTCGAGAGTATAGTTGATGAGTCTGAAGATATTCATGAATAGTTCAAGGGCATTTCCAAGGATGCCCTGCCTTGCTTTCGAAACTACTGTGTATTCGATTTCCAGTTCATCTGCGAGTTGAATTGAGATATCCTTATCCCTGAGAAACCAGATGAAGTGATACCTGTTTCCAAGAAGGATCTCCAGCCGGTGCAGTATCCAGACCTGTGCCGGATGAGCCGGGAAAAGGGCGATTCTGCGTTTTGCATTGCCCATTACTGTTCCATTTCCGTCCCGGTGAACACCTGCACATAAACTAACTGCCATTCATACGGCTGCGAATCGACTGCACCTGCAGAGCCGAATTCAGTTAAATCCGGGTTGAGACACATCTGGAGATGGAACGGGCTTATCAGTATCATCTCCCAGGTTACATTAAATCCGCTGCCCCTTGCTATGTTCTCTCCGAAAAATACTGATATGGAATCGGGTAGAAGAGTGTTTACACCATTTCCGTCATCGCTGTAGTGTTCGGAACTTCCTGTTAGGGCAAGGTCTGTCGCACGGACTTGCGCAATACTGTCAAGGAAGGAACTTTCAATAAGAGGTAGAAGGTCTTTTGAAATCCTGAATGTATTCAATTCGTCAAGGATGTCTTGTTTCGATGAAACTTTGCTATCAGATAAAAAGTCACCACTAAGAACATCATTTATATCTCCGCCGCAGATGATTGGGAACAGAAATGCAACCGATGGACCGTTTTTAGTGTTCTGCATCACTTCGAACCAGTAAATACCTCTTGTTTCAGTAGCAAATAAAAACCGTCCGAGTGTATCAGGAGATAACTCGACAATCTCTATTTCAGGTGTAAGTAGAGCAGCTGCCGGTTCTGAAAGATCATCATATCCTATGAGTGTGAAATTGAGGGTATCCGATAAGTCGGCTGTCGAAGTTATCCCCTCGGGAATGCAGAAGGGGGAATGAGCAAGGATGAGAATTTTCGTCCCGTTCGGAAAACAACTTTGGCTGACACCGTAGTAAACATGTTCATTCGGATTCTCAGAAATGAAATAACTGATATCAGACGGACTGTCGCCAATTATGTTGATTGACGGATACATTCCTGTCCATCCGCTGTGTGCAGAAAGCAGTATTCGCAGAGCACCACCGGGTATGTAACCGAGATTTACAAGGTTTTCAGCCAGAAAACTCAACTGCTGTACTTCGACCGGGTATTCTGTTTCAGCAGCAACGGGCTGTATCGAAGCCAACACCAGCATAACAACGATTATTGCAGTTACAGAACACAATTTCATAGATTTCATTATACTTGATATTATACTTATAGAGATGAGAAAGAAGAAGATATTGAAAATACTGCTTGTGCAGTCACCGACAGGAAGACCCGAAGAACCCATATATCCGCTGGGAATAGCTTATCTGGCGGGACAGCTCGATAAACATGAAGTTAGGGGGCTCGACCTCAGTACAGCAGAGAGTCCGTCTGATGCATTGTCTGAAGAGATTGCTGCTTTTGTGCCTGAAGTTGTTGCCGTGTCGTTGCGGAATATCGATGATAGTTCCTATCCGGTCACATATTCCTTCATTCCTGCCTTTGCTGATATTATGAGCGTGCTTAAAGAATGGGAGGGTACCGTGATTGTCGGCGGTACAGGACTCTCGATATATCCGGAAATAATTCTCGCGAAGTTCTCACGTATAGACTACGCTATTCAGGGTGAAGGTGAAGCAGTTCTCCCGAGACTACTCGAACTCGTCGAAGGAACTACAGAGTACTCGGGATTGGAGGGGAAGAGGCTTCTTCAAGGAGGATTAGTTGACTTGAGTTCGATAGCCCCCCCGAAGTATGATGTCTTCGACATTACTCCTTATAAGGACAGTTTCGGTATAGGTGTCCAGAGCAGGCGCGGGTGTGCATTTCGTTGTACTTACTGCACCTATGGATTCCTTAGTGGAAAAGAGTTTCGTGAAAGACCGGTGGAGCATGTAATCGGGGATATTCTCGAACTGAAGCGGCTGGGTGCAACTACATTCATGTTCGTTGATTCTGTCTTCAATGCCCACGAGGATTTCTTTACTCATTTGGTCGAAGGAATCGGGCAGGCAGATGCGGGATTGGCATGGGGTGCCTGGCTCGATGAGAAGATAACGCCGGAGCAACTTAAGATGATGAAGGAAGCGGGTGCTGTGAAAGTGGACTTCTCGCCTGATGCGATCACAGATACAGGCCTTGAACTTCTTGGTAAGAGGTCTAATGCTTCGGAATTGCTTCCTGCTGTGAAAGCTGCCCGTAAAGCAGGTTTGCATGTTGGTATCAACTTCTTCAACGGCAATCCGGGGGAGGGATTTTGCGCATTATTAATGAAGTTGTTCTTTATGCTCAGAGTGAGGATTACTCTCGGATGGAAAGATACCTTTGTAAATATTGGCACGATAAGGGTTTACCCCGGCTCGCCCATGTCGAGACAAATGCTGAATGAGAAAGCTGTTTCCGAAGACTGTGATTTCTTCGAACCTGTTTTCTGCAAACCGAAGGGGCTTGCTGATGTGTTATTCAGGTTATTTCAGAAGGTGAAAAGGCTGAGACATGGACGATAAACCGCAGAGATTCTACAAAATAGGAATAATCGGCTACCCGCTGAAGCAGACACTATCCCCGCACATACATCAGATGTTTCTGAAGAGAGCAGGTCTGAACGGAAGTTATACTGTACTTCCTGTTACTACGGAACATCTGAAGGAGAAAATCAGTGAACTGCGGGAAACCGGATACGATGGCTTCAATGTGACATACCCACATAAGAGAAGAGTCGTTGAATTCTGCGAGATGCTGAAGGGCGATGCAAAGGAACTCGGTGTTGTGAATACAGTATTTTTCAGGGATAATACAATAGAAGGCTCGAATACTGATACTACCGGTTTTCTCAGGGCATTGATGACCGTCGATGCAAACCCGCCGTTTTTCATAGTTGGCAGTGGGGGTGCCGCCCGTGCAGTGGCATTTGTATTGAAGAGGGAAAGTCTCGACTTCGAAGTATTCTGCCGGACAGCACCGGACTGGTGTGCCTCTTATGCAAACCCGGTATCAGAACTGACCGACATAGACCTTGCCGGCGGAACAGTAATAAACGCTACCACCCTTGGGTGGCAGAATGATGATGTATTCCCGATAGATACGGATGAACTTCAGGATGGACTGTTCTTCGACCTTAACTACAACAGCAGATGGGACTGGCGGAATGAATTGGAGAAGAACGGTATCCGAGTATGCACGGGGATGGATATGCTTGTGTTTCAGGCAGCGGAGTCATTCAGGATATGGACAGGCATTGCACCGGATGTGATTAATTGGAGAGATAAGCATAAATTTGGAGGACCGGATGAGTGAAGTTAACAGGGACTGGATATGCAATCGGCTGGATTCAGACTTTTCGAAAGGTGACCTGATACAGATGCTGCTGTCATCTGACGTTGAAGCTGAATTGCTGTTCGAAGCAGCAAGGAAAGTCCGGGATGAAGAATTCGGGAATAAGGCATTTATACGTGCGGTTATCGAATTCGCCAATTCCTGCAGATGCAGCTGCATTTACTGCGGTATGCGTGTGGAAAATGAAGATGCAGTTCGCTTTGCACTCGAGCCGGATGAGATTGTAGCAGTTGCACAGAAGGCGTATGAAAACGGGATACGGACATTCTTCCTGCAGGCTGCAGAAAGCGAGGAATACGGTGCTCAGTGGCTTGAAGATGTAATAAGGAGAATCTCGGTCAAGGGCATGATGGTTCTGCTCTGTGTAGGTGTACACAGTGAACATGACCTGGACTTATGGTATGAAGTAGGTGCACGAAAGTTTATAGTGAAACACGAAACATCTGATGCTGAACTCTTCGAGAAGATGAAACCCGGATTTACCCTGTCTGATAGAATCGAATTCCTCAAAGTCCTTCAGAAACACAGGTATGAAATCGGTTCAGGGCCACTTCTGGGACTTCCCGGGCAGACCATCGAATCTCTTGCCGATGACCTTATTCTCATGAAGGAACTGAATGTAGATATGTCCAGTGTGTCTATATTCCTTCCTGCAAAGGGAACACCACTTGAAGACGTGGAAACAGGGAATGTCGACCTCGGGTTGCGGTTCATCGCTACAATGAGACTCTATCTCAAGAACACTCTCATTCCTGCCACAAGTACCTTCGAAAGATTACGGGAAGGCGGTCAACTGGCATGTTTCAATGCCGGGGCAAATGTCATTACGGTGAACATGACCCCGCCGAGACTTCGGGATGAGTATGAACTTTATTCGGATAGGTTCTATGTTGGATTAGCTCATGCAAGGAAGACAATCGTCGAAGCCGGTATGGTGGAGACAACGGAATCGGATCTACTGAATTAATCAGGATATGGGGAGTTACCCGGGTCACACACCCGGTCTAATCCACCAGTAACTATATCATACAATGTTTCCGGAGCAATATCTGCACCATTCGGCCATGATATTGTTCCTCCCATGATAGTTGCTCTCCTGAAAAACTCTATCTTCTTCAAAGGCAGAAAGACAGGTCCCTTATCGAGATAGACTGAGAAATCGACATCACCTGTCGTACCGTCATCAAATTCAATATAAAATACATAATCGTGCCGATAGTGAATCTTAACTACATCATTCATATTCCACATTATTCACTCTACTTCAGCGGGTCTATTTTCTTAATGTCATGATTATCTTTGGCCAGAAGCCAGTCTTCCTCGAGATCCCCTACATGAATATCAACCCATTCACGAACGAGTTTGTTGCTGGCCTTGAGCAAAGATCGCCCCTGATTACATTTCCGGCAAAATCGAAGACGGCTTTCTTTCTTCCGTATTCAGTATGAAAATGCGGAGGATTGTGTTCATCATAAAACATTCTGATTACTATTCCGAAAAATCTTGATATTTCCGGCATTATTGTACCTTTCACCTGATTGCTCGTAGAATCCAATACCGATTGTCCGAGTTACACTTTATTTTAATTTACGCACTGAGTACACAACTGTCAAGTATCTATGCGGGCAAGATTGTGCATGGGTCTGCAAACCAACTGCAGGGATTTGCATATCGATAATTTAAAACCGCGAGAATATAGCATTTATCTCTTATAAATAACACATATAACTATCAATATTCAGGCATGTATCTTGCTTCAATTTACAGTGGAAGTTAGTTGAGAGGTATTATGAAATATAGAATAAGTAGTAGAAGCGGAGCTGTTCTCACCATGGCTGTCTTTGCATCTGCAGCTGCAATGCTCTCGGCTGCCATACTTTTCGGGTACATTTCATCCATTACAGAGCGTCAAGAAGTTCGCGAAGAACTGGCACAGGCATCTCTTACACAGAAAAGTGCTCTCGAGAAGTATGTGAATATGCAGCGGAATGATGAACTGGGTCCAGGAGAAGAACCCCCGAGGTTTATTCTGGGGGGATATTCTACCGAGATTAGACTACTCGAAAAAGAATATATCAGTGATGTGAAGATGAGTTATGTGATTCCTGAGTTAACGGATGTCAGTGCAGTGGGAACAACAGGCGGAATGATGGTTGCCGGGATAGCGGATAATATTCTCTATTCCTGCTTCTTTGCGTCCGGCGAAACTGAAGTATCACAGACTTTTTCAATAGAGATATCAGAAGCACCTGATTCATGGGAAGTATATGGAAACACTGGCGGAGAATATGAAGCTGTGCTTATCTGTCGGTATGATGAGAGAGATTCGTTATTCCTGATAGACAGAAACGGCACACTGCTTCGGAACAGTATCCCGTCCGGGATATGGTCAGAGAATTGTGTACTTACTTCAGGCATTATCGACGAAGAACAGGAAATCGTGATAGCAGAATTTACGGGGGCAGGATATGCAGTATTCCCTGAATCGGGAAAAGTTCTTACCTTAACATCTCCGGAAGGCACCTGTCCGGTAATTATGCCCAACGGTAAACTATACGGTGATGTTTCGAGTGGTGTTCGAGTTTCTGCAGGTACGTCGGATACTGTACTGCTCGATTACTTCACCGGAGATTTCGACTTGAACGGAGAAGATGACCTTGCATGGATATACGAAGATGGAATGACCTGTTATCTTGCAGGAAGGGAAGTACTGCAGCACGATAGAGCAGGTGGTTCGGAGCTTGCAGGATGGGGTTACATTGAAGGCCGATACGGTCTTGGCGGATTGTGGTGCAACAGTAACGGCATGTATTCATGGAGAAAACTCTTTTGGAACGGATTTGCACCGCTTCCTGCAGCAGGACAATTACTGAGTGGTCACGAAGGCAGGATATTTGGATGGAACGATGTTTACTTTAGCAGTGGAGCCGATGATTCTGTAATGTATGCAGAGAATGATCAGAGATCTGAATTTACAGGAATAATCGGTGATTACAATTTATCAGGCAGGGCGGATATTGCTGTCCTGCACGATGACCGTCTCGATATTCAGGCAGAACCCGGCGGACGGGATGCCCGGAAAGTTCTCATCGAAGTAAGGACGGGAATACCCGGCTGCGAGCCGGTGCTAATCGATGAATATGAGTTCTGCATATACCCGACCACTGGTAGAACCAATATTGTAGCATCGGGGGGGAGTTCGATTAGATGAGAAAGGGATTCTCTCTATCCGAAACTGTCATATCTGCTGCAGTGGTATTGACTGTTGCTCTCTCACTGACAATTTCAGCAGGATATTTCATAGAGAAAAGAACATTGGTTGAAACCAGAAGAGATATTCTCACTCTTGCGAGGATAACAATGACGGATTACGAGACAATGGATGAGTTACCCGAAGACGGGACTTACCTTATTGAAAGCCCGGGAGGGTTGAATAGTTTTACAGTTGAAACGGAAATTGCCACTCTGTCGAACACAGAAAGAGAAATCAGAGTTCTGGTAACTTCGGAGTCGGGTGGGCGTGTCGAACTTGTCCGCCGGATTTATGCGGGAACGAATTAAGGGAAATAATGATTATATATTACAGTTACATTATATTTATATTGAAAGCGGGGACAGAATGCTGAAAGCAGTTAAGGTGAGACATTCAGGAGGATTCACTCTGATAGAACTGATGATAGCAAGTGCGATACTTGCTGTTCTTATAATCGGAGTAGCGTTCTTCTTCCTGAACATGATTAACCAGTCACAAACAATTGACTCGGCAACGAGGGCTTTGGAGATATCAAGACAGGGACTTGAGTTATACAGAACTGTCGATGTGGGTTCGATAGATCCGGGAACCGTTATAGGACCGGAGATAATAGATGATGATTTCGATAGATATATGACAATAAGTTCAGTTACCGAAAGCCCAAATGCAAGACTCGTGAAATGTACTGTTAAATACGGAACACCGGCCGGATCCGACAGTATTTCCCTAAGCACGATATTTTAGGAGAAAATGGAATGATGAGTCTTAAACTTATAAAAGGTAAACCGGCATTTTCTCTAATTGAGCTGCTTATTGTAGTTGTTGTTCTTCTTGTGGTTCTTGGTGCTGTAATGCTGTTTCTCCTGCGGGGAACTGAGAGTTTTCACTTTGCGAGTATGCAGAATCAACTGACTACCGCAGGGAGACTGACTTTATCGGAAATGAAAAACTCGATAATCTGGGCCGGATACATGCCTCAGGGGGGCTGGGATGAAGATGATTGGCATCCGATAGTTGCAGTCGGAGAAGACAGTCTGGAGTTTTACGCCGACTGGGAACCTATGAAGAGTCTCGATTCGACCGATTACCGGATGATAGAGTTGCTGGATGACGGCTATGTTGAAATTCGGGATAGGGAGGACTATGTCAAACTTACAGGTGACGGATATATCACACATTTGGAGTTTACATATCTCAATGAAGACGGATCAACTCTCGATATAAATGATCCCCAGGGTGAAGCAATGCGCGACCAGATCAGACATATTCAGATTGAGATCACTCTGACAGCACAAAGCGGTGATGATATATATCAGACAGTAATGCAGACAACTGTATCCCCCCGCAATCTTGGAATTAATCACAATATCAATCCGGGATTTTACGGACCACCTGCACAGGAGGGATATATCGTATTCAATGTGGCAGGAGCAGATTCAGTCCCTGCTGCAAGTGCGGAAGAGCAGGCAATGATAGACCGTTTGAGCTTCTGGGGGTATACAACTACACAGCTGACCGATGCCATGCTTACATCATACAATTATGATGACATCAGTCTTCTCATTCTCAGACATGTTTCGAGCGGAACTCACCTCCACGTCGATTTTTTCAGGTCTCTCGAAGTACCTATAATTACAATGAACGGAAGAGAAGCAGCCGAGACATTCCTAATGGGAGACAGTTACGGTACTATTGATGAGAATTCAATGCTTGTCGAGGAACCGGCACACCCGTTGAACAGAGATCTGCCTTCGACTTTTTCAGTATATGCAGACTCGGGATATCATTCGAGCATGTATGACTTCAGATCAGGAACGACACTACTCACGAGAATTGATGCCGTAGATGATTCCTCTGGTGTCTCTGTAATCAATGAAGCCATGCCGACTCGAAGACGTGTTCACTTCTCTCCCTGGCAGGCAACCCAGTTCACGGAGAATGGAGGATGGGTGCTGTTTAAGAATGCAATCGAATGGATATCCTATACTCCGGACGAAGACCCTGGAGAAGCACTGACGGAAGAAGAGACATTCGATGTTGCATATACAGAAGAGATGCTCGTGACATTATGGGAGGATGGAATAGATCCCTCTATAGCAACTGACACCACAATTGTATATTCCGAAGATTTTGAATCAAAGTTCAATCCTTCGTGGCAATATACTCCGGGTCCGATAAACGGAAGGTGCGGTATTATCACGGAGGGCGGGATGACATTCCTGCGATTGGACAGGGACGTAACCGGACCGTCAGTGCAGAATATGGCGGTATGGAATGTCGACCTTTCAGATTTCAATGAGAATACGGATAATCTTATACTGAAGATGGACTCAAAAGCCGGCACATGGGAGACCTTGCATGATCTCGACGGAGTATATCTGCATGTGGAGAGTACTTCTACAGATACATTGTTCACAATCGACTTCGAGCCGGTTCGCGGCAGAACGCCCGGAGACATACACTATTCGGGAAGCGGGCGGGTGAGAGTTCACTCTCCGTCGACCTGGCAGGGCAACGGGCAGTTTATCACGATGGATGCTCAATATCAGGGACAGTATGCATATAACCGGGTGATGATTGAGGCTTCAACGGTCGGATACAGCAACGGCGATGTCTTCACGGTGCACTACCGTTTCCACGACCACAGTGATGACAATCATGATTCAGGGACTCAATCTGATTTTGTCGGTTGGAATTCAACGGGAGATATTGACGGTAGCTTCGAAATAATCGAATACTTAAATCCCAACAACTATTCAGATTACAGCTGGCATGACCGCTCAGTCTCCTTTACACCTTCCTCAATGCCGGACAGCAGCATCTACATAATCTTCGGACAGTACGGCAATTATCAGGCTGACCTTTTCAATGCTTCAGACGGAATTTCACTCGACAATATTATTCTCACAGTAACACATGATGATTCGGTGTATGTTAGCATTGCCCAACCGCAGACTTCCGGATTGGAATGGAATACTCTTGCTCTGGACCTCGATGCTGCTGCCCGTTCCAATGACCAGGAATTCAGTTCTTCATTTGAAATAATGCTGAGTCAGTATGATCAGGGAAGCTGGCCTAATTACGGAAGAGGATGGGATGATATCGAGATTGCTTCCTTAACTGATGAAAACACTGTCCCCGGCTGGGAGCATAATACTCTTTATTCGGATAAGAAGGGTTATACAGGTATCGATGACTGGAGAATAGGCAGTGAATCATCCAATGATTACTGGGAAATTCAGAATGACGAAGGTGGTTTCAGCGACAGTTCCTACTGCTATCTTCAGACACCGTCGGTGTATATTCCATCGACAGCAATAGAGACTTTCTTTTCCTTCAAGCATCAGTATAACACCCAGTCGAACAGCGCCGGCGGTTATGTTCAGATCAGTTCAGATAACGGAGTAACCTGGAGCATTCTTCCGCTGGGCTATACCGGTATCTGCAGTCCCGAACATCCGGCACCTGCGAATACGCACATATACTATGGGGCAGGTTCGAGATATGTCTGGCAAACTGCTTCAGCTGACCTTTCATCATTTGCAGGCAATTTGGTGATAATCCGATTTGTCTTCGGTGCAGCAGCCACAGTGACAGACGGATTCTGGAAGGTAGATGACCTTTTGATACAAACAACAGTCGATGTCTATTCGATTCAGTCTATAGCCTTCAATGTCACAAGTGACTACCCTGACTGCACATTCAACAATGTCGATATTTATATGTCTTCCATCCCTGATGACTCTGCATTCACGGGAGCCGGAGAATGGAATACATACAGCATGACACTTGCAGCAGACGGCGTTTCTCTTCAGGTTCAGGAGAGCGGCTGGCAGTCGATTTCTCTCGACTCGATATTCTACCTTCCGGAAGGACAGCAGCTTGCAGTGAAGATTGAAAAAGCTGATTCCGCATCCTCGGAGGACATCGTGTATTGGGAACATATACAGACGAGTGACTACATGTGCAGGCGCAGTTCTAATGACAATTACGACCCGTCAGTCCTTGTAAGAAGCAATGACCTCCCGTTTATGAAGATTGGAACATCAATAGCTGAAATAGCATGTGATATCGGACTCGGTTCGACCAATAGCATTTCGGAATCTCCGCTGAACAGTGAGTATGTATATTCTGATTTTGAGGGAATCTACAGTTTTGCCGATGCGGCAGGTGGAATTCCGACAGCCTGGACTCACGCAGGCACCAATGATGACTGGGAGTTTGGTGCACCAGTCGTTGTTCCGGACGTAGATCCCTGGCTCGTTCCTGAAAATGACGGTTCCATAGCGGGTACTGACCTCTCAGATGATGGTTACTACAACAATGATGCATGGGCGTATCTTATATCTCCTGCATACGAGATGCCCGACTCTGAACAATCGTCTGTTATACTTCGATTCGACAGGTGTGTACGGCTTTCAGGGGGAGATGACGCTCTTGTCTTCATTGGATTCAGCGAAGATGAAGACTATCCGACAGATGAAGAAGACTGGATACTCATTAGAACCTATAATACAAATCACTCCTACTGGGACACGGAAGAGATTGAGATGAGTACTGCAATGGAAGCAGGGCATGATGATAATGCCGATTATTTCTTCATCAGATATGTCCAAAGTTCCGGTTCGGATGGAGTGCGTGGCGGATGGAATCTCGACAATGTACAGGTCTTCGGGGATGCGGAATAGGGGGCAGATGATGACAAAGACAAGAAAAGCCCGGTTTGAAAATGGTTCAGCACTGGTAGCGGCAGCAATAGTCACAGTTGTATTCGTCCTTCTTTCCGCTGCTATATATGTTCTTTTTCAGGCAAATATTGGTGCACACGAGTGGGAAAAAGATGAACTGGTCGCGATGTATACCGCTGAAGCTGGAGCGGCACTTGCTTCACACATGATTCTCGAAGGTACTCAGGTGCCGGGAGGAATCACACCAGTGATGTTTATGCCCGACAGTACGACACCCGGATGGTATAACCTTGAGTATGAAAATCTGGGAGTAGTGAAAGTCGTGATAGACCCGCACAATAACAATGCCTATGTCACGGAGGCTAATGCCTATGGTGTCAGGGTACTGGCAAAGGACCGCTTGAACAACACGAACTATATGTACGGCATGGAAGTTATGATGATGCCACTGAACTTCGCCCGATTCGCCTGTTTTCTGAACAATCCTAACACTGATGATTATTACGGGGACGGATATCGGTTCGATGGACCTTTCCATGCGAATGGCCCAATTTGTATTTACAGTTCTTCGTCCGGTACTTCGAATGACCCGTATTTCTACAGTCTGAATCTCACATGCGGCTATTACTATTATGGTACCGACCCCGGCACTCAGGCAACAACTCCCGAGTATGGTTATCTTCAGATTCAGCCCATCCAGAAAATGCTGCTGGGTGAGCCTTATTTCGACCTGAGTGCAGAGGAAATTGACTTCGGTCCCGATGAAGTTAACTGGGAGTCCATACCGAGCCATGCGAGTAGCGGTGGACTGACATTGTCATCAATACAGGCTCCCAGCGGAACGAGAATACTAATTACGAATGACACCCTGCTGGTTCGGAAAACCAATGGTGGAATTGTATCTACTTATGACATGAGTACTTATGCAAAACCTGTTGTGTGGATAGATAATGGCACGAATGATAGGATTTATGTAAAAGAGTATCCCGGTAGCGGCGGGGCAGGAATCCCACTTACGATAGGATGCAACGGGCACATTTACATTGCAGGACCACATATCTATCAGAATCCCGATGTGCTCGATGAGAACAATACAGATATGCTGGGACTCTTTACCGCATACGGTGATATTGTCATAGCAAATGACCCGGAGGGTGCAGACTGGGATTCTCCATGGCAGATAATGACTAATTCCGATTTTACTTTCGATGGAGTATTCATGGCTCTTACCGGTGAGTTGATTGCAGAGTATCCGTATTACCCTTCTCCGGCTGTCGATCTGAGTATCATGGGCGGTTACATGATCGATACGGAAGGCATTACTTCAGTCTCATACGGGGGCGGTGGTACTGCAGGTTTAATTTCGACTATCTACTACGATACGAGATTAATGAGCATGCAGCCGCCGTATTTTCCACAGACAGGAGAGTGGGAAATTATATACTGGGAGGAAAACAGGGACCTGACTGAAAGCATGCTTCTTCTTGATAAGTACTAGTCCGTATGAGAGATGAGTCTATCGATCGGGTTTCAGTAGAAGGTCGCGAAGGTGCTATCCTTGCAATCACTCTTATGCTCACGCTTGTTCTCATCGTGCTGTCAAGCGCCCTGTATATCATATTTCAGACCAATATCAGGTCACACATACACACACAGAACAGAATAAGGGCACTTGCATCGGCTGAAGCAGGTGCCAATTTGACAATTTATCAACTGGCGGAAGAAGGAGCTTCTCCGGAATTCAGGGAGCCCTATTCGATGCAGGGAGACAGCCTTCAGTGGATGGAACTTCCGGGCGGATGCGGAAAAGCATGGGTAGTAATCGACCCATATGACTCCAACTATCTCCCAAATGTCATAGGTGGGGTCGAGATACGCAGCAGGGGACTTTCGAACGGAGTAACGAGAGATGTTGTGATAAGGACATCACCAGATTATCCTTCCCGTTATGCTCTTTTGGTCGATTACGGAATTGCTTCGGGGTTCTTCACTGACAGGCGGGTTATAGATGGTCCCGTGCACTCCAACGGTACGATCCAGTTTTCAAGCATGACACCCGATTCGACTGATGACCCGTTTGTCAAAGCTGTTTCGACATCTCAGAGCAGTTACTTATTCACAGGGGCCGGCTATTCCGCTAACCCGCATCCGCCGGGTTCGAATGTCTGGGTAAGACCGTATAGCCATCATATCCAGGGAAGACCATACTGGGAAGTGCAGGCTGACAGCATAGACTTCAGTCTTTTCGACTCATGGTTTACTGCACTTGCATTCGAAGCAAGTCAGCAGGGAACCTGCCTGTTCATGCCTGAAAGGGTTATTATCGACGGGAACAGATTGCTGTCGAAGCGCGACAAACAGTCAACGCCGGACATCATATCGCTTGAAGGTAAAACCGTTGTATTCATTCAGGGCGGTGCTCATGCCTGTTATCTGAAAACTGCAGGCAGACCGGATCATCCGGTGACGATAATTTCGACCGGCAGCATTTACATAGCAGGTGATATAGATGCACCGCTTTCCGGAGCATCGGGGCCTATGGGAATAGTTTCCCTGGGTGATATTGTCATCGCAAATGACCCGGGGGGAGACGACTGGAGTCCTCCCTGGCATATAGAGACAGACCGCAGCATCCAGATACATGCATCAGTTGCAATTCCCGGCGGATGCCTGAAAGCTGAAAACCCCTCCAAGCCTGACCCATCTGTCCGGGTGACTATTTTCGGCGGTTTGATTCAGAGGTCGATGGGATATCTTGGCAGCGGAAACAGAGGTTATGAGCTTGCGATAGCCTGGAATGTCCTGCTTACATCAATGCATCCGCCGCATTTTCCATCTCTCAACAGGTGGAAGATGACATCCTGGCAGGAAGACCCTGATTATGAAGGTCGCGATATCGATGAGAATATGTTCTGATTTCGTGATGATGCCGAAAGGTCGGATATGAAACCCACCTTGTTCACTGGGTTATTGCTAAAAAAAGAAACTGTTGGATTTCTTGTACGACCGATTTATAGAATAGCCTTCACCCTCCTCGAACTGACAATCACAGTAGCGATATTCAGCATCCTGGTTGCTTCCGTATATCTGTTCTTTCTGAACCAGAAAGATGTTGTGGACAGCAGCATTGAGCATAATCGCATTGAAACGAATCAGCGTTTGGCTTTGGATGAGATAGAGGAGTTTATTCAAAATGCGGGTTTGAGAGCCTATAGTGTCGGTGAAGACTGGCATCCTATTCTACATGCTGATTCGACTGCTGTTACATTCATCGCTGATATATCAGGGAGAGGAAATCCCGGTCTGGAGGATACGCTGACGCTGAGCAGAGACGGGGATGGCATGCTTACTGTTACAGATGCGGCAGGCAATGTTGTGTATCACGGTTCGGTTCAGGGAAGAATGATATTCACATACTTCGACAGCAACGGAGATGAGATCATGTGCAGCGAACTCGACGGGTTCAGTTATCTCGACAGAATCAGGCAGATACAGTTTACAATAGAGGTAGGTGCTGAAGGTGAAGGCAGGGCATCGAGGATAAGTTCTCCTCCCAATCTGGTCTATTCGGTGCTGTAAACAGGCAAGAATTAATGAAATTATATGCACTATACTTCAGGCGAAAATTTTTATATTATTATAGTAATATGATTATAAGTACATTCAGTTTTGGTTAAGGTGATTAACTGCCTGGATGTTTAGTGAATACAATGTGAAAATACTCAGAAGGAGCACAATGAATTACAGTAGACTATTCCTTTTCTTAACTTTGCTAATATCAGTGCTTATCATTTCCTGCAATAACCCCGAAGAGCTGATTGTAATGTCGATTGAGATTACACGGCCAGATACATCGGTTACGGGGGTAGACTCATCCTATGTGATTATGTGGGAAACCACCGGTGCTGTTTCAGATGCTTCAGTAACACTTACTTATGATACGGACTTATATCCGTCCACAGGACTGGAGTTCATTGCAGATTCACTTCCTGCAACGGGGTCCCACGAATGGAACTGTGTACAGGTTTATGAAGACATTGTTTACATTCGTGCAATGGTTGAAGGCACAGGGGCTGAACCAATAGCAGTTTACAGTACCGGCTCAATAGCATTCGACCATGCCGCTCCGCAGTATACGGTTAGGATTACCGCACCGCCGGAGGGCATTACCGAAGTGGATTCGACTTACACAATCGAGTGGACAACAACAGGATTCTCGAAGCCGAAGTTCGATGTTTACCGTTGTACAAGCACAACTTCCCTCGATACTGTTTCAATAGTCAACAACCTTTCGGATGTTTATAAATATGAATGGGACTGCAGCCGCATAGATGTCGGATACTATTACATTTACATAATTGCAACTCAGGGTGGATCTAAGGCGACTTCAGACTTCATAAGTACTTCACCTTCAAGGGAGGAAGAGGAAGCAGATGATTTCAGCGATGGACAGCTGCTGGTCTTCCATGGCGGAAGTCTTCCGCAAGTGTCAATTACACAGCCTCCATTGAGCGGAGCCACTGCAGATTCGACCTATACTATAGAATGGACTTCGATTACAAGCGGCGGAGCTGCTGTTGTTGACCTGTATTACGATACTGACAGTCTTCCCGGTAGCGGACTGGTGTCTATAGTATCCGGACTCGATCATGCAGATTGGGATTACGAATGGAACTGTTTCGGTGTACCAGAAGGTACATACTACGTTTACGGGACAATCCTGGAAGAAGGAGACACAGGTTCAGATTACAGCGCAGGTATGATAACAATAAATCATGATTTCGAATATACATTTGAAATTACAGCACCGCCTAAAGAGGGAGCCGAAGCGGATGAGGAGTATCAGATTGAATGGGATACCGAAGTTCCATCAGAGTTTGACCTGAATCTCTGGTTCTCCGAGGACACGGTAAGTGCTGAGTTATTCGTGATAGATACGAAAATCCCCAATACCGGCTATTACATCTGGGACTGTGCGGAAGCATTAAACGGGGGCTGGTATATCTACGGTGCTTTCGATGACGAATTCGATACAATGACTGACTGGAGTTCCGGCATACTCACAATAGATCATACAGGATACCTGTTGACACTTACTACACCACCGGCAGGTGGTGCTACAGCTGATACGACATACCGTCTTGAATGGACATGCGATGCACCGGATAGCGTGCTGATTGATTTCTCCTATTCGACAGACTCCACCGGTGGTACAACGCTCTATCCGATTGCATATGATGTCCCGAGCGGAGATGAAGCGTATAACTGGGACTGCACGGGAGCAACCGAAGGAACCTGGTCGATCTATGCTAAGATTACCGAGCCTGAAGCTGCAGAGGACTGGAGCCCGGGTCAGCTGACAATCGAGCACAACTAGCAACTAATGGGGACATTCCTCCGCAGAAAGAGTTCCTGCTTTCAAGGAGGTGTGTCCCCTATTAGCACCTGCCGTTTATTCAAGTACCAGATCTAACAGGACACGAAGAAATCATGTCCCTACAGAAGGAGGAGTGTCTTCTTTCTGCGCAGGAATGTCTCCAAGTAGAGCAGGGCAGCAGTAGTTAGAACGCTGTCTTCAGAGCTCCGGCAAACAGTTCGTCCATTTCCGTTTCAGGAAGTGTGTAACGCATTTTCAGGAATCTGCTTCGGAGTTCGGTGACTTCGCCGGAACAGTTCTCGCCCTTGATTATGACCCTTGCCATCAATTCAGCAAGAGAGCCGAAATCATCTTCATTCATGCCAAACCTTGTCATTTCGGAAACACCGGTTCGGACACCGCTGGCAAAAAGAAAAGTCTCATCATCAGGCAGTCCCTGATAGTTGACAATGATATTGCTTTCCTGAAGCCGGTCCGCGACTTCCATGCCATTGCCGTAGTCGGCAGTTCGAATTACCACCTGATGTGTGTGAGTGTAGCCGTCAGCGGGATCACCTTCGACATGAAGCCCGTTATCGGCAAGATGCTGTGCGAACGCCCTTGCATTGGAAAGAACCTGTTTCTGGTACTCGTCTTTAAAGGCGTTCATTTCCAATGTCGCAACGAGCAGACCGAGAAGAGTCGCAAGGTGATGATTGCTTGTGCTTCCGGGGAATGCCCTGCCTTTTACATCGAGCCATAGTTTACGAAGCGGAGTTTTCTTTGCCATGTTGCTTACCACGACTCCGCGTTGTGGGCCGAAGAATGTCTTGTGAGTCGAACCTGTCACAATATCCGCCCCGTCGGCAAGCGGAGCCTGAAACGCCCCGTAGATACCAAGTACATGCGCCATGTCATACATTATTATTGGTCTGTCTTCCCAGTCCTTTACAAGTTCGGCAAATTCCCTGACAGGTTCGGGATAGAGGAACATGCTCTTGCCGAAGATGACGAGTTCAGGCCTGACCGTTTCAGCGAGTTCCAGCATTTTCCTCGTATCCATCTTATAAGGGTTATCCGGCAGAACGGGGAAATTAATGCAATTCTCCTTATCGGTTTCGGGATTGATGTCAACAAAATTGAAGAGGGCACCAAAAGGCTGACTCGAGAGATGTCCGCCCTTGCCAAGATTGTTGTTCATCACCGAGTGCAGTTTCCGGAAAGTCCCATCCGGAGTTGACCTGTTGATAAACTTCGTGACTGCTTTGAACACGACTTCATTTGCCATTTGCCCGCTTATTGTACGGAGTTCGGCTTCACTGCAGGCGAAATACTCAGTAACAGCTTCTCTTGCCTCTTCTTCTACACGTCTAATGAAGTCAGTGCCATGATAGAAATAAACTTCTTTACCCTTCATCTTCTTGTGTTCAGCATAACGGCCTGCCGGGTCAGCCAGTTCACATATCTTAACGAGGGGACTTGGGGTGTTTTCTGAAGGGATGAGATTGATGCACTGTTTCTGGCGCCAGGTATTGTTGACATCTATCCTCTCGAATAGTTCTTTCATTTTAGCGGAAAGGTCTGACATTATTCTCCTATCTTCTATCTGATTGTCTCAAGTGAGCCCCGAATAAGGTCGGGAGTCAAAACTATGATGCATGCACCAAGGTGATTGTCGAGGTCGCCCGTAATCTCTTCTATGGCAGAAACTATTTCATCGAGAGATTCTTCGGGTACAGTGGTAATGATTGTCTTTGGTTCAGGGTCTGATCTACCAAGCACTTCGAGAAAGTCCGCAAAAATAGGTGCTCCGGACAGCACCTGCCCCATGAGACTGCCTTCGTGTGTTACTGCACCGAGTATGTCCATTTCAAGGAAGAGTTCCATTATTTCTTCGTAGGTGTCTTCATCCTGGACAATTGTCATCAGGAGTTTTGTTTTGCCCTTCTTCTTCATTAGAGCTGTGGCAGGTGCCGCATGAAAGAGAAATCCCTCTCTCAGTGCATAGGGGGTAGCGCTGTTGAGAAGTTCATAGCGGGATCTTCCTGAACCGAGTATCCGGCTGGCGACTGCAAGAAGGCGAAGATGTTTTTCCGGTTCGTCAGGAGGTCCGATAATTGCGCAGAATATGTGAACACTGTGATTGTCCATTGCATCGAATTGAGTACCTCTGGGGGAAATAGCAAGCGCCATCATGAAGTCCGGTATTCCTTCTATCTTACAGTGCGGGATGGCTATGCCGTTGCCGAAGCCGGTGGAACCGAGGATCTCTCTTTCGAGAAGGGCTTCCTTAATAGTTTCACCTGATATCCCGGCAGCACCCGGAGATGTAGCAAGAAGGTTTCCCAACTCAGCAAGGGCATCTTCCTTGGTTCTTGTCTTGATATCAGTACTGCATGCTGAAACTGACAGTATTTGTTTAAGGTCCATAATCTCACTCCAGTCAGAGTTTTGCACCGCGGATAACCGCAAATTTGGATAGCGGCGGTCCTGTTAATTCATTGAACAACACGGAGAAAAGCACGATATTCATTATCATGTTGGACATGTTAATATCCGGTATGATCCCGGAATTCTGTATATATAAAACAAGCCCTATGGCGACACCTGCCTGCGGGAGCATGCAGAGACCAAGGTAGTTTTTTATCAACGGCTCCGAGTGGGAAACGGCTGCACCGAAATATACCCCGCCATATTTTCCCACGGCTCTGGCAAAAACGAAAATGGTACCCAGCAAGAGGACTCTCTCGGAAGTAAGGACTCCAAGGTTCAACTCAGTGCCTGCGATTGCAAAAAAAGCAGCATAAAGAGGAGGGGAGAGTGAATTGAGCGAGTTGATTACTTTTAGATTTTTGGAAGACAAATTGACCATCAATGCACCTGCTGTCATGCAGGAAAGAAGCATGCTGAATTCGAATACGATCGCTGTTCCGCATAGAAGCATGACCAGCCCGAGAGAGACAAGCATGATCGCATTCTTTCGTTTAAGGCGGTTGACAAAGAGATGGATTGCAAGTCCCGTGACAATTCCTGCCATGATTACCTTAATTATTTCGAGTATGCTGTGAAGGATGGCAGCAGAAAAATGTGATTCCCCGCCTAAATGTGCTCCCGCGAATGCTGCTACAATCCCAAACAGTATGATGCATCCCGCATCGTCCAGTGCTACAACTCCGTAGAGATAGTCGACGAATTTACCGCGGGCTTTCAAACTGCGGATGATGGCAACTGTTGCCGCAGGTGCAGTTGCAGAGGCTATCGCACCGAGAAGTGCTGCAACCGGAAATGACATACCTGCAAGTACCAGAGCAAAGGTGACAAGAATGGAAGTAGCAAACAGCTGGAACAGTGTAATTACGATAATTCTCGATCCGAGTTTGCGGAGTTTCGAAAGTTTGAATTCACTTCCGATTACAAGTGCAATGACAGACAGGGCTATTTCAGTGATGGAGGCGAGTTGTTTATCAAGATCGTGGTGGACAAATCCGAGACAGGATGGCCCCAGAAGCAGACCTGCAATGATAAAACCGGTAATCGAGGGTAATTTTAACCTCTCAGCGAGGGAACCCAGAAAATATCCACCAAGAAGGAGGATTCCCACTGCAAAGACAATGTGATTGCTGAGTTCATGATGCCACTGCAAAACCAAATTGGTAAACTGGTTCAATAATTCCTCCGGTTTTACTCTGAATTTAGACTCTTGCCAAATTATATAGAATTAAGCATAAAATAACCATCTTGATAAAACGATAATACCTGGAGGAATCAATGACAATCGAAGAGCAGAGAAATATGTATATAGAAGTTAATGACAAACTTACACGATTAAAGGAGGGTCTTTGACCTTCAGGGGCTGTTAGAGAAAGAGAAACAACTCAACGAGGAAATGTCAAAAGAAGGCTTCTGGAACAATAGGGAATCGGCCCTCGCAGTCATAGGCAGACAGAAAAAAATTCAGGTATGGATCGAGCCGATTCAGGCACTTCATTCAGCATTAGATGAGATGAATGACTCACTCGAACTGCTTTCAATCGAACCGGATGAAGAACTGCTGAAGGAAACAGAAGAGTCACTTATCTCAATGCTTAAAAGAATAGACCGCCTCGAGTTCATGCAGATGCTGTCCGGAAAGCACGACAGGGATGATGCACTTCTGACAATCCGCTCAGGTGCCGGCGGTCAGGACAGTATGGACTGGGCGGAAATGCTCATGAAGATGTATATCAGATGGGCTGAAAAACAGGAATACGATGTCGAGGTCATGAGTGTAAGTGGTGGAGATGATGTTGGAATACGGGAGGCTGTTCTATCCATTCGCGGTACATGGGCGTACGGTTATCTTCGTGCAGAATCCGGTATACACAGGCTTGTCAGAAAATCTCCATTCGACCAGAACCATCGAAGGCATACCAGTTTTGCCTCAATATTCCCAATTCCTGATATCGATGACACCATTGAAGTCGAACTAAACGATGATTTGATCAGAGTCGATACATTCCGTGCCAGCGGTGCCGGCGGGCAACATGTCAACAAAACTGATTCTGCAATCCGTCTGACGCATATTCCATCCGGAATAACTGTTGTGTGTCAGAATCAGCGGTCTCAACACAGGAACAGAGAAGTAGCGAGAAAAATACTCAGAGCAAGACTCTATGAACTTGAAGAGAAAAAACGTCGGGAAGCTAGAGAAAAACTGGAAAGCGATAAGAAGGATGTTTCATGGGGGAATCAGATTCGTTCCTATGTGCTGCATCCATACAGAATGGTGAAGGACCACAGAACGGATATTGAAACAGGTAATATCGATAACTTCCTGAATGGCGACATACAGGAATTTATTGAAGAGTATCTCAGACAGAATGGTTAGGAAGAAATGAATATCAGTGAACAGGAACAGCAGAGAATCGAGAAACTCGAGAAATTAAAGAAACTGGGTGTGAATCCTTTCCCCACCCGCTGCGGTACTCCCATCCCAGTCGATCTTGTAAGGAAAACCGGTGAGACAGAAGAAGATGTAATGGTATGCGGCAGAATTATAGCTCGGCGTGACCATGGTAAAACTGTTTTTGTGGATGTAAGGGATGCAACGGGAGAAATTCAGATATATCTCGGGAAGAAGGTGCTTTCGGAAAAGAACTGGGAAATACTGGAATCTCTCGACCTCGGAGACATCATACAGATTAAAGGACCTGTATTTACAACAAGAATGGGTGAACTTACTCTGAGGTGTCTCGAGCTTACACTTCTTACGAAGACCATAAGGCCGCTTCCTGTTGTCAAGGTAGATGCAGACGGGCAGTGCCACGACAAGGTAAGTGACAGGGAATTACTCTACAGGCACCGCTGCATCGACCTCCTGCTGAATCCTGCTTCAAAGAAGAGGTTCTTTGACAGAAGCAGAATCATCTCTGCCCTACGGAGTTATCTGGACAGCAACGGGTATCTCGAAGTCGATACTCCGGTACTTCAGCCTGTTTACGGCGGAGCGGCGGCTGACCCGTTTGTTACGCAGTATACGAGTATGGATGAAAGGTACTATTTGCGCATAGCGAAGGAACTCTATCTGAAGCGGGTGCTTACAGGGGGAATCGACCGGGTATATGAAGTTGGAAAAGACTTCAGGAATGAGGGTGTCGACAGGACTCACAGTCCGGAATTCACTCAACTGGAGATGTATGAAGCCTGGACGGATTACAACGGAATGATGAAACGGTTCGAAGAGATGGCAGTTATTTCCGCAGAAGCCATCGGGATAGGAACCTTGTTTGAGTATATGGGAAAAGTTCTTGATATCTCGGCTCCGTTCGAGAGAATCAGTTTCGTGGATGCACTGAATAAGGAGAGCGGAGAAGACCTTTTCTCATGGGACGATATTGCGCTTGTAGAACTTGCATCCCGTCTTGAGATAGCCCCGGGAGTAAAAGACAGACTGACCCTGATAGACAAACTGTTCGACCACTTTGTCGTTGCGAATATCGAGCAGCCGACATTTGTCATCGACTATCCCGAAGAACTTTCCCCCCTGACAAAAGTGAAGGACGGATGTGAAGGAATCACAGAGAGATTTGAGGTTTTCATCATGGGGCTCGAACTTGCCAATGCGTTCAGTGAACAGAACGACCCTCTGTTTCAGCGCAGAGTGTTTGAAAAACAGGCAGTATCGAGTACTCACAGGGATGGTGAAGTGGATGAAGATTTCCTCTTTGCTCTTGAGTCCGGAATGCCGCCCGCAGGCGGAATGGGGATTGGAATAGACCGTCTTGTGATGATCCTGACTAATGCGGGATCAATCCGGGATACAATACTTTTTCCGCATTTGAGGAAACTGAGCGAGTGAAATATCCAATCTCTTTGAAGATAGCACTAAGGCAGGTTGTCAGCCGGTCGCATTCCACTTTTGTGAGAACTGTTTCCATCCTTTCCGTTGCAGGTATTGCGATTGGAGTGTCTGCACTACTCATACTGAATTCCTTCATGGACGGTTTTGTAGACAGTATCCTGAACAATCTCGAATCAATGAATGCACCCCTTGAAGTGCGGGCAATGGGGGGTACTCCGATTACGGATAATGACCTGGTTCAACTCAGTATGCTTGCGGATTCTCTACCCGGAATATCGGCTGTGTCACCCCAGATGGAGAAGACTGCGATCATAGCCGGCAGCAATGGCGAAGTTGCAGGATTTCACATGCGCGGAGTGGACATTTCCGTGGAATCGGAAATTCTATCGGATGGAATACTCGATGGATTCACCGGTTGTGAGAATTCTATCCTGATCGGAAAAACACTGGCAGCACGACTCGGTGTATCGGTGGGAGATTTTGTTCGGCTCGCCTCCACGGATGAGACTTCATTTTCTGCTGCAGGGAGACTGCTTGTGGATACAATCATAACAATACAGGTAGCGGATGTAGTCGATTTTGGACTGGACGAGTTTAATTCAGGGCTTGTTATTACAGATATTGGAACGGCTGCAGCTCTTTTCGGGTCGGAAATTTCAGCATCGAAGTGCAGTGCAGGATTAAGAGATGGTTATGATGTCATCGAAACAGCAGATGCATTCTCCGCACAATTGGAAGAGGGCTACTTCAGCGGAAGATTCGATGATTACCTGGTCTGTGAACCGTTCATCAGGAGACATGCCAACCTATTTGCAGCACTTGGTCTTGAGAAGCTGGGAATGACTATTGTTCTTGCACTCATTACTGTTGTGGCGCTTCTCAATCTGCTGAGTGCCCTGAACATGATAGCACTCGAGCACAGGAAGGATACTGGGATATTGCGTGCCATGGGTGCTTCACCGGGGCTGATTATTAGAACAGGTCTCATTCAGGGTGGTTTGATAGGTTTTGCAGGAGCAGCGACCGGGACGTTCACCTCGGTCGGCGGAACACTTATCATAAACAGGTATTTCCCGATAAACCTGGAAAGCAGCGTTTATTGGATCGAGACCATGCAGGGAAAACTCGACCCCATGTTCATACTCACTGTAAGCGGAGCAACGGTGGCGGCGTGTCTCATTGCAGCGTTTATACCTGCTGTAGCAGCTCTTTCACTTTCACCTTCGAAGGCGGTAAGATATGAATGATGTAATAGTCCTTTCTCTTGACGAGGTGAGTAAATCCTATGGCAGCGGGACGACTTATCTTCCAATTCTCGAAAAAATCACCCTTCGTATCAGAAGGGGAGAGGTCGTTTCCATAATGGGACCGAGCGGGTCGGGTAAAAGTACGCTTCTGCATATCGCAGGAATATTGGACCCGCCTGATACAGGAACGGTCACTATTGACGGAGTCGATGCATGGAATGTGAAAGAAAACGAAAGGGCTTTGCTCAGGAACAGGAAGCTCGGGTTTGTGTTTCAATTCCATCATCTGCTCGAGGAGTTTACGCTTCTCGAAAACATAGCGATGCCGCTTCTTCTTGCCGGATATTCCCGTAGCGACAGCACATCCGGCGCAATGGAGCTTATGGAAGCAACAGGCATAGCGGAGCGAAGCAGTCATTTTCCCTCACAGGTATCAGGTGGCGAACGACAGAGGGCAGCAGTTGCGAGGGCACTGGTCGGAAACCCGGCAGTAGTGCTTGCCGATGAACCGACAGGGAGCCTGGATGCAAAGAACAGTGCACTCATCGAATCGATGCTGTTTAGGCTTTCATCTGAACGAAAACAGGCTTTTGTCATTGTCACGCACAGCAGGGAACTTGCTGAGAAAGGTGACAGATGCTTCCGTCTGGAGGGCGGTGTACTTCACTGCACCTGATTATTGCAGAAAGCTTATTTAGACATTATTTTATACTGTTATAATTATCTAACACAATTAGGAACAAAAATATAAATTTCGAATACATAGTAGGAGAAATAGAAGGAGTATTTTGGCTGAAAATCTGAGCAGTAAAGCCCGTGCCGCATTTGAGGTTGCACTGAGGGAGGCAAAGCGTACGGGACAGAGGAAGGTTAACACTGAACTCATCCTGTACGGCATAATATCGATTCGTGAGTCTGCTGCAACAGAGATACTGGAGCAGCTGCATGTTTCAATCAGTACATTGCAAAAAAAGTTGGAGACACATATACGCAGGGCTTCTGTGCACGACATACAGCAGGCTGACATGGGCTGGACCACACAGTCACGGCTGGTTCGTCAGCAGGCTATAAGACGGTCGGCAGCAGCGGGTTCACAAACTGTAGGTACACATCATATACTTATCGGAATTCTCGCAGTAGCCGGATGCCAGGCTGCCACTATTCTCAACCAGGCAGGTGTAACCGCAATAGAGGTAGAGAAACTGATATCTGTCCTTGCGCCTGATACAGAATCACTCGAGGACGATTTTGACAGTACAGGCAAAAAAGGAGAAGGAGCTACAGAAGCCGGAATCGAATATTTTTGCAGGAATCTAACTGTACTCGCATCGGAGGGAGACCTCGATCCTGTCATCGGGAGGGAGCATCAGATAGACCGCGTAATGCAGGTGTTATGCAGACGGAAAAAATGTAATCCGATTTTGATAGGTGAGCCCGGTGTAGGAAAAACCGCAATTGTCGAAGGTCTTGCTTCTATCATTGCATCGGGAGATACGCCCGATATTCTCTCGGGAAAACAGATACTTGCCCTTGACATGGCAGCTGTTGTAGCAGGTACTAAATACAGGGGGCAGTTCGAAAAACGCCTGAAGAAACTGCTCGATGAGATCAAGAACTCCGGAGACAAGATTCTTTTCATCGACGAGGTTCATCTGCTCGTTGGTGCAGGTGCTGCTGAGGGTTCGATGGATGCTGCAAATCTGCTGAAACCCATCCTCGCGAGGGGAGAACTTCAGTGCATAGGCGCTACGACACTCGATGAGTACCGAAAGAAGATTGAGAAGGACGGTGCACTCGAAAGAAGATTTCAGCCGGTTCCGATCGACCCACCGAACATAGAGGATACCATCAAAATACTGGAAGGTCTACGGGGCAGATATGAGAAACATCATGCAGCAGTTTATACAGACGAAGCTGTCAAAGCCTGTGTCGTGCAGGCTGCAAGATACATCAGCGGCCGGTTCATGCCTGACAAGGCAATTGATGTAATGGATGAAGCCGGAGCAAAGAACAGGGTGCAGCATTCAGAGATACCCGAAGATGTAAGGGTGATGATGGAACTCCTAACTGACCTCGAAGCACAGAAACGGGAATATGTCAGAGACAGGGACATGTCTAACATTCTCAAGACAAAGAACTTGATAAAACAAAACAAAGAACTGCTCGAGACAGTCAGGTCGAAATGGCTGGAAGAACTGGAATATGAACCGGTCACTGTCAAACTTGTCGCTGAAGTAGTCGCAGACATGACTGGAATACCTGTAAGCCGGGTTGGGAGAAGCGAGACTGCAAAACTACTCGACCTCGAGAAGAGACTTGAAGAGAGAATAGTCGGACAGGGTCACGCATTGGCAGTTATCAGCAGTGCTATCCGAAGAAGCCGGGTAGGACTCAGGGACAGGGATAGACCTGCCGGCGTGTTTCTCTTTCTCGGGCCGTCAGGAGTCGGGAAAACAGAGACTGCCAGAGTTCTTGCAGAACTTGTGTTTGGGCAGGCTTCGGCACTTATCAGAATCGACATGTCGGAATTTCAGGAGGGATTCAGCGGTTCGCGCCTGGTGGGAGCCCCCCCCGGGTATGTCGGCTACAATGAAGGGGGACAATTGACCGAGAAGGTCAGACGCAGACCTTATTCGGTTGTTCTGCTCGATGAAATAGAAAAAGCCCATGCAGATATGTATAACATGCTCCTGCAGGTAATGGACTACGGCAGGATGACGGACAATTACGGCCGAGAGATAGACTTCAGGAACACCATCATAATTATGACAAGCAATATTGCCGCACGGGATATTCATGAAGGTAGTGCTCTGGGATTTTCTGCATCATCGGATTCAGACGCTGAAAAGAAACGCAGTGACGCATTGATGCAGGAGGGAGTCAGGGAGAACTTCAACCCCGAGTTCATCAACAGGTTGGATGAAATTGTGGTGTTCAATCCCCTCGAGTTCGAACACATTCTGAAAATAGTGGATATACAGATACTTGAAGTACAGGAGAGACTGCGAGAGCTCGGTATAACGGCTATACTTACAGAAGCGGCACGGGAATTTCTTACTGAGCAGGGCTTCGAGCCGAAGGCGGGAGCCCGTCATTTACGAAGAGCTATTGGAAAACTTGTCGAAGATCCGCTCACGGATGCCATATTACGCGGGGAATTTCTCAGCGGCGATTCCATTAGAATAGAAAGGGATGATGAGAGGCTTCTGTTCACAAAGACCGAAACTGAAATGGAAACCGTTCCTGCTCCTGAGGAAGTAAACAAATGAAAATCTGTGTCCTGATATCTATTCTGATCATCTCGACCGCATATCCCGCTTCGGTTAATTCGATTTCTGTCGAGGGCAATACATTTGTAAATAACGAGCTGATATTATCAGTCTTCGGAATGAGCAGCGGTGATGAATTGACTGCTTTTTCGATTGCAAAGGGAACAGATGCACTTTTCGACCTTGGTTATTTTTCCGATATAGAGATACTTGCAGATACGGCTGCAGCAGACGGGTATGCCGATATACTAATCAGAGTGACTGAAAACAGACTGTTGAGCAGCATTGAAGTCATAAACCCCGGTTGTCTCAGTGAGAGCGCTATCACTGATACACTATCTATTTACCCCGGGCAGACTGTAACCCCGTATGATGTCGAAAGAGCCAGGCAGATGATTCTCGGCCTGTATGCAGAAAAGAATCACCATGCTGCTGAGGTTGTTTCATTCTGGCGGGAACCTGACAGTGATCATAGAAGCACCCTCGTGTTCGAATGTACCGAAGGACCTGATGTGCGGGTGGGCGAAATAGTCTTTTACGGGAATACAGCATTCGATGATGAAAAACTCAGGGGAGAGATTGACACCAGGGAAGATTCATTCTGGCGGTCTGGGCAGTTCGAGGAGAGTAAATTTCAGGTAGATATCGTTCAAATCGGGGCTTTCTACCGCAACAACGGATATCCCGAAGCAGTGGTGACTGATGTATCGAGGTCCATGCTCGAAGACGGCAGGCACCTTCTTATCGAGATTACAGTCTCGGAAGGCAAGTACTTCGAATTCGGAACAGTGACATTCGATGGAAATGAAGAATATCCTGATTCGCTTCTTGCACTTGCAATGGATTTCAGTCCGACCGACAGTTACAGCGAAGAAAAACTGGGTAATTCGATGACATTACTTTACGAGATATTCCAGGAGCGCGGCTATTTCTATGCTTCGATACAGCCTGTCATTGAAATATCTCCGGATTCGACTGCCCTTGATATTGGATTCCTCATCAGTGAAGGGGACAGGGCACATGTACGCAAGGTGATCATAGGCGGAAACACCCGCACCCTCGACAATGTGATAAGAAGAGAGATAACAGTTTTCCCGGGGGATATGTTCAGACGGTCAGCACTGATGCGAAGTTACAGGAATATTTACTATCTCAATTATTTTCAGGACCTGATGGTTGATTTTGGCTACATCGATGGTTCTTCCGATATCGACCTTATCTTCAATGTCTTCGAGAAAACTACCGGTACAGCAGGACTCGGAGCCAGCTACGGCGGGGAGGACGGTTTCGCAGGGTTTATCGAACTTGCCGAGACGAATCTGTTCGGGCGCGGACAGGTGGTAAATCTGAATTATCAGTTCTCTTCGACCAAACAGGATATTCAGCTTGGTTTCACCGAGCCCTGGGTCATGGATACTCCGCTCTCTCTCGGGGGTGAACTGTTCCATACAATTACAAACCGCGATGAATACGACAGAAGAAGAACCGGTGGATCAGTCACCGTAGGCAGACCACTTCCATGGTTCGATTATACAAGAGCATCTGTACGTTATATGCTGGAGAAAGTCGATGTTTTCGACATAACTTCAGATACAACCAGTTTTTACTATTCTCTCAACGATACCGACTGGCCCCGGTGGACGAGTTCCATGCGTCTGAGCATTGCCCGTGACAACAGGGATAGGCGGATGTTCGCTTCACACGGTTCCCTTAACAGCCTTACAATGGAATTCGCAGGCGGCGGTTTTGGCGGGAATATCGGATATCAGGAATATCTGCTTGATTCAAGCTGGTACATTCCCGCATCCTGGAAATTCATCTATTTCCTTCGATTCAGGGGCGGAGTAGTCGGCTCGCTAGCTGGTGAGGAACCGCCAGCATATGAACTTTTCGAACTGGGCGGCACAGGTTTCTTTGGCGTCAGGGGATACCCTTCAAGGTCGATTGCCGCAGTGGAAGGCTATGAGACGGTGGGCGGGAAAACAATGATGATTCTCTCCGCTGAATTTCGCTACAGGATAATTGACCAGATTCAGATGTCGCTGCATGGAGATGCAGGGAATACATGGAGTTCATTGTCAGCAACTGACATTAGTGATCTCTACAGGGGGGTTGGACTGGGAATAAGAATCGAAATCCCCATGCTGGGCGTTATAGGACTGGATTACACATATGGATTCGACCGACCCGAACCCGGATGGGAACCCCACTTCCAGTTCGGTACTTCGTTTTGAGTGCATGGTTCTGTTGGCTTATATAACTCTTAAGGAGACTGAGAAATGAAAATGATATCTCTTTTATTATTCCTGCTGACTGCATTCTCTACTGCACAAACGATAGCGGTGATAGACTCCGATGTAATATTCAATTCCCTTGGGGATGTGACAGATGCAAGAGAACTTCTGGAAAACGAGATTGAGGAGTGGGAGGCGCATGCAGACTCTCTTCAGGATGAGATAGATGAAATCGAAATAGACCTTGACTTTACAATGGTTATGAGCCCCGAGCGCAGGACCGAACTGGAGGACGAACTCGAAGTGAAGCAGATGGAACTTCAGAACTATGTTGCATCGACATTCGGACCCGGTGGACTTGTTGAGACCAGGAATGAACAACTTGTATCCCCTATAGTCTCTGGCATAAACGATGCAGTACGGGAAATCTGTGTAGAAGAAGGGATAGACATCGTTATCGACATTGCAAACGGAACCGTTGTGTACGCAGATGATGCGCTGGACATTACTCAGGAGGTCATAGACTTTCTCTCCAGGGGGGGCAGAGAATAAATGCTGCTTTCAGAACTTGCTGAAGCACTTCGCGGTACACTTCAGGGTTGCGGCGGGAGTATCGAAGTAAAGGGAGTTTCGACGCTTCAGGATGCAGGGGAATCAGAAGTCTGCTATTACGGAAATGCACGTTACACGAAGTATTTGAAGTCAACGAAAGCACTGGCGGTTATTACTGCAAAACAGATTGAGACGAGTGCTTCGAATCAGATTCTGGTAACCAATGCTCACGATGCCTTCCGGATTGCACTTGAGCAGTTCTTCGAACCGGAAGAAAGCGGTTTTAGAGGAATTCAGGAAACGGCTGTAATTCACCCTTCTGTTGAAATAGCACCGGGCGCAGAGATTGGACCCGGTGCAGTAATCGACAGAAATGTCACAATAGGAAAAAATGCTTCTGTCGGAGCCAATTCAGTCATAGGTCCTGGCTCCATCATCGGTAAAAGCTGTGTGATACACGCAAACACTTCAATCGGAAGCAATTCTGAAATAGGAGACAGGGTAGTTATTCACTCAGGTACAGTGATTGGCTCTGATGGTTTTGGATTCGTACCTGATGCAAATGGCCATAAGAAGATCCCCCAGTGCGGCAATGTCGTCATTGAGGATGATGTAGAGATTGGGGCTTGCTGCACGATAGACAGGGCTGTAGTAGGCAGCACTGTCATTGGAAAACACACAAAACTGGACAATCTAATACAAATCGCTCATAATGTTATAATAGGTGACGGGTGTTTTATAGCAGCCCAGACAGGGATTGCCGGAAGTACGAAAGTCGGTTCAGGAGTCGTATTCGGCGGTCAGGCAGGTATCAACGGACATATTGAAATAGGGGATGGTGCAGTTATAGCAGCACAGGCAGGAGTAACCAAAGATGTTCCCGCAGGGACAACAGTTTCCGGTTATCCCGCAAGACCGCATTCTGAGTCTTTGAGAATACAGGCTACACTCTCGAAAATTTCCGGTATTTATGCAGAGGTAAAGAAACAGAGAGATGGAGAAGGGGATTAAATGGGGAGTTTACAGACAACACTCGGGTCAACTGTGGAATTCAAGGGGATTGGTATTCACATTGGCAGAGAAACAACGGTAAGGTTCAAACCCGCACCCGCAGATAACGGAATAGTCTTTGTCAGAACCGATGTCGAAGGGAATCCGGAAATAAAAGCATGTGTCGAGAATGTCAGGCAGGTGGAAGAACAGTCTAGAAGAACAACCCTGGGTAAGGACTACTATGAAGTTCACACTGTCGAGCATGTTCTGTCAGCATTGTACGGTATGGGAATCGACAATGCATTTATAGAACTTGATTCGGATGAACCGCCCGAGCCGGGTGACGGCTCTGTCAGAAGTTATATCAAACTGCTGGAAAGTGCCGGAGTTTCGGAAATTGAAAACAAACCGAGAAAAATCCTCAAGATCGAAGAGCAGGTCAATATAGAAGCATTCGGAGCTACATTGTCCGTTGTTCCCTTCGACGGATTGAAGGTAAGTTTTACAATCGATTTCGATAATCCGGTTATTGGAACCCAGTACATCTCCCTTGAGATTACCCCGGAGAGTTACAAGGAGGAGATTGCATCCTGCCGCACATTCTGCATGTATGAAGATGTGAAACTTCTGCAGGAGAGGAACATGATCAAGGGAGGTACGCTTGAAAATGCAATTGTAGTCGGGGATGACGGGATACTCAATGAAGAACCGCTTCGCTTTCCCAACGAATTTGTTCGCCATAAAGTGCTTGATCTGCTGGGGGATCTTTCACTACTCGGTGCAAGGGTGCGGGGACATATTATCTCAGCCAAGTCAGGCCACGCCTCCAATGTCAGTTTCGTCAAGAGGATAAAGCAGAAATACAGGAATGCACTTCTCGATGTTTCACTTACCGAGAAAGTTTGGGACATCGATGATATCATGAACCTGCTTCCGCACAGATATCCATTTCTGCTGGTTGACAGAGTGCTTGAAGTCGACCCGGGTAAGAGAATTGTCGGGATGAAGAATGTTTCCATCAATGAACCGTTCTTTCAGGGGCATTTCCCGGGAAGCCCGATTGTACCCGGTGTTCTGATGGTGGAGGCTCTGGGGCAGGCAGGCGGACTGATGCTGTTCGAAGCACTGGAGGACCCGAAAGATTGGCTTGTTTACTTCACCGGACTCGACAAAGTCCGATTCAGGAATCCTGTGCGGGCGGGTGACCAGGTGATACTCGAACTTACAATGCTGCAGCAGAGGGGGCCGATGTGCAGAATGAAAGGCATAGCAAAAGTCGACGATAAGGTGATGGTCGAAGCTGAACTCAAGGCAATGCTGGTGAAGAAGACATGATCCACGCGACGGTCATTTCAGAGAGCAGGATACCCGGGGACGCAGACATTGGTGCTTATGCTGTTATTGGTGAAGATGTTTCTATTGGGAATAATGTCAGGATAGCATCGCATGCAGTAGTGCATGGACCGTGTACTCTGTCCGATGGAGTCAGTATCGGACCTTCAGCTGTTATCGGTACCGACCCGCAGGATCTGAAATACGGCGGAGAAAGAAGTGAATTGATTATAGGAAAAGATACTGTAATCAGAGAGTTTGCAAATATCAACAGAGGTACCGGTGAAGGCGGTAGGACAGTTGTCGGTGAGAACTGTCTGATCATGGCCTATGTTCATATTGCACATGACTGCATTATCGGCGATGAAGTCATTCTCGCCAACGCGGTGAATCTCGCCGGACATGTAGAGGTAAACAGTCATGTTACCATTGGAGGGGTAGTTCCTATACACCAGTTCGTAAGGATAGGACAGTGTGCAATGGTTGGTGGCGGTTACAGGGTCAACAAGGATATACCTCCCTTTGTTATCGTAGGTGGATACCCGCTTAGGGTACGGTCCTTGAATAAGATTAAACTAAAGCGCAACGAATTTTCATCTGAGAGAATAAAAGAGCTCTACGAAATTTTTCGATATCTTTTTCGACACAAAGGACTTCTGACTGAAAAAGCCACAGAGATAATAAGAAATTCCGGTAATGAGGATGGGCTCGAAATCGCTGAATTCATCCTCTCAAGTAAAAGAGGAGTCGTGAGTTGAAGAACTGTGTCCGCTGTTATTTTTTTGTAATGATGCTTACCTTTATATCAATGGTCTTTTCTGAAACATCTGAAATACCTGAAACATCTGAAACAATGCAGAATGATGATACACCCCCTGAAAGAGGACTGGCTGAATCGGATTCTACTGTAATTGTCATGGATACTGAGATCGAATACCGGAACCCTACAGGTGCTATGCTTCGTTCAGCTGTCCTGCCCGGATGGGGACAGTTTTACAACGATGAGCCACTCAAGGGAGTTTTGTACGGGGTGGTGGAAATCGGACTGCTGGCATGGCTGATTGCTGAGAATGCTGCAATGAAGGATGCAGATGAAACCGGAGACACACAATCCTATGACCTGCATTATGAAACAAGACTCTCCCTTATATGGTACACATCCGGAGCTTGGCTGATAGGAATGCTTGATGCATATGTCGATGCTTATCTTTTTTCATTCGAAGCGGAAAACAGTGATTTTGAATCTGAGACGCAGATTGGTGCCGCTATTTACATTCACTTCTGATTCTGCCTAAGGGGAATAAATGTTCTTCCTGAGTGTATTATTTATGACACTTGTTTCAGAAGATCCCGACCACGAAATTCTGAAGCGTGCAAAGGATGGTAACAGGGATGCATTCGGTATGCTCTTCGAGAAGTACTCGAAACGAATATTCAGGGTGGCAAGGCGCATGTGCAGGAGTGATGATGAAGCTTGGGATGTTACACAGGAGGCTTTTATCAAGGCAATGAAAGCAATGGACAGATTCAACACGGATTACAGATTTTTTACATGGATGTACCGTATAGTCACCAACACAGCGTTGAATCATATCCGGTCGAGAAGGAGACGCAATGAGATTGAATTCGATGAAGAATACGGCATGGATGGCGAGTTGGTAGTGGATGTCGACATGATGGAGAAGGTAATTGCCGGTGAACTGAAGGATTCAATTGCGAAAGCAGTCGAGAACCTTACTCCCAGGCTGAAAGCAGTTTTTATCCTGTGCGTCGACCAAAATCTGTCGTATGCAGAAATTGCAGAAGTTCTTGAAATTCCAATGGGTACAGTCATGTCTAGGCTGAATCGCGCAAGAAAAAGCGTTAGAGACTACCTGAAGGTAAATCTGAACATGGAGAATATCGATGAAATGTCCTGAATTCACCGAACTCATGCGTCTGCATGACGGGGAACTCACCGAAGGTGAAACAAAAGCAATTCTCTCTCATCTCGATGCATGCACGGATTGCCGACGGACTATCGACTATCTCAGGAAGACAGAGCAGGCCTGGCGGGAAGATTACAGGGAACCAACTGATGCTCAATTCAGTCTGCTTAAAGAAAAATTAATGAAGGAAGTCTTTCCAAAGAGGAAACTGCAGAAGTTTATTCCGGCTGTAGCAGCCGTTCTCATAGCACTGCTGGGAACTACATTCATATTGATAAACAGGGATACCGTAGTATCGGAAGCACTGCAAGACGACCATCTCGCCGTTCAAGAGCCTATGGGAAAACCTGATTCATCAGACGACACTGCTGAACCCGTACAACCTGCTGGTCAAGCAGGCGATACAGCATCCCGATTCTTCGATGGGGAAACTGAAGAAGTTCTGACCTCAGAGGAAGAAACACCGATAAACACTGCGGAGTCTGAAGATTCAGGTACAGCATCAAATGTTATTGCCGCAGACGGAAGTTCAGGTTCGGATTCGGGTTTGGAATGCGAAGGTACAGGTGATCTTAAAAGGGACATAATAACCGGTGGCACAGTTGCAGACGAAGAGAGTCTTCCTGAGAGCATTGTTGAGTCAGATGAGGTCGTTATCACTTATGGAGCTTCATCGAGCGCAGGTGGATGCCCCCCCGGCAACAGTGGTACACAGCTAACTGCAGAGCAGAATGACAGTGCATTGCAACAACCTTCCGGGGATGCCGAAGTGTGCGAATCGATATTATTAAGGGAAGCTACGGAGATTTCCCTGTCGGCAGGAATGGTGGGTAGTACCGAAGAAAGTGAATCGCAGAATCTAGAGCAGGCGGAATCGGTTGATACCATTCCACACTATAGAATAACACTTCTGCAAAACGGTATACCCGACAGTCTTTCAACGATCGTCCTGGATTCACTCTTTTCCGGATGGCGTGATTATATTCCCCTTATGCTAGTGGATTCTGTTCTTGCAGAAATGCCGGATGAACTTGAGAATATTCTGCGACTGAATGCAGTCCAGCAGTAATATTCACAAATTTTGATGATATTGAATAAAGGAGAAGGTCATGCGGAATACTCTGTTAGTCATCCTGATAAGTGCGTTACTTATCCCTGCATATGCGTCTTTGTCGAAAATTGGTGTTGTACTTCTCAATGAAGATGCTAATTGCCCGGGAGAAGATATACTCAATGTGGTTCGAGGAGAGTTCGATATATCCGGTCGTTTCGAAGTCGCAGATATAACCGGAACTGAGCTTCTTGGTGTTCCATCTGACTCTCTGATTATAGTCATGCGAACTCTCGCTGCAGATGAACAGATCGATGTGTTCTTTGCAATAGAAATTCTTCCCGAGCAGGTTGAAGACAGGACATATTATCGAAATGACTCTCTCATAGTTGAGCGAAACATCACCATAGAGTTACTGGGAAGATTCTACTCTTCGAATGGTGCGCTGTTTGGTTCGCTGAGCGAAGCACGGTCTGAACGGGAAGTCCCGCCTGTACCAGCAGACAGGAGACACCTGACTCTGGATTGTGCCGAAGACATAACAGAAAGAGCGTTATTCGAATTATTTCCGATTGAAGTGAATTTCGTTGCAGTGGGAACTTCACCTGTGCAGATACCGGCAGGTACGGAGCAGGGGCTCTTCAAGGGAATGGTAATGTATGTTATCGCAACAACTTCAGAAATGCCAGATACCGAAGATGATTATGAGTATCTGCGCAGCAGGGCGCTTCTTCAGATAACTTCCATCGGTTCCAATGAATCAGAGGGGCATCTTCTGGCTGGTGACCTTGCTGAAGGCGGGAATGTCGTGGCTATAGAACACGGCTCCCCTGCTGATATATCAGTTTCATATCTGCTGATGAAACCCGATGTGTTATTGGGTGACAGCGTACCCGCTGACTTTGAATTACCTGAATATCTGCAGAAACTCAGAGTAAGTGTATCGACGGCGAAATGGGGTCTCTCATTTACAGGAGCCTTTGCCTTTGGCGGAATGGAACACATATCTTCTCTTGGAATAGACTTTCTGGTCGGGTCGAGAATCCCTCTTGCAAGTCCGGAATTGGCACTGCGTCTTTCTTGCGGGGGAGAAATGACATTTCTGCTGCAGGAAACCCTCAATGACAGTTTGACCTCTACGAGCGCTTTTGCCATGACAGGACTTGTCGATATCGACCTTGAGTACATGTTCTCATCGAATCTCGGAATTTTCCTTGGCGGTGAAGGGATGTATGGGATCTTAGGTGACTCGTGGGGAGATGTTGAGAATACGGAAAGCGGCAGAATCCGTGCTGTGGGGGATGATGAACTATACTACACAAAGTATAGATACAACGGATTCAGTGTTCACGCCGGTTTGATCTATATGATATTCTGATTTGCCCTGCTATCTGTTCTTCATCTGCCAGGGGCCGCGTGCCATTCCGCGTTCCCATATCACTTCGAATGCCGACCAGATTGCTATCGAAAATAGAACACCTCCGATGATTCCGGAATAGATGGTGCCGTGTACAATCCCGATAGCAGCCGCTGCGCCGGCCAGCATTGCAGTTAGAATAACAAGAACAGTCGAGGGCAGAGAAGACGGCCCCCATTTGTCCAGTACTCTGACTCTGGCGAGATTCAGCCCCCAGATTGCGATGGGATAGCCGATTGCGCCGATGAGGGCATTGGGAAGGTTTGAATAATAATAGCAGCCTACCCCCCATATAAGAAGCAGCGGAAGATAGATGATGATACTCTTCCGTGTCAGCGGCGAAATCCATTTCATCTGTTCGGGGATATCACCGGCAGCGGTCCATATGAGTATTCCCGAGGTAACACCGAGAACTAGAGCAGACTCATTGAAAAGCAGAGTTGAACTTAAAACAGCACCTGCAATACCTATGAGAAAGAGAATAACTGCAAAGCGCCGCGGGCCCATGCGTCCGGAATTCCTGATCACTATAAAGAGTTTTGCTCCAAGTATATGAAGCAGAATAAAGAACATGAACGAAGCTGCACAGAAAAAGGCGGACATTGCCATATCGGATTTTGTTATACTATCAGCAGTGTTCAGCATTATAAAAAGTAAATTCATTCTTCCTCCAATGCATGAATTGTAACAAACTTTGTACATTTGTCAACTTGCATATATTATATCATATGTAAGTGAATGAAAATTATGAATTCGGGATGTCTGTATTATGGAGGAAATTTGAAAATACTTTACATTATAAGTTTGTCTTCGTTTCTGATTATTGCTCTTTTGTCAGGTGCCTGCGGCAGTGATGACCCATATCTGCGTTCAACAGGAGATATGCAGGAAATAGAATTATATGCAGAGAAAGATGTATATGTGAGAGTATCTTATCCGGAAGTCTATAGTGACAGCATACAGCATAGCAGCGGGAAAATATCATCTGTAATACTTGAGATTGAATCAGAAGATATGGTTATACTGCGTGCTATGCTCGTACCGGGATGTGGTTCTACAGAATCGGATATGTGTGAGTATCTTCTTCAAAGGGATATCTCTGCAAAGGTCGATACAGGCACGAACCGAGCGTTTACTGCCATTACCTATCAAAGCGGAGATTCGTGTGTCGTCGAACGGATCTGGGCACATGGGAGCAGAGAACTAATCGTACTGCAGGCGAAGAAGTATGGAAATTCACCGACTGTTCTACTCGACGATGTGCGGTTACTTTTTAACAGTGCTCAGCCTGTATTTGAACCTGAATACAGCAACCGGGCAGAATTGATTACTCCGAGAAATGTCTATCCAGCTGACAGGCTTTATGACCGGATATCAGAAGATATTCAGCAGTCCGGGACAACTGTACCTTCTATTCTGCACAGCATGGTCATAAATGTGAATCCCGGGGAACAGTCCGTCACAATTATTGACACATTGACTGTCGATTTTTCACCGACAGAGTCGGATTTCAAGTTGAGTTTTTACCTCTCAGAAGATTACATGGATGCGGAGATTTCAGATATCTGCGGCAATTCTGAAATTGATGACGATTCACTTGTCTGCATCAGCGACTCTACAGGGGTATTTCGCGGAATCTTTGAGCAGGTGTTTGAAGGCACAGAACTTCACACCGGTGAAGATTTTGTCTTAAGCGGATATCAGGTGAGGTCTTCTTCGTCCTTCCAGTGCGGGATGTGGTTTTATCCGGGATGCAGATATCCTGCGGATTACATAGTTGAAATAACAATCCCGGATACTGCATACACTGCATATGTTCCGATGGATGAACTTAGTTATGGAGGGAGTACTGGCTCAGGCAGAAACACGGTTCGGTATGCATCACCCGTCGGCGGGTTAAAGGGACCTATAGCATGGGCTGTCTCCGACTTCGACAGTGTCGGGATATCATCAGGAAGGAGCGGACTCTATTTATCGGACACTATTGACCCTGATGATGACTTGAAAAGCATAACGGAAGGTCTTGCAGATAATCTCTGGGATGCTCTACAGTACGAGGGAGCAAAACTCGACTTTGTTATCATTGAGAGTCTTGACACATCGATTTATATGCTTGGTCCCGGATGTGTGTTTGCATCGAAAGATGTGCTTTGTCGAATTGCTGATTGTTCATGGTGGAGTGATTCTCTTTCAAAAGGTGTCGCAGTGAGAGAAACTCTTATACCGGCAGGGGCTGCTGCAGTTTTCCTCTCACGCAGTAAATACCTTGATGAAACCTTCAGGCAGATGCTGACGGGATGGACTGTCTATAGATACGCGTCCAACAGGAATGCTGAAAACGGTGATATAATGCTGGACGCATTTCTAAAATACTACCTTTACGAAACTGAAATCAGAGGGGGAGTGGAATATGCACTTGCAGACCCGCTTCTTCCTTCATCGGAAATCGCAGAACCTGTTATAATGGGAAAGGGTCCGCTTGTACTTGAGTTTCTCTCCAATGAGATAAACGGCTTTGTGAATAACGGATTGAGAACAATGCTGGGGCGTCAGCGGCATCGGGGAGATTCGTGGACGAGACTGGCATCAGCACTTAATCTGAGTAGTAGTTCTCGACGAAGAACGCTGTTCAGGAGTTGGCTGTTCCAACCCGGAATTCCATGCATCAGAGTCACTTGGGCGAATCCTGACGGTCAGACACTGACGCTGAAAATTGAACAGCTTCAACCCGGTCATGCTTTTCCGTATGGGTCAGTAATCGACGAGATTATGATATATACAAGGGAAGGATCCGACCAAATTCATCTCAGGGAAGGCAGCCGCAGGAACATATATGTCGGGACTGTTACTCCCGGAATCGAAATAATCTCCATCGACATAAACCCGGACAGAATTCTTCCGGCAGACATTGTATACAGAAAAGTACTGCTTGAAGATATCTGATGAAGTTTTCTTTCTGTCTTCACATTCATCAGCCTGTAGGAAATTTCGATGATGTAATCGAGAAAGCATTTCAAAGCTGTTACAAACCGATGCTGGATGAATTTTCGAAAATAAAGACCGGTCTTCACATTTCAGGCAGTTTGCTGGAATGGCTCGAGAAACATTATCCCGAATTCATTACAGGGATTTCAGCTGCGGTGCAGTCAGGTAATATGGAACTGCTGTCGAGCGGGAGATATGAGCCGGTTCTTCCGGTATTCCGCAGGGATGACATCATTATGCAGATCAGGGACTATTCAGAACATCTTCGAAAACTGTGCGGAACTTCTCCCGCCGGACTATGGTTGACAGAGCGGGTCTGGGAGCCGCAACTTGCATCATTGATAGCAGAAGCTGGGTTGAACTACGCCATTCTCGATGACGCTCATCTCGTTTCTGCAGGAGTTCGGGAAAGAGAACTCTTCAAACCCTGGATTACTGAGGATGCAGGCAGTTCGATCAGACTGCTGGGAGGTAATATGGGTCTCAGATATAAGATACCTTTTGCACCCGTGGATGAAGTCATCGAGCATCTGCAGAACCTTAATCTCGACGATTCCCAACTCGTACTCTATGCCGACGACGGGGAAAAATTCGGTGTCTGGCCGGGTACAGCTGAGTTGTGCTACAATGATGACTGGCTTAGCAGATTTATCTCTGAAATATCATCAGCTGATTGGATAGAGACCATTCTTCCATCTGAAGCTGCTTCGATGAAAGCATCCGGACCGCTATATGTGCCTGCAATGAGTTACAGCGAAATGGGGGATTGGGCATTGACCCCCGCCGCTAAAGAGGATCTTGAATCGACCCGGAGCGTACTCGAAGAGCATGATGAAACCGGCAAATCATATCCTTTTCTTTTCGGGGGATTCTGGCGAAACTTCTTTTCATTGTATCCCGAGTCGAATGATCTGCGGGCTCGTGTACTGCTGGCAGAAGACATTGTAAAGCGCTCAGGGAGCGAGTCTGCTCTACATCATTTCTGGAGAAGTCAGTGTAATTGCTCCTGGTGGCATGGAGTATTCGGCGGTATCTATCTTCCACACCTGAGGGATGCAGTCTGGAAAGAACTTGCGGTTGCTGAACATAGAGCACTTGATATTCTCGACGAGTTTCCCCGGGTGGTAAGTGGAGATATCAACAATGACGGATTGTCCGAAAGACTGGTCACCGGCAGGAAGTTATCAGTGATGGTTCATCGCGGGCAGGGACTTACGATTAGCGAGTTAACTGTATTCAATGACACTGGGAATCCCATACCTTTCGGGCATGTTCTCACAAGACAGACGGAAAGTTATCACTCTGATGTCCGGGCGGCAGAAGTCAGAATCCGCACGGAAGAGACCATTCATTCTAAGCCCGGTGCAGAGAAAGGACTCGCAGATGATATAATCATTGACCGCTGGAGAAAAGTCTCTTTCACGGATCTTGCCATTCCTGCGGATAACTGCTTTGAAGAGTGGATTCAGGCGGAAGTCGGAGTTGTGGACTTCCAGGATTCAGACATTGTATTTTCGAACTGCAGGGGGGATAATTTCCTGCAGGACAACGCTGAAATCAGCAAAGAGCAATATGTCATTAGGAAGACCTTAATGGTTGACTCCTTTCATGGTGTTGTAAAAGCTTCTTCTAAATGGAAGGCACCACCTAATATACGAGTCGGGATGGAACTGTCCTTCAACATGCTCTCCGGAGCTGGCCCGGACAGGTACATTCAGATTGATGGAGGAGTGAAACACTCACCCGGATGGAAAGGTAAAGGCAGGGGATGTGAGATTCTGTTTGCCGATGAATGGCGGGGAGGATATATCAGAGTAGAACTCAATAAAGAATATGATATATGGCAATGTCCGATTGAATCTGTCAACCTCTCAGAGAGGGGTTTCGAGAAGGTGCATCAGGGCGTTTCTGTGTATATTTCAGGTATCACTGACAGAGACGGCAGACTGGATATCTCCATGATACTGGAAGTAGGTGCAGAAGATGAATCCTGATATACAGAGAGCTGAAGCAGAAAAACTTAGAGAACTGATACGCTACCACAACCGACTTTACTACAATGAAAACCGCACTGAGATATCAGATGATGAATATGATGCGCTCATGCGGCGTCTCCAGTACCTTGAAGCACAGTATCCTGAACTTCTCACACCTGATTCTCCTACCCTAAGAGTCGGTACCGAACCGGTGTACGATTTTCCTCCGATAACATGGAACCCGCCGATGTTGAGTCTTGGCAATGTATTCACGAGAGCAGAATTCGACACATTCGAAAAACGGATAATCGATGAACTCGGGCTCAGTTCTCCCCCTGCATATTCGGTCGAACCCAAGTTTGACGGGGTCGCCCTTGCTGTTATCTACGAGAATTCATTGCTGCAGAAGGGGGGCACCAGGGGTGACGGGACTCTCGGAGAGGACATCACCGCAAATGTGCGAACTATCAATACCGTCCCACTCTGTCTTTCGGGTGGTTCAGGTGTTGCAATCACAGTCAGGGGAGAAGTGATTTTCAGGAAAGATGATTTTACCCGCATGAACTCGGAGAGGGAAACTGCAGGCAAAAAAACATTCGCAAACACCCGCAACGCCGCTTCCGGTTCTCTCCGTCAACTCGACAGCCGAATCACTGCTACCCGTCCCCTTACATTCATGGCTCACGGTGTTGCGGACTTTCCCGCAGGTATCACAAGGCAGTCCGCCATGCTGGATTATCTCTCGAAGAGCGGTTTTGCCGTCAGTGGGAAAAATAGAGTATGCAAAGGTGCGGATGAAGTCGAAAAGGCATATCATGACCTTGAAGATGAGAGAGATTCCCTACCCTTCGATATAGACGGCATGGTGATCAAGCTGGATGACATTCAGCTGCAGAACAGAATGGGAGAGTTAAGCCGAAGCCCGAGATGGGCAGTTGCTTGGAAATTCAATGCCGAAGAGGTTGTAACAACACTAAAGACGATAGAAATGCAGGTTGGAAGAACGGGACGACTTACACCGGTTGCAAAACTTGAACCTGTTGAAGTCGGCGGCGTTTCAGTATCATCGGCAACGCTGCATAACGAAGATGAACTCAGAAAAAAGGATGCCAGGCCGGGTGATCTGGTCGTAATCCGAAGAGCCGGAGATGTAATTCCGGAAGTGGTACGCTCACTGGGAGCACCTGAAGGCATGCGGCGGAGTTCTGCTTTCGAATTTCCCGTGGAATGTCCCGTGTGTACAGGCCCTGTAACAAGACCTGACAATGAAGCAGTACATCGATGCATTAATCCGTCATGCCCCGCCCGGTTGCGTGAGGGTCTTTTTCACTGGGGCTCGCGTGATGCACTTGACATCGAAGGACTCGGTGAGACAATCTGCGACCAGCTTGTCAGCAACGGATTCGTCTTGGACATTGCAGGTCTTTATGAATTGAAGTCACTTCAGGTAGCCCATCTCGACAGAATGGGAGATATCTCTGCCGCAAAACTCGTGGATGCTATTAAAGCCAGTCTCGATACAGAATTACAGAGATTCATTACAGGAATAGGAATTCTCGGAGTTGGCAGAACTGTTGCCAGATTGCTGAGCACGAAATTCAGGACGATAGAAGATATAATGACTGCTTCAAAAGAAGACATTGAGAATATCCATGGAATCGGCACGGTCATAGCTGATTCGATAGTTGTGTTCTTTAGCGACCCTGTTACAAGGAAGGTTATCGACAGGCTTCTTGCGCTGGACTTTCAACTGAAGAATTCCATATCCGGGGGAAACCGTCCGCTTGAAGGGAAAACCATTGTATTCACAGGTTCACTATCGATTGCACGAAACAAAGCCCGCGAACTGGCTGAAAGTGCGGGAGCAAAAGTCACCAAGAGTGTTTCCAAAAAGACCGACTATCTCGTAGCCGGTCCAAATGCCGGGTCTAAACTGACAAAAGCCCTGAACCTCAGGGTTGAGGTGATAGACGAAGCTGCGTTTCTAAAAATGTGCTAAATGGGGACATTCCTCCGAAGAAAGAGTTCCTGTTTCGAGGAGGTGTGTCCCCTATCAGCACCGACCTTTATAGAACTTACTTGAACTCCTTCATGAACTTCACAAGCGCTTCGAGACCTTCAAACGGCATCGCATTGTAGATGGAAGCCCTGCACCCGCCGACTGAACGGTGACCCTTTAAGCCGACAAGTCCCTTTGAAATTCCGTCAGCCACGAATTTCTTCTCGAGTTCTTCAGTCGGAAGTTTGAAGGTGACATTCATCTTGGAGCGGCTGTTCTTCGCAACGATTCCTGTGTAGAAACCACCACTGTTGTCTATAGCATCATAGAGAAGTTCAGCTTTTGCATCATTGATCTTCTCGATGGCATCAAGCCCGCCGTTGTTGAGTATCCACTTCATGACAAGTCCAACAACATACACAGGGAAGGAAGGCGGGGTATTGAACATTGAATTCTTACTGACCTGAGTCTTGTACGACAGGAGGGTGGGTATATCATCATTCGCTTCTTCTACCCATGCTCTCTTGACAACTACAGCCGTTACACCGGACGAGCCGATGTTCTTCTGCGCACCCGCATAGATAAGATTGAACTTGCTGAAATCAAGTCTTCGGGAGAGGAAATCAGATGACATGTCACTTACGAGCGGGACATCACCGGTTTCAGGGAAGTCGAATATCTGGGTACCGGCAACTGTGTTGTTGCTCGTTGTATGAACATAAGCGGCATCCAGTGTCAGGTTGTATGTATCGGGGATAAATGTGAAATTCGCATCCGCACTTGAAGCTGCTACATTGACGATGCCAAATCTCTTTGCCTCTTTGATAGCCTTTTTCGACCAGGTGCCCGTATTTACATAGTCTGCTGTTTTGTCTTCAGTCAGAAAGTTAAACGGGATTGTAAGAAATTGAGTACTGGCACCGCCACCGAGGAAAAGCACTGCGTATTCATTTCCGGAAAGTCCCATGATGTCCAGCATGTTTGTCTGGGTTTCGCGGAACATGGCATCGAATGCTGCCGAGCGGTGTGAAATCTCCATGACGGACATTCCGAGTCCACTGAATTCAAGAGAACCTTCAGTGGCTTCTTTCACAACTTCGAACGGAAGGGTTGCAGGTCCGGCGTAAAAATTGTAGACACGATTAGACATTCTAATCTCCTTTGGTTAAATGTGAACTTTCGATACTGATTTGTACTCACAAAAATACAATCGGTATTATTGATTTGCAAGGGGTACCGTACGTCACTTCGTCCACTTAGTTGACCACTATAATGAAAAATAGTATATGTAAAATACTACACCTACAATTTATACGAATATAATTTGTTATTCCTGCCAACTAAGTGGACGAAGTGACGTACGGTACCGGGTTAGGTGCTGTGGCGGGAGGCTCGGAAGAGCAGGAAAAGGCCGAAGACCAGGAAGATGGCTTCAGCGAGGGACGCCGCGATGAAAGGCGGGAGGATACCCTTGTAGCCGAGGCTTTGTCCAAGCCTGAGCAGGAAGAAGAAAACAAAAGCAAGTGCTATTGCAATGCCGAAACTCGATGCCTTTCCGCTCTTAGACCTGCGAAGCGCAAGCGGAGCTCCGACAAGAACCATGATGATGTTCGAAAGCGGGAACAGGAACTTGAGATAGAGTTCCACGAGTCCGCTCCTCACATCACCTCCCGCAGAGCGTTCATATTCGATATAAGAATGGAGTTCGAAGATATTCATCTCTTCAGAAGGCTTTTGGCGTCTTGCAATGAGTTCGGGAGGAACTGTAACGTCAAGGGGTAGCGAATCAAGCTGCAAGAAAGAAATCCTGCCATCGGATTCGAAGATCCTCCGGGTTACATTGAAAGCTACCCAGCAGGAATCCTGCCACTCAAGTCGTTCCGCGTCGACCCGTTTTATGACACAGGAGCTGTCATCGAACCACTCTGTAGTGACACTTGTCATTGTCTTTGCTTCTTCATTGAAAAAACTTATATCCAGGACGGCACCACCGGGAGACCTGTATGCAAAATTACTCCGGTTCGAGTAATCGATGTCTTCATGCCCTTCGATTTCGACCCGTCTTACAACCGATTGTCTGTGCTGTGCGTCCGCTACTACAAAATCACCGATTCCAAGTTCGAAAACAGACGCAAGAACGCCTACGAGAAGAAGTGGAAGGAAAATCCTCGGTATACTGATACCGGCGGTTCTCATTGCCAATAACTCACTATTTCTCGAAAGAGAAGAAACAAGGAACAGCGACCCCAGAAGAACAGCAATCGGGAGGATGAGAACGATGATATAGGGGAGCCCATACGCATAGTACTTTAGGAAAGTCAAAGTAGATACATCGTTACCTGCCCACCGTCGGAAATTATCGAAGGCATCAACGCATACGAATATTACTACGAAGGACACGATAGCAAGGAGGATAATTCTGCAGAATCTCCCGGCAATGTATCGGTCGATTTTTCTGCCTATCACTTGTCTGACTCCGGTTTGTGTGCATGTTTTGAGCGCGACAAAAGTCTTCTGAATATTTGAAAGCGTTCTGTAACACTCTGCAGGGGAATTGGGTTGCCTTCATGAAGGCTGCGGACTGTTAGGATTATTCCCAAAGCACCGAAGACCATATTTGGAAGCCACATCGCGATGAACGGTGAGACCATTCCCCTGTCTGCATAGTATTCGCCCCAGGTAAGGAAAAAGTAGTACAGTACAATCACCATGAGACTGACACCGAGTGCAATTGCGGCACTTCCTCTTCTTGTAGAAAGAGCAAGCGGAATTGCGAGAAGTACGAAGACGAGACAGGCGAAGGGAATGGAGTATTTCTTCTCGATCTCCACTCTGAATCTGTAGATACTCCTTTCATATGACAGTTTCCTGTCCAGAAGCATTCTCATGTTCGAGGCCCGGGTTGAAAGCGTATTGCGGGATCGGTTGTATCCTATACGGGGATCTGTCGGGTCAGCAGAAGTTTCCCCATCGGTAGATGTAATGCCGGAGTCCTCGCGAATGATGAACTCAACCGAGAGCACTCTGAGGGAATCCTCAAGTGAGTTCACCTCTGTTTGAAGAGAATCTACCCTGGATTTCATCTGTGCAGCAGAGAGTTCCCTGTCTCCCCGATTGTCTCGTTCCTGTCTTGTAAGTTCACCCGAACGCGTTAACTGCATGGAATATACCTCGAATTTAATTAGTCTGTATTCACTTTCATCAGTCATTTCATGCATCTCACCATCATGGAGAGTAAGTTTGAAACGATTGGCTGAAACAGGTTCGAGTATCCCGGTTTCGGCGGTGATGGTTCTCGGCGTATTTCCCGGAATGTTCTCATGAATAAGAATGTCTGTAAGTTCTCCGGTAATATCATCTTTCCCTTCAACGAGTATTCTGTAGTTGTCTATATCTTCGACAAACACACCGGGGATTATCTTGGCAGATGGTTTCATCTGACCGATATCGAGCATGAGATTCTTGGCGAAGTGATTTGCGTCAGGAAGTACTTCGTTATTGAAATAGATCATCAAACCGCACAGAATCATGGCAGTTATCATCAGCGGTCTTATCAGTGCAAAGATACTGATTCCGGATGCCTTCATGGCAGTTACTTCGAGGTCACCGCTCATTCTGCCTATTGCCATAAGTACTCCTGCAAGTACCGCCATGGGAATCACAACAGCCATTATGGACGGAAGCAGTAGGAAGAAAACCTCCGCCACTGTACGTATCGGAACTCCCTTGCTGACGATCATGTCCAGCAGGTCGAGAATCTTGTCCAGAAGCATTATGAATGTGAATATCCCGACTGAAAGCAGAAATGGGGGGATGAACTCACGGATGACATAAAACTGAAGTTTTTTCATTTCATTCCTGTGCAGATGTTGATTACAATTTCACAGATAATATAATTATAATACTTAGCATTGATATGTTCCTTTAACATTCTGGAACAGTTTGTCTTTCAGAGAGTATTAATTAGTGTGAAAATAAAGTCACTTCTTCTCCTTGTTTGTCTGCTGTATTTACCTGCGGGTACTGCAGCCTCTGCGGGAGTACATTCTCCGTGGCTTCTCTCTGACTACACCTACGGTGAAGAACCCCCTGTTTTTACCCTGTACTCATCTCAAGTGACTTTTCATCTGATTCCCTCGATACGGGAAAGACTGTTTTCCTGGCGGATGTTCCGGAATGGAATACCGATAGGCAGAACCTATTCATCTTCGAGTGATTCGATAAATGTCCGTATTATGAATTGGTCACTGCGCGAAAGCTGGCTGGATGTCAACAGATCCTTCTGCCTTCGGACAAGTATCGGTGGAGGTGATCTCATCCCAACGATTTATCTTCCGCTGGATATGCCTGATGTACTTGCGGACGCTATAGGAGAAGGCGGGCAGCTCGATATAAGCGGATACCAGAAACTGACACTGTCAGGCATTACGCATTACCGCCCGAACATGGTCGAATATGAAGGCGGAAGCCAGTCACTTTTCCCCGACCTGAAGATGGAACAGGTGCTCAGCGTCAACCTCGATGGTACTATAGGTGAGAAGATTCATGTAAGCGTCGACCACGACAGCGAGCGGGAATTGACCCCGGAGAGTACAGTACGGTTGACATATGACGGAGATGATGATGAGATCGTCCAGGTAGTCGACCTCGGTGATGTCAGCCTTTCGATTCAGGGACCTGAATTTGTCTCCTACAGCATACCGCATAACGGGCTGTTCGGTGCGAAAGTTCTAGGGCAGATTGGTCCTGTTGATATAACACTGATCGCAAGCAAGGAGGCAGGAGCAACTGAGTCATCTGATTTCGTAGGTCAGGCAACGATGGAGGAAGACTCCATTCTCGACATCAATCCGGCCGACAACTACTTCTTTCTTACTGTCCCGGACTCACTTGTGCCTGAAGAGATTGTTTCTATAAGGGTGTTCATCGATGATCTGGACGGTTCGAACAATGAAGAGACAGGTGCTGTTGAAGCAACCTGGTTCGTCCCTGAGTCTCCCGGTGATACATTGTGGGGCACCGGGAACTGGGATGAGCAGATAGCCGGACAGGACAAGGATTTCATACTGACCGACTCTTCCACTGTAATCCAGTTTGATTCACCGGTCAGCGATAACTACATGATCGCAATCTGGATGGTGGATGCAGACGGAGATACGACAGGCAATGTATCGGGAAGCTGGGAACTGAAACTCATTAAGCAGAGCAACCCGCTTCCATCATATGCAACCTGGAGCTATGAACTTCGCAACAGGTATTTTCTCGGGTCCAATAAAATCGTACAGAGCAGTTTCGAGTGCGGTATATATCTTACAAGAGCAGGGGAAGAACCTGTTCAGTCGCAGGGTGGCGTTCCCTTTATCGAACTGCTCGGACTCGATACAAACGGAGACGGTACTCTACAGGATGAAGCGGTTGCTGTGGACTGGGAGAAGGGGTTTCTCATCTTTCCGGAGATCCGACCGTTCGACGATCCTATTCTCGAGGAGCGAAATCCTGCAATATATGATGAGCGAGACCCGCTTCCGGCACAGAGCATGTACTTCATAAAGGTAAGTTACAGAGCAGCATCTACAACATATTCACTCGGCAGGATGTCTATTATTCCGAATTCTGAAACCGTAATACTGACTGTGGCGGGGGTTGCACAAACACTTGTGCGTAATGTCGATTATACGATTATCTATGAGATCGGAACGCTGACTCTTATCGGAGAAGCGGCAGAACTAGCACAGAACCCGGCAAATACCCTAAGAGTGACTTTCGAATATATACCTCTGTTTGCTTCGATGAACCGAATGCTGTTCGGTACCCGTATAAAGTACAATGTCGGCAGTGATTCTTGGATTGGTGCTACTGCAATGTTTGAAAGCACTTCGACACCGGGTGACAGACCGACTCTCGGAGATGAGAACACAAGGACATTTGTTGCTGATCTGGATATTCATCTCGAGACGCATCCAGAGTTTCTGACTGACTTTGCAAATGTAATTCCCGGAATATGTACAGAAGCTGAAAGCAGAATAATACTTTCGAGCGAAGTTGCATTGAGTGTACCCAACACGAATATAGACGGATTTATCTATGTCGATGACATGGAGGGTGCGGAAAGTTCATTTCCTTTCGGTCAGAGCAGGGGCAGCTGGCATCTGTCGGGGATTCCCTATTACGCTTCACCGGAGCTGTTCCCGCCTGGAGATTTACGATGGTACAACACAGAAAACCGTTGGAGACTTCAAGACATAGTCCCCGAAGTTTCCGGAAATGCAGGAGAAGAATGGGTGAACGGAGTCCTCGAGTTTTATTTTGAACCCGACAACAATAACTATTCATCCTGGGGCGGTGTGATGCGGTGCTTCGATAAGTATGGATCTAACTTCTCCAAAAAGACACACATTCGGTTGTATGTCAGAACTGCGGGATGTGCTCAGGATGCTTCGATGTATATCGATCTTGGTGAGTGGATAAATGAGGATTCATACTGGCTCGAACGAACTGCAGGAGAACTTGACAGAAGATGCAACGGCGAACTCGATACGGAAGACCTGAATCATAACGGCGTTCTCTCAGATGACGAGGACACCGGATTGGATAATCTCTTCAGTGTTGAAGAACTTCCCGGTTCACCTGAGCCTGACCCGAATCTAGATGATTACTTCTATGACGGCAGTCTTCCGCCCAGCGAAAGATATGAAAAGATAAACGGCACAGAAGTCAATAGGGTACTCAATACGGAGGATCTGAACGGGAATGGTGTTCTCGACACATCCAACTCTTTCTTCAGAGTTGAAATCCCTTTCAATGATTCTGACTATATTGTTTCAGGTCCAAATGAACTCGGGTGGGTGCTGATTGAAATTCCCCTGACTGATTCGGCTCTTGTCTCAATTCCTGATTTTGTTTCGACTGAACCAACCTGGGAGAAAATATCCTATGCCCGCATCTGGGTCGATAACTTTGTACAGCCTGATACCATTCAGGTCTATGACTTCTCTATTGTCGGGAACCAGTGGGAGGTTGACGGCATTCGGAATATCGATTCGACAGTTGTTCCCATACCGGGGAATGAAGAATTTCTTGTATCTACAGTGAATAACAGGGATAATCCCGATTATTACAATGACCCGCCGCCCGGTGTTGATCCGGGTGAGGATGAATACGGCGAGCCGAAGATGGAACAGTCCATCGCTCTCAAAACAGTCAACCTTCGATCAGGACAGTACGGTTCCGCAACAAAGTATCTGTTTACAACTGAAGATTATACAGGTTATGCTTCGATGCAGTACCTGGTGCACGGGGAATCCGACTGCGGCGGCAGCGCATTTTACAGATTAGGCAGAGACAGTCTGAATTACTATGAGATTAGGACAGAAATAACCGTCGGTTGGGAAATTGTGGATATTCAATTCGACGACCTGGTTGACCTGAAGTTCATGAAGGACGAACTGGAGCTCGATTATTACGAAAGCGGAAATCTTGCCGTCCGCGGCTCTCCGAATCTTGCCGGCATAATGGAAATGACGCTCGGGATTATCAATGATTCCGGTGAATACCTGAATACCGAAGTCTGGGTCGATGACATTACGCTTCACGACCCCTATAATGAGGTAGGAACAGCTCACAGGGTAACTCTGAATTTCGATATTGCGGATCTCCTCCTGCTTTCGGGTGACTACAGGTACATGAGTGCGAATTTTCACGGGCTTGGAAGTTCAGAAGGCAGGGGACATGCAACCACAACAGTGTCCACCGGAGCTACGTTGAATCTCGATAGATTTACCCCGCCGCTGTGGTCGCTCAGTATGCCTGCGACATTTGCCTGGTCGCTGAATATCAAGGAACCACGTTTCCAGGCAGGTTCGGATTACCGCCTCGATGATGAAGAAGCATGGCTTGAAAGAACTCAAAACAGAAGCTGGAGTACAGGATTCCAGTGGCGGAAAAACAGCAGTTCGGAAAACTGGGCTGCTAAATACCTTCTCGATCCTTTCACATTCGTACATTCGTATACAAGAAGCATCGGAAACAGCCCTATTTCAAGTGATTCATCCAGTTCGGGCTCCGGACAACTGTCCTACAATCTTAGTTTCAGGAGTATGAAGCTGTTCAGTCTGCCTGTCCTGGAGTTTTTCAGGATACGCCCCACGAGATTTACCTTTACACTTGGCAGGAACAACAGTTGGAACTCATCCTGGAGTTACGCTGCAGGGGATACTGTACGAACGCGGTCGACTACGGCAAATACATTCTCTGCAGGTGGTTCTATGACCTTTAATTTCTGGAAAGGGCAGAGTACATCCATCTCGCTTAACTCGAATCGTGACCTGCTGTTTTCCCGGACATTCGGCACGGGAGTAAATCTCGGCAGTGAGATAAGCCGCAGTCAGAATATATCACTGTCGCAGGAGATCAATCTTTTTGATTATCTGAAACCCAGAGCATCCTGGGATGTCAACTACTCGTCCTCGCGTCTTGCCCCACATACCGCATCCGGAAAGGATTCGCTGGGAGCGCCGCAGTTTTCTGTAGCACGTACGGGGAGATTGACTGTAACACTTGGTTTGATTCACACACTGCGTAGTATTGCACGTATGCGGGATGAACGGCTGGATGAGGAAGCATCTCCATGGACACCCCACTGGTTCCTTGTTAAACTCGAACGCTCGGCAAACATGATCACCAATCCAACACTTATATATTCGCTGACAGAAGGTTCTGAATACAGGGATATGAACTTCATGCCCGGGTGGGATTATATAACGGGAATGGAGACAGTACTCGAAGATGCAGTTGCTTATAGTCGTTCAAGAACCGAGAGTTATCAGATCTCAGGCGGTTTCAGACCGGTTTCGACGCTTTCACTCAGGCTTGAATACAGTTCGAATGCGACCAAGAACCTCTACTCCGGTTTCTGGAACAGGAATCTCCAGGTAACCTGGCCGTATTTCACGATGTCCTGGTCAGGATTGGACCGACTGCCCGGATTTTCCGATTTCCTTCAAAACGGGACTCTCAGTTCCGGAATGAGATGCGAAACTGTTGAAAGCGGCAGATTCGAGAATGATGTGTATACCCCATATAGCAGAACAGAGACTGACAGTTGGTATCCTCTTCTAAGTGTGAACGGGACATTCAAGAATGGAATAAGAGTTACTCTTTCAGATAACCTGAGCAGTACGGTAACTAAGAACTTCACCGGAACTGAAGCAGAGACTAAAAGCAGCACCAACAGTCTGTCATTTTCGATACAGTATTCTTTCAGTGTGCCGGGTGGATTCTCGATTCCGCTTCCCTTTGGAGACGGATGGCAGATTCGATTTTCAAGTGACCTTACGACGAGCCTGAATATCACACGCTCAAGACAGAAAACAGAAATCACAGGTGGAGAGTACGGTGACCAGCTTCAAAGTGACAGGGAAGAGTACAGGATCGAACCTGCAATGAACTATGATTTTGGCACAGTTACAGCCGGAATAACGGGTATTTTCGGTTGGAAAACGGACAGGGTAGATTCACAATATGACCAGCGTGATACAGGTATGGATATCTGGGTAACCATCTACTTTTAGTGTTCTTTACTATTATGTCATAGTATAATTATAATATGCTTGTTAGTATACTTGAAAATATGCGAATATTAAGATTGTTATTTTGGAATTAATTTTCGGAAAAACTAAAAGGGAGGCTGCATGGCCGAAAAACTCGGTGAATTACTCCTGAAATCCGGTCTCATAACGAACGAACAACTCGAACAGGCTCTTGAAATTCAGAAGACCGACGGTGGGAAACTTGGTTTTCATCTCGTTCAACTTGAAGCTGTTTCAGAAAAGGACCTCAATGATTATCTGGCAAGACAACTCAAAATTTCCAGTACAGACCTTGATACGATAGATGTTGATCCGGAAGTAATTGAACTTGTTCCTGCAGACATTGCAAGGCGGTACGAAGTTATTCCTATCGAACTCGATGGTAAAACCCTTATTGTGGCTATGACCGACCCGCAGAACCTATTTGCGATTGATGACCTGCGTTTCTCACTTGGAATGGAAGTAGAAGCTCACATATGTGCGTCCAGTATGGTAAAACGGGCACTCACTCGCCTTTATTCGGAAAGTGAAGCCATAGTCCCCGTCGATGCAGAAGGTTCGAGAGTCGGCAGTACAGAAGATACTTCGATTGTCGATGTGAAAGGTGGAGAAGAAGATTCAGATGAGATAGTGAACGAGATGCTCATCGGGAATGAAGTGTTCGAATCTATGATCGTCAGCGATGAGGATGAAGTTGAAGTCAGTGAAGAAGACCTCGCTCTCGATGTTTTCGATTCTCCGGTTGTAAAATTGGTAAACAGTCTTATTGCGGATGCAGTCCGCAGGGGTGCCAGTGATATCCACTTTGAACCATTTGAGCGCTATGTGAGGGTCAGGTTCAGAATAGACGGGATTCTCCATGAAATAATGCGTCCGAGCAGAAAATACAGGATGGCGATGGTCAGCCGTCTGAAAATTCTCGGCGGCATGGACATAGCCGAACACAATTTGCCGCAGGACGGCAGGCAGAAGGTGAAGGTCGGAGACAGATATGTCGACATGCGTCTTGCAACACTTCCCACACTGTTTGGTGAGAAAGTCGAAATCAGGCTTCTGGACCGCTCCACCGTTGTCCTCGACCTCGAAAAACTTGGATTTGAACCGCCTGCTCTCGCAGAATTCCGTAAGGGCATTACCAGGCCGTTCGGGATTGTTCTTGTTACCGGTCCTACAGGTTGCGGAAAGACAACCACCCTGTATTCAGCTCTTACGGAATTGAACGATATCACCATTAACATAATGACCGCTGAAAACCCGGTGGAGTTCAACCTGAAAGGTATAAACCAGGTTCAGATGAAAGAGGAGATAGGTCTCACATTTGCCAATGCTCTTCGAGCCTATCTGCGCCAGGACCCGGATATAATTATGGTTGGTGAGATTCGGGACAAGGAAACAAGTGAAATTGCAATCAGAGCTGCGTTGACAGGGCACCTGGTGCTTTCCACAACACATACGAACGATGCCCCCAGTACGATAAACAGGCTCATCGATATTGGGACAGAACCTTATATGCTCAGTACTTCACTTCATTGCATTGCATCGCAGCGGCTTATCAGAAGGGTTTGTGAGCAGTGCAGAACAGAAGTCGATATACCCGACAGCGCTTTTGTAGAAGCCCAGGTCGACCCCGAACGTTTCAAGGATATACCGCTGTATGAAGGTACAGGATGTTCCAACTGCAACAATACAGGTTACAGGGGCAGAATTGGTCTGTTTGAAGTGATGACTATCGATGAGGAGATTCGAACACTTATTGAAAGCGATGCGAACACTCTTCAGATTGAAAAGGCGGCACTTGCCAAGGGGATGGTTAATCTTCGAGAAGGCGCACTTTTGAAACTCGAACGTGGGGAAACTACTTTTGAAGAGGTCATCAAGGAAACAATCGCTTCTTCGTAAGGGGGATAGCAGTGCTTAGTAAACTTGCATTGATGCTGCTTGAATCCGGAATGGTGACTCAAGAGGACATCGAGGATATCGGTCGGGAGTTTGGTCCCGGTGAGATAGAGCTTTCGGATAATCTGATTGCAACGGGTACTATCCCTGAAGACCTCATTACTGAATTTCTTGCTGAGATATACTCAGTAGAACCTGCATTTCTTGATGAGATTACGATTTCGACTGAAATGACGCAGAAACTCCCTGAAGATATCGCACGAAAATTTCTACTGGTTCCACTGAGTTTCGACGGTGAGTACTTCTATGTCGCCATGGGTTCTCCCGGTGACCTTTATGCAATCGATGATGTCAAGTTTGCGGTAGGATATGAAGTGATAGCCAAGGCAGCGGCACCTTCAGCGGTTCGCAGGGCACAGGATGAACTGTACGGAAAGATAGATGACCTGGTATCTGTCGAAGACACTATTCTCGACTATGATGATGAACTCGATGACCTTGAAATTGTGGGTACCCTGCAGGATTACAGCGATGATGAAAGTGATATAGATGACCTCGAAGACGAATATACCATGGCTACTTCCGGACCTGTCATTAAATATGTGAATGAGATGATAGCAAGAGCAGTCCGAAGTGAAATTAGCGATATTCATGTGGAACCTTATGAAAGACATCTGCGGATACGATACAGGCGCGATGGTTCCTGTTTCACGGTTCGAAAACTACCGAAGCAGATTCAGCCGCAGATAATCAGCAGACTGAAAATCATGGCAGGCATGAACATTGCCGAGAAGCGCAAGACTCAGGACGGCAGAATCAAGGCAAAGATAGATGGAAGATGGATTGACTTCCGTGTGAGTTGTGTTCCAACGGTTAATGGCGAAAAGATAGTTCTTCGAATTCTGGACAGAGGCAGTCTCGAATTCGACCTTCGTGAACTTGGTTTTCCTGAAGATGCACTTGGAGTCTTCATGAAAGGTGTGAACTCACCTTATGGAATTGTATTGGTTACAGGACCTACCGGAAGCGGGAAGACAACCACACTCTATTCTGCATTGAGTTCACTGAATACTCCGAAGACAAACATCCACACAGCGGAAGAACCGGTCGAATACAATATAGACGGTCTTACCCAGACTCAGATAGACTTCTCGATGGGTTACGACTTTGCCTTTGCACTTCGGGCAATATTAAGGCAGGATCCCAATATCATCATGGTGGGAGAGATTCGCGACCTCGAAACAGCGACTATTGCAATCAAGGCTGCACTTACAGGACATCTCGTATTCTCGACAATCCACACCAATGATGCCCCAAGCACGGTGAACAGGCTTGTGGATATTGGAATAAAACCGTTCCTTGTTGCTTCTGCGGTACGGACAATTATGGCACAGAGACTTGTGAAAAAGATATGTAAGAAATGCAAGGACCCCCACGAGTACACAGATGACGAATTCCTTGCAGTAGGTGTCGACCCCGAAGAAATGCGGGGAGTCACGACCTACAAGGGTGGCGGATGTTCGAACTGTACAGGATACGGCTATAGAGGCAGAATCGGACTCTATGAAGTATTGTCTGTTACAAAGAATGTAAGGCAGTCAATAATTAACAGAGTCACTGCCGGACAGTTGCGTGTTATGGGTGTCAGAGACGGAATGAGAACCCTGAGAATGGACGCTGTGGCGAAAATGAAATCCGGTATCACCACTCTTGAAGAGGTTAAGAGAGTTACGGCAGAAGATGACCCGGAGATTCTCGAAGCAGTTACCGAGCTTGCAGCACAAATGAGAGAAGAGCAGGACAAAGAAGGAGAATCAGCTTAATCATGTTTATCAAAACACTTTTAAAGGAAATGATGGAAAGACGGGCTACAGACATTCACCTGACAGTAGGTGCACCGCCGGTTCTCAGAATTGATGGAGAACTCGTCCGAATGGAATATGACCCGCTTGAAGCGGAAGATACTCAGGACCTTGTCTACAGCCTTCTTAAAGATGAGCAGAAAAAGCGTTTCGAACTGGAGAAGGAACTCGATTTTGCATTCGGAATAAAAGGACTCTCCCGGTTCAGGGGTAATGTATTCATGCAGCGAAACTGTGTGGCATGTGCCATCAGAGCGATACCGCATGAGATTCTCGACTTCGATGAACTCGGACTTCCGGATGCAGTAAAGGTACTTTCAGAAAAACGGCAGGGGCTTATTCTTGTCACAGGTCCCACAGGGTGCGGTAAATCGACAACACTCGCATCTATCATCCGTAAAGTGAACCACACTCGCAGGTGTCATATCATCACTATTGAGGATCCAATTGAATATGTTCATCACCATGACAAGGGAATCGTGAACCAGAGGGAGATCGGACAGGACACGTCTGGATTCGGTGATTCACTCAAATATGTTCTCAGACAGGACCCGGATGTTGTGCTGATAGGTGAGATGAGAGACCTCGAGACAATGCAGGTTGCACTGAATATTGCAGAAACAGGTCACCTGACTCTCGCTACACTCCATACAAACTCGACCTATGAGTCCATTAACAGGATAATAGACACATTTCCGGCAACGAGTCAGGAGCAGGTTCGAAGCCAGTTGTCATTTGTACTTCTGGGTGTAATTACACAGCAACTCGTACCGCGAGCAAGGGGCACCGGTCGATTGTTGGTTGCTGAAGTTCTTGTATGCACAAATGCCGTAAAGGCAACAATTCGGACCGATAAACTTCATCAGATATACGGTATGATGCAGGCGGGACAGAAGCACGGTATGTATACGATGAACCAGTCACTCTATTATTTGTACTCGAAAAAAGAAATCACAAGAGAAGTTGCTCTTGAAAGGTCGTCCAAACCGCTTGAACTCGAACAGATGATCATTTCAGGGCAGGAAATAATCTGACGGAGGAGATATGCCTGAATTTTTGTGGCAGGGGAAAAGTAGATCAGGTGAAGTACTGTCCGGGAAGATACAGGCAGCCACGAAGGTCGAGGCAACTGAACTTCTGAGACGGCGCGGTCTGGAAGTCACCAAAGTAAAAAGCCCGGGACTGAATCTCGATGCCCTCGGAACTATCGGTACTGGTATAAAGGACAAGGATCTGGCTGCCTTTACAAGACAGTTCTCAACGATGATCAATGCGGGACTCCCGCTGGTTAAATGTCTTCAGATACTCAGCAGGCAGCAGGAGAACAAGATATTTGCCGAAGCGATAGCGGAAGTCAATTCCGATGTTGAAAAGGGCGGGACGCTTGCAGAGGCTCTCGGGAAACATGATAAGATATTTTCAGAACTTTATGTCAATATGGTCAGTGCCGGTGAACAGGGGGGTATTCTCGACACGATTCTGAACAGGCTTGCGGTTCACCTCGAAAAGTCATCTGCCCTGAAAGCAAAAATCAAGACAGCAATGATGTACCCGTCTGTCGTTCTGATAGTCGTTGTACTTGTCGTGATGGCACTGCTTCTCTTTGTTATCCCCATATTTCAGCAGATGTTCGTATCGCTGGAGAGTGCATTACCCCTTCCTACGCAGATAGTCGTCGATGCATCAGAGTTTGTACAGGCATACTTCCTTCTTATTGTCATTGGCGTAGTTGCCCTCATAGCAGGATTTAATTTCGCTTACAAGACAGATGTGGGTGAGAGGATCATAGACACCGTTAAGTTGAAAATGCCTGTTCTCGGTCCTCTTCAGAGAAAGATGTCAATTGCACGATTTACACGAACTCTCGGAACGCTTATCTCTAGCGGTGTTGCTATTCTCGATGGATTGACCATTACTGCCAAAACTTCCGGAAACAGAGTTGTTTCAGATGCAATTCTCGATGCAAGGGTCGCAATTTCCAGTGGTGAAACTATAGCCAAACCGCTTGCAGAATCGAATATATTTCCGAGTATGGTTACTCAGATGATCTCCGTCGGAGAAGAAACCGGCGGACTCGATGTCATGCTCATGAAAGTTGCCGACTTCTATGAAGAGGAAGTCGATACCGCTGTAGGGGGTCTGACTGCCACCCTCGAGCCGATAATGATTGTCATCCTTGGACTGATCGTCGGCGGGATTGTTATTGCAATGTACCTGCCGATATTCTCACTTATTGGAGAGTCTATTTAACCGGTAATTATCAACGGAAGAAAAAGTATGAGCAGAATTTTCAATACAACCATAGATCGCCATGCATGGTTCCTTATAGGGCGTTTCATTGTATTCGGGTTATTCGCAGCTTTGGGAATAATCTTCCTTGGCTGGAAGCACGGCCAGATATTTCTGCTTATTGATATTGTAGTCATAATTACCATTATTCTGGATGTCGTCTACAGAAAATACAACCCCGAAAGGGAGTTCCTGACCTGGGTACTCTTCTGGACTGATGCTGTTCTTGCCGGGATACTGATTCAGTTCTCCGGAGGTTTCGACGGACCCTTTGCGATTATCTTCTTCCTTCACACATTTATAGCAGGTGTCTATCTCGGCGTAAAGGGCGGGGCAGTGATTGCACTCTCTGATACTCTTGTGATAAGTATTCTGGCATATTTGACAATCGCAGGTTTCGTACCGCTGCCGGCCAGCGCATTGACAAAGATACTCAGTAAGATCCCGGCAAATGTATCAAGTCAATATGCAGGCCTTTTAGTATTGATAAATGGCGGGCTCTTGTTGATTACCGGTCTCATTTCCGGATACCTGTCCGAACATCTTATCTTCCATAGGGGAAGAGCCGAAGTTGTATCAAGAGAACTCTCTGAAGCCCGTGCCATGTCCAGAGAGATTCTTCAGAGCCTTTCAGATGGCGTACTTGTAATAAGAAGCGACGGGAAACCCATTGCAGTAAATCGTGCCGGACTCAGAATACTCGGATTATCTTCTTCGAACTGGAAACGCAAGATCATCGAAAACGATCTCTTTAAACAACTGACTACCAAAGGTGTGGTCGGTACAGCCGGGGAATTGCAGAATATCTATATCGATGACACGATTCTCCTCTGCAAGTACGGGCAGTTTCTTGATGTAGCGGGAAATGCAGCAGGTATAATCGTTGCCATGACTGACATTACTGAGACAGTAAGATTACGGAATATGCTGCAGCAGCAGGAAAAACTGGCTGTAGTAGGACGTCTATCAAGTACTCTGGCACACGAAATACGGAATCCGCTAGCGTCCATGAGTGGTGCAGCACACATTTTGAGTCTTGGCAATCTCGACTGGGAAAAGTCAAACAGGATGACGAAACTCATCAGCAGGCAGGTGAAGAGGATATCAGAGATAATCGAAGGCTATCTTGAATTGACCCGTGAACGCAAAACAGATTATACAGATCCCGTATCACTTCAGTCAGTAATCACAGAGTCTGTTGAAGTAGCGAAACAGGGATTTGGCTGGCAGATGGAAATAATAACACAGGTTGAAGTGGATTATATAATATTCGGAAGTCAGACGCGTCTTGTTCAACTTCTTACAAATCTGTTGCGGAACTCAACCGAATCTATCGAAAATGAGAATATTGGCAAGATTAAAGTTACCATAGTAGCAATACCCGAACACAATGCTATCGAGTTAGTTGTCAGTGATAATGGTTCAGGGATATCCGATGATGTTCTGACGCATCTATTTGAGCCGTTTTTTACGACTAAAGAAACCGGGACCGGACTGGGGCTTTATGTTGTCAAACGCATAGTCGATGACCATAACGGAACCCTGAGCATTGAGAGTATTCCTGAGGGGGGCACTTCAATTAAGATAAGATTTACACAGGTACCTAGGGGAGTTACACTTGATGAATCCGGAGATGTCGATTGATGGCTGATGATGTACATGTAATGATAGTGGATGATGAAGAAGGGATGCTGGAGTGGCTTTCCATTTTGCTTGAGCAGAACGGCTATACAGTCTCAGTATATCCAAACGGAGAAGCAGCCCTAAAGGGAGCAAAGAAAAGTACGCCGGATATTGCGATAGTCGACATTAAGATGCCGGGTATGAGCGGTCTTGAACTTCTTGAAAAACTCAGGGAGAAGTCACCTGATGTAATTGGAATCGTTATGACTGCATTTTCGAGTGTTGACAGTGCTATAGACGCCATTAGAAAAGGTGCTTCGGACTATCTGATCAAACCCTTTGAAGTCGACCAGCTTCTTATAGCGATAGAAAGGGGAATGGAAAACCTCAGCCTTAAGAAAGAGAATAAGACCCTTAAACTAAGCGTGAGAAAGAAATTCAGTGTCGAGGGCATAATAGGAAAGGCAGAGTCCCTGATAGAACTGCTCGAGAAGGTCAGGGTAATTGCAGATAAAGATGCCACTGTACTTATTACCGGAGAGACAGGCACGGGAAAGGAACTTATTGCAAAAGCCATACACTACAGCAGTTCAAGAGCGGACAGACCTTTCCTTGGCGTGAACTGCGGCAGTTTTACGAAGAGTCTCCTCGAAAGCGAACTCTTCGGTCACATGAAAGGTTCTTTCACAGGTGCACATAAAGACAAAAAAGGACTGCTTGTCGCAGCTGAAGGCGGGACCTTTTTCCTTGATGAAGTAGGTGAACTGGATAGGGAACTGCAGGTAAAAGTCCTGAGGGCACTGCAGGACAAACAGGTGCTTCCTGTAGGCGGAACTAAATATGTTCCATTCGATGCCAGGATTGTGGCTGCGACAAATGTTGACATTCATGGAATGGTCAGGGATAAGAGTTTCAGAGCCGATCTGTACTACAGGTTGAATGTAATACCACTTCATGTCCCACCGCTGCGGGAAAGATCGGAAGATATCCCACTTCTGGTCGAGTATTTCGTTTTCGACCATGTCGCTGAAGGAGAGACCCCAAGGTTATTCAGCGAAGCTTCGATGGAACTGCTTATCAATTATAAGTGGCCCGGGAATATTAGGGAGCTTGAAAATCTCGTAGAGAGGCTTTGTATTATGACCTCGGGGGATACGATAGAAGTCGAAGATATCCCTGAATCCATAAGAGAAATGCAGGTATCAGAAACCGATACAGAAGAAGCACCTACAATCAATGGTACCTCTCCGACACTGGAAGAAGTGGAAAAGGCATATACAATGTATGTACTGGACTACCGGGCAAAAGGAAACAAGCGCCAGGCAGCCAGGATACTCGGTATAGATGAGAGCACGTTGCATCGGAGGTTGAAGCGGTATAGTGAATGAGAACATTTTTGGTGCAAGTGGTGACGTACTGTACTTTTGCTGAAATAAATGGCGGTGCTATTAACGGGACACGAAGGGTAAAATAGCAAAACGGGACACGAAGGAATCATGTCGTTGGATACAATGGCCGTGTTTTATCATGTACTTGCAATATGCAACTCACAATCAACGCAATTCTTCGAATACACAGTATTAAGGCTGCATATGTGCGCATAATGCCCTAACACAGGCATTAAAACACATAAATTAGCATCTGGCATGAATATTGCAACTGTACCGTTGTGCTAAAAAAGTTTTTTAGTGCTGGTTAATGTTAACCCTAAACGAAAGGATGATGAAGATGAAAAAAGGTTTCACCCTCATCGAACTGATGATCGTTGTGGTCATCATTGGTATTCTTGCTGCAATCGCAATACCTAGATTTTCTAGTGTGCAGGAGCAGGCAAAAGAATCAGCATGCCGTGCCCAAATGGGTAGTATAGCCACAGGCGAAGGTATGTACTACACACGTCCTGGTCACCAGTATGCATTACTTACTGGTCTTAACACTTCCAGAATACTTCAGGGTTGCGAAAGCTGGAGATGCCCGGAAGATGTAGACACAGCATATGAACTCACAACTGACAATGCTCTCGAGAACGACGAGACATATGACCTTGGTTGCCCGACGGAATCCCGTCAGCACGGTGAGATCCTCACAGGTATCAAGAGCTGGGGCGGTTCGTACGCAGACTGATCTAGTTTGATGTTAGTTCTTAGCGGCGGACTTCGGTCCGCCGCTTTTTTTTCATATGAAAAAGTGCCAGGCACTATATTTTCACATGAACCCCGCTGTAGCATGCGTTTAAAAAAGTGCCAGGCACTTATTGCGCACTTTTCTCTACTACTTGACAAACCTGCATTTATCGAGTAAAACAGTAGTATGGGAAGAAAAGAAAGAATTGTATTGCAGGGAATTCCACATCACGTGACTCAGCGCGGGGTGCGTTCGACGGATATCTTTGAGTCTGACATAGACAGGAATTACTATATCAAACTGCTTGCTGAATTTTCCGAGAAGTATGATCTTGAGATTATCAGTTGGTGTCTGATGACAAATCATGTCCATCTCATTGTTGTACCCGGCTCAAAAGAGAGTCTATCGAAAGTCATGGGCGAAAGTCACAAAACTTACTCATGCTCATTCAACAAAAGGCATGAAGTAAAAGGTGCATTATTCCAGAGTCGCTTCTATTCGGTACCTATGAGCCTACATCACTTACATTCAGCCGTGAGATATGTTCTACGGAATCCAGTACGCGCTGGCATAGTGGAGGATCCATTTGAATATGAATGGTCGAGCGCAGCATTTCATGCAGGCAGAAAGGAATATGATCCGCTCGTGACAAATGCTGAGATACTTGACTCGGTGGACGACTGGGTAGAATATCTGTCTGCGGAGTCTAAGGATATCGATGATCTGAGAAAGAAAACTAAAACAGGGCGCCCGTGGGGTGATAAACAGTTCATCAAAACGGTTGAACGCATTCTCGGTAAAGAGAAGAAATAAAAGTACCAGGCACTTTATTTTCACATGAACCCCGCTATAGAGTGCATTTATAAAAGTGCCTGGCACCTTTTGGAGACGAAATGAGTAAGAGATTTATTGACCTTGTTACGATTGAAGTGCACGCTGGTAAGGGTGGTGACGGGATTATCGCCTTCCGCAGAGAGAAGTATGTCTCCAAGGGCGGACCCAACGGGGGTGACGGCGGAAACGGCGGCAGCGTCTTTCTGAAAATCAACAAAAAGATGACCACACTGACTGATTTCAGGAATGGCGCAATCTTCACGGCAGAGAAAGGTGCCAGCGGCGGTTCTTCAGATAAGAAGGGCAGGGCAGGGGCAGATACTGTCCTCGAAGTTCCACCCGGAACAAGGGTTTACGATGCATCCACAGGTGAATTGCTGTATGATCTTACTGAGACGGAAACCTTATTCAAGGCAGTCTCCGGGGGGAAGTACGGCAGAGGAAATGCCGCTTTCGCGACATCCGTAAACCGTGCACCGAGAAAATGCACGAAGGGCACTCCGGGCGAAATCCGAAAACTGAGACTCGAACTCAGCCTGATAGCTGATGCAGGTTTTGTTGGAATCCCTAATGCCGGTAAATCGACTCTGCTTTCCAATGTAACATCGGCAAGACCGAAGATTGCAGGCTATCCGTTTACTACAATTCATCCTGCCCTTGGCGTCGTGAATATGGGGCGGGGTTTCAGTTTTGTTCTCGCAGACCTGCCCGGACTTATTGAAGATGCCAGTGAAGGTGTTGGGCTTGGGCTTCAATTCCTTCGGCATGTGGAACGGAACAGAATACTTGTATATGTTGTAGGAGCGGGACTTGAAATCTCTCCTGAAATGCAGTACAAAATAGTAAAGGAAGAAGTTCTAAAATATGACCCGGTGCTCGCAGAACTAGATGAGATAATCATTCTGACAAAGATCGACCTTCTTTCAGAGGATGAAACGGCTGATGCACTCGACACGCTTCCTGCAGGGACAATTGCCTTGAGTGCCACATCCGGAGCAGGAGTTAAAGTATTTCTACAGAAGACAGCGGAAGTTATTCGCAGGTTGAGAGCAAAAGACTAAGAACTGCTCTGCTGCTTGTGAACTGGAGCGGCGTAAGAAGAGCAGATCTGCTGAACATTATTCTGCACTACGGTTTCGAAGAAGCGGTTTCAATTCTCGCGCACGAGAAGCCTTCTGGAAGACCTGACGAATCTACAATTGATATACAACTTGCAGTGGCAGTGCAGGATAAACACAGAGTGATGTTTGCAGGTGAAGACATTTATCCGTCGATGCTTGTCCAAATTCCTGACCCGCCTGTGCTGTTGTTCTATAAGGGAGAACTTGCTAACCTCACCGAAAATCCCTGCATAGCAGTAATCGGTTCACGCAGATGTTCGATGTACGGCAGGAGAGTTGCTGTAAAACTGGCAAAGGACTTTGTGGGTGCAGGTGTTGTAGTGGTCAGCGGGCTGGCAAGGGGAATCGACGCAGAAGCACACCGGGGTGCAATCAAAGCCGGCGGAAAGACAATTGCTGTCATGGGAACAGGATTGGACATCTGTTATCCGCCCGAACACAGGGGATTGTCTGAGAAAATAGTGAAGGCTGGAATACTGATGACTGAATACCCGCCCATGACAAAACCCATGAAATACAACTTTCCCGAAAGAAACAGAATTGTTAGCGGTCTTTCACTCGGCGTTGTCGTTGTTGAAGCAGGAGGGCGGAGCGGTACTATGATTACCGTTGGCACAGCTCTTGATCAGTCCAGAGATGTATTTGCTGTACCGGGTGAGATAACACATGCTACTTCAAAAGGAACAAACAGGCTTATCAGGGATGGTGCAGGTGTTGTTCTGAGTGCGAAAGATGTACTCGAACCACTTGGACTGGTACCGGAAACAACCGCAGAATCCCATCTTGAAAGAGCAGATACGGAGACTGCAAAGAAGATTGTTGTTCTTCTGTTCGACAAGCCAATGCATTTCAACACTCTTGTAAATGAGTCAGAATTATCTGTACAGGACCTTCAGGGTGAATTACTCAATCTGGAGATGGCAGGTATTGTAAGAAGAGAAAAAGGAGAGACGTACTCACTCACCTGAAGTAATCCCGCACAAATAACTTTGCATATTCAGTAATCTCTTGGGGTAATCTGTCCGTTGTATCTATCTGATTTGGAAGACTCGAATAGTGTCCCTTCCTCTTTGCATGCAGTATGCGAAGAGTATTTTCATCTCCTGCAAGGGGTCTGATTTGGTCGGTATTGTGATACCGGCTCAAAATGTCCTCAATGTCAGCATGCAGGGTGAGGATGATGCCTGTACCCAGACAGAGCTGCAGGTTCTCCGGATTCAGGAGTGTTCCGCCGCCGAGTGCAAGAACGAATGTATTCTGTGAAGCAATCGTTTCCCTGAGCGCGGCATCTTCAGTGACTCTGAAAGAAGCCTCGCCTTTCGATGAGAATATTTCCGGAATGGATGTTCCTTTGGATTCGATTGTTTCATCCAGGTCGAAGAAAGGAATTTCAATCAGACCGGAAAGGAGAGATCCAACGGTTGATTTACCTGAAAATGGCGGTCCGGCAATAAAAATACATAAGGGTCTGTTTGTTCCCTGCATTTTACCTCCTGTTTTCTAAAAGATACAATATACAATCCCAATTGTCACAATGTGCTGACTTGACACCTGAAGGATTTCTGAGTATTGACACAACAACCGTTAAGATGAAGAGATATAACAGATATTGTTAGATTGAAAGAGATATTTGGGGGTAGGCATGACCAAGGAAGAACTTTCGAGAGCGGTCGCACATAAAACCGGAGTAAGCTGCAGGATAACAAGAACAGTCCTTACTTCTATTATCGATACAATATCAGAAGAAATGTGCAGGGGAGAAACTATCTATCTGCGCGGTTTCGGGTGCTTCGAGACAAAACAGGGTACCCGGCGGCGGGCTCGAAACCCGCAGGGAGAAGGACTCATCGAAATCCCCCCGAAAGTAAGACCGGTGTTCAGGGCTTACAATGATCTGAAAGATAAGATTCAGGAGAGACTTGGCAGGAAGGTGACTGTAGATTTTCTCTGTCTTACGGCAAGCCGTGCCAAACAGGTCTATGTAGTTGGTACTTTCAATGACTGGAGCGAGACTGCGACAGCGATGCAGAAACTCCCCGACGGAAGCTGGGTTGCAGCAGTATCAGGTGTTGCGGGACAATCTATCAGGTATAAGTATTTGATTGACGGGGAGATGGAGCGGGACCCCGCTTTTCCCGAAGATTCTCGCGGTAATACACTAAGGCAGTTATAATGGCAACAAAAAAACGAATACCGATTGCAAAGAAGAAACGCCGTAGGCGAACGAGGAACATATTTCTCGTATTTGACCTTGTTCTTGCTATCATACTGCTGCTTACTTTGATTCTCCCTGGAGGAACCGGATCTGTTACGAGAGTTAAAGGTTTCTTCATGAGTACATTCGGGTATATGTCTTTTCTGTTTCCTCTATTCCTGCTTCAGATTGGAGTATGGCTTCTTGGTCTGAAATCCAAACATACGGGTTTCAAAGTGCTTTCAGGTCTGCTGGTTACAGGGTATTTCTTTACAGCTTTGCTGGACATGGTCATTTCCCGGTTTAATGCAGGATTCCATAATATTCCCGGCGGAAGGGTTGTTGGTGCATTAGTGGAGAGATCCACAGCTGCCATGGGTACACCCATTGCATATATAGTAATCTTTGCACTCTTTTTCATATCCCTCATCATTTTTACGGGGTGGGATCTTTCGGAAGATTTCAAGAGTATCTCACAGTGGTTCGCGGGATTTGGAAGCTGGATTGCCGGAGTATTCCGTGAAATGAAGAAGAAGAGAAAAGAAAGAACACGTGAAGTCATAAGAGAAAGACAAAACGGAAGAGATGAAAATCCGTGGAAAGACAAAGGAGTCAAGAAACCGGTTAAGGAAATTCCTTTCTCGAACGAGGACGGTCGAACAGTCGAAAAGACCGAACCGAAGGAAATTCGGACAGAAGAAGAAACTGAGACTGTATGTCCAAAACCGGTGAGAACAACGCCACGAACCGCAGCTTTGGATTCTACAGAAGACCCAGTTGTATCCAGTCAGATTATTGAATATGAACTGCCGTCTGAGGATCTGCTTCAAATGCCACCCCCCAGAATTGATAAGGTAGTTTCCGAAGAAATGATCAAGATGCAGGCAGAACTATTAGTCGAGAAACTAGCTGACTTCGATATTGATTGCGAAGTAGTAAGTACACACCCGGGTCCTGTAATAACGCGTTTCGAGGTTGCTCCCGGATCCGGTATCAAGATTAGTCGCTTTGTTGCTCTGTCAGATGACCTTGCCCTTGCATTGAAAGCAAAGCGGATAAGAATACTGGCCCCTATTCCCGGAAAAGGTGCAGTCGGTATAGAGATTCCAAATCCGAATCCCGAAATCGTATATCTGCGAGAGATACTGGATGCAATCACAGATGAAATCCTGCCGGTAGCACTTGGTAAGAGGATAGACGGTGAGCCCTTTGCTGCTGATATCTGCTCGACACCGCATCTTCTGATTGCAGGTGCCACCGGCTCGGGAAAGAGCGTTGGTATCCATACTATAATCACTTCCATCCTCATGAAGAAAACTCCGCACGAGGTTAGATTTGCGATGATCGATCCCAAAATGCTCGAATTATCGATTTATAAAGGGATTCCGCACCTGTGGGCTCCTGTAGTGCTTGAAACGGAGAAGGCAAAACTTCTTCTCAGAGCTCTGGTGCGGGAAATGGAGCAGCGGTATCAGAGACTGGCAAGAATGGCAGTTCGATCAATTGCTGAATTCAACGATAAATTGACATCGGAATCAGAAGACGAGCGGATACCGTACATTGTTGTTGTGATAGATGAACTGGCCGACCTGATGGTTATGGCTGCAAATGACATTGAACCCGCCATAACGCGCCTTGCTCAGATGGCCAGGGCAGTCGGAATACATCTTGTTCTTGCAACGCAGAGACCGTCTGTAGATGTGATTACCGGTGTGATAAAAGCAAACTTCCCGTCCAGACTTGCTTACAATGTGAAATCCAAGACAGATTCCAGGACTATTCTGGACATGAACGGTGCTGATAAATTGCTTGGGAACGGTGACATGATGTACATGCCTGCCGGACTGCCCGAACCGTATCGAATTCACGGCTCATTCATCAGTACTGCAGAGACGAAAGCAGTTGTGGAATTCCTTAAGAGTCAACCCGAACTTCCCTTCGAATATGAATTTCCCGTCGATAACCACGGGAACCTGATGGATGCTAGTGAGATAGAGATTGATGACCCGTTATACGAGAAGGCAAAACGATTGGTAATTGACACTCAGCAGGGATCAGTATCCCTGATACAGAGAAGACTGAAGGTTGGGTATTCGAGAGCGGGAAGGCTCATTGATATGCTGGAACAAACTGGTATTGTAGGCCCGTTCCAGGGCTCTAAGGCGCGTGATGTACTTGTATCACGGGATATAGATGCAGAACCGGAGGATACTGATGATGAGACTGGGGAATAGTCGATGAAAAACATTGCACCCTTTATCATTATTCTTTCGCTGCTTTTCGCATCCGCGGGGTGCGGGAAAAACAGTGAACAGTATGATAATGCCGGGATGCTCAGCGGAAGTGACGACAAACTGCTTTTTGCCCGCGGCAGTCAGCAATATTTTCGAGGTAGACTCTCAGATGCAAAGATTTCTTTCGAAACCATGATTACTGAGTATCCTGAATCAGCACTTCTACCTGATGCAGACCTCGCATTGCGTAGGATAAATGCAGATCTGTCAGCACAACCGTCAACTGTTTCCACAACGATGGAAACGGTAGAGGAAGTTGTTCAGCAGAGATTCCCCTCGATTGCCATTGTCTCGAACTCAAACTCATCAGACGCTGCTAATAAATTACGGAATGCATTTGTTACCCGTGGTTCGACTCCACTGATTAAAGAAGATCCCGGAGCAGCCAACCTGACAATTGTACTGTATTCTGATGGGATGGCTGCTGAGGCGCAACTGGTGGCAGATTCACTAACTGAATGGATATCTTCACACACATTAATTCAGACTCAGCCGGGAGATACCCACATCTCAAACGTATTTCCCGGACATACAGGTGTTCTTATCAATGTGGGTTCAGACATCACAACTGGCTCCATTATTGATTAATTCTAACTGGGAGAATAACATATGACCTTATTTATGAGTACGATACTTATATTTGCATCACTTATCGACCCGCTCATCGCAAAACTTGAAGAGTCAGCATTTCTAACAGGCAGTTTTACACAAACGGACATATGGGCTTTGACGCTTGATGAAAATACATCAGATGGGCTTTTGTATCTTGCTCAGCCTGATCTATTCCGCCTCGAGTATTCAGATGAGAGTGGAGGCGGAACTAATGGTTTCGATGGTGAAGTAATTTACACGATAGAGCCGGAATATAAACAGGTTATCACATATACAGCAGAGGAGCAGGGAAGTTTCCTGCATCTGCTTGAAGAGTGCAATGACACTTCACTGGTAACTTCAGAAGAAGTCATTGGAGACAGCCTTATGCTTGTTCTCGACGGTGACTTCGGAGGTGGTATCAACAGAATGGAAGTAGGATATCTTCTTGCCGACAGTCTCCCATATCATTTCAGCACTACTGATGTCAATGGCAATAGTACGACTTATGTGCTTTGGAACCTGCAGGTATACCCGGAGATACCCGAAGGTACTTTCAATCTTGTTGTTCCCGAGAATTATGAACTGGTCGAGCCGGAAAGATATTAGTTTGCCATTATTCCACATCATCACACTTGGATGCCCGAAGAATACAGTCGACTCTGAGAGATATGCCGGAAGTTTTGTCCGTGCAGGATGGGAACACACCGACAATGCGGAAGAAGCTGAGATAATCCTGGTCAATACCTGTGCCTTCATAGAGCCTGCTGTAACCGAAGCGATGGATGTGCTGGATGAGGTGATTGTCTGGAAGTCACGGGGTGAGGAGAGAAAGATAATACTGGCAGGATGTCTGCTCGGGAGATATGAGACCGATGATTCTGAAGGTATGGAGGACATCGACCTGCTGATGGGTCCGGCTGAGGTTGACGTTCTTGATGAGTATCTCGAACTTGCAGAGACAAAGTACCAAAACCAGAGTAAACTCGATTCCAATCCATGGAGATATCTGAAAATATCTGAAGGATGCTCCAACAACTGTGCGTATTGCACAATCCCGATGATAAGAGGTTCATTGAAGTGCAGGAAACAGGAAGATATCATGAAAGACCTTACAGATCTTGTTTCGCAGGGAGCGGTTGAAATAGGTATCATCGCTCAGGATACATGTGCCTGGAAAGACGGAACTCGGGACATTGTCCGGCTCATCGACAGACTGACATCGAAGTATCCTGATATCTGGTTCAGGCTCCAATATCTGCATCCCGGACATTTCACACACAAACTGCTTGAACTAATAGTTGAAAGAGAGAACCTGATGCCGTATATCGACATCCCGATACAACATGTTTCCAATCGTATCCTGGAGAGAATGGGGAGGGGATACTGCAAAGAAGATCTTGAATCACTTTTTCAGCGTATCGAGGACGCTTCCTGCAGACTGGCTGTGCGGGTGACAGTGATTGCAGGGTACCCCGGTGAGACGGCAGAGGAACTCGACGAATTGCAGGAGTTCCTGCTTAAATGGAAATGCATCAGAACTCTTGCAGTATTCCCGTATTTCCATGAACAGGATACTCTCGAATATGAACGGAATTCAGACCGGCACGATGATTCTACCGTTTCAGAGAGAGTCTCAATACTCGGTGACATCACCGGCATGATTATGAATTCCTGGAAGGAAGAACTCGAAGGGGAAAGGCTGGAGATCCTCGCACATACCAACCAATACGGACACAGCAAATATGATGCTCCCGATGTGGACTGGATGAGCCGGTTTACCGAAGATGTTCAGCCCGGAAACATTATCGAGTGTACCGTCGAAGAGTGTTTTGGATACGAGATGATAGTGAAACCGATTCAGAGTAAAAACGGGAGTGGTTAAAGAGTCTTTTCAGAAGTATCTTTAAAGAACGAAAAAGTAAAGTATATTCAGCAGAAATAAACACATAAATGGATGTAAAGGATTTGATATGACAGCAGTATTAATTGCTATGATGCTTACAGCTTCTGTTCCGCAGACGAACATCGAAATGGCTGAAGATGTGCTTATAGAGTCATGTCTTCCGCTCATTGACAGCCTGCATAACTACAGAGTCGATTCTGTCAAGATTGAGATGGAGGGTGAACATAGCGGCGGGTGGTTAGTCGAGCAGACCATTATAGATGTTCTATCAGAAGGTGGTATAACGGTCCTGCAGGATGACGAAACCGGACTCTTCGATTCTCCAGTACTCAGCATTCGTCCCATGGAGTTATGCATTGAATATGGTGATATCAGCAGACCATGGATTATTGGAAGCAGGAAGATCGAGAGAATTGCCGTGTGTGAACTGTCGGTCTGTCTTTCCTCTCGTGGGGGAGCCGTATTGACAGTACTCCGAACCGGTGCAGTGCAGACAGATGAAGTAACTCTCTCTGATACCGATGTCCTTGAAGGGTCGGAAAACTGGGATTGGTTATCTGCCGAAGTACAGGATGACGATGGAGGCGGACTACTCGAACCACTTGTTGTTACTGCAGTCGTCGCAAGCCTCATCTACCTCTTCTACTCAAGCAGAGCGGAGTAGAAGTGCAGCCCGGACATCTTTCCGTAACAGTATTGCTGATCTTGATGATTTCTGTCTTTGGGTGCTGCGGTTCTCCGCCCATAAACACTATCGAAGAAGCCAGATTGCTGAAACAGTCCGGAGAGTTCTCCCAATCACTTATGATTTATGAGGACATCATTGCAAAAGACAGTTCTGTCGCTTCGGATATCATTCTCGAATATGCCGAAGTATCTGTTCTCGCAGCACAGTCGGAACGAATCGCTCAGTACAGGAATGCGGCACTTGTTGCTGTTTCGATGCTTGAATCGAATCCGAGTAATATCGATGTGCGGATTGTCGGTGAACTATGGAGAAGACTTGGTTGGGAGATGGAGCGAAGTAGTGATTCCCTTCAGGCATTTCATTGTTTCGACAGTGCTATCGAATGCGGAACCGATGATTCATTTGAGGACGAATGGCTGTTCAGGGGTACATGGGCCGGTACACATCTGGGTTACTTGACTGAAATACCTGACAGTCTTGCCGGAACAACGTCGGCTGACAGTTTAATCACACTGACAGCAGAGAAGTACCTGGTCGAACTCGACCGTATACCGCGTACCCGCACAGATATCAGAAGTGATATTCTCATTGCCCGTCTGAATCTACTGCCGTTTACTGACAGGCGACATGATGAGATGCTGGCATTGACAGAATTGAATAGTATAGGAACTATTACACCCGAACTGAGACACCACAGAGTTGAACTTCTTCTGGAACTCTCAATGGTCGATATGTCTGAGAATAGAAATGTACAGGCAAGAGAGAAACTGCTCGAGGTGTGGCACAGTGATTTCTCGGGTGAGAAGATACAGGCAGCATATTTGCTTGGACTGCTTGCAGAAATGAATGGTAATCCGGAGGAAGCTCTTGGGTGGTACAGGGATGCCTGTTCGGTATCACCTACTTCAAGAGGAGAGTTTGTAGTTCTGGCTGAAGCAAAACGGGATTCACTTTTATATTCTAATCCATAGGAATAACGGAGAAAAATGAACCGAATAAGAACAACTATGATAATTACTGCCTTTACCCTGATTGTTTTTTCCTGCGGAACGTCATACAACACAATCGACATGACTCAGGTGCAGTTGGAGGAACTTGCAGATGAAAGATTTGAAGCGGGAAAATTCCACGAAACAACTGAATTGTATACAGAGCTCATGTTCCGGTACCCGGGCGCTGCTAATACAGACCTATACCTCTTCAAACTTGGAGAATCCAATTTGCATCTGCATTACTGGGCAGACGCTCTTTTCTATTTCAACAGGATTCAGACCGATTATTCAGGGAGCATTCATGCAGATGACTGCGCTTATTTAAGCGCACAGGTGTGGTGGGAACAACGGAGCGATTACAGGAAAGACCTGACTCCGGTTCTAAATGCACAGGCAGCTATCGAGCAGTTCCTTCAACACTATCCGGGATCTGCTCTGTATGATGAAGTCATTCTTCTTCAGGACAGCATAAACAGTTATTTATCAAGAAGGCAGATGTTCATTGGCAATTTCTATGCCCGCCGCGGTCTCTACGATGCAGCTCTTCTCTATCTGCGTGAGGCACTCGACGGATTCGACGGAACCCGATGGAAGGCTGACATACTTATGTCCATTGCTTCTGTTTATAACGGGATGGGGAATGAGTGGTCGGCACAGAGATACTATGAGAGAGCACGCGATGAATGCGAACTCACCCTCGAACAGACAGAGACCATTGCAGAAGCTCTCGAAGAACTAGAGAGATGATCGGGCTTCTCGGAGGGACATTCGACCCGCCCCACATAGGGCATCTCATATTGGCAATCGAGGCTGCTGATAGATTCGAACTCGAAAAAGTACTTCTCATACCCGCTAGGATTCCCCCGCACAAGGACAACGCAGGTGTCTCGCCGTTCGAGCATCGATTCGCAATGACGAAACTCGCCGTACAGGATGATTCAATGCTCGAAGCCGCAGATCTTGAAGAACCGGAAGGCAATTCATATACAGTCGATCTTCTGCTAAAATTAACCTCGAAAGGAGAGAAGTACTGTTTCATTATCGGAATGGACAGTCTTGCTGATATTCACAATTGGCGCAAACCTGAAGAAATCCTCGAACTTTCCCGGGTCGTTGCAGGAACCCGTCCCGGATTCAATCCCGAAGCAGTCGAAGTAAAATTCAGGGATAGGGTCGATCTGTTCGATATCCCTGAAATCGGTATATCTTCGTCAGAACTGAGAAAACGGGTTGCAAATGGCGGGGTCATCAAGTATTATGTAACTGGAGATGTAATTTCTTACATAAAGGAGAACAATCTGTATGTCAGATAACAAAACCATAGACAAACTTCTTCGGGTGTTGGTAACCGAAGATGTAAGTGATGTTCACTTTAAGGTTGGATGTTCTCCTGTAGTCCGTGACAACGGTGTAATAAAGCACATAACTGAATACAAGCGTTTCAGTCTCGAACAGATTGAAAGAATAGTAGAAGAACTTACAAGCCCCAGACTTCTTCAGAAGGTAAACGACGGAGAAGAAGTCGACCTTGGACACTCGCTTCCGGGGCATTCAAGGTTCCGGGTGAATATTTATCACCAGCGCGGTACCCCTGCTATAGTGATGAGACGGATACCATTCGATGTACCCGAAATAGATGAACTGGGGCTACCGTCTGAAGTGATCAAACGGTTATCGCTCGAAGAGCGCGGTCTCATCCTTGTCACAGGTGTAACAGGAAGCGGTAAATCGACAACTCTTGCAGCAATGCTGAACCACATAAACAAGAACCGCGAAAGGCACATTGTCACAATCGAAGACCCGATAGAATTTCTTCACAGAGACATCAAATCAACCATATGCCAGCGGGAAGTAGGCATAGACACACCTACATGGGATACTGCACTGCGTTCCGTGTTTAGGCAGGACCCCGATGTTATTCTGATAGGAGAGATGCGTGACATTGAAACAGCTGCAATTGCAATCAAGGGTGCCGAAACCGGACATCTTGTATTCAGCACTCTTCACACCGGTGATGCTGCAGAATCCATTTCCAGAATTATCGATATCTTTCCCGCTTCCCAGCAGAAATTCGTAAGGTTCCAACTGGCATCACTGCTTAGGGGAGTAGTCTCTCAGAGGCTTATTCTGACAGGTGGCGGAGAGAAGAGAGTCCTTGCAACGGAAGTTCTGGTTCACTCCCCGACAATAGAAGAGTGTATTGCTAATGAGGACCTGAGTTCACAACTTCAGGAAACAATGGAGAAAAGTTATCGAACCTATGGAATGCAGACATTCGACATGTCATTATACAAACTGCTTCAGGAAGAGAAGATAGACATGGAGACTGCACTTGCAGCTTCATCGAATCCCACGGAACTCGAATTGCGGATAAAGGGAATAGAAACCTCATCTGACTGGAGGATGGAATGATGAGTACGCCAATTATCAGTGCTTTGGTTGTGATAGGGGTCATTGTTTTGATACAGGTATACCTGGGGCTGAAGGCTCAGAAGCGACCCAAGGTGACCGGTGAGAAAGTGATGATCGGTGAAACGGGGATTATCCGCAAAGCAAAAGGTTTCAGGCGGAGAGCAGTACTTGAGATCCGGGGTGAACTCTGGTGGTGCATACCGACTGAACCTGACCTCGAACTTGAAAAAGGCATGACTGTAAAGATTACAGGATTTGAAGATGATTCGATGATATTGAAAGTTCAGAAGATAAACTAACAGTGCACTTTACAGGGAGGTAGATATGCCATTTGAAATTCCATCCGGTTTGATTGCTGTTCTAATCGTTCTCTTTATTTTCATACTGAGAGCTCTCAGAATTCTCAAGGAATACCAGCGCGGTGTTGTGTTCAGGCTTGGTAAGGTAATCGGGTTGAAAGGTCCGGGACTAATCATCGTCTGGCCGCTTATCGATCAGATAAAAAAAATCGATACAAGAGTGATAGCCATGGATGTTCCGCCACAGGATGTCATTACAAAGGACAATGTCTCTGTCAAAGTGAATGCTGTGGTGTATTTCCGCGTGGTCGATCCGCTTAAAGCAGTTCTTGAAGTAGAGAATTACATCTATGCCACAAGTCAGCTGGCTCAGACAACTCTCAGGAGTGTTCTTGGTGAAGCAACGCTGGATGAACTCTTGTCAGAACGCGACGAGATCAACACAAAACTGCAGGACATTCTCGACCGCATGACAGATCCATGGGGAATAAAGGTCGGTACAGTCGAAGTTAAGCATATCGACCTTCCTGAAGAGATGCAACGCGTCATGGCAAAGCAGGCGGAAGCCGAGAGAGACAGAAGGGCGAAGATAATTCGAGCAGATGCCGAATTCCAAGCATCGCAGAGATTAGCGGATGCTGCTGATATAATTGCAGCGCATCCGGTCGCACTGCAACTGAGGTACCTTCAGAGTCTTTCGGAAATTGCAGTCGAGAATAACTCTACGACAATATTCCCGCTTCCAATAGAACTGTTGAAACCATTTCTCGGGAATTCGAACACATCAGTTGACGAAAGCAAATAAGTGTTCCGCGGTGCAATAACAGCTCTCGTCACACCGTTTTTGAACGGTGCAGTCGATTACGATGCAATCCGCTCTCTCGTGGAGTGGCAGATAGATGCGGGCATAGACGGGCTTCTTGCCTGCGGATGCACGGGAGAGGCAGCAGTACTCAGTGACGAGGAACAGATGAAAGTCATTGTAACAGTAGTTGACGCGACTGAAGGCAGAGTTCCTGTTCTTGCCGGGAGCGGAACAAATGCCACAAAATCCAGCATAGAACTTTCGAAGAAAGTCGTCGATCTCGGAGTCGATGGAATACTGCTGATCACACCGTATTACAACAAACCCACACCCGCAGGTCAGATAGCTCATTACACAGCCGTTGCAGACAGTGTGAACTGTCCTGTTGTACTTTACAATGTCCCGGGACGTACCGGTACGAACATGCTTCCGGAGACAATAGCGGAACTGGCAGTCCATCCGGGAATTGTAGCGGTTAAGGACGCAGCGGGATTGCCACTACGGGTAACTGAAATACGAAACCTCTGCAATATCACAATTCTGAGCGGAGACGACTCGCTTACAATGGCTCAGGTTGCACTGGGTGCTGAAGGTGTCGTTTCTGTCATTTCGAATATTGCTCCGGCAGAGATGTCATCTCTCGTTCAACTTACCAAGGAGGGGCTGCTTCAGGATGCGCGTGAAGTTCACGACCGCCTGTATCCCGTAATGAATGCAATGTTCCTCGAAACAAATCCCGCTCCCGTCAAGAAGGCACTCGCCATGATGGGAATAATCGAGAATGAACTCAGACTTCCGCTTGTGCCTTTATCAGAAAAGTTTATCCCCGAATTGAAGGCAGAGCTCGAAAAGGGCGGTATTCTGTAATGCCAATGATTACTGTATTCGGAAGCGAAGGGCGTATGGGAAAACTTCTACGTGAACAGGCAGGAGATTCCTGCATAGGGAGGTATGACATCACTCTGCCGTCATCAAAATCAGATTGTCCCCTGCCTGATGAAGTCGAAGTCATCATCGACTTTTCTCTTCCGCAGGCATGGAAGGACCTCGATAAGTTGCTTGAACGCACAGATGCTGCACTCGTTTCCGGTACTACAGGGCTTGGTGACGATGAACTGAAGCTTCTTGACAAATGGAGCCGGGAAAGGCCGGTATTTTACTCCTCGAACATGAGCCGGGGGATATTTGTACTCGGAAAACTCCTCGAAGATGCGGCAGCGATGCTTGGAGACAGTTTCGACATTGAACTCATCGAGACTCACCACTCTGGGAAGATCGACAGTCCGAGCGGGACAGCCCTGTTACTCGCTGAAATCTGGCAGGAAAAGTGCGGCGGTGAAAACAGGTGCGGGAGACATAATTCCGAAGGCCCGCGGAAGAAGGAGATGATAGGCATACATTCAGTCCGCGGTGGTGATATAGTCGGTGAACACGACATCCACCTACTCGGTACCGGGGAGAGACTCCTCCTTTCCCACACTGCCACTTCAAGAAGTACTTTTGCCATAGGTGCGCTTAAAGCTGCTGAATGGCTAATTGGGAAACCACCCGGACTCTATTCGATGACAGACATGATGGCAGGGAAGACCACCGAATAATGATTCGCAAGCCTGCTGTTGCCGGAATGTTCTACCCGGGAAATGCAAAGGAACTCAGTGAAACTGTCACGGAATATCTCGATAATTCTAAAATTCACTCTGATCACAATACTATCGGAATAATCTCACCGCATGCCGGATATGCGTATTCAGGCAGAATAGCCGGTGTTGCATTCTCTTCAGCACCGGAATACATCGAGTCAGTGATTGTTGTCGCACCCCCGCACAGATATCCTGTGCACGGAGCATCTGTCTATACTGGAGAGGGTGTTGAAACACCGCTCGGTACAGTAGCGACCAATCAAGAACATATTCATCTACTGCAACAGGCAGGAGTTACTTATCAGTCCAATGCGCACCTACAGGAACACTCAGCTGAAGTACAGATTCCGTTTATTCAGACGCGATGGCCGGATGCGCAGGTTACCATTCTGCTTCAGGGAGATTCATCGCTTAGATATTCCCGCACTCTTGCAGGAATTCTCATGGATGTAGGGGCAGGGACTCAAGGCTCATTGATCGTTGCATCAACAGATCTTTCACATTTTCACAGATTGTCCGTTGCCCGGGCACTCGATAGCAGACTGATAGATGCTATAGTTGCGGGTAGTCTCCAAACGGTAGATAGACTGCTGAAAACCGGAAGAAGTGAAGCCTGCGGCGCAGGACCGATCCTAACACTTATGTGCATCGGCGAAATAATCCGGAATTGCACAATGGAAGAACTGGCATATGACACATCAGCGACAGCTTCAGGTGATGAAACTTCGGTTGTGGGGTATTTCGCTGCAAAGATGACAGGGGAGAGCAATGACTGAAGAAACTGACAGGAAGAAACTACTCTTGCTTGCAAGAACGGCCGTCTCCGCGGCAGCAAACGGATTGAAACCGCCCACTCTCCCTGAAGATGAAATCTTTAAAAAAGAAGGCGGAGCATTCGTCACACTAAAACTCAACGGTAAACTAAAGGGTTGCATAGGGCATTTCATCGGAACGGGAAACATTGGATCTACAATCATCGACATGGCGAAAGCCGCTGCAATCGAAGACCACCGTTTTACACCGGTGACATCGGATGAAGTCGAAGATATCGAAATACAGATATCTCTTCTCAGCCCCATGAAGCTGACAGACCCTGACGATGTACTCCCTGGAGTGCACGGCGTCTATGTGAAACATGGATTCCGCACAGGGACGCTTCTACCGCAGGTAGCAGAAGAAGAAGGCTGGGACAGGGTGACGCTGCTTAATCACACCTGCATGAAAGCAGGACTCCCACCTGACAGTTGGAACAGAAACGATGTAGAGATATATACTTATACAGCAGAAGTTTTCTCATAATAAGAAAGGACAGAAATGAAGATATTCATACTTGTCGTTGCAGTGCTGCTGCTTTCCCTGTCATGCATGGAAGGAGACACAGGCGCAATCGAAGGGAGAGTCGGCAATCTCGAAACTGAGATGGACGATGTGAAGACTGAACTCGCTGCCATCCTTGACGGTTCAGATGAAGCAGTTGAATCACCGGAACTGGTGGATGCGGTTTCTATTGCACCACCACCACCTGATACAGGTAACATAGATCCGCGGAATCCTGCCGTAATGACAAACTCACGCAGCATCACAGAGCTTACTGGAGAAATTACGCTGCTTCAGGCAGCAAATGATTCACTTATTGCTGAAATCGAAGAAGTCCGGTCTGCAAACGAAGACCTGCAGGGCGATCTCGAATCGCTTGAGGGTGAACTCGACGACCTCGCTGGCATAGTGCAGTCTATAGGTGCAAGACCCGAGGGTTCATCAGGCGGACGCGGAGACAGCGGACGCGGTGACGACGGAGACCGCGGCGGCCGATAAACAATTGTAATTGGGGACGGAGGAGTAGTTTACGTAAACTACTCCTCCGTCCCCAACTTGATTCTGTAGTAACGCTTCTTGCCGGTGCGCAGGAGGATGCTGCCGTCATCGAAGTCGCTTTTTGAGAGTTGCTGCATTGCGTCGGTAATTCGTTTGTCATTGATGTAAAGGCCACCCTGTTTTCCAAGGCGACGGACTTCACTGCGGCTGGGGCAGAGTCCTGTTTCGACAAAGAGATCGAGGTAGGAGACACCTTCATCTAGTCGAGAAATGTCCATGTTCATTGAAGGAACTTCTTTGACATCACCTTTGCCGCCGAAGAGTGATTCTGATGCCTTTCGTGCCTTTTCAGCTTCTTCAATACCGTGGACAATTGCAGTCGCTTCGAATGCAAGGCGGGATTTTGTCTTTCGGATGTCCGCACCTTCGAATGACTCGTATTCAGATATCTCAGAAAGGCTTAGGAACGTGTAGAGTTTCATGAAGTGCAGGGCATCCTTGTCGTCAACATTTATCCAGAACTGGAAGTAGTCATAGGGGCTGGTCAGAGTCGGGTCGAGCCAGACTGCGCCACCGGGTTGAGACTTGCTCATCTTCTCACCGGAAGATGTGGTTACGAGTGGGCAAGTGAAACCAAATGTCTCAGCGGCTTCTTTCCTGCGGATGAGGTCTATTCCCGCTACAATGTTTCCCCATTGATCAGACCCTCCTATCTGAAGTTTACAGTTGTTATTGCGGTAGAGATGGAGAAAATCATAGGACTGAAGTATGGCATAGTTGAATTCGAGGAAGGAGAGTCCTGTTTCGAGGCGGAGTTTCACGGATTCAGCAGAGAGCATTCTATTCACGCTGAAATGCTTGCCTATGTCTCTTAGAAAATCGATGTAATTGAGATTGGAGAGCCAGCAGGAATTCTGCAGGAGAACTGCACCGGATGTGCTGTCTTCGAAATCGAGCAGTGTCTTCATCTGCTTTCCAATGTAGCATGCCCACTCTTCGATCGTTTCGACTGATTCATAAGTCCGTTCGGTGCTTCTTCCCGAAGGGTCGCCTATAAGTGCTGTACCGTCGCCGATAAGTATGTGCGGTTTGTGTCCTGCATTCTGGAGGTATTTTGCAATCATGATGGGCACGAGATGGCCGAGGTGCAGACTTCCGGCTGTTGGATCGAACCCTACATAGAAACTAATGGGCGGCTTATCGAGAATATCGGAAACAGCCTGTTCGTCCGTTAGTTGGAAGATTAGCCCTCTATCATTAAGAAGTTGTAATAAACTCACTAAAAACCCCGCTTACTTTACCTGTTCAAAATAGAAATATTTGTTATACTTTGATAAATATACAAAATTCTTAGATTGGTGGAGATACAATGGAAATTATCGAGTTCGAACACCCTGTTGCACGAGACATCTTAACGAGTCTTCGGGACAGGCGTACCTGTTCTGAGGAGTTTAGAATTCTTACATACAGAATATCACTTCTTCTCGCTGTAGAAAGCACGCGAAACATACCGACACTTCCCGTGAGCGTGGAAACACCGCTTGAGGAAACACTGGGTGAGAAGTGTGAGAACTGTCCTGTGATTATTCCTATTCTAAGAGCGGGTTTAGGGATGCTGGATGCTTTTCAGGAGGTTATTCCTTCCGCTCCGGTTTCTTTTGTGGCACTTCGGCGGGATGAGAAAGATGCTAAAGCCGATTGGCTGTATGAGTCCATTCAGAATCTGAACCGAAGAGATGTCCTGATACTCGACCCGATGCTCGCAACCGGTGGAACAGCAGAACAGGTCATCCAATATGCAATCGATGCAGGAGCCGGTAGTATTTCACTTGTGAGCATAGTCTCGTCACCCGAAGGTGTGGAGAGATTGAGAAGGTTTGAAAACCTGACTGTGATAACAGCGTCGGTTGACCGTCAACTTGATGAGAACTGGTATATCCGTCCGGGACTCGGAGACTTTGGAGACAGACTGTATCACGGGAAGTCGGCTAAATGCTAACAAAAGGCGTGTACATAGCCGGCAGCAAGATGAATGCGGGGAAGACAACCCTGAGTCTTGGACTCACTTCCTACTTCAACTCAACACTTGAGAACGGCAGTGCGTTCATAAAGCCAATAGGTCAAAAAACCATGACGGTTGAAGGAATGAACATCAGTGATGATTCATATCTCATCAACACCGTGCTCGGACTAGATTCTTCTATTTCGGACACGACACCGTTTACGGCAGGTTCAGGGATGGCAGAACAGTTCATTCGCGAAGGCAAATCGGCTGAACTTAAGCGTTCCATCAAGAGATCATATAAGAATCTGTCCAAAACCTCAGACCTTGTGGTGATAGAAGGCACAGGACACCCGGGAGTCGGTTCAGTGTTCGGAATGTGCAATGCCACCGTGGCCTCGTTCCTGTCGGCACCAGTAATACTCATACTCGATGGAGGTATCGGGAGTACGATTGACAAGTTTACTCTCGATGCAAGTCTCTTCCGGAACATGAATGTCCCGATTCTTGGCGTTGTGATAAACAGAATTCGACTGGAAAAAATGGAAAAAGTGAAGAGATATCTGAGCATCTGGTTTAGCGAGAACGACATACCGGTCTTTGGGTACATACCGTTTGTTAGCGATTTTGCCCGGCCTTCACTTGGGATGATAAACATAGAACTGGCAGCGGAGACAGTAGTTTCATCTGAAAAGGGAATTTCAGTAAGGGATTACCTCACCGGTTTCGGGAATGTAGATGAAATATACAGGAATGTCTCGAACGCTCCCGGGCGGGCGCTTCTCCTTAGCTCTTCCCGGCAGGAAGTAATTGATGCGATAATCGCAAGAAAGATGTCAGGAAAACTGCATGCCGGACCCGGTGCACTCATACTCTGCGGTGATGGAGGTGAATATGCCGAACATGTCGATAAAGCCTGTGGTATGCTTGATATTCCGCTTTTCAGGACTTCCAAATCAGCTGAGGAATCGGCATTCAAACTCAGCACAAGAATCTTCAAGGTGGAACCCGGAGACTCAGATAAGATAAAGGAGATTGTAAGCACCATAACCGAGCATGTAGATATGGATGCAATTCTGAATGCGCTGAACACGCATTATGGAGGAACCGGAGAGAAAGTATCGCTTATCAGCAAGGCAGGCAGATGGCTGAAAGACATGATTGGATTGAAGGATAACGGGGATAGAAGGATGAAAAATGAGAAGTGATTCTACAGTGCCCACTGCGAAAATAATGTTCGTTGTACTTGTCATAGTCGCAGCCACGGCTACACTTCTCTTTGGGAAAGAGTCAGATGAGGGCACCGGTTCGGAGTGGTCAGCACTCTGTCATGCTGACGAATTGAATGCATTCTCCGATTCCCTTTGTGCAGTGCTGGCAGATACGATCGAAGTCCGATGTATGCGCGTGGAAAGTGGCGGAACACTTGGCGGGTTGCTGTTTGGGACCGGTATATCCGGAAGGAGATATCAGCAGTGCTGTTCCGTATTCCTCGACTCGCTCTGCTGGAAATCCGTTCATGTCGGAGACACACTGGAAGCTATATATCACAGCGGTACACTTGCTGAAGTTAGAGCAAGACCAATCAGGGCAAGAGGTTATTACAGCATACTTTTCAACAAGTCAGGGACTGCAGAATCATGGGCATGGGTAGATGTAGAAAAGTGGACTCGGCTTAGGGCTGCGACTGTGGCAATAGAGTCCTCGGTCTGGCAGGGAATTGCAGATGGTGCGGTTCCGGATGATCTCACTCCGTCAGGCGGGATTATGACGGCAAGAGATTCATCCCGAAAGGTTGCTTTTGTCACTGAGATAGCAAATGCGGTTGCAAACGAACTGTTTGTGTTCGATATCGACTTTTATTACGATGTCAGACCCGGTGATTCGCTCTGGCTCCTGCTCGAGGAGACGGAGTTCCCTCATACAGGTGAAGTGTCGTTCAAGAGAATCATTGCCGCTAGATACAAGTTCGCAAATGGATGGGTGACTGAAGCACTTCCGTTTTTCCATACTCCTGATTCCCTCGAAGGTACGGATTTGCCTGTTATTCTCGACTACTATCACAGGGACGGTGCTTCTCTTCGGACATTATTCATCAAGATGCCGGTCCCCTACGGCAGAGTCAGTTCAGAGTATTCAAATGCACGTGAACATCCGATCACTGGTTACACCCGAGCTCATCTAGGGATTGATTACGCATCTCCGATTGGTACAGAGATATATGCAGTAGGTGACGGAGTTATCACCTTGCGCGGCTGGAATGGGGGATACGGCAATCACATAAGAATTAGACACGCAAACGGATATGCAACTGGTTATGGGCACATGAACGGATTTGCGTCCGGATACTCAGTTGGAACTTATGTACGGCAGGGCGAAGTAATCGGATATGTGGGCAGTACAGGGCAGTCTACCGGTCCCCATCTTCATTTCGAAATGCTGAAGAATGGCTCTTTTGTGAATCCGGCAACTGAAATCCTACCTCCCGCTGACCCTCTTACCGGCGAAGACCTCGATATGTTCCTTCTGCAGACACCGGTTCTCATAGATATGTGGAGCATTATGGCCGACACCGAAATTCCTGTTTCATTAACATCTGATTCAACAGATGCGGAATAACAATACGGATTCGGGAATACTTGACTGACCGGCTATGAATGATACAACCAATATATGGGCACTGGACGAGTTCTTCTGGGATGAACTTTTCGATGAACTGCTTGAGTCCATTGTTTCACAGAAACGAACTCAAGTAGGCGGATTAACCGGATCAGCTGTTTCTTTTGCATGTGCAGCCGCACACCGCATTACCGGTTTGACACTGATAGTTTCACCTTCAACAAAGACAGCTGAGAGTTTAAGGAATGACCTGTCATCGATACTTGGCGATGTCTATTACTTTCCCGCCTACGAGACGCTTCCGTGGGAAGGGGAATCCGCTCATCAAAGCGTGATTTCAGACAGAATCGAATGTCTGAATGCCTTGAAGAAGGCAAATCCCGGTACGGTTATTGTGGTTCCCGCTGCAGCACTTGTGAAGAAATTGCCTATTCCGGAATCATTCAGGACAATGGAATTGAAGACAGGTCGGGAACTAGGGATGGACGTGCTTGAAAACTGGCTGGTTTCAGCAGGATATGATAGGGAAAGCGGGGTCTATGAGCAGGGGAGATGGGCAAAAAGAGGCGGCATAATCGATATAGGTTGTCTTGGTATGAGTAATCCGCTGAGGATAGAGTTCGACGGGGATGAAATCCATTCGATGAGAATCTTCGACCAAAGGTCGCAGAGAAGCATTAAAACCCTGGATGAGTGTGTTCTTTTGCCTGCGCGTGAAGTGTTTCTGTCCCCGGATGACTGGAATAGTGCTATAGACAGGGTACCCGAAGATCATATTCTGCATGAAAAACTATGTGTTTCGAACGGGTTTCCGGGCATCGAACATTATCTTCCTGTCTTTAGTGATAACCTCGCTACACTTTTCGGCTACATACCCGGGGGTAGCCTGGTGGTAATATCCGACCCCGATTCAGTCGACAACCATCTGCAGGATGCAATCGAATTTCACAGGAGTAATTACAGCAGTGCAGCGGTACCATTCGAGTTTGACGAAATGTTCAATTCATTCACAGAGATAACAGAGCAGATGGACACTGCATATAAGACAGTAGTACTTGATCCCTTTCCGAAGAATGAAGTGGACATCTTCTATAATGCAATCCCTGTCAGGGGATTTGCAGGGCATAAAGATGAAATGTTCAGACAGTTTCAGGAATGGCAGAAAGAAGAAATGCGAATTGCTGTTCTGTGCGATTCTGAAGCGGAAATGAACTCTTTCTCAGAACTGCTGCAGGGCGGGTGTTCTGTAGGTATGGGAATACTGCAGATTGAGGACGGATTCAGCATACCCTCGTCGGGTATTGTTGTTCTTCCGGAGCGAAAACTACTCTCGCACAGAAGGCGTCCGGTCAGAAAACGTCGTTTCAAGGGTGGCGAGGGGCTCAAGGATATAGATGACCTCGCACCCGAAGATCTTATTGTTCACAAGTTATACGGGATAGGCAGATTCAAAGGTATCGAACGGGTTGAAACATCCGGAATGCTTATCGATTGTCTTATTGTCGAGTACAGAGATGCGGACAGGCTCCTTATTCCTATGGATGAAATAGACTCCATTCAAAAGTATCTGGCACCTGGATTCAAGAGTTTGAAACTCGATAAAATAGGGGGGACAGGGTGGCAGTCGAGAGTAAGCAGAGCCAAGGGGAAGGCAAGGCAGATTGCAGGAAGACTTGCTGTACTTTATGCTGAGAGAAAATCTTCGACAAGACCCCCGTATGCCTCGCCCGGTCACATATTCGACAGCCTTAGAAAGAGTTTTCCGTTCGAGGAAACTGAGGATCAGGAAAAGACCATTAACAGTGTAATTGCTGACCTTGCACTTGATCGTCCGATGGACAGACTGGTTGCCGGTGATGTTGGTTACGGAAAAACCGAAGTAGCAATCAGGGGAGCTGTAAGAGTAGTCGAAGCGGGATTTCAAGCTGTCATAGTAGTTCCTACCACAATCCTTGCAGAGCAGCACTACAACACATTTTCAGACCGTCTGGCAGAATTTCCAATTAAAGTGGAAATGCTCAGCAGATTCAGGACGAAACAAGAGCAGAAGAAGATCATCGAAGAACTTGCTGTGGGAGAAGTGGACATCATTATCGGCACGCACAGATTACTGCATAAAGATATCAGATTTCATAAGCCCGGTTTGCTGGTTATAGACGAAGAACACAGATTCGGAGTCCGGCAGAAAGAATATCTCAGAGAAATGCGTACGTCTATTGACACACTTTCGATGACAGCTACTCCGATTCCAAGGACTCTGCATATGGCGCTTTCCGGATTCAGGGATATATCAATCATTGCAACTCCACCGCGTGACAGGTATCCTGTACATACTGAGGTTTCAGTATTCAACAGGGATGTCGTGAGAAAAGCTGTTTCGAGGGAGTTGGAGCGCGATGGCCAGGTATTCTATGTGCATAATCGCATTCGGTCAATCGACAAGGCGTACAGAAGATTGGCCGAAGCAGTTCCCGAAGCGAAAATAGTCATCGCCCACGCCCAGATGAATCCACGTGAACTCGAGGAAATAATGCACTCATTCATCGAGTGCAAATATGATATACTGCTCTCCACTTCCATTATAGAATCGGGACTCGACCTGCCCGGAGTGAACACGATATTCATAGAGAGAGCAGATATGTTCGGCCTTGCAGACCTCTATCAGCTTCGTGGAAGGGTAGGCAGAAGTCATCATCAGGCATACTGCTATCTTCTGACAGAACTTCCGCTGAAGAATCTCAAACCGGATGCCCGCGGGAGACTCAATGCAATACGAAAGTTCACTGAACTTGGTTCCGGCTGGCACATAGCAATGCGTGACCTCGAAATTCGTGGAGCGGGTGAACTTCTCGGAGTGTCGCAGCACGGTCAGATGATCTCGATAGGTTATAACCTGTTTGCTGAATTGATAGAACATGAAGTCAAACAGCTGACTGGTGTCAGGGAGAAGGATGAGATACGGCAGGTGCGTGTCGAACTGGATGGTGATGCATACATTCCAATCGATTACATACCGGACATCATCGAACGGATAAGGATTTACCGACAGATATGGAGAGCTGAAGGGGAAGAGAGAATAACTGACCTCTTGAAACAGATGCGTGACAGGTTTGGAGAACCGGAGGAACCGGTGTTGAATTGCGCAAGAAGAGCGAGCCTGCATCTGAGTGTTCTGAACAGTCTTGCAGAGGAAGTTGTCCTTACTAGAAAGACGGCACGAATCGTATTCCCGGCTGGAACGGTATTAACCGGCAAAGTCGACAAATCGATTGATCTGAAAATAGAAAGCACAGGCAGAATAGTATTGACTGTCCCTGTGTCAGGGTTGACTGCAGAAGAAGGTGTCAGGAAGACGAAAGAAGTGCTAAGTTTTTCTAAGGAAAATAATTAATTATATTTCAAAGTTACTTATATTCAGAGGAAATCCCCTTTAACTTGTTTTAATTCTTTCAATATACGATAAAGAGAAAGGTACGCTGTGAACAGCAATAGAATAGTAAGAACAGTGAAGATGAAATATGGACTTTGCATTCTAACTACAATCGCTATGGTGAATGCAATATCCTGCGGCAGCAGTGGTTCGGAAATCCTCGCGACAGCGGGAGACATGACAGTAACAGAGGATGATTTCAGAGCCGAATTCAATCAACTGTCACCATCAGGACAGGTTGAAGTTCTTGAACCGTTCGGCAAACTCAATCTGGTCAAGAGACTCATCTATGAAAGAATCTTCCTGAGGGAAGCTGAGGGGATGAATACTGCCGTCCTGCAGGACTGGCTGGAGATAACCGAACTCGGATATTTCTCACAAAGCTGGCTTGAATCGAGGGCTGATGTGTTTATGCCCGAAGATATCGATTCCCTTTTGGTTGACAGTCTTCTCCGGACACATTTTGTTCTCTCTGCAGTTCTTGTGGAGGACAGCCTTACAGCTGTTCAGGTCCTTGATGACTGGATTGCAGATGTACCTTCAGAACCTACCACCAGAATGGCTCTTGCATCGTGGTCAATGAACGGGAGCAGCTATATCGATATCCAAAGTGACCTGTTTACTTTCATGACAAGCGACCCTGTATTTGCAGGATATGTAACACCTTATCCGGACTCGGGAGCAGTGATGTTCCCTGCGTTTGGAGCGTGGGCGGTTGCTCAACTTGAGATAGACCCGCTTAAAGGAGACGCAATTCCGTTCACTCTTGACGATGTTGCCCCTTTCATGTTTGCGAAGGTTCTTGCAGATGAATCGGGCATGATGATCAACTCAAACGGAATCAGGGAATTTGCATCGATGCTACGAGTTGAACACGGGCGATATCTCATATTTGACGATATAAGTTTCAATCCTGATATGCAGCTTGCAGTATATGAGGGGGGAGAAGTAACGGCATCGGATATCACAATACTGATTGACTTACTCAGTGACGAGTACTTCTTTACCGGGATTCCCGCGGAATACGCTTTCATGGCTTTTCCCGCTCCACTCCTCGGTGCTGAAATGGACGTGTGGCGTTATGTGAATAGTATTGGAATGATATTCTGGGAAACCGAAATGGGTGAACAGAACGGCTTTGTTCTCACGGACTCGGACCGCAACCTGACAATCACTGACTTCGTTCTCAGGGAGAAGGTAATAATCCCATCACTTTCACTGGACAGCATCGAAGTGATGGCTTACTATGAAAACAATGCTGAATTATATGTTCTTCCGGAATTGAGATCCGCAAAATTAGTCTATATCCCACTGGGAGATATCGATGAAGATGCAGAATACAACTCATTCACTTCACTGCCTGAATATTATTCATCGATAGATTCTCTGGGAGAGTTGATACCAACACTAACTATTTCAAAAGCTGATTTCGGACCGATTGGAGATGCTGTTTTCAGTGCGGAACTCAATGTATTCGAAGGACCGATTGACATTCCGCAGACAGACATGGCGTCTTTCTTCGAAGTGGTTGAAATAGTACCATCAGAGAGTTCTGACCCCTCGGACATCTATTCAATTCTGTATGATGACTGCAGAATGTCTGAAATGAGCCGTTTGTTAAACTCATATCTCGAGGAACTTTGGACCGGTTATGAAGTAGAAATCGATAGTGCCGTGGTGAATAATGTTGACCCATGGCAGTCCACTTACTAATTGAAACACAAACATGAAAGGGAATTCATGAAACATATTATCTTAACACTTGCTGTGCTTGTTCTACCCTTAACTGCAGGTGCAGAAGTGCTTGCGTCAGTCGGTGGGGAAACCTTCACTTATGAGGAACTGATTACGATGATAGGTGGCGAAGAATATCTTTCTTATCTGGGTATTTACACCGAAGCAGATGCAGAAGCAATTCTGGATTCATGGGTAAGTGAAGAGTTACTTATACAGTCAGCCGAAAGTGCAGGACTGGAATCTGACCCTGATGTGGCAATTGCTTTGGAAGAAGCTCGACGAAAGATACTTCTCGAAGCATATCTCATTTCGGTAACCGAGAGTATTCAGCAGCCGTCTCAGTTGGAGATCCTGAACTATGCCGGTACATGGGAAGATACATACTCTAAAGAGATAAATGTAAGTCTCATTGTCGTTCCTGATGAGATTCTTGCTAATTCTCTGCTGGCACAGATCAATTCAGGAGAAGATTTCGCCGGGTTAGCAGCGTCATACGGGGCTGAAATCGGATGGATTACACGCGGTCAGGTAGGTTCAATGCAGTTCGATGAAATTGCTTTCCGGCTGAATGCCGGAGGAGTCAGTGAGGTCTTTGAGATTGACGGCGGCTATTACATAGCAAAAGTCGAAGCTGTCGAAGCACTGTCACCGGCTCCTTCAACGGAAGATATAATTATTATTGTGGGACAGGAATTGCTCAGGGTCGCACAGGAAGAAGCACTCATTGAAGTGATTGACGAACTAAGATCCGAATTCAACATCCAGATATATCCCGACAGGCTGATGGAGCATCTCTAAATTGAAAAGCAAGGTTCTAATTGCTGGAATGTATCTGCTTTCGATATGTGTAGTATCTGTGGTCGCAATTACGGTATATCGCAGTGTATCAGATGAGAATACGCTATTCAAAGTATCCGCTCTCGATGTTGGAACATCACCCGACCGCGAGATATGTGCATCAGTAGGAGATAGCGTCCTCTATAAAGATGAGGTTGTTCTTGCAGGTTTGAGCACTGATGAAGTCAGGGGCTGGATTGAAGATGAACTTCTTGCTGCACTTGCACGGGAAATGAACCTTGAAAACAGGATATTCATCTCCCTCGTTCGCAGAAGAGCAGAGCAGCTTTATCTCAGGGATGCTCTCCTTGAAGCAGTCTATGCTGAAACTGCATTTCCCGACAGCGAGGATGTTTTCGAGTACATGCAGACAGACAGCCTGCTTTTCCTTGTTGAAAGACATTATCACCGCATTCTTCTTGCCGACAGTTCTACGGCTGATTCGATCCACACCAGGCTTGCATGGGGAGAGAGTTTTAGACTTACGGCAGAGCGGATTTCACTTGGGCAGAAAGCAGGGATAGGGGGAGACCTGGGTTATCTGACCGGCGGCGAGTTGGTACTGGCCGGCTTTCCCGAAGAGGTTGGATATCTCGATGGACTGAGCAGTGTGTATTTTTCGGAAGATGATGCAAGTATATTCAAGACTTCGGATGAACGCATGATTGAAGATACCATGAGAGCTATCTATGCGATCGCTCCCCTTCTGTATGAGAGCAGATTGCAGACAGCACGGGACAGCCTTCTTGATTATGCCCTGGAAGAGTATCCCGTATATCTTGATTCTACTATGATTTTGGAGGACGGTTCATGATTGTGATATTTCTGGCTCTACTTCTCCTGGAGTTCATTCCTGTAGAAATGGTAGTTTCCGTTGTCGGTGATGAGCAGATACTTCATTCCGAAGTAACAGATGTTCTTCTGGAAGCGGGATATGATTCCGTACTTCTTTCTGACGCTGCTTCCGACAGTTATTATCTCGAAGCACTTGAGCAATTGATCAGTGAAAAACTACTTGCCATAGCAGCACGCAATCTCGGTTTATACCCGTCTGCTACGGAACTTCAGTCAATGGTCGATGAGAGAATCGGTGCGATGCAGCAAATGTTTGCTACAGAGGAATATCTCGAAGCATATCTGAATGACATAGGTTTCACCATGGAAGAAATACCGACTGCAGAATTGAATCTGGTCAGATCTGAATTATCCGGACCGGACTACATTATTGAATATCTTGCGTCTATCGGAATGACAATACACGAATACAGAAATTATCTGGCTTCAATTCTGGGCGATAGGCAGGCTGCAGAAGAGTACATTGCTGGTAAAATGCGGATTGCAATGATGAACGCTCCGGTAGACCCTGGTGCATATCTTAACTTGAATGCAGATATTGTGGAGGAATATGTCATGCCTCGGCACATCGGCTGGATATACATTCCCGTCCTGCCGACAGGAAGCGATGCCGATGAAGCTTATGCGTTTTTACTAAGTCTCAAAGAACGGATTAGCAGCGGTGAATCATTTGCAGAACTTGCAATGGAATATTCAGAAGACATGACTGCTTCAGACGGCGGGGATTTAGGTTCCTTCAGTCGCGGTGACATGACACCGACATTCGAGACAGCTGTATTTTCACTGGAAGTCGGTGATGTCAGTGACCCTGTATTCACACCCTATGGAGTACACCTTATTCAGCTGACTGCCGATGACGGCATCGGGACTGTCGAAGCTGCTCATGTACTGATTCGATTGGAGGTTGACGAAGATGACATCTCCTCTGCAATGGAAAGAGCAGAATTGATTTCTGACAGTCTTCAGATGCAGGTGAGAGACGGACTGACATTCGAAGATGCTGCACTTAAGTACAGTGCAGACCCTTCGACTGCTTCCGACGGCGGGGATATGGGAACCGTTCCGCTTCTGATGTGGCTGGATTCAATACGCGAACTGGTTTCCGCCATGAAGCCCGGGGAGATATCATCACCGGTCATGATGCCGGAGACAGGTGCAGTTGTTATTGTAAAACTCTATGAAGATGCGGGTACTGTAAATTGGAATGAATATTCCACCGATGAACTGGATGGACTTGTTCAACAGGTCATGTATGAGGTGGAGATCGGGGCACTGCTTGATTCCCTCAGGACTGAGATACCGGTATTCTATAATTTAGAAATGGATGATGAAATTGAGGATTGATATCTTCCTTAGACTTACAGGGGTATTTAAAACTAGGTCGATAGCGGGAAAAGCCTGCAGGGGCGGTTCAGTATTCATGAACGGACAGAAAGTACGTCCGTCTTCGACGGTTATACCTACGGACAGTATCCGTATAATACTTCCGTCCGGTACTGAATCGTGTTATGAAGTTCTGGCGGTTCCGGAGTCCGGGCAGGTATCACGCAAAGAGAGAGAAATGTACATCAGATCAATATCGCGGTGCGAATAATGCTTGTCAAATTCTCCGGAGTAAGCAAGAAATACGATGAATGGCCGGCTCTGGATACAGTTGATCTCGAAGTGGCTGCGGGGGAGTTTGTTATTGTCTCGGGACCCAGCGGTGCAGGCAAATCAACACTTCTGCGTTTGATATACATGGATGACCAGCCGTCGGAAGGTGTTGTCGAAGTTGCAGGTTTCAGGTCAGACAGGACAAGGACAAGAGACCTTCCGCTTCTGCGCCGAAAACTCGGTGTCGTATTTCAGGATTTCAAACTCCTTGAAACCAGAACTGTATTTGAAAATGTAGCACTTCCGCTTCAGGCATGCGGAACTGCGCCCAGGGTTGTGAGAAGGAGAGTCTTTGCTATTCTCGCAGAGATGGAACTAAGTCATCGCAGGCAGTCATATCCGCTCGAACTTTCAGGTGGGGAGCAGCAACGTGTAGCTATAGCCAGAGCAATGGTTGCATATCCGAAACTCCTTCTTGCCGATGAACCCACGGGAAACCTCGACCCGGAAGTATCAGCAAAGGTCATTGATCTTCTCCTGCAGATAAACAGAGCAGGAACCGCAGTCATACTCGCAACGCATGATCAGCGCTCCGTCCCGTCCGGAGTGGCACGGTACTTGTATCTCGATAAAGGAAGACTGATCAACCCAGGAATCTGGCAGGGGTACAGAAAAAGATGATTCATCTGATAAAATCTGTATTTCACGAAACACTCATCAATGTCAGAAGCAAATTATCCGCTTTCCTGATAATGCTTCTGATGGTGAGTCTCTCCTTCATGGTCTTTGTGATCTTCCTTGTAGTCGCATGGAATCTCGATATTGTACTGCAGGAAGAACAGGAGAGTGTTGGAATCGAAGTGTTCATTGAAGATCAGGTGGATGAATCGGAAGCACGTGCTTTGGCTGACCTAATCTCAGGCATGGAAGGAGTTCGTTCAGTCTATTATGTCTCGAAACTGGAAGCAGAGGCAGTGTTCCGGACAGACCTTCCCGATCAGGCATCGATGCTCAATCTCCTCGGGGCGGAGTTTCAGCTTCCAGCATCCCTGCAGGTCTCTCTCTATAAACAGTACAGAACATCTGAAAGAGTGGCGGGTCTTGCCCGGACGATGGGTGGTTTGAGCGGCGTATCCGATGTAATTTACGGGGAGGATTATCTTCCCGGACTATCAGAAGCTGCAGACATACTCGGTAAACTTGTTCTCATTGCAGGACTGGTCCTGTTGCTGAGTATATCGCTTGTTGTTTCGAACACGGTTAGGCTTGCAATCATGAGCAGAAGGCGCACCGTGAAGATAATGAGTATTGTCGGTGCACCGCTCTGGTTCATCAGAACGCCCTTTCTCATGGAAGGACTTATCATAGGTTTTGTGGGTGCCGGCGGCAGTCTTCTTATCACATATTTGGTGTCTCTTCTTCTTACCCCGAGTATTTCACATATATTCCTTCCCCTTAAGTGGATATTCGGAGTATTAGTTTTAGGTGCTGTCGTAGGTTCTATTGGAAGTTGGATAGGTATGCGGACAGGCATGCCTAAAATTAGGCAAAGTAAATGAAAAGGAGAGTTGAGTGAAAAAACTACTCATTCTTGTGGCAGTGCTTACTGCATTTGCAGTCGCACAAACCGACCCGGAACTTAACCCGCCCCCGTCAGAAATTACGGGTACTCAGGAGACAATCGCGCCGGTTCCCGATGCAGGACAGAGGACCCCACCTGAAAATATCAACACGCCGGCCGGGTCCACTCCTGTGCAGGAGGTGACGACCACAACGACAACCACATCCACTTCAGATGGTCAGGTAGATGAAGGAACTACACCGGCAACATGTCTTGGTGGCGGCGGGATTATGAGTTTCCTTCCAATGATAGCCATTATTGCAATATTCTATTTCCTGATGATAAGACCGCAGCAGAAACAGGCAAAAAGAATGAAGGTTATGCGCGAAGCAATGAAGATATCTGATAAAGTTGTAACCGCAGGCGGAATTCACGGTGTTATTACAAATATCAAGGGTGATGTGGCGACTGTCCGAGTCGCAGACGGTGTCAAAATCGATGTAGATAAGACGTCTCTTACCGTTGAAGGTGTTCCCGGAGATTCCTGCACAACCTGTAAATAGGAATCACTATGGCTCGAAGACTGCAGATACTCGGCTCTGATGTTCTAAGGAATACATCACGGGAAATCGATATATTGACCGAGATGGACTTTGTCGGGGATTTACTCAGGGATATGGAAGCAATTCTGGACCGGCATGACGGTCTCGGTCTTGCCGCCCCGCAGGCAGGGGAGAATGTCAGGATTTTCATACTCAATGTAACTGAACCTGCGTTGAAGGGGAATCACATATTCATCAACCCCGTGGTCGAAACCTATGGTGATATGCATAAGTATGAAGAGGGATGTCTTAGTATTCCTGATATCTATGAGAGTTTCAAAAGGCCTGAATCAGTATTGATCAGAGCTTTCGGAAAAGATGGAAAGCAGTTTGAGATAGATGCAGGCGGATTAATTTCCCGAGCCATCCAGCACGAGTACGATCACCTTGAAGGGGTATTGTTCATCGATCATCTCAGTACATTGAAGAAACACTTGCTCCGCAAGAAGATATCTGACATAGAAAGTGAATCTCGCAAGAATGGAAGTGTTCTCTGATGCATTCCTCCCTGCGTGTTGTTTTCATGGGTACTGCAGAATTTGCACTTCCTGTGTTAGATGCACTCCATGCAGGAGAGTGTGAACTGCTATGTGTAGTAACTCGCCCGGCAAGAAAGGCGGGCAGGGGCAGAAAGTTGACTGAAACGCCGGTTGCTGTCCGTTCGATGGAACTGGGTATACCGCTTCATCAGCCGGAAAAGCCGAATGCAGAATTCGTGAATGATGTTATGAAGTCTCTCGAACCCGATATGTATGTTTCGGCCGCCTATGGAGCATACCTTCCCGGGACACTGCTCAAATCAGCACCCTATGGCGTTGTGAATGTACATCCTTCGATGCTTCCACGATTCAGGGGAGCAGAACCGATAACCCGTGCAATCATGCAGGGAGATACTGAAACCGGAGTTACTTTCATGATAACTGACAAAGGGTGGGATACCGGTCCCATTCTCAAGCGCTTTAAAGCAGAGATAGCACCTACTGATACGAAAGGTGTACTTGAACAGAAACTTGCAGGAATAGCAGCAGATGAAATCAACAATGTAATCACTGCGTATGCCGGCAGGGAACTTATCCCGCAAGAACAGACCGGTGACCCTTGCTACGCAGATAAGATAAAAAAGGATGAATTGATAATCAACTGGAACAGGTCTTCCAGGGATATTCATAATCTAGTGAGGGCACTTCAGCCCAATCCGGGAGCCGGGACTGTCTTCAGGGGGAAAATCCTGAAGATCGTGGAAACAGTACCCAATGCGAAGGAGGTCCCACCTGGTACAGCACATATCGAATCTGGACGGATATTGATTGGTTGCGGCAGCGGCTCGCTTTCAATCAAGCAGGTTCAGCCGGCAGCTGGCAGAATCATGGATATACAGTCCTTCGACAGGGGGAGCAGAATCGAAGAGGGCGAACATTTTGGCTAAACGGGAGAAAAGAGCGAACCGTCTTTTCTATCTTGGACTATTTTATCTCACTATTCCGTTCTCTGGATTCATCCTATTGCTTCTCATCGTAATGGATGTAACTTATGTCATCTCGGCATCTGCAGGGCTATCTCTGGTTATCCTTATTCAGATTCTGGGTCTGCTGTCAAAGAGTTTATCCTGCCTGCGGGTATATCTTGCAGGAAGTTCATTCAGGATGCTCAAACTCCTTCAGGGAGTATTGAAACTGCCCGAATTCGCTCCCGAAAAGATGATCATCACCATGAATAACGACTACATCATCAATGGTGACATCAGGAAGTTTAAGCCATCCGAAACACTCATACTTCTTCCGCACTGTCTTCAGGACCACAGGTGTGAGATACGCCTAACATTCAATCCATATGCATGTGAAAAATGCGGCCGCTGCCCGATGGGTGATCTTGTAGATATCGCAGAACGCTATGGTGTAGAACTGGCAATCGCTTCAGGGGGAACTTCCGCCAGGTCATGCATTGAACGTAGGGAACCCAAACTGATAATAGCTGTCGCATGCCCGATAGACCTAAGTTCCGGTATCCTCGATGTACAACCGATAACCACAGTCGGAATCCTGAATGAATGGCATCACGGAGAGTGTTTCGACACCTGGGTTGATACGGCAAAGGTTGAGGATGCGTGTAGAACCCTCCTCTTTCTGTAGGGACATGATTTCTTCGTGTCCCGTGTTCTGTACTGTAGGGACATGATTTCTTCGTGTCCTGTTAGAGCCGTTACTTGAATAAATGGCAGGTGCTTATTTGGGACACACCTCCTCGAAAGCAGGAACTCTTTCTTCGGAGGAATGTCCCCAAATGGGACAAGCACAAATTAGTGCAGCAGCTGGTTTACTGTTTCACTCATTTTCTTCAGGGCGTTGTCGACGGGAGCGGGAGTTGTCAGATCTACTCCGGCTCCTTTAAGTACTTCGAGCGGCGGTGCGGTGGAACCGGCCTTGAGAAAATTCAGATAGTTCTCGACGGCATTTGTTTCTCCCGCAAGGATTCGCGTAGCTATGTCAACAGCAGATGCCATTCCTGTTGCGTACTTGTAAACATAGAAATTGTAGTAGAAATGCGGTATTCGCGACCATTCGAATTTAATGGCTTCATCATCAGTATCGTAGTTGAAATTATCTCCATGGTACTTTGTTACAAGTGAATAATACCGGTCATTCAGAAAGTCGGGAGTAAGTGAACCACTCTCTTCGACTTCATTATGGATAAGCTTCTCGAATTCAGCAAACATCGTCTGTCTGATGAGGGTGGAGCGGAAGTTGCCTGCAAGGTTGTCGAGGAGAAATGCCTTTTCAGCCGGATCATCGAGTCTTTTGAGGAGCAGGTCGATTAGCAGCATCTCATTGGTGATGGAAGCTACTTCAGCCACAAGAATCCGGTAATCTGCCATATGATATGACTGAGACTGTTTGGAGAGGTAGCTATGCATGGAATGCCCGGCTTCGTGAGCCAGCGTGAATACACTCCGAAGGGTTCCGTTGAAGTTGTGCAGGATATAGGGGTAACTGTCATAGCAACCGCTTGAATATGCACCACCGCGCTTTCCTATACTCTCATACTTGTCGACCCAGCGGTCTTCGATTCCCTGTCTGAGGATTGCGACATACTCATCACCAAGCGGCTGAACAGCTTCGAGAGTAAGTCCGACAGCTTCATCCCATGAGTATTCAGCCTGTGATTCCGGTATTGCAGGGACATAAGCATCATAGAGATGCATATCATCGAGAGAAAGAAGGTTCTTTCTTATTGCATAATAGTCGTGAAGAACTGGCAGATTCTTATGAACCGACTCAATAAGCGAATCATAGACATCCACACTAACTTCGTCGTGAAAGAGCGATGATTCGATAGCAGAAGGATAGTTCTTTGCCTTAGAATAGAAAATATTCGTCCTGACCTGGCCCTCGAGAAGAGATGCCAATGTGTTGACATTTCCCGAAACCTCACCGTAGTAACCGTTGAAGGCATCTTTTCTGACTGTACGGTTATTATCCTGAAGAAAGACAGCAAAATTCCCTCGTGTAAGTTGAACTGTTTGTCCATCGTTATCAGTTATCTCCGGAAGCCGTGCAGGCATATCGACATTGGTGAGCTTTCCAAATGTAGTACTGTATCCCCGTACAATCTCACCTGACATTGCAAGAAGCCGCTCTTCCTCAGGAGTTAGAGTGTGCGGTTTGTAGCGGAGATAGTCTTCGAGCCAGCGTTTGTAGGGGGAGAGGATGTCAGTCTGAAGCCAGTTCTGCACTATGTCTTCCGGAATGGCAAGCAGTTCAGGGGCGAAGAAAGAGTGTGCTGCTACAATTTCTGTTGATCGAGAAGCGATTCTGGCGAACATAGTGGCTGCTTCGGAATTTGACAGGTCAATATCCTGGTTCATGCTGGCATATACATACAGTTTAGCAAGCAATCTATCCTGTGAGAGAATCTCCTCCACGGCATTCTTTAGGGATTCAGGTGAATCGGCAAGTTTTCCGGTAAATTCGGCAATTACCGTGCTGAATGATGCTGTCTTTTCAAAATCAGTCTTCCAGTCGAGTGCGGACGGGTATAGATCTTCTATATCCCACTTATCTTCTTCTATTACGTCTGAACGCTGCTTGAGCTCAATTGACATTTGGATATCCTTTCGGGATTTAAGAAACCTTAAACAAATACATATTACTAATATACTAAATAGCGGGAAACAATTACAGATATTTGATAAAACCAGTCAAGAAAGTATAATAGTCTGACACAAATTAAGGAAGGCAGAGGATGTTAATGAGGTCTATACTATGTTCGTATGTTCTGATTGTAATTGCAGCAGCAGCTTGCATCGCTTCACCGGAAGAACTCCCCGATGAAATCGTTGGTTCTCTTGATAGAACGATAGAAGCACCAGGTAATGAAGTAACCGGTCTTGCTTGGAGTGACGGTTATCTCTGGGCAGTCGATAACAGCACAAGCAGTGTTTACAGACTATCCCCGCACACGGGAGACATGATCGATTCCTTTGTGATGGCATATTCAGGAAGCGTCTCGACAACAGGACTTGCCGTGAGTGATTTGCACGGACTTGTTCTGGTTGGGTTGTGGAACGGCAGCACAACCGGGTATGTATATAAGTACACACTGACAGGCGGCTATTGCGGTTCTGTCGATATGTGCGGAGGTTGAGGCAATCCTGTCTCGTCGGTGACGGGACTTTCGGCTGTCGGGAGTTATCTATATGTTTCATCACGGTCTCAGAATAGAGTTTACAGATACTCTCTTCCGTATATCAACGGAAGAAACTCATCCACTCAATTCGGTTCAGGCTCCTCCACACGTGATATTGCAAGAGCGGACAACGGAGATATCTGGGTTGCATCGGACAATGAGAACGCTCCTCTTCGATGCTACAGTTCCGATGGTGTATTTGAGCGATATGTAGACCCGTTTATAGTCTCATCGGCAACGGGTGTAGCAATAGACGATGAGGGTTATATATGGGTAAGTAATGCGGATTCAGATGAAATTTACAGGATCGATGTGTCAGAATAACAAGCGAACATAGTCTATCAGAATTGAGTGTTGAAGTGAGGATATATGCGCGAATGTATATACGGACTCGATAAAGAAGTACCTCTGTTAGACGGCTCGTACATTCGTTATGTGAATCTCGACAATGCAGCGAGTACTCCGCCGTTGAAGGAAGTCGTCGATGCAGTCACGGAACTGGCGCAGTTCTACGCCAGTGTTCACCGGGGGACGGGTTACAAGTCGCGTCTATGTACTGAGGCCTATGATACAGCACACAGGATAATCGGAGATTTTGTCGGTGCAGACCTTGACACAAATACTGTCATATTTGGCAAGAACGCTACCGAAGCAATCAACAAAGTTGCCAACAGGCTTCCCACCGGCGATGATGCAATAGTGATTTCAACCCGAATGGAACATCACTCGAATGACCTTCCCTGGCGTTATCATTTTAACACTGTATTTGTCCGCACAACAAAGGATGGAAGATTCGACGAAGAACACTACGAGACCCTCCTGAAGGAATACCGGGGGAGAGTCAAGCTGGTGACAGTTACAGGCGCTTCGAATGTAACTGGCTACATACTTCCGATTCACAAGTACGCACGTATGGCACACGAAGCAGGTGCTCTCTTCATGGTAGATGCAGCTCAACTAGCTCCCCACAGAGAAATAGACATGAAACCTGATGATGACCCTGAACATCTGGATTTTGTGGCGATTGCAGGTCATAAGATATATGCACCTTATGGCACAGGGGCTTTGATAGGTCCTAAGAGCATATTTCTGCAGGGTGCCCCGGAGTACCCGGGCGGCGGCACAGTGAGTATTGTCACCCTCGATGATGTGCACTGGGCGGGAACACCCGACCGCGATGAGGCGGGAAGTCCTAATGTGATGGGAGCTGTCGCCATAGCAGTTGCCTGCAAAACGCTTTTGGAAAAAGGCATGGATACAATAGCGGAACATGAGAGGAAACTCACAGAATATGCCTTAACGCGCTTTGTATCATTGCCCTATGTAAAAGTCTATGGAGAGACAGATCCTGCAAAAGCCGGTGAGAAAGTTGGTGTCATCCCCTTTAATATTGCTAATGTCGACCACTCCCTCGTTGCCAGTATTGCAGGTTTCGAGGGGGGGGTTGGAGTACGCAACGGGTGTTTCTGTGCTCACCCTTATGTGGTGAGTCTTCTCGATCTTCCGGATGAGGAGATCATGGCATGGCGGGACCAGTTCCTTCAGAATGATAAATCGAACATGCCCGGACTCGTTAGAATGAGTTTCGGTTGCTACAGCAACAAAGAAGATGTCGATCGGCTATTCACAATGCTCGAAAGAATCCACATCGGTGATTACATCGGTGATTATCATCAACTTAAGGCGACCGGAGAGTATCTCCCAAAGAACTACAGGGATAATTTTACTTCAGATTTCAGGATTTGACAATTTAATCGTAAATAATCAAGTTTGCATTATTCTTTTCATTTGTTATTTTAAGATATTCTATGAATTTGAATCGGGTGAGAGGCAATGTATGTCCATATTTCGGTGGAAAAAGAAAAGTAACAAGAAATCGATACTCATTGTAGAAGACAATGAAATGAATATGGAAGTCATGAGGGACTTTCTTGTATCGAAGGGATTTCTTATCGATACGGCTGAAGAAGCAACAACAGGTATAGCGATGCTGAAAGCAAAGAAATATGACGCCGTAATCATGGATATACAGCTTCCCGAACTCGATGGGATAGAAGCTATCAAGATAATCAGGAAAGACCCTTCAATTAAGGATATTTCGATACTTGCCGTCACTGCTCTGGCAATGCTTGGTGATAGGGATAAGTGCCTTGAAGCAGGCGCAGACGATTACATAAGCAAACCGGTGTCACTGGTCGGACTGTTCGAGATCATGCTCAGGCTCACTGAATAAATAAGGCAATACGTTAGAAGTGCCTGGCACTTTTCCTTTTCCGATATTATGCAAAAGTGTCGTACTTTACATCGTCATACTCAGGGACATGCAGCTCTGTGCGTGTCCCGAAAATCGCACGGCCATTTCTTTAGCAAAGGTATCGTATGTCACTTTTCCCACTTTAGCCGGTGGTAGTGGTGTTTAGCGACTAAAGTTGAATAGGTGACGTACGGTACTGGTATTTACCTTATTACCACCACCCGCTCACTTGCCGTGAACTCGCCTGACTGCATTCTGCAGATGTAGACACCGACAGGAAAGCCTGACACATGTGAAGTATATGTTCCTAATGCCATTTCCTGATTCACAACTGAAGCTACCAGCCTTCCGGAAAGGTCGAACACATCTATTGTCACATGTGATGTCTCCGGAATACTGAACCTAATGGCAAATACAGCACTTGCCGGATTTGGTGCAATAGGTAGAAGTTTATAGCTTTCCAAGCCTTCTTCAACTTCAATACCCGTTTGCTCTATTGTGAACTCTTCGCTGAATCCCCAGTTGTCGAGGTCGTCAATAATCTTGATCTGGAAGTCAGAGCCAATACCCCATTCTTCAGGAACAGAATCTGCCCGTGTATAGATACCTGTATTCGGTACCCAGGAGCAGAAGTCATCGAGCATTGAGCCATCCTGCCAAATTTCCATATAGACGCTGTCACCGGAAAGCGAGCCGGATGTGAGTATCAGTGCGGGATATTCCCACTCGACAACAGTATTTGTATCGAGGTGATACCAGATAGTCTCGGCATCAGGCTCGGTCACTGTGATTATTTCACTTGTTGCAGATGCAACTTCGAAGTACTCGCTATGGCCGTAGTTGGTGCTGTTGTCTTCAATGCGGATTCTATACTCAGTTCCAGGTACCCAGTTCATAGGAACAGGTCCGGTATATGTCCAGGATCCGTCATTGTAGGTCGACTCGATAAGAACTTCGACCAGGTCATCTCCATCATACAGCGATATGCCCACACTGTCTGTCAGGGGAGTATCCATCATTTCCGGATAACTCCAACTGATTGGAAGACCGGTTTCGAAGTGCGTCCAGACAGTTGTAGAATCAGGTTCAGTAACGAGGATTATTTCCTGTCCTGAAGATTCGGTAACTGTGAACTCCTCACTCCAGCCCCAGTCGGAGTAGTTGTCGATTATTTTGATTTGATAATCCAAATCGATATCCCAATCCTCATTGATTGCATTGGGATAGATCCACTCACCATTATTAGTAGCGTCAGTTACCAGTACTTCGAAGTATAATCCGTCCTGATAGAGTACAATATCAATAGTCGAGCTTTGCAAACCGGTGGTGTCCCAGTTTACCGGGTTGTCAGTCGTGTAGTGCATCCACTCAGTTGATGCAGTCGGTTCTGTCACGGTAATAACATCCACAGTGATGATATCGAACTCTTCACTCCAGCCGTAGTTACCGAACTCGTCATAGACTTTTATCTGATAATCGTCATAACTTCCCCAGCCCGGCGGAAGGGGAGTGTATTTGGTGAAGGATCCTGTGTTGGCGACGAAATCCTCAGTGAAATCCCCAACAAAGGAACTGTGATTATCTCTCCAGACTTCGATTTTGATGCTGTCACCTGAAAGGACTGCAGGATACTCCCATGTAACTTCTGTGGTGTCCTGATAGTGTTCCCATTCAGTCGTGGAGGTTGGATCGGTAACTGTGATTATTTCTTGACCGCCGGAATTGGTTATTTCGAAGAACTCACTCCATCCATAGCCTCCGGCATCATCCTCAACGTATATCTTGTATTCTGCCCCTGGTGCCCAATCGACAGGAACAGGACCGCTGTAATTCCAGTATCCGTCATTCGTAGTCCAGGTGACAAGTGTATCTATCAGAAGTTCCTGTTCGTAGAGGAAGATGCTTATGGTTTCACCACTGTCAACGCCATCATCAGCAGACAATATGATGTTCTGCCAGTTGATGGTTAGGTTTGTGTCATAGTGTGTCCAGACTGTTGAAGGACTCGGTTCTGTAACGGTATACTGTTCCGGTGCTGTCTGTTCGATGATGGAGAAGTCTGCACTATATCCCCAGTCACCGAAGTTGTCTCTGAGCATGATCTGATAATCAGAATCCGCTGTCCAGCTTTCAGGAACAGGATCAGTGTAGATCCAGGAACCTGTATTTCCAGTATCAGATATGAGAGCTTCGATAAACACGGAGTTCTTGTACAAGGCAATCTCCACAGAGGTTCCCTGCATGCCTGCAACATCCCATTCAATGCGATTATCTACTGAGTTATGCATCCATTCAGTTGAGACATCGGGTTCGGTTACATTTATGACATCGGCATTACTGATTGTGAATCTCTCACTCCAGCCATAGTTGCCTGATGTATCGTAGACTTTCAGCGTGTATTTACTACCGGTACTCCATGTCGCATCAATACCTTCAACTCTTGTAAAGAAGCCTGAGTTAGGTACCTGTTCTGCATAGGATGCCACGAAAACATCGTTACTGTAGAGATCAATTGTTACGTCATCGGCAATACTGCCGTCTATGGTCTCCCAGCGCACAAAGGTTCCAGTCTGATAATGAAGCCATTCGGTACCTCCGGAAGGTTCGGTAATCGTATAGATTTCACCACCTGCACCTGAAATTGTGAAGTTTTCACTCCATCCCCAGTCGTCGAAGTTATCAACAATACGAATCGAATAGTTTTCTCCGGCCATCAGAGTGTCGGGGATAGGATCAGTGTAGACCCAGACACCTGTATTATCAACTGTGCGTGCCAGAATTTCAACAATCTCTCCGCTCCTGTAGAGTTCGATATCTACCGTTGAACTCAAGAGACCTTCTGTTTCCCATTCGACTGTATTCTCTGTAGTGTTGTGTACCCACACAGTCTCGGCGGTGGGTTCGGTGACTCTGATGATGTCAGCGTTGGAGATGGTAAATCTCTCACTCCACCCGTAATTTTCGGATGAGTCTGTTATCTTAAGAGTGTATTTACTGCCGGTACCCCAACTTGGGTCAATACCTTCATGACGGTAGTATGAACCGGTGTTCATTACGTTCTCGGCATAGATGGCTACAAATACATCG